>JBGSPW010000002.1:0-156052 GCA_041738395.1 Thermoflexales bacterium
TCACAGCCCAACCCTGTGTGGAGCCGACGCCCACCCTGGCGCTTTCAACCATCGTGCCTTGCCCGCGCAGGTATCGGTGATTCGAGCGCGTCCTGCTAGCGGGGGGCGGGTGGGCGCGGCTCACACCAACCGTTGGGCGGCTGTGCCGACATATTACGCATGACAGATTCGTAACAAATCAAGGAGAATATCAATATGGACAGAAAGACCAAATTCGTAAAATTCTGCCTTTGGGCAGGTATCATTCTCGATGGCATCAATGTGTTTCTTTATCTGTTTCCAAACATTATGCTCAACTCAATTGGCTTATCTGAAGAAACACTTACACCTGTGGCGATTTATCTCTTATTTCACGCAGGAATATTCATGCTTGCCTGGACTATCCTTCTCATCTGGACACTGCAAAAACCTGTCCAAAGGCGCTTTATTCTTCTATTGACCGTATTGATAACCGTTGGGATGGAAGCCTCCGCAATTTACTTGATAACAGTCGAAAGCATAGCCAAGATTCAGATAATACCATTACTGATTTTGCCCGTGATCGTCGGGAGTTTGTTCACAGCAGGGTACTTTGTTGCTGGTGGCATCGAGAACAACCAGAGAGCAATTTAGAAACCCGTCGTCACTTACTCCGAATGACACGGGACAGACGCAGTATTAACCGCCGCCCAACACGGCGTCCTGAGAAACTGATCACGGTGTCCGGCTGAAAAAGGTGGGCCGAGTCAACGCGGAACCGAGCGGAACGAGCGACAAGCCGAGTTAATATGCGTTGAGGCAGAAGTGTGAGGCGTTGGATTGACGAGCGGTTCAACCTAAAAAACCTGGCAGGGCCAGGCTGATAACGTGCTGAGGGCGGCGGTTGGAACTTACGCTTCCAACGTCAGGGTGTAGCCGAGTTTGGCCGCTTTCTTGCGCAAATGGGCTAAATCGCGATCCTGGGCCTGTTACTCATAGGCTTTGGCTCCGACATCGTGATAGGCCGTTTTGTCTTTGAGCAAGTGATAGACGGTGCGCGCGATCTTGTGCGCGGTGGCGACGAGCGCTTGCATCGGTCCGAGTTGGCTTTTCTTGCGGCGGTAAAAGGCCCCGAAAGCGCTGTCGCTGCGGATGACGCAGGCGGCAGCCTGGCCGCTCCGCGAGGCCTGGCCCGCCCGGTTGTCGGTCTTCAGCGTGTGATTGCGCAGAATCTTACCGCCCGAGATTTCATGATGCGGCACCAACCCCAGCCACGAGCAGAAGTGCTTCTCGGTGGGGAAGCAACTCATATCCATGCCGACCTCGGTGATCATCGTTTGCGCTGGTGAGGCACTGATACCTTTAATGGCGACCAGGTCGACGCCCGTAATGCGGAAGAGTTCGATGCGGGCATTGTAGGTTGGCCCATTCTTGCTGCGAGAGCTCACCTTGGCTTTGGGGAGGGCGGGCAGTTCTGCGGGCGCCTCCCAACGCGGCTTGACGGTGGCAAATTGGCGCTCGAGTTCGGCGTCGCACTGGCCAGTTGGCGGGTGTAGAAATCGACGAGTTCCAGCGATTGCTTGAGGGCAAAGAGATGTTTGGACTGCCAGGTACCGGTCAGGGCCTTGGCGATCTCGTCCTCGCTGAACTTGCAGTTGGGGGAGCGGAAGTGCGCTAGGGTAAGCGGATCACATTCGCCCGCGACAATGGCACGGATAATCTGCTGGCCCGTCTCACCCATAATGTCACTTAGGACTAAGGGCAACTGCAAGTTCATCTGCTGCAGCGCCTTCTGCATGTGCACGCTTCGCGTGTGCGGCGCGCGATGCTGAATGAGCGCCGCGCGATGGCGCAGATAAGCGCGCAGGGCGATCATCTCAGCGTCGGGTTGGAATGAGGCACGCAATAAGCCCAGGCTGTGCAACTGTTGGATTCATTGGCACGCTGCGCGGAGCATGTCGCTCTCGCGGAGCGGGCCGGGCACATGCTTGAGGTGCCAACTATTGACCAAAAACACTTTGAGGCCGCGCGTCTCGAGCACTTCAAAGATCGGAATCTAATAGACGCCGGTGGATTCCATCGCGACGGTGTCCACGCCGCAGGCGATCAGCCAGTCGGCCAGGGCGTGTAAGTCGGGCGTGAAGGGCTCGAAGACCCGCACCGGATCGGGGCTGCTCGACGCGGGCACACACGCCCAGATCTCGCGCGCCCCAATATCCAGTCCGGCGGCGTGAGGATGGACGATCGTCAATTCAGCGAGTGGTTTGATTTTGTGGGATGTGCCTTTGTCCTTCCGACTCGAATCTGACGGCGAGGGCACGCGCCTCGTTTTCGAGCACTCCGGTTTCGATCTCTCCCAGCCGTGGAGCGATCAGGCGGTCCACGGGGCGGAGTTTGGCTGGCAACACCCGTGCTCCGCTGGCTGCGCCCAACACGGCGTGCAGCCGCTCAAGACCTCACAGGTTTTGAGTAACGATCTGGTGCAGGTTGATCGTCACTCACTACGGCCCGTGAGCGAGATCAGACAGCCCATTAAAACCTGTGAGGTCTCTATCGGTAGTGCGTGGCTGACGCCGAACGTTGGGTGTTCTCAATTTCATGTGACACATGACAACGGGCCTGATTCGTCTGAACGAAATCAGGCCCGTCGGCTAACCTCCAATTTCTAACTTCCAACCTCTAAATCTCCACATACTCCGTGCGCGTAATCTTTCCCACATCCACCGGTAGAATCGCTAACAGTTCGTAAATCAGTTCCGCCTTCTTCTCCGCATCGCGCCGCGTCCAGGTGCGGCTCTTGATCTCCATGAAATAACCGGGCAATGCCGGCTCCGTCATCCGGTCGACGTTGACCATGAACTCGGTTTCTTTATAGACGATGTGATAGCGCTGTCGTTCTTTATCGATCGTGCGTTCGCTGGTCGCACGGAAGTATTCCCGGTAGAAGCGCAGCGAGCGATCGGCGCGGGCCGTAAAGCGCGCGCGGGACAGCAAGATCGACTGCGCGAACTCGCGTTCCTTGGCGGGCTGCGTATACGTCAGCAAATAGCGCGACTCGGCGACTTCGCCGTTTTGGCCCAGGATTTCGTCTTCACGATAGCGCACGCGCCCTTGCTGTGGATCGGCGAACAAGAAGTACGTGTCATACTGATTGCGCCGTGAAGACCGGGCGATGGTAATGGGCGACTGATTCAACGCCCGAGCGATCGCAGCGGGATCCTCGATCGCCACTTTCACCTGCACTTCAAACATCTCTTCCTGGTTCAAGCCGCCGATTACAATCAACTTGTCCAGCAGGTTCCCTTCGCGATTGATCAAGAACGTATCGATCTGCTGCGCGATGTCCTGCGCCTGCGCCGTCACCGTCGGCAGATCGATGGTCAACAACACCCGATCGCGCATCAACGCCCGACCGTTGCACCACACGTCACGCACGTCGCTGCTCTTGCAAGCGTACACCAGTTGCGAATAGACCATCTCTGGTTCGCGGTGGAAGCGCGGCGTATTGTGCAGGCCGGTCAGATCGACCACGGCGATATCGGCGCGTTTGCCCAACTCGAGCGAGCCGGTCAGGTGATCGAGGTGGATGGCGCGCGCTCCGCCAATGGTCGCCAGCATCAACGACGTGCGCGCGGGTGCCACGAGCGGATCGTGCGTCGCGCCCTTCGCCAGGAATGACGCCAGTCGCATTTCTTCGAACATATCCAGATCGTTGTTGCTGGCCGTGCCGTCCGTACCGATGCCCAGCTTTACGCCCAACTCAAGCATTTCTTTTACCGGCGCGATGCCGCTGGCTAGCTTCAGATTGCTGGATGGATTGTGTACCACACCCGCCCCGGCGTTCTTCAGCGTGCGCATCTCACCGGCGTCCACATGCACGCAGTGCGCGGCAATCAACTGTGTTTCCAGCAAACCGTACTTTCTGATCCAGGGTACCACCGGCATACCATGCTGTTTGCGGCTGTCTTCCACTTCCAGCGCGGTCTCGGATACATGCGTGTGCAGCGGTACATGGTATTCGGTTGCCAGCGCCACGCACGCCTCCAGCACTTCCGGCGGGCAGGTGTAATGCGCGTGCGGTCCTACGGCTGGCACGATCAATGCGTGGCCCTTCCACTTCTCGATGAATAGGCGGCAAGATTCGATGGAATCTTCGTATGAAGCCGCATCGGGCGCGGGGAATTTCAGGATCGTTTGAGCCAGCACACCGCGCAGCCCGACCTGCACCGTCGCTTCGGCGACGGCATCTTCGAAGTAATACATATCCGCGAATGCGGTGATCCCCGATCGGATCATCTCGGCACAGCCGAGCAGCGTGCCCAGGCACACGAAGTCCGGCGTCACAAACTCGCGCTCGACGGGCATCATGTAGCCCATTAGCCAGACATCCAACCGTAGGTCATCGGCCAGGCCGCGTAACAGCGTCATTGGCACGTGGGTGTGCGCATTCACCAGGCCGGGCATGATGGCACAGTGGTGGCAATCGACAATCACATCAGCCGTGTGGTCGCGCAAAATCTGATCGGCGGAGCCGATGGCCGCAATCGCGTCGCCGCGTATCGCTACGGCTCCGTCGTTGATCAACGTAAACGCATCGTCCATGGTAATCACAGTGCCGTGCGCGAGGATCGTATCGACTTGCATGGGTTCTCCTGAGAGTGGGTAGGTTAAGAAGATTATAGCATGTCGAAGCCGAAGGAATTGGTGATGGTTTACCAGTGCTCCCAGCCCTCGTCCGCGAGGGCGCTCCCCGAGGACGGGGAGCGGAGCGTTTCATGGGCGGTGGTGAACGCCGTTGATGATGACTGACTTGAAAATGCTCCCAGCCCTCGTCCGCGAGGGCACCCTCCGGGGACGGGGAGCGGAGCGTTTCATGGGCGGTGGTGAACGCCGTTGATGATGACTACTGAGTCTCTTCCGGCTTGAACGGGATTGTGCTCGACCTTGCGAGGGGTTCAGCGGCGTTCGACTATCCTTGAGTTCAACCCTCGCAAGGCCTTCCCCCTCAACTCAGAAGGGCGACTATTTCTTGATCAACGGCAAGTACACTCGCTTGAGTTGCGCCACCACGGTGAGTTTGAAGGTGTCGAAGCTGTTGAGCAGCCCGTCGCTGACGGTAACGGTGATCGTCGCCGTGCCGGTGAGTTCGGTCGTGGGGGCCAGCGCGACAGATCGAGCACTGCCGCTGCCGCCAAAGGTGATCGAACTGACAGGCAGCAGCGTTGGATTGGATGACTGCGCCGCCAGCGTCAGCACGTCGAGCGGCGTGTCCACATCGTTCACGGTAAACGCGATCGGGCCGAGGGTCTGGCCGCGTTCAGCCAGTTGATCGGGAATGTCGGAGATCGTCGGCGTATTATTGACAGCAGCGACATTGAGTGTGACGGTGGCGAGGTTGGATAGCGCCAGGCCGTCGTTGGCGCGATAGGTGAACGTATCCGTTCCGAAGAAGTTGAGCGTGGGCGTGTAAACAAACGAGCCATCGATGTGCAGACTCAGCGCGCCGTGCGTGACACCGCTGCCGAGTACGGCAGTGAGGGGATTGCCCTCGACGTCACTGTCGTTGCTCAACACACCGGGCGCGCCCACGCTGCACGGCAGATCTTCGGTGGCGGTATAGGTGTCGTTATTGGCCACAGGCGGCGTATTCCCGCTGCTGGTGATGGTGAGTATGACTTGGGCCGTAGCCGTGCCGCCGTGTCCGTCGCTGATGGTGTAAGTAAACGCGTCGGAGTCGGTGTAATTAACGGTGGGGGTGTACACCACGGTTGTCCCATTCTTGATGGCCGCCGTCCCGTGAGTGGGGCTAGTTACACCGGTGACGGTCAACGTATCACCATCGATGTCACTGTCGTTAAAGGTGACGGCGATGGTGATCGGCGTGTTCACGGTTGTGGTGACGCTGTCGTCATGGGCCACAGGCGCGCTGTTGGGGGTGCGGAAGCGGGCTTCGTTCCAGCCATTCCAGGGAATCGTCAGCCAACGTCCGGCTGGCTGCCCCAGGCGATTGCTGGCAGGGTAGAGCAGGCGCACACGCCAGTGATGGGTGTGCCCCCGCAAACCGGTGACGATCTGGGCGAGGGCAACCCCTTCGATACCCGTATTCTTCCAAATTGCGCTGCCACTGATCACGCCGATTGTGGCGGTGAACGGCGTTCCCAGGGGGGCCACCTGCCACCGTAGTTTGACATCTCCGCGGCCCAGGGGGGTATGTCCTGTCAGGTAGAACTGCACCGAGTTGGAGGCATTGGACAACCCTAACAGGGCGATCGGCGTCGCACTGGTGGTGCGCATCTGCCGCGGGGTCAGCGCCACCCCGCGCCCCCCGCCGCCATAGTATAGGTAGACGCGACCCTCGTCGACTTGGCCGTTGTCGTACGCGCGTGCGCCCACGATAACATCGGCGAACCCGTCGCCGTTCACATCGCCGGCAGTGTTCACGGAAGAGCCAAAGAGTGCATTGGCCTGATCGCTCTCGGCTGTCCAGTTGGCCGTCGTCGTAAGGCCCACTGTTGAGCCGAGATAAACATAGGCCCGGCCTTCGTCCGTTTGTCCATTATCATACCGGTATGCGCCGACAACCACGTCGCTGTAACCGTCGCCGTTCACGTCTCCGGCCAGGCTCACCGAGTTGCCGTACAGGGCATTATCCTGGTTGCCGTCGGTTTTCCAGTCGGCGTTTTCTGGGGTTCCGGCGGCACCCAACCCGGCGGCCGATCCATACCAGGCAAACACCCGTCCCTCCTGAGTATGGTCATCAGCAGACTGCCGCGCCCCGATGAAGATGTCACTGTACCCATCGCCGTTTACATCCCCCGCCGTGCTCACCCAGTTGCCCAACCAGGCATTAGTCTGGTTGCCTCTGGCTGTCCAGTTGGCGGCGCTGGCTGCAGCCACCGGACATCCGTTGCCGCACGCCAGCCCCTGCGCCGAACCGTAGAAGACGAAAGCCATGCCCTCATCGGCCAACCCGTTGTCGTATAAGTTTGCGCCGATGATGATATCGCTGCAGCCGTCGCCGTTCACGTCACCCGCCGTCCCAACGATGTTGCCGAGATTGGTGCCTGCCTGAGTGGTGATGGCACTCCAGTTGGGGGTGGTTGAAAGCCCGGCGGCCGAGCCGTAATAGACAAAAACCGACCCGGCGTCTGCCAGCGCACCATTATCGTAATGATAAGCGCCGACGATGACATCGCTGTACCCGTCGCCGTTCACATCGCCTGCCGTGCCAACCGAAATTCCCAGGGATTCTCCGGCCTGCTCGCCCGAGACCGTCCAGGCGGGAGTGGCCGAAAGCCCTACGGCCGAGCCGTAATACACAGAAGCCTGCCCGGTATCGGTGATGCCGCCGGCGTCATAGAATAAGGCTCCAACAATGACATCGCCGTAGCCATCGCCGTTTACGTCGCCGGCCGCGCCGACCGACAGGCCAAAGTCGGCGCCGGCCTGGTCACCGGTCAATGTTTGGGTGATCCAGGCGGAAGAAGCCGAAAGGCCATTGGTTGCCCCGTAGTAAACATAGACTCGCCCGGCGTCAGTGAGGGTGGGGCTGGCGTCATAGAATGGCGCGCCTGCGATCACATCCGCATAACCGTCACCGTTAATGTCCCCAGCGCTGCTCACCGACTGGCCGAAGGTAGCCCCGACCTGGTCACTCTCGCCGATCCAGCCGGAGACAGCTGCCAGTCCATCCGGAGCGCCATAGAAGGCAAAGGCCGCGCCGTCGTTCAGCGTATTATAAGACACCGCCCCGATGACAACGTCGCTGTAACCATCGCCATTGACATCGCCAGCCACGCCGACTGTACGTCCAAACGAGCACATGGCCGTTGATACTGGACAAACTGCATTCCAGTCGGCATTGGCGGGACTGCCGATCGGCCCCAACCCGTCGGCTGCACCGAGCCAGACAAATGCGGCACCTTTATAGTAGCTATAACCTGCCGCGCCAACGATGATATCGGCATAGCCGTCGCCGTTCACATCGCCCGCCGTGCTGACCGAGCTGCCGAGGAAGGCGTTTTCCTGACCGCCGAGGGCAGACCAGATCGGGGCAGCACCCACGCCGGCCGCCGAACCGGCATAGACCGCCACCACTCCTTCGCCGTTGTAAGCAGACCGGAAGATCATGGCGGCCATGATCACGTCGGCATAACCGTCCCCGTTCACATCGCCCGCCGTGCCGACCGAATTGCCAAACCGGGCATCGGGGTAATCGCCGCCAATGTAATGGTGCCAGCTGGCCGCGCTGGCAGCGTTCACCGGGCAACCTCCACCGCACGTAAGGTCGCCGTAGTAGATATAAACCGCTCCTTCATCCGCCGCAGCACCGTCATCGTAATGATACGCCCCGACGATGAGGTCGCTGTGCCCGTCGCTATTCACATCACCGGCGGTGGCGACGGCGTTGCCGAAATTGGCCCCGGCCTGATCGTGCAGCGCGCTCCAACCGGGCGTGGCAACCAGACCACTCGACGAGCCGTTGTACACGAAAACACGCCCGGCATCGGCGATCGCATTGTTGTCGTATCCGCTGGCTCCCACGATCACATCACTATAACCGTCACCGTTCACATCGCCGGCGGTACCCACCGAAACACCAAACTTGGATCCGGATTGATCGCTCACCGGCTTCCAATTGGCGCTGGTTGGCGATACCGGGCAGCCCGCGCCGCACGACAGCCCGGAGGCCGAGCCATGCCAGACAAAGGCCGCGCCCTTACCATCATAACCATCAGCGCCAACAATGATGTCGCTGTAGCCATCGTTATTCACATCCCCGGCAGCAGCGACGGAGATGCCAAGATCAGCGTTAGCCTGCCCGCCTTCTGCTATCCAATTGGCAGTCGTGGACAGGCCATTGGCCGAGCCGTAATAGACGTAAACCCGTCCCTCGGACATCTGTCCATTGTTGTAATACGGTGCGCCGACGATGACATCGCTGTAACCGTCGCCATTCACGTCCCCGGCGGTGGCCATTGAGTAACCAAGTTGAGCGCCGCCAAAGTCACTTACAACAGTCCAGTTGGCGGCGGCGGAAAGGCTGACGGGGGAAGATGCGCTCTGGCGGATGTCTTCCTGAACAGCGGCCCACCAATCGGGAGAGACGTTCAAGGGCAGGCTGATCGGGGCAAGGCCCTCGGTATTGGTGCCTTGTCCGTTCGGCGCGAGAGGGGCGGCGGCGGCGCGCACGTGAGTGACGCCGAACGCCACGGTCAACAAGAAAACGGCGATAAACAACGGAATGTTAAAGCGAATGATGCGTGACATGAAAACCTCCAAATGTGAAATGCAAGATTCAGGGACTGACCCCATGTGCTTCAGATCAAACGACTCAATATTGCCGCGAATGCTGATCGAGGCGGCGAGGGGAAACTCGCGCCTACCCGCCTCACGCCAGCACGCGCTCACCCACGCGATGAGCGTTTGCAATTCTACCTCGATCGTTTCAACGCCGGCTTCGTCGAAGCGTTTGACCAGATCGATTGCCGTGGGCGGGATGACGTACTCCACTTCGGTCAGCAGTCGCAGCGGAAAGGGAGCACCATTGTGCATGACATGGAAATTCGCTTCGTCCAGAGTAAAGACCAGCAGCGGTACTGCGCCGATGAGACTGTCGGGCCGAACTTCGATGCGCAGGTGGTTCACCCGCGGATGAAACCGATTGTCGCGCTTGCCGCAGGGCGGAATTGGTGCGGAAATTGGGTAGCGCTGGCAGGTCTTGTAAGAAAACCTGCCAGCGCTGACGCAGCGGCTATTTCTTGATCAACGGCAGATACACCCGCTTGAGTTGCGCCACCACGGTGAGATTGAAGGTGTCGAAGTTGCTGAGCAAGCCGTCGCTGACGGTGACGGTGATCGTCGCCGTGCCGGTGAGTCCGGCTGTGGGGGTCAAGGTCAACGATCGGCTGGCACCGCTGCCGCCCAACGTGATCGAACTGATCGGCAGCAGCGTTGGATTGGAGGATTGCGCCACCAGCGTCAGCGAATCGAGTGGCGTGTCCACATCGTTCACGGTAAACGCGATCGGGCCGAGGGTCTGGCCGCGTTCAGCCAGTTGATCGGGAATGTCGGAGATTGTCGGCGCAGTATTGACGGCGCCGACATTGAGCGTAACCGTGGCGAGGTTGGATACCGACAGGCCGTCGTTGGCGCGATAGGTGAACGTATCCGTTCCGAAGAAGTTGAGCGTGGGCGTGTAAACAAACGAGCCGTCGGCGCGCAGACTCAGCGTGCCGTGCGTGACACCGCTGCCGAGTGCAGCGGTGAGGGGATTGCCCTCGATGTCACTGTCGTTACTTAACACGCCGGGCGCACTCACGCTGCGTGGCAGATCTTCGGTGCCGGTATAGGTGTCGTTATTGGCGATGGGTGGCATATTCTCGCTGCTGGTGATGGTAAGTGTGACTTGAGCATTCGCGACAGCGTAAGCTGCGCTATCCGATCCATTCCAGGCAAAAGCATCCACACCCGCCCAGCCCGCGACAGGCATATAGACCAGCGTGCCCAGACTGCTGGTCGGCACCTCGGTGTTGGTGACGATGGGCGATCCGTCGAGGGTGAGCGTGCCGTGCTCGGGCAGCGAACGAATCTGCACTTTGGTCAACACGTCGGTGTCGGGATCGGCAAAGTGATTGACGAAGTCGGCGGCGCTGAAGGCGATGGCCTGATCGTGCAGACCGGCTTTAATCACATCTGACACGAAAGGTGCAGGATCATCGCCGTACAGTTCGGCGCTGGTGAACGGGTTGTTGCCGCCTGCGGCCAGTGCCTGGCCGTTGGGAAGTTGAATAAGCATATGTTGCCAGCGTGGCTCACGCATGGACTGCGTCGGCATAAAGATGCCGTTAGCCGGATCGTAAATCTCGGCGCTGGCGAGAGTCGCCGGGTAAAAGCTGTCATCCAGTCCGCCGACGACGAGTACCTTGCCATCGGGCAGAAGCGCGGCCTGATGTTCAGAACGGGCTTGATTCAAATTGCCCGTGGGCGTGAACTCGCCGGTATCCGGGTCGTACAACTCCGCTTCAGCGCGCGAACTTGAATTATACCCGCCGACGAATAGCACCTGATCATCAGGTAACCGTGTCGCTGTGTGGGAACTGCGGGACAGCCGCATCTGGCCTGTGAGGGTGAAGGTGCCGGTGGCCGGATCGTATAGCTCAACCGTTGCCACACATTGTCCATTAGTCGCTCGACCTCCAGCAATCAGCACTTTGCCGTTGGGGAGTAGCGTGGCAGTATGAGAGGTGCGGGCCGTGTTCAGATTGCCGGTGGTTGTGAAAGAGCCAGTGGCTGGATCGTACAACTCAGCGCTGGCAAGATAAGCGCCGGAATCTTGTCCACCCGCGATCAGCACCTTGCCGTTCGGCAATAGGGTCGCCGTATGACTGGTGTTGCGGGCCACTTGTAGATTCCCGGTCGCAGCAAATGTGCCGACACCTGGATCGTAGACTTCGGCGCTGGTGGAGGATGCTTCGGGGTTAGTTCCCGTCAGCAAGACCTTGCCATTGGCCAGCAAGGTGGCGTGGTGGTCGGCACGCCCTACAATCAGATTCCCGGTGGGAGTGAACTGGCCTGTTGTTGGATTGTAGAGTTCGGCGGTGTTCAGCAGGCCGCCACGATAGCCGCCCGCAACCAGTACCAGACCATTTTTCAACAACGTCCCACTCGGTTCATTGCGTTCGGTGTTCATGCTTCCGGTTGGTCGCCAGCCCACTCCCACGTCATATAGCTCCGCGCTGGCAAGGTCGGTGATGCCGCTACTGCGACCTCCCGCCGCCAGCACCTGGCCGGTCGGCAGTGCTGTGAGCGTGTACGAGCCGCGTCCGGTATTCAAACTGTCTGTGGTTGTCCAAGTACCCGTGTTGGGATCATAGATTTCGGCGCTGTCCAATGCGCTGCTATGAAACCCGCCCGCGATAAGTACGCGGCCGGTGGGCAGCAAGGTGGCGTTGTGACCATTGCGCGCCGTGGTGAAACTGCCCGTTGCGGTCGAGAGATTGGTAGTCGGATCGTATAGTTCGGCGGTAGCGTAATCGGTGCCGCCTTTGCGTCCGCCGGCGATGAGCACTTTGCCATTCGGCAGCAAGGTGGCCGTGTGGAAGGCGCGTTGCACCGCCAGGTTGCCGCCATCACTCCAATTGCCGCTGGCCGGATCATATACCTCGGTGGTGGTCAGCGTAGTGCTTGCTCTTTCCCCACCTGTGACGAGCACCTTGCCGTTTGGCAGCAGCGTGGCTGTGGCCCCCACGCGCGCCGTCTTCATTGCGCCAGTGTAAGTAAAAACGCCTGTGGCGGGATTGTACAACTCAGTCTGAGTGAGGTTGCCGCCCGCGACTAGCACCGATCCGTTCTGCAAGCGGGTGGCCGTGTGATAGCCGCGTGCGATGTTCATGTTGCCGGTAAGACCGGAAATGCCGGACGCGGGATTATATACTTCGGCGCTGGCGAGGTAGCTGCTGCCCGACCAGCCGCCGGCGAGGAGCACCCGCCCGTTGGGCAACAGCGTGGCGGTGTGGCCGGTACGCGCGAACTGCATTGAACCGGTGTTGGTAAAAACGCCCGTGGCCGGGTTGTACAACTCGGCACTGGCGATAACCTGACCTCCGCCGTCGGTGTTGTATCCGCCGGTGATCAAGACCTTGCCGTTGGGCAGCAGTGTGGCGCTATGACCGTCGCGCGCGGTGATCAGGTTGCCGGTGTTCGTCCATTGATTGACCGCAGCAGGCGCGGCGAACCCTGTCGTTGACGACCACCACAGCGCCACGACGATGAGACCAGGCAACAGCTTACGGATGAAAGACGGTGTGTGAATGATCATACCCTACGCTCCTGATAGATTAGCGAGGATTCCAATACCTCGCAGAGTTTGTATCGATACCTCAAACAGGTGACGTGCTCAATACCCAGCAGCCTTCTTTGAGGTCAAACGATTCAATATCGCCGCGAATACCGATCAAGGCGGCGAGAGAAAACTTGTGCCCGCCCGCTTCGATCCAACACGCCGCCACCCACGCGATGAGCGTTTGCAGTTCCACCTCGATTGTTTCGACGCCGGCTTCATCATATTGCCTGATCCATTCGGCTTCTGCCAGTGGAATGATGTGCTCCACTTCTTCCAACAGCCGCAGCGGAAACGCATCGCCGTTGTGCAGCACATGGAAGTTGGCCGCATCCAGCATGAAGATCGTGAGCGGCAATTGGCCCATGAGCCCGCCGGGCAGTACCTCGATGCGCAACTGGCTCACGCGCGGATGAAAGCGCTGGCGTACGATGGCTCTGAGCTGCTCGACCAGCAACGGCGACCGCGCGTCCAGATGCTGCCGGATAAAAGTTTGATAGTCTTCGGAGGTGTAATGTCCCATAGCCGCCCGGCACCTTCTGCTTGTATAATACGCTTGTCCCACGGGTCGTAGTGCAGAATTAGTGCAGAAAATTGGAGAGGTTAGCGCATATGAGCGCTGTTGAAACGACTGCCTTTAGCCGTGAAGCCGTCCGTCGCGCGCTGCGTGCGTGGGATTCGATCCAGACGCTGGGCGCGCAATCTCTGGCCGATCTGAACATTACGCAGGCGCGGCGGCAGGCCGAAGGTTATTCGGATGCGCCGGTCGGCCGTGGGTTGGCGCTGCAAGAAGTGCTGCGCGCCGCCATCGATTCGCTGAAACCGGCTGCCGACCAACCCGATCTGACTGATCGACGCTGGCGGCCCTACCTCATCTTGACCGGGCAATATCTACACGGTCGCGCTCCAGATTTTGTGGCGGGCGAACTTCACGTCTCGCGTCGCACCTATTTCGCCGAACAAGAACAAGCCCTGCAGGCGGTGGCCGATGTGCTGTGCAAATGGGAAGAACAAGCGGCCAGCTCAGACCGATCGGGTGGGCTAACCCCCAATAGCTTGATCATTCCGTTTCTTGCGCCGCCGCGCCCCGCGCACGTGCTTGTCGGTCGAGACGACTTGTTTGCCGATCTCCAACATCGGTTGTTGCACAACCCGCATGGGTTGATCGCGCTGCAAGGGCTGCCGGGCGCGGGCAAGACGGCGCTGGCGATCGAACTGGCGCACACGCCTGAACTGCTGGCGCATTTTTCGGACGGCGTGTTATGGGCCGGGCTGGGGCGCGGGCCGGACGTGATGGCCTTATTAGGGCTATGGGCTATGGCCGTGGGTGTGTCCGCCGCTGAAATTGCCCGACACACGAATCAGGCTCAACGTGCTCAGGCCATCCACGCGGCTATCGGGTTGCGCCAGATGTTGTTGGTCATTGACGACGCCTGGCAACTCGCCGAGGCGCTGGCTTTCAAAGTGGGCGGCCCCAACTGCGCCTACCTCCTCACCACGCGCCTGCCTAACCTTGCATTAGACTTTGCCGGTGAAGGCAGCTGGCCCACCCGCGAGCTCGATCTCGCTCAAGGGTTGCGCCTGCTCACCCAGATCGCGCCGCAAGCCGTGAAAGCAGAACCAGACGAGGCCCGCGCACTGGTTCAGGCGGTTGGCGGATTGCCACTGGCGCTGATCCTGGTGGGTGGATATTTGCGCAAGCACAGTCACGGTGCTCAAGCGCGCCGACTGCGTGTGGCGCTCGTTCAATTGCGTGAGGCCGAGGTACGTCTGCAATTGGCGCAGCCGCTGTCGCTATTGGAACAGCGCGTTGATCTGCCGCTCGATATGTCACTGTCCCTGCAGGCGGTCATTGGCGTCAGTGACGAGACGCTGGACGCGCCTGCACGTGCCGTGCTGCGCCAGTTGGCGTTCTTTCCTCCCAAGCCCAACACCTTTTCAGAAGGGGTGGCGTTGGCAGCAACGCATGCGCCAGTGGATGTGCTCGATGCGTTGGTGGACAGCGGCCTGGTGGAAAGCGTTGGCAACGATCGCTATACCCTGCATCAGACTATTGCCGACTACGCGCGGATGGACACGCCCGATCCAACGGCGCTCGCTTGCTGGACGAGCTGCCTGGTTCAATACGCGCAAGAGCACGCCGCAAACGACGACCAGCTCGATCGGGAGCGCGAGAATCTGTTGGCTGCGCTCAAGGTTGCATTCGATCAGCGCCTGTACGACGATCTGATTCGTGGCATCCTGGCGTTGCATCCGTTCTTGATCAAGCGCGGCTTGTACGTCCAGGCCGAGCCACACCTCGATCACGCGCTTGACTTGCTGGCGGGGACAGAGACGCACCGCGCCGAACGCTACACGTTGTTGCTGGTCCGTGAGCAGGTGTATCGAGTTCTGGGTAAACGCCAGGCTCAGCGTCAAGAGTTGATTACTTTGCAAGAGTTAGCTGAACACGAAGGCAATGATCGGTGGCGGGCCGAGGTGGCAGTGCGCCGCGCGAGCGCCGCATACCTGGTCAATGACTATACCGCTGCGCTGGCTGCCACACAACAAGCCGTCGAGTTGGCGCAGGCGCTTGATACGATCGAGCTAGAAGCGGCCGGGCAGCGTTGGTGGGGACAAACGCTGGTAATGCAGGGCGATTTTACAGGAGCGCGGATTCATCTGGAGCGCGCGTTAGCGCTGGCGCGAACCGCCGGCCTGTCACAGGTTGCCGCCGACAGTCTGCGCAGCCTGGGGCAGCTCGCTTGCGACCAATCCAACTATGCCGAAGCTCAGGCCTGTCACGCGCAAGCCTTGCGCCTTTACCGCGAGATGGGCAATCGTTTGGGCGAAGGCCAGACGATTGGCAGCCTGGGCTACGTGGCCTATCACCAAGGTGACTATAGCGCATCACAGGCCTTTCACGAGCAAGCCTTGCGGCTCAGGCGCGAGATTGGCGACCGGCGGGGCGAGTGCGGGTCGCTGCACAACGTGGGAGCGGCGCTGGTCGAGCAGGGCGAGTTGTCTGCGTCGCAGGCGTTTTACGAGCAAGCCTTGCAGTTGGCCTACGCCATAGACTCGCGGAACCACGTAGCGCTGGCGCTCAACAACCTGGGCGTCAACGCGCTGCGGCAGGGTGACTATCAACATGCACAAGACTTGTTCAAGCAAGCCCTGCGCCTCGATCGTGAGATCGGGGATCGGCACAGCGAGGTGTATGTGCTGTTGGATATGAGCTTGCTCTGCCATTTGCTCGAGAATCACGAAGCAGCTCTCGCATATAGTCAACAAGCGGTGCCTATCATTCAGGAAACCGGTGACCGGGCCGAGCAGGCGCGCGCGTGGACATACTCGGGACATGCACTGGTCGAACTGGGCCGGTTGACTGAAGCGGCCGAGGTCTATCAACTGGCTTGGGTGCTACAGTGCGAGTTGAAGCATCCTGTCTTGGCAGTGGAGCCCCTGGCTGGACTGGCACGCCTTGCGCTGGCGCAAGGAGATCTCACTCTGGCGCTGACTCGCATTGAGGAAATCTTGCCGCACCTGGAGGCAGCTAACCCGCTACCCGGTATCAATGATTCGTTCCGGGTTAACATGACATGTTACCGGGTCTTATGCGCTGCCACTGATCCACGCGCTTCGGCGGTTTTGTGTACTGCTTACCATTTGTTGCATGAACGCGCCGCTAAAATCACGGACGAAGGATTGCGCCGTTCATTTCTGGAGAATGTGACCGCACACTGTGAAATCATACATGAGTATGAAAGAGAGGAGCCAGCAGCGCATGTCTATGGTTGAATGTGGAACCCTGTTCGACGAGAAGATTCTGCTTCCGTCCGATCGTTTGATCTTTCGCCCCAGCGCCTACGCCATCATCCGGCATGAGGATCGCGTGCTGCTGCTCAACATGCGCAGCACGGGTAAATTATTCTTACCCGGCGGTGGCAGCGAGATTGATGAGCGGCTGGAAGACGCTTTACGCCGCGAAGTGCGCGAAGAGACCGGGCTTGAAATTGAGATCGAACGGTTTGTCGCTTTCAAAGAAGATTTCTTCTACTACGATCCGCTTGATTTTGCCTTTCATGGTTTACTGTTCTTCTATTTGTGTAAGCCGCTCACGTTCGATCTGGCGTCTAATGATCAGATTGAGGATGATGAGGTCGATGCGCCTCGCTGGGCGTCGATCGATCAATTGCGCCCGGAGAACATCCAGAGCCACGGCGACATCCTCTTCCAAGTGCTGCGCTCTGTGTCGCGATAAAAAAGACCTGCCGGATTATTCGTCCGGCAGGTCGATCCCTTGGGCCGCTATGGGCTGGCTCTTAGACTTTATCCGTCAACCGTGATTAAGGCATTACTATGCCCGGCATCCCCATGCCCCGCGCGCTAGTTTCAACAGTGCGCGTGTCACGATCTCAGGGTTGGTCTAAATCGCTCGCCGGCGGCGAGCGTTAAATCATAACTATGGTTGGGCTGCTCGAATCAAGCCGCCATGGGCAGGCGCTGCTTGCGAATGTCATCCTGCTGGCGCAGCCGCGAAAAAGCATCGCGTTCAATTTGGCGCACGCGCTCACGGCTCAGGTTTAATTTCTGGGCGATGTACTCCAACGTGCGGGGCTTATCGCCATCCATGCCATAACGCATGCGCAGAATCATCGCGTAACGTGCAGGCAATTCCTCTAAGGCGCGTTCCATTGCTTCGCGCAACATGCGGCGGGCCACCAACTCATCCAGCGGAATCACCTCGGTGTCTTCAATCTGCGCCACCGGAGATTCATCGTCGTCTTCGTTAATTGGATCATCTAGGGAACCCACTGGCACGGCTGCGGTCCGCATTGAGTGCACATCGTCGGGCGTAATTTCCAGAATGTCGGCCAACTCTTCTTCGTTAGGCGCGCGGCCCAGCGTTTGTTCCAAATCCTGCGCCACGCGCTGCATCTTGTGGAGACGATCCTGCAAATACGCGGGCAGACGCACTGTGCGCCCCTGGTTGGCGACCGCGCGATTGATGGCCTGGCGTACCCACCACGTTGCGTAAGTGGATAGTCGCAGGCCGCGGGCCGGCTCAAACCGATCGATCGCGCGCAGCAATCCGATGTTGCCTTCTTGAATCAAGTCCATCAGCGGTAATCCTAAATTCTGATACCGCTTGGCAATACTGATGACCAACCGGGCATTGGCACGCACCAATTCGTCACGCGCTTCGTTGGCCTGCGCGATAGATTGATTCAATTTCTGCTGGGTTGCAGGTGCTAATGACCGATTGCGCTCGAACCGTTGCCGCGCCACTCCTCCGCGTTTGACTGCCTCGGTCAGAGCGCGTTCGTGCTCGGGTGCTAGTAGCTTGTGGCGCGCCGATTCACGGAAGTAGTGGGCTACCGTGTCGAATTCCCCTTCTTCCGCGGGATCGCGTTCTTCTTCAAGCAAGTCGGCGTCGTCTTCTAGCTCGGCACTATCAACAGTCTGATTCTCCATTACGGCCCACTCAAGTTCTGTTTCTTCTTCCTCGACCTCGTCCACATCAGTATCAAGTTCCAGCTCGTCAAGGTCTACATCTTTCACTTCATAACGAGCGATCCACTTCGTTGTACTGTTCTTCATGTCACTCCTAACTGTGCTATCATAAGGGCTGTAGAACGAAACGATAACAACGACGATGAGCTGGAGACCATCAATTCTATTGCCCACCAATAATTAAAAACTATTTATATTAAATTATCCTTATTTATTACCATTATACTACCTGTTGTCAAGTAATATCTACTTATTGAAAAGAATTATAAATCAAATTTTATACTTTGTCAACTATTTGTACAACTTTTAATAAAGGATTAATCAAATGTCAGATCAAAATACAAATAATCAATCCGATAGCATGGTAAATGAGCCAGTTTGGACGTATCGTGGCTATCACCTGAAGGCGGGTGAGTTCAATACCGCCATGGTGCATCTCTATCGTGGTGAGGTGTCACGCGCCAATGTCTGGCGACAACGCCTGGACAGCACCACCAACTGGGCCGTCATCACCGCCGGCGCGGGTATTTCGTTTGCCTTGGGCAATGCCACCGGTCATCATGGCGTCATCATTCTGAATATGCTGTTGATCACGTTGTTTCTCTTTATTGAAGCGCGGCGTTACCGGTACTATGAGCTATTTGCCTCGCGCGTGCGTTTGATGGAAACGGATTTCTTCGCGGCCATGTTCGTGCCGCCCTTTGGGCCTGCGGCCGACTGGGCCGAGTTGATGGCCGAGAATCTGCTGCATCCGCATTTTGCGGTTTCCATGTGGGAAGCCGTAGGTCGACGTTTCCGGCGGAATTACTTGTGGATTTTTGTCGTGCTGGCGATCGCGTGGGTCGCAAAATCGTCGCTGTTTCCAACACCGCTGTCTACCTGGGACGAATTCGTCACGCGGAGTGCCATCGGACCTATTCCGGGACAGCCGGTCATTATCGCCGGCATCGTGTATTTGGTTCTGTTGTTTGCGATGGGTATCGCCACCATCAGGCTTCAGCAAGCCAGTGGCGAGGTCCTGCCCCGCTATGGCGATTCCGGCGTGGCGCATACGTTATCGGCGATCTTTGCCGCAGAAGGTTCGGGGCAGAAAACCGATCGGCGCGCGTGGTACCGATCGGGTGGCAAGCGCTCTCAATTGGTGGCGCTGGTCATCGGCAGCCAACAGAGCGAGACACTCGGCCAAGCCATCCTATCAGAATTACATCGTGGCGTTACCCGCTTTGAAGCAACCGGCGTGTACACGGGTAAACCCCACGCTGTGTTATTGGTGGCGTTGACGGTAACGGAGGTTAATCACTTGAAGGCCTTGGTGTCAGAGGTGGAACCCACTGCCTTTGTGATTGTCATGCCGGCGCACGAAGTATTGGGACGCGGTTTTCAGCCGCTTCGTACCGAATCTTCTTCCACATAAAAGGCCAACGCTTTGACAACCCTATCTCAATTCCACAAATTCAAATAAGGGTTATATTACATATAGCGTGATGATTGGTGCTGACACCCTCAAGCCGTGGCGCCATCACTGGGCAGAGGAAACCCAGACGAGCAGACGAGAACCATTAATCTCATTGTGTTTCTGCAGGCTCAAGTTGTTGCCGGGAAACTTATCGTCTCTCTGACAAGTTCACTGTCATCCAGTCATTCACGCTCTCAAGAAACTCCCTACGCCGGACGCGACGTGGGGAGTTTTGTGTGGGCCGATTTGCCTTTTGGGCCTGGCGGTGTATACTCACGGCTAAGTACCCCCAAGGTCTACCTTGTCTGTCTGGACACCCAAGCTTATGGAGGAGCAACTAAATTTGTCGGCAAAGCAAGTCGAGCTCATGCTGATGATCGATACGGTCTGTGATAATGCCGAAGATGACGTGGCGGCGTTGACGGGCGCTGTGTCGCTCATTTTGCAAGCTCTCGAAGCAGAAGTCGGGTTGCTCAGTTGGTTTGACGCCGATACGCAACTGTTTGAGATGCGCACGTTGGTCGATCGCGTTGGGGTGCTGACCCAGGCCAATCACGCGGCGTTGTATCGGTTGTCGCAGGAAGCGTGCGCGTTACCTGCAATTCAGCCTGTGCGTGCCGCTGCGCCCTCTGATGCCGTCAGTCAGCTCTATTGGCTGGGCGCGCCGTTGCGTGTGAAAGATCAGGTGTTGGGTGCGTTGTTGCTGGGCAATGTGGAGCGGCCGTTCAATGCGGATGAGTTGGCGCTGCTGATGGCGGGTGCCGCACAGCTGGATTCGGCGTTGTTGCATCTGCGTACCCTTCAGGAATTGCGCTTCGAGCGGCAGGAATTGCGGACATTGTATGCCGTCGATCGCGTCCGTGATAAGGGCTTGTCATTTAGCGAGATGCTGGATGCCGTGCTGGTGGAGTTGTGCAGTGTAGTGCCTGCTGAAGCCGGGTTCATTCTGCTCTACGATACCAGCGGCCATCAATTGGAACTGCGGGCGGCCACCAATCGTGATCTACTGGGCTTGGTTGAGCAGTATCAGCTGGTGCAGGACGCGGCGAGTGAAGCAGTACGGCATGGTCAACCGGCGGTGCGCACCCAACCCAGCGGCCCGATCCGCTCGTTGATCTGTCTGCCGTTGATTTTGAATGAGCGCGTCATCGGCGTGCTGGGCGTGGCCAATCGCACGGGTCGTGAGGAATTCACGCGGGTCGATCGGCGGTTGTTGTGGGCCATTGCCAGCCAGATCGATACCGCCATCTTCGAAGGCCTGCAAATTCAGCGCTATCGCGAAGCTTTCTGGCGGCGTGTGGGGCCGCAGGTAATGAATCGTATGCTCGCCACGCCCGATCGTGATTGGTTGAAGGGTGAACGGGTAGTGGTCAGCGTGTTGTTCTCGGACATCCGTGGCTTTACGGCGACTTCGGAAGAATTACCGCCTGAGACTTTGGTGCAGATGCTGAGCGAGCATCTGAGTGCCATGACCGAAGTCGTCTTGACGCACGAAGGCACCGTCGATAAATTCATCGGCGATGGCGTGATGGCCTTGTACAACGTGCCGGAACGTCAGCCCGATCATGCTGTGCGCGCGATTCAAACGGCGTTAGAAATGCAGCAGGCACATCACGCGTTGATGCAGCGCTGGCCACAGCTGCCTCCGATCGGCCTGGGCGTCGATACAGGCGAGGTGATTGTCGGTAATTTTGGTTCAGCGCGGCGGCTAGAGTACACGGCCGTTGGTCATCACGTCAATTTAGCCTCCCGCTTGTGTGGAGCTGCTGAGGGCGATCAAATCCTGATCAGCGCGGAGACGTTTGCGTTGGTGCGTGACTGGATCAAGGTTGAACCCGTGACGGCGTTGCGGCTGAAGGGCCTGGCCGAAGCGGTGGAAGCTTATCAAGTCTTAGGATTGAAGTGAACTCATGGCCAGCCATATCCTGTTCGTTGACGATGAGCCGAATACGGTCGATGTGGTCAAAATGCTGATTGAACTGGATCAGCCCGAGTGGATTTTTCACTCAGCTTACGATGGTGAACAGGCTCTGGAAATTGCCGGGCAGACTCCGCTCGATTTTGTGATGCTGGATATTTCAATGCCCGGCATGGACGGCATTGAGTTGTGCCGGCGGTTGCGGCAATTGCCCACCACGGCCCAGGCGCCGATCGTCATGTTGACGGCATTAGATACGCCGCAGCGGCGCGAACAGTCCAAAGCGGCCGGGGCCGACGACTTCTGGGTCAAGCCCTTCAGGCCGACACAGCTTTCTAAAGATATTGCCAAGATCATCAGGGCTGGCGCCGCGAAATCGTGATCGATCTTGCTCCTCGGCGTGATACAACACTTCAGACTGAGGCGCTGCGTGATCTAACAAGAAAGCCCCTCAAGGCATGAGAACCTTGAGGGGCTTTGTCGTGCACTACAGTAATGTAGACTACTTCACCTTTACCGGCTTTTTCTTCGTAGCTGCAGGCTTCTTGGTGACCGGCGCTTTCTTCACCGCAGCCTTTACGGACGCCTTCACGACTTTGCTCTTCTTCACAGGTTCTTCAGTCACCAACGTTAGCTGCACCGGCCCATTAGTTTCTTCCGTTGCTTCCGGCATGCTGATGCGCTCCGCCGGTTTGATCAACCCCGCCACCTGTTCGTTCTTCACCACGTGATAAACGCCATAGCCGCTTGTGGCACGCCCGAGGCTCTTGAACAACTTCACCTTCACCTGCTTTGCTTTGCCGCGTGAGGTCGTAATGATCACATCCTCTTTCACCCCGGCGATGACGACCCCGGCCACCGCGTCACCCGCGTCCACCCGCAGGCCGATGACGCCTTGTCCCGCGCGCCCCTGTTGGGGGAACTCACTCATCGCTGAGCGTTTGCCGGTGCCTTGTTCAGTAATGACGGCGACTTCACTCTCCGGCTGCACGACATCCGCGCCAACGACGACATCTTCACTGCCTAACTTGATGCCGGCTACACCGCCTGCATTGAAGCCCATCGGGCGTACGTCTTCTTCGGCAAAGCGGATCATTTGACCGCGTGCCGACGCCAGCAGCATTTCGCCGTCGCCCTGCGTCACGTGCACGGCGATAATCGCGTCATCGTCGGTGACATTCATCACGCTAAACGTGCCAAAGGTCTTCGCTAGATCGGCCAGCGTCACGCGCTTGACCACGCCCAGGCGCGTTGTGAGGAAGAGATAACCCTTGAGTTCCGACTGGCCCATCGGCAGGGCAAACAAGCCGATAACACGCTGGCCGCTGGGCACGCCGACTACCTCGGGCGCAGGCATCGGCGCATCTGCCAGTTGATGCACACCGATGATGCCGGCTTGTCCTACCTCGGTGATGGCGACCAGGTTGTCGCGCATGTCGCAGTGTACCAGCGCCGTGGGTGCTTTGTCTTCCAGCAGTTCCAGTTCTTCAACCGTCCGCTGGAGCGTGCCATCTTCATAGGCCGTCACCCACGCCGCGCCGCTTTCCACCAGATCGTGTGCGGTAACCACTTCGCCTTTCTTCATCTCCGACTCGACGATCTGGGTGCGGCGCAGATCGGCGAATTTGTTCTTCAACTTCAGCATCTCTTCGCGGATGACACCCAGAATTTTCTTGGGATCTTTCAGCAAGTCTTCCAGGTACTTGATGAGCGCTTTCTTCTCTTTGTATTCCGTTTCCAATTTCTCGCGTTCCAACCTTGCCAGACGGCGCAGCGGCATGTCGAGGATGGCCGTGGTCTGTACCTCGCTGAGCTTGAAGCGCTTCATCAAAGTCTCTTTGGCGGCTTCGGCATCCGCGCTGCGGCGGATGATGCGAATCACTTCGTCGAGATTCGCCAGCGCTTTGAGCAGGCCTTCCAGAATGTGAGCGCGTTCTTTGGCGCGCGCCAGATCGAACTCGCTGCGGCGGCGCACGATGACTTCACGGTGCTCGACGAATAATTGCAGCATGCGCTTCAGCGTGAGCATGCGCGGCTCGCCGTCGACCAGCGCCAGGTTGATCATGCCGAACGTCGATTGCATGGGTGTGAGCTTGTAGAGTTGCCCGAGCAGCGCCTTCGGATCGGCGACGGTGCGGCTGAGTTCGATGATGATGCGCATCCCCGTGCGGTCGCTCTCGTCCCGCAGATCGGTAATTCCTTCAATTTTGCCGTCGCGCACCAGATCGGCGATGCGTTCGATCAGGCTGCTCTTGTTCACTTGGTAAGGCAGCTCGGTCACGATGATGCGGCTCTTGCTGCGTTCGGCGTCTTCAATGAACGCCTTCGCTTGAACAATTACGCGCCCGCGCCCGGTGGCATACGCGGCGCGGATGGCATCACCGCCTTCCACCGCTTCGTTATAGCGGAACATCACACCGCCCGTGGGAAAGTCCGGCCCTTTGACGAACTTCATCAGATCGTCCACACTCACCCGATCGAGTTTGTCCCAGCGGCCAATCAGATACGCGATCGCTTCGCATACCTCGCCGAGGTTGTGCGGCGCGATGTTGGTCGCCATGCCCACGGCAATGCCGGTCGCGCCGTTGACGAGCAGGTTGGGGACCGCGGAGGGCAGCACGAGCGGTTCTTTGAGCGTGCCGTCGAAGTTGGGTGCGAAATCGACGGTGTTCTTCTCGATATCGCCTAATAGATCAGCCGACATCGAAGCCAGACGCGCTTCGGTGTAGCGCATGGCCGCCTGGGCGTCGCCGTCCACCGAACCGAAGTTGCCCTGACCATCGACCAGCAAATAGCGCATGGAGAAGTCCTGTGCCATGCGCGACATCGCATCGTACACGGCCGCATCGCCATGCGGGTGATACTTGCCCAGCACCTCGCCGACGATGCGCGCCGATTTCTTGTAAGCCGTGTTAGGCTGCAAGCCCATATCGTGCATGGCATATAGGATGCGGCGATGCACCGGCTTCAAGCCGTCGCGGGCATCGGGCAGGGCGCGTGCGACGATGACACTCATCGCATAGGATAAATATGCCTGCTGCATCTCGTGATCGATGTCGATCGGGCGCACCTTGCCGACGTTGGATGATTCTTTGTCTTTCGGGGTCATTCAGTCTCTCCAGGATAGTTGCTCAATCGCGCCGCATATTAACTGACGTGCTACAACTTGTCAACTAGAACAAAATCTTAACGTGGAGAAGCGGCGGCCTTCGGCGCGGCATTGATCGCCAGGGTGGAGGCGGGCATGTTTGCATTTGTTACGACGACCTACCAGCATCAACAAATAGACAGCCCGCTTTCTTCACAGCGATAGAAAGCGGGCTGAATATGGCCTGACAACGCTTCACACTACAAGTTTTTCTCTGAACGCTTTGACCAGACCCGTCGTCGTAGAGTGAGAGCGGCACTCCCTATGATTAGCGCCAGCCCACCCACAGCCGCAATGGCAATATCGCTGGCCCCATTCTGGGCTGAAAAGCGATTTAACTGCACTGCGGTGGGAGCATTGCCTGTTGTACCTAGCAAGAAGGACGAGAACCCGGAAGTATCCCCTTCGGCGTAGCTGTAATTGCCGCCATCGTTGCTCGTCGTTCGATTGGTGGTCAGTTCTGTCCAAGGTGTACCCTGATAACGATAGACCGCCAGATTGCCTTCGGCGATACCGTTAAGTTCATCGGCAGTGCGGGCGTACAGGCGCAGACGCACATTTGCCACGGGCGGAGTGCCGGGGGTTATTTCGTAACAGCGCCTGGCGTAGGTTGGCGAAGCGCCGCCATGAGTGGTGCAATATTCACCTGGGTTCAGTTCACGCACACTGACAGTGGTGCTACCCAGGTTCTGGCTGTTGAGACTGCTGTTCACCAGCACACCACGATAGGCAGTGTTGGTGGCAGCGATGTTCTGGATGTGCAAAAATTCGACGCTAGAGCTATCTACTGATTGCATTTGGCGTAAGAGGCCATCGTTGGTAACGATACTCTCAGCCGTGAAACTATTGCTGCCCAGATCAAGGGTACCATTAGGATAAACTTGCAGACCAGCTACGGCTGCGTTGGCGCCTAAGGATACAGTATTTCCGTTGAGCACACATACCGTATCCGTGCTAGCTGGCACCGAACCGCTGTTCCAAGTAGCTGTGTCTCCCCAACTCCCTGTTTGTACGGAGCTAACACAAGGGACGAAAACGTAGACTCCCCCGGAGTTAATGGCCGAATTATCGCTTTGGTCACTATTCACCCCGATGGCATTGCCGTCTTCATAATATGCCCCGATCATAACCGTGTCACCAGAGATGGCTACAGCATAGCCAAACCAGTCACTCCCCCCCGTATTAGACGCCTTCAGGTAAGCCTGCTGACTCCAAGTAGCACCGCTACGCGCAAAGACATAGGCTGCCCCAGCGTTAATGGCCGAATTGTTAGTCTGGTCTCCGTTCACACCGGTGGCATTACTATCTTCCCCGTACGCCCCGATCACCACCGTGTCTCCGGAAATGGTCACAGCATAGCCAAAGTAGTCGTCACCGCCACTGTCATTGTAGGAGGCTTTCAAGTAGGCCTCTTGGCTCCAGGTGGCACCACTGCGCACAAAGACGTAGACCGCCCCGCGATGACCACCCGAATTGTCGCTCTGATCCCCGTTCACGCCAGTGGCATTACTCAATTCCAGATACGCTCCAACTACGATAGTATCGCCGGAGATGGCCACAGCATATCCAAAGTCATCTACAGCATCAGTATTGGATGCCTTCAAGTAGGCTTGCTGGCTCCAGGTGGTGCCGCTGCGCACGAAGACGTAGGCCGCCCCGGCCTCACCAGCCGAATTATCGCTTTGGTCTCCATCCACACCGGTAGCATTGCTGTCTTCCGAAAATGCTCCGACTACGATTGTGTCGCCGGAGACAGCCACGGCCCTACCAAAGTAATCCCATGCGTCGGTGTTGGATGCCTTAAGGTATGCTTCCTGGCTCCAAATAGTGCCATTGCGCACGAAGACGTAGGCCGCCCCGGCCCCAAGAGCTGAGTAATCGTTTTGGTTCCCATTGACACCGGTGGCATTACTATTTTCCTGAGATGGTCCAACCACAATCGTGTCATTGGAGATAGCAACAGAATGCCCAAATCCGTCAAGAACGAAGTTATAGTTGTTGGATGCTTTCAGGTAGGCCTGCTGACTCCAGATGCCCCCACTACGCACAAAGACATAAGCTGCTCCAGAGCCAATCCTAGAATTATCACTCTGGTTTCCGTTCACCCCGATAGCATTGCTATCTTCTTGTTCTGCTCCGACTACGATCGTATCACCCGAGATGGCCACTGAATAACCAAACCAGTCGCCAGCCTCAGTGTTAGATGCTTTCAAGTAGGCCTGTTGGCTCCAGGTACCCCCGCTGCGCACAAAGACATAGGCCGCTCCAGAACTTTCGGCTGAGTTATCAGCCTGATTTCCATTCACACCTGTGGCATTACTATCTTCCCCGTATGCCCCAACCACCACCGTGTCGCCAGAGACAGCCACGGCCCTGCCAAAGAGGTCATTTGCTTCAGTATTGGAAGCCTTCAAATAGGCTTGCTGTACCAGCGGGTCAATGGTCAAGGGGTAGGTAGCGTTGTCGTCTGCGACAAGAATGCGTAGGGTAGAGACCAAAGGCTGAAGTTGTATGCGAGCGGGCAGCACTCGCCCCGTAGCATCGGTGACATGAAGTTTATCATAGGTAAGCATGGTCGCACCGTCTGCGTTCTGGAAGCGAATGGATTCGCCTGTCTGATTGGGGATCAAGTTGCCCGTCATGACCATGTCCAGTTGGAGGGGCTGGCCCTGGATATATCCGGCCGGGCGCTGTTGCAATGTGAAGCCTTGCTCCAGTCCGTTAGGGCCGTTTATCCACCATTCGCTGATGTTGTCATTCCAATGGTAGGTTAGGGCGGCAGCAGCAGTGCTCATCCCAACGCTTGGCGAGTTTCCAAGCCTTGCTAAATCTGTATAGCCATAACCAGCCAGAGTTAACCCCCAGGACCAATCATTGGCGTCCCTCGGCGTAACCTGCACGCCCTGACGGGTAAAGGCTATGTGCCAACCATAGGCGGAGTTTGCAGCCAGATAGTTACCTTCGGAATCCGCTGGCTGGATTTTATATGAGGATGAAACGATTTGGGCTTGAATGTTAGCCCATTCGGTGCCGTTCAACCCTTTAGGCACGCTAGCATCAAGAACTTTCTGTACATGATTATCTGAACCTTGCGAGACCTGGAAGTGCGGAATGGCTTGAGCCGACTTGGCTGACGCTGCTGTCAGGGGAAAGCCTACGAGCGATGTGACCACAATCCATATACAGAAGACTTTACGAATGTTGTTCATGATTTTCTCCTTGGCCTATCTCTGAATGCCAATCGACTCGCCGGTCAAGCGCTAAACAAATGAGACCTGGCAGGTTTCAGGTGATGATCAGGCCCGCTGTAATGATCGATCTGATCGATCATCTGGTTAGGCTTTCCTGAAGATCGAAACCTGCCAGGTCTTTTCATCCAACAGGCTCGCTACCAAAAGACAACCTGCTATGATTCGTTGATTCGATCTCATTAATCTCCTGAGCGATTACGGACGCACCCGGCAGATGCTCGACGAGCTGCTTGTCGTCGAACGGTGAGACGCCGCCTACTTTAGTTTCGGGCATTTTGTGGAAAGGTGAGGAATTACACGAACAGTTTACAACTGAAACTGTCTCTTGGGGTACGTATTTTTGCCAATCTACGTAGGGCGGGGGTCAATCTGCGAGATGCTGTCTGGCGTAACGAATCAGTTCTTCGCGCGACGAGATTTCCAATTTGGCGTAGATATTCCCAAGGTGGGTATGCACTGTCCGCTCACTGAGCACGAGTTTTTCGGCAATTCGGGCGTTCGACCAACCCAGCTTGACCAGGTCTAATATGGCACGCTCCCGAGGCGTCAATATCGACGGATCAGGACCAAGCCGAGTCTCCAAAGATGCGGGCGATTCCTGCTCAAGGCGAGCAAGGCCTGCTTCGCATTCGGCCTGGCCCAATGTGTCATTCAATGCTTCGCACAAACTTCGCGCCTGTTTGAAGAGCCTGGCTGCCTCTCTGTAATCCTGTTGACTTAGTGCGAGTTTGGCGCACAAGACAAGTGTATTCGCGGCGTTGGCTTTGTCGCCCAATTCCTGGTAGAGGATTAGCGCTTCATTGGCGTACTCACTGGCCTGTTTCAGATCGCCAAGACCCTGCGCCGCCTGAGCGAGATAGGCGAGCGATTGGGCCGTGAGCCACCGATCGCTCATGCTCCGCCAGACAATAACGGAAGCGTTCAAGTCAGTAAGCGCTTTTGCATACTGACGTTGATGCAGGTTCATCACACCGAGGAACCAATGTGAAAGACCCTGGCCCCAGGCGTCCTGAATCGCGGTAGCAAATCTCAATCCTTCTTGCAGGTAAGAACGCGCCTCATTGTATTGGTGGATGGCCGCATGAGCCTGTCCGCCCCCCACGAGTGCCAATGTCCGACCAAACTCTGTTTCAAAATTTCGGAATAGTCTCAGACTCGCCTGCTGCAAAATCAGTGCCTCGTCAACATTCCCCTGCGCGAATGCCGCGTGACCTTGCATGGTGAACGAATAGGCCAGCTGGCGCTGATCGTTTGTCTGTTGCGCCAGCGCCGCACCTTCACCCTGATATGCATATGCTTTGCTATACTGTCCAAGATTCCAGGCCAGTGCGCCAGCGCCGAACAGTACATTCCACGGCACAGCCTGTTGTCTGGCTCGTGCAGCTGCAATGACCTCGTCAAACCCCTGGCTCGCCTCGGCCATGTGACCGCCGAAATACCAATACCACCCCACGGCTCCAGCCAATCGTAGTGACAGGTCGATCTCACCGCTCTGTTTGAACCAGCTCAGAGCACTCCGGATGTTGTTCAGCTCAGTTTCCAGTTGGGGGAGACACTGTTCGCGCGCAGGACTGAACAGGAGTGGTTCCGCGCGTTCAGCCAACCTCAGAAAGTGAGCGGCATGCTGCCGGCGCGTAACATCGAGATCACCGCTCTTGGTTAATTGTTCCAAGCCATACTCGCGGAGCAGTTCGAGCATGGTCCAACGTGGTTCAGCGTCAACACCCTCGACGTGGCGAATCAAATTACTCCGCTGCAACACTTCGAGATGTTCCATCATGCAATCAGGCCCAATCACGGCGCACGCACCCTCAGCCGTCCATCCATCGCTAAAGACAGATAAACGGCGAAAGGCCATCTGCTGTTCAGGCGTGAGCAGGTGATAGCTCCATTCGATCGTGTTGCGCATGGTCTGCTGCCGGTTAGGCACATCGCGTGGGCCATCGGCCAAGGTGTTCAACAAGGAAACCCTTAATTGGTTCAGCAATTCCTGCGGTGTGAAGTTGCCGGTTCGCGCGGCGGCCAATTCGATAGCCAGAGCAATACCTTCCAGACGCGTACAGATTTGTGCGATAACGCCGGCGTTGTGCACCGTGAGCTGAAAACTGGATTGAGCCGCTTGAGCGCGTTGAATGAAAAGATCACCGGCCTCACTGCGCTGAACTTTACGGAGCAGACTGAGGTCGTCCGCTGTTCTCTGGCTGAGCGTGAAAGTGGCAAAGGGCCCAACAGGACACCGATGCTCGCCGGTGACATGCAGATCAGATCGGCTGGTGCCCAGAATCTTCAATCCGGCACAGGCGCTGAGTAACTCAGTGATTTGAGGTGCGGCATCGAGAACGTGCTCGAAATTGTCGAGTAGCAAGAGGCTGTGTCTGAATTGCAAATAGGCCTTGAGGCTTTGCAGCGGGGCTTGATAGGTGCTCTCACGCAGCCCCAGCGTCTGACTAATGGTGGGGAGAACTTGATCGGCCTGGTTGACGGCGGTCAACGGTACAAAATAGACACCATTTTCAAAGTCAGCGCATAAAGCGTGCGCAATTTGCAGCGCTAGACGCGTCTTACCTACACCGCCGGTTCCCGTCAAGGTGACGAGGCGAATCCTATCGTCCCGCAGCTGTCGGCAAACGTGTGAAATGATTGGCTTTCGTCCAATGAACGCATTAAGGTCCTGCGGCAGGTTGTGGTTAGGGTAGTGCATTTGTGGTGTATTCTTCTATCGGCTGAAGCTGGCCGGCCTGTTAAGACCTTCGAGTCTTTGCCGCCAGTATAGAACGATTGCGCCGCAGAGGCAAGTTTTAGTAAGTTGTCTCCTCTTTTGTTCGCTGCCTTCTGCGAACAGAGGACGCTCCACCGCGTGCTTCAATTTCTCAATCCGATTTCGTTGCAGAACAAGTATGGCTGTGGTAAACTACGAGCCAGACGCCCCCGTAGCTCAGCGGATAGAGCACCGGCCTCCGAAGCCGATGGCGTGAGTTCAATTCTCACCGGGGGTACACACAAGCGCGAACCAATTGGTTCGCGCTTTTTGGTCTTACATTTTGGACTGTGGGGCAGGCCGGCTGTCACAAAAGCCGCAGATAATCAGGCACAGGACCGTGATCACCAACGGCCGTTCGGTGAGCACTTCCAACCCGCTCAGCACAAGTTGCTGCAATTCAGGTATGGTCACAATCAGGACCACAATCATGACGAGCACTAACCCCAGAATGACGCGCCCGATGAAGTCGCGCGCCAGCCACAGTCGTTTCGCAAGCCAGACCAGCGCAAACAGCGCAGCCGTGATCAACGTTGTATATACCACAAACTGAAGCGCGTTTTCGCTCAAGTTGATCTTGGAAAGATTCGTGGTGACAAACACGGCGAAGGAAACAGCGGCCAGTCCGCAAAAGATAAGGCGACAAACCCTGCGCATGATGCCTCTCAACGCCCATAGATTGAAGTGGAGAATGCTGTCTGTTTATACAACAACTGGCGGTGGTTTGTAAATACGTATTTCTACGTATTTGGGGGATAGAGTTTTGTGGCAGGTTACTAACCGGTTATCAACTCAGGTTGATCGTGTGCGCGGAAGTTGGAGCGATGGCTGATGACTGATCAGCTGATCAGAATGCTCAGCGCCAGGGCCAGGCCGAACCACAGATGCAGCTGCGCGGTCTGTCCCAGCGTCCGATTGAGCGACGGCCCAACCTGGCCCTGCAGCACTGTGCGCACGAGTTGAATCGCGCGGGGCAGCGTGAAGAACGGTAACCACCACCCCCCGATCGAGCTGGAGAGAGCCGCCAGTCCGATCGGGATCACGTAGGCCCCCAACACGCAGATCGTGTATTCAATGCGCGTGTTGCGATCGCCAATCCTCACGGCGAAGGTGCGTTTGCCCGCCGCCGCATCCGTGGGAATGTCCCGCAAATTGTTGACGATGATGATGGCCGTCACCAGCAGCGCCACCGGCAGCGAGGCAATGAACGCGAGCGCGGTGAACTGGTGCGTGAAGATGTAGGCGGTACCGTTGACGGCGATGACGCCGAAGAAGAGAAACGCGAAGAGATCGCCGAGGCCGTGATAGGCTAATGGATATGGCCCGCCGGTGTAGCCGATGCCGGCGAGGATCGACAGCAAGCCGATCAGCGCGATAGGCCAACCGCCGACGAAGATGAGATACACGCCCAGCAGCGCCGCCGATCCAAAGACGAGGATGACGGCGTGGCGCATTTGTGATGGTGTAACGAGTCCATTTTGGACCACACGCGTAGGGCCTTGCCGCTGCCGATCCGCGCCCTTGAGGTAATCAAAAAGATCGTTGGCGTAGTTGGTGCCGATCTGAATCAGCAGCGAGGCCAACAAGGCGGCGAGGAAGGGCAGCGCTTGAAACTGCCCACTGCGCGCGGCAATGGCGCTGCCCACGAGCACGGGCACAATGGAGGCCGGCAACGTGCGAGGTCGCGCCGCCAGCCACCATATCTTCCAGCCTTGAGGTTTTGCTAATGCACTATTGGACACAGATTCACACAGATTTCACAGATTTTGAGATGCAGAATGAGGGGCGATCCAGCTCAGCGTACCTTTACGTTCGTTGTCGTAGACTTTGCGCTTGTGTTCGGCTTTGACGCCGAAGTTAAGAAGCAGGCCGACTTCCATTTGAATTGAAATCTGTGTTCATCTGTGTAATCTGTGTCCTAATCTCCCGCTGCTTCGTGGATCGCGGTGACGATGTTGTAGTAGCCGGTGCAGCGGCACAGGTTGCCGCTGATGCTTTGCTGGATTTGATAATCGGTGGGATGCGGATTTTCTTCCAGCAACTTGGCCCCCGCCATGACGAAGCCAGGCGTGCAGTAGCCGCACTGCACGGCGTTGTGTTTGACGAAGGCATCTTGCACGGGATGCAGTTGACCGTCGTGGGCGAGCGATTCGATCGTTTCGATGTGCGCGCCGTGCGCGCGCGGCGCGGCCACCATGCACGACATCACGGCGAGGCCGTCGAGAAAGACGGTGCAAGCGCCGCATTCACCCTCGGCGCAGCCTTCCTTGGTGCCGATGAGACCCGCATCTTCGCGCAGCATCCGCAGCAGCGTTTTGTCATTTGCGCCGCGAATCGAATAATGCTGGCCGTTGATGGTCGTCTCGATCGATTCCGGCCCGTTCTCGGTGTGTGTGATCAATTGCGGCTCCGGCCAGGTGGGGAAGTGTCCGGTGGTTTTGCCCCACAACAGCGGAGGATTCTCCGGCCAATCGGCGCGTTCCGAGCCATCGCGGATTTGCCGCAGGGCGCGCCTGGTCAGCACGCGCAGCATCTCCATGCGATAATCCGCCGGGCCGCGTACATCGTCGATGGGCTTGGCGGCATTCAGCGCCAATTCACCGGCTTGTTGAATAACTTCGTCGGTCAGCGACTTGCCGACGAGATAATTTTCCACCTCGGGCGCACGGACGATGGTCGGCGCGACCGAGCCGAAGGCGATGCGCGCTTTCACGATCGCGTCGCGGTGCAGTTCCAGAATCGCGGCGATGTTGACTACGGAAATCGCCTGGGCGCGGCGCAGCCCCAGCTTGATGAAGGTGCCGCGCTCTTCGTTGCTCATCGCCGGGAAGAAAATATCCACCAACAGTTCGTCGTCGGCCATGACGGTCTTGCGCACGCCCTTGTAGAAGTCGTACAGGGGCAGTGTGCGTTTGCCGCGCACTGATTGCAGCGTCACGGTCGCGCCTAGCACACGCAGGGGCACAATTGTGTCATTGGCAGGTGAGGCTGTGATCAGATTGCCGGCGATGGTGCCGCGATTGCGAATCTGCGGTGCGCCCACTTCCCAGCAGGCGCGGGCCAGCGGATAAGCCTGCGCCACGATTTCCGGCGAGGCCACCACCTGGTGATGGGTCACCAGCGGACCCAGGTGAAAGCCGCCTTTCTTCAATTCGATCCGATCGAGGCCGGGAATGTGCGAAATATCGATCAAGCTGGGCGGCGTGCGAATCTTGCGTTCCAGCTCGATCAAGAGGTCGGTGCCGCCGGCGATGATGCGCGCTTCTGCGCCGTGCCGCGCCAGTAACCGCAAAGTTTCTTCAAGCGTGGTGGGGGTGTAGTAGGTGTGCCACATAGTTACCGTCCCGGGATGTAGTGTCGTTCCTGCGTGTGGACTACAGACTGACGTTGCATTCTGTGAGTAAGTGTATGACCGCTTGCCTGCGTTGTCAACTTCCGGCTTGCAGTTGGCTGAGCGCGTCGGCTGCGGCGGCTTGCGCGGCGATCTGTTTGCTGTGGCCGGTGCCGCGTCCCACTTCTTCTGCGCCGATGAACACCGCCACGGTAAACAGCTTGGCGTGATCGGGCCCTGCGGCCTCGATCGTGCGATAGTGGGGCGTGATGCGGCGCATCGCCTGACTCCACTCCTGCAGCGCGCTCTTGGCGTCCCGATCGCCTTGCTCGGCGAGAATGCGTTCGATCTCGGCGGTGATCAACGGCGTCAGCCAACGCTGCACGGCGCGCACACCTTGATCGAGATAGAGCGCGCCCAGCAGGGCTTCAAATGCATCGGCGAGCAGAGCCTGCCGCGTGCGTCCACCGCTCACCGTTTCGCCTTTGCCTAGCCGTAAGTGTTCACCCAGGCCAATTTGATTAGCGAGTTCGCTCAGTTTTTCGGCGCGCACAAACGCGGCGCGGATGGACGTCAAGCGGCCTTCATCAAAATCGGGATACTTGCGATACAGCCAGCCCGCCACGATGAAATCCAGAATCGCATCACCCAAAAACTCCAGCCGTTCATTGTCGAGCGGCTCTATTTCAGGATGCTCGTTCAGATACGAGCTATGCGTGAGGGCACGGGTGAGGAGCTGGGGATTCTTGAAAGAAGGTAGTGACATGGTCGCTGGGTCAAACAAAAGGCGGCTCTTCCGGGTTGAGCGGGATTATTGGCAAATGCTCCCGATCCGCTGCGCGTGGTCACATCCGCCGTTCAAGAACGCTCGCGTAGCGTGTGACCATCCAGCGCGAGCAATTCCCGTTGAAGTCGGGAGAGCCCAAAAGGTGTAACGCGTCAGTATCAGTCGATTACATTTTCGGAGCAGAGCGGGCTCCCGTGCCTGCGTATCCAGCGGCGTGGGCGCCGCCTCCGCTGCTTTTTCTTTAGGCTGAAAATCGTTTGAAAATCAAAACGCTGTTGTGTCCGCCGAACCCAAACGCATTGCTCATGAATGTATTCACCGTGACTTGTCGGGCTTGCTGGGGCACGTAGTCCAGATCGCAGTCGGGATCGGGCGTGTCGAGATTGATCGTGGGTGGAATCCAGCCGGTCTCGATCGCTTTGAGGCCGAAGATCACCTCCAGCGCGCCGGTGGCCGCCATCACATGGCCTGTCATCCCTTTGGTGCCGCTGATCGGAATCCGGTAGGCTTGCTCGCCAAAGACGCTCTTGATCGCGGCCGTTTCGAACTTGTCGTTGAGCGCCGTGGCTGTGGCATGCGCGCTAATCCAGTCGATGTCTTGTGGTGTCAAACCGGCATCACGCAGGGCGCACTGCATCGCCTTGGCCGCGCCCACGCCGTTTTCGGCGGGCGCTGTGACGTGAAAGGCATCGGACGTGCAGCCGTAGCCGATGATTTCGGCCAGAATGTGGGCGCCGCGCGCCTGCGCAAATTCCAGATCCTCCAGAATCAAAGTGGCTGCACCTTCACCCATCACCAGCCCGTCGCGATCCTTATCGAAGGGACGGCAGGCGGTTTGTGGATGATCGTTATTCCGGCTCATCGCACCCAGTCGATCGAAGGCCGCCATGGGCAGCGGGTTGAGTGGCATTTCGGTGCCGCCTGCTACTATCGCGCGTGCATCGCCCACCTGAATCAACCGATAGGCTAGACCAATCGCATCGGCTCCGGCCGCACATGCCGAAACGGGGGCCACATTCGGTCCGCGCAGATTCCAGTCGATGGCAATGACACTGGAGGCGCTATCATTCAGCACCATTGGCACCGCATACGGATGCAGCTTGCGGCTCCCTTCCCGCTCAAAGACCTTGGAAAACTCGGCAAAACTCTGCATGCCGCCCGCTCCGGTACCGTACAGACAGCCGATGTCGTCGGCGTTGTCGTCGGTGACGATCAACTTGGCCTGGTCGATGGCCTGGCGTGTGGCGGCCACGGCCAGTTGGCAAAACCGATCGCGCCGTCGCGCGTCACGCGGGTCCATATATTTCGTCGGTTCGAAACCCCACGCCTGGCCGCCAATGCGCACATTCAGGGCTGAGGCATCGTACAGATCGAAATAACCCAGACCGGTCCTGCCCGCGATCACATTCGACCATGATTCTTCGATTGTCAGGCCCGTACAGTTGACCGTCCCGACGCCGGTCACAACTACGCGCTTGGCTAGCTTATTCATGTTGTGTTCCATTAATCACGTCCATTTCTGTGGGATGATAATGCCCTTCGACCCAGGCCTCACCTTCTGGCCCGATTTCTTTCTTCCACACCGGCACGATTTCTTTCAAGCGGTCGATGCCGTAGCGGGCCGCATCGAAGATGCCTTGATCACGGTGTGCGGCTGAAACGGCAATCATCACCGTGAACTCGCCGACGTTGAGTTGCCCAATGCGCTGCACTATCGCGACGCCTTGCACTAACGGCCAGCGGGCGCGAATTTCATCAGCGACCTGCTTCATCTTGGCTTCGGCCATGGGCGCATAGGCTTCATAAAATAACTGCGCCGTGGTGTGATCTTTGCTGACGCCGCGCACGGTGCCGGTGAACGTGCAGATGCCGCCGGTGGCAGGAAGTGTGATCGAGGCGACGAGCTCGTTCAGATCGATCTGTCGATTGGTGATGTGGAAGAATTCCGGATAGGACGATCCACCGCTAACGGGCGGGAACAGCGCCACTTCGTCGCCCGATCGGATCGGCGTCGATCCAAAGGCGAACTCCTGATTAACTGCGACCAGACACGTGGGCAAAGCTGGAGCCAGCTTCGGCTGGGCCGCCGCCAACCGATCGAGCAAGGCCGACACCGTAACCTCATCGGGCAGTTCGATCGAAACGGCCGGCCGGCCGGCTCGATCTTTTAACGTGGCGAAGAGTTTGACTTGAAGGTTCATGTTTCTAGCACAATGTCGCCGCTTTTGCCGCCGTGTTTTTCCAGCAAGCGAATGTTGGTGAGGTGCGCGTCACGCTGCACGGCTTTGATCATATCGTATATGGTCAACGCGGCGATGGTCACGGCGGTCAAGGCTTCCATCTCCACGCCCGTCTTGCCGGTCGTCTCGGCCCGGGCCGTAATTTCGACCAGTCCACTGTTGTTTTCTACGCGCCCGCTCAACTCAACGGAAAGATGCGTCAAGGGCAGGGGATGGCACAACGGAATGAGTTCGCTGGTTTTCTTCGCGCCCATGATGCCAGCCAGCCGCGCCGCCGCAAACACGTCGCCTTTGGGCGCACCGCCGCTGAGAATTAAATTGAGTGTATCAGGCGAGAGATGAACTTCGCCGCGCGCGATGGCAACTCGCTGTGTATCCGGCTTGGCACTCACATTGACCATGTGGGCGTGGCCGTGTTCGTCGAGGTGAGTGAGTGGTTGGGTCATCTTGGTTTCACGTAGAAACCGGGTTTTTACAGGCGGTAAGTCATGACATCAGGAATACAGAAACCCGGTTTCTTCAATCTTACCGTGCTTGCGCGGCGCGCTTTTCGTCGCGCAGCTCGCGCCACAAGCGCAGCCGAAACTTGAACAGGTCACGAAAGGCGCGGAAGATCACTTTGAGATTCGCGCCCGTGGGCGAACCGGCCATCCGTGGCAGATGCGTGACCGGCACATCCGTCATCCGGTAGCCGCGCGCTTTCAGTTCGGCCAGCATCTCGGTGTCGATCATCGCGCCGTTCGATTCGATATGAATGTGCTTCAGCGCCTCACGCCGGAAGACCTTGAAGCCGCAGTCGATGTCGTGAAGGGTGCGGCCAAACAAAATCCGCACGACAGTGTTCCAGCCCATCCCGTTGAGCCGGCGGATTAAGGGATCCTGCCGCTTCACGCGCCAGCCGCTGACCAGCGTCATATCGGATGTCAGCTTGGTTGTCAGCAGACTAATTTCACTGAACTTGAACTGCTGATCGGCGGCCGTGAAAGCAATGAGATCCTTCGTCGCCGCCGCAAAGCCGGCTTTCAACGCGCCGCCGTAACCGCGATTGGGAAAGTGTTCGACGAGTCGAAAATTTGGAATGCGCGGGGCCAACTCGGCGCGCGCGATCTCGCCTGTGCGATCGCGGCTGCCATCGTTGACCAGGATGATTTCGTAGTCCACCCCCAGCGTTTGGGCCACACGCGCCACCTCTTCGACGGCGGCTACGACATTGGCTTCTTCATTATAGGCAGGGATCACAATCGACAGACTTAACATGCCTCAATCCAAAAATGTGCCCGTGGGCACAAAGTGCAGCGATTATAACACATTCAATTTTGACGGTTGCGGCATTTCCTCGCCAAAAATTGTTCATTGATCGGTGTGATGGTATAATCGGCGCATCGTTTCATTTTCACTTATCCTATCAGCTCGGAGGAGCGTCAGCATGGCCAATATGGCTGAACCTGAGGAAATTGCGGCACGTCGTAACCTGCTCGGCGCTTTGATGCAAGGTGTGCGGGTTAAGCTGGGCAAGTCCAAGCAGGACTGCGCGCAGGTGATGGGCGTGACCGTCGGTGTCTATACCAGTTTTGAGGAGGGGCGGCGCGATGTGACGCTGCCGGAACTTGAACTGCTGGCGTATTACCTTAAGGTGCCGGTGCGCTTGTTCTTCGAGCGTCCCGAGCGGTTGTTAGCCGACGAGCCGACGATACCTGCCGAGAAAGTTGTGGCGCTGCGGCAGCGCATCATCGGCGCGCTCTTGCGGCAGGTTCGACAAGAGCGGGGCAAGTCGGCCAAGGACGTGGCCCTGCGTCTGGGTGTGACCCCCCGCCGTGTCTCTGACTATGAGCTGGGCCGCAAGCCGCTGCCCTTGGCGCAGCTGCAGGAAGTGGCCGATCTGTTTGGCGTGCCGATGAGCTACTTCATCGACGAGGGTGTGGGGCCGATCGGTGAGCAGGAATTGCTGCGGAGCCAGTTCGACAAGTTCAGTGACTTGCCGGAAGATATCCGCAGATTTGTCGTCTACCCGACCAACATCGCGTATCTGCGCGTGGCGCAACACTTGGCGGACATGACGACGGAGCAATTGCGCAACCTGGCGGCGGCGATTCTGGACATCACTTACTAGCGAGGTCTCCGATGAGTGACGCGAAAGACATTAAAGAAGAGGGCCTGAAGTTATACCGCGCGGGTCAGTATGAAGCGGCCGCCTCGAAATTTGTTGAAGCGCAGCAAGCGTTTGTGGCCGCAGGCGATCAAAAGGAAACGGCCGAGTGTGCCAACAATCGCGGGGTATGCTGGCGGCAAGCGGCCAAGTGGGAAGAGGCTACCGCTGCTTTTGAAGAAGCCCGACCGATATTTCAAGCCTTGCAAGATGTCGTGGGTGAAGGTCAAGTGGTCGGTAATCTGGCGACGGTCGTCGAAGCGCAGGACGACAAACAACGCGCGGCCGAGTTATATCAAGAGGCGATCGATCTGTTCACCCAGGCCGGCGCGAAAGACTATGCCAAAGACACGTACACGGCCCTGAGCAAGATGAAATTGAAGCAGCGCGATGTGGCCGGCGCGATGACGGCTTTTGATGCCGGGTTAGAGCAGCTGGACAACCCGAATCTCATCGAGAAGATGGCGCGTAAGATTCTGCGGGGCTAGTCCCAATACTGATCTGAAAATGCTCACAGCCCTCGTCCCGAGGGCGTTTCCCGGGGACGGTGCGCAGGCGCGGAGCGTTTTCATGGTTCGTGGTGAACGCAGTTCATGGGGACTGTTTAGTGAGCGCTCACTCAGCCGCGCGCATCGCGGACGCAGAGGGATCGCCCGCGAGGACGCGGGCTGAGAGCCTTATTTAGACGGTGTTTGGGTTAGTCTGCCTAACGCGGACATGATAGCCGGCGGAGCCGAATTTTTTGGCTCCGCTTTTTATTTGGTCTAGAACCAATACTGTTAAGATAAGGCTCCAAGCCCGCGTCCTCGCGGGCGGGCCAACCGCGAGGACGCGGTTGACGAGCGCTAACTAAACAGTATTGGGTCTAGAACCGGGTTTCTCCGCGCTAATCGTTCCATTCCTTCGAAAATGGAGAACCCCGGTTTCTTGGCCTTATTTCTGGCGCAGCTTCTGCGCGATGTAGTCCGAATAGCCGCCGGGATATTCCCTTGTCTGTCCGTGTTCCAACTCGACCGTGCGCGTGGTCACGCGATCAAGAAAGTAGCGATCGTGCGACACGCACAACACCGTTCCTTCGAAGTTTTGCAGCGTCTCTTCCAGCACTTCGGCCGAGGCGATATCGAGGTTGTTGGTCGGCTCGTCCAGCAACAAGAAGTTCGCGCCGCTGAGCATGAGCAAGGCCAGCTGCAACCGGCTGCGCTCGCCGCCCGATAGATCTCCTACGCGTTGGCGGCACTGTTCGTACGTGAACAGGAACTTGCGCAGAAACGCGACCGCTGCGCCCTCGCTGCATTCCTTGGCATGGCGGATCAGATCGATCAGGGTCTGAGCGCGATCGAGCGTTTCGTGCTGCTGCGCGTAATACCCGATCGTCACGCTCGGCCCGATGATGATCTCGCCAGATTCCGGCGTGAGTTCGTCCAGGATCAATTTGAGCAGCACCGACTTGCCCGCGCCGTTCGGGCCGACCAGGCCCACGCGCTCGCCGTGACGAACCAATAGATTGAGATTGGTGAACAGGCCATCAGACGCAGACTCAAACCTTTTCGTTACGTTCTTAATCTCCAGCACCTTGTTACTGCCGCGCCAACCGTTGAGCTGCAAACTCATGCGTTTGGGTTCCAGCACGGGCCGATCGAGCTGGTCGATCTTCTCGATGCGTCCTAGAATTGCCTTGCCGCGCTTGATGAATTTTTCGTTGTCGTATTGACGCCCCCACATCAGCAGTTGCTTGGCCGCCGCTTCCAGTCGCGTGATTTCGCGCTGTTGCACAGTATAAAGTTGTTGCGCGCGGGCGAGGCGCATTTCTTTTTCGAACGCGTATTCGGAGTAAGTGCCGGCGTACACGGCGATGCAGCCCGCTTCCAATTCTGCGATTTCGTCGACGACGTGATCGAGCAGATACCGATCGTGCGAGACGATGACGACCGCGCCGGGATAGTCGTTGATGGTGCGTTCCAGAAACGCTTTGCCGCTGAGATCGAGGTGGTTGTCCGGTTCATCGAGCAGCAGCAAACGGGGACGCGTGATCAGCAGTTTGGCCAGCCCCACCAATTTCTTCTGCCCGCCGCTGAGGTTCGCCGTTTTTGTTTTGAAATCATCTTCGTTCAGGCTCAGCCCGCGCAGCGTCTCGCGCACCCGTTTCTCGTAACCGGCGCCGCCGAGTTCTTCGTAGCGGTCCAGGAGCCGCTGTTGTGTTTCCAGGGTGCGCGCCAGCGCCCGGTCGTTGCCATAGACCACCGGGTCGCTGAGCCGGTGGTCGATCTTCTGCAGGTCTTCTTCCAGGGCGTGCAGTTCCGTCGAGGCCGACAACGCTTCTTCCAGTGCGGTGCGATCGGGATCGAGCGCCGGGTCTTGCGGCAGATAGCCGATCGTCACGCCTTTGGCACGCGTGATCGATCCGCCATCGGGGCTGAGTTCGCCCGCGATCAATTTCAAGAGCGACGACTTGCCCGCGCCGTTCGCGCCGATCAAGCCCACACAGCGGTCGTCGTGAATTTCCCAGTCCACTTTGGTGAGGATGTGGCGGGCGAATAGATCAAGTTTTAGGTTGGTCAAGTTTACGGCAAGCATGTTGTTTCTCCACAAAACAAAACCGCAGGCGTTGAACGCGCCTGCGGTTCATGAACAAAGAGTAGCTGTTTCACGTACTCAGTCAACAGGCGCAATACGACAAGGCGAGGCCGAAATTGGGCCACGCGCGGCCATGCAGATTTGCACCGTGTTAGACGTGAGGAAATACATGAAGGCGATTATAGCCGGGACTGCCAAAAAATCAACCAGCAATTTTTGCACCTGCTAAGCCTCCGTCATTGCGAGCGCTTTTTGCGAAGCAATCTCAGTCCCAATCGGCAGGAGATTGCTTCGTCGCAAACGGCGCTCCTCGCAATGACGGCTGCGTAGCACCAATTTTTGCTATAATCACAGCATGAACCTTCCCCTCGGCAAGCTGCCACCCGATCGGCTTGCTCACCTGCTTAGCTTGATCGCCTCCACCGATCCCTCGGTCGTGCTTGGGCCGGGGGTGGGGCGTGACTGCGCCGTGATCGATCTGGGCACTGATCAACTCTTGGTGGCGAAATCCGATCCGATTACGTTTGCGACTGATGAAATCGGTTGGTATGCCGTACACGTCAATGCAAACGATTTGGCTACAACGGGCGCGACGCCGCGCTGGTTTCTCGCCACGGTGCTGCTGCCACAACAAATTGAGTCTGCCGCAGTCGATCGCATTTTTGAACAGATGCGCGCGGCCTGTGCTGAAATCGGTGTCACGATCGTCGGCGGGCATACGGAAGTGACCTATGATCTCACGCGCCCGAGTGTGAGTGGCATGCTGGTGGGGACGGTGCAGGCCGATCGGTTGGTGCGGCCTGATGGGCTCCGTCCTGGCGATGCGTTGATCTTAACCAAGCGGCTGGCGGTCGAAGCCACCTCGATCATCGCGCGTGAAAAAGCGGCTGAACTGGTGGGCGTGTTTGACGAGGCATTCTTGCAGCGCTGCCGTCAGTTTTTGCATGCGCCCGGTATTTCGGTGTTGAAGGACGCGCAGGTAGCGCTGCGTGCTGCCCATGTTCACGCGATGCACGATCCGACAGAGGGTGGCGTGGCGACCGCGTTGCATGAAATGGCGCTGGCCGGTCAAGCCGATCTGGAAATCGAGGTTGAGGCGGTGCCGATCTATGCTGAAACGCAGCAGTTATGCGCGCACTTCAATCTTGATCCGTGGGGCGTGATGGCCTCGGGATCGCTGCTAATGGCCGTCGAGGCGGCGGAAGCCGATCGGGTGGTAGCCGCTCTCCAGAGAGATCAGATTGAGGCGACGGTGATCGGCCACGTGATCGACAAGAGTGTTCGGCCGATCGTGGTCGCCAGATTTGAAGATAGAAGCGAGCCGCTGCGGGCGTTTGAGCGGGATGAGATCGCGCGGTTGTTTTAGAAGCTCGGCTTTTCGGAAAAATCTGGTTTCTTTTTCTTGGAGTGCGGAAACGAGATACCCATGCCTGGCTCAAAGAGGATGAGCAGCAGGCTGCTGATGAGGATGGCGGCGCCGATCCACTGGCGTGCCACCATCTGCTCGTTCAAGATGATGATCGAGAGAATGAGCGTCACCAGAATTTCGGTTACGCCCAGCAGTGCAGTTTGAACACTCCCCAGTTGTTTGACCCCCAGGAACATCAACAGACGCGACGCCACCGTGATGCCGGCCAGCATCAGGGTCGGCGGCAGGCCGGTCAGCGGTATGGCGCTGGGGCCGTGGAGCACGTAGGCCGTGCACACGACGACCGTCATCGACGTGAGGACATACAACGCTACCGTCGGTGCTGGCATTTCATATAGCACGCGTTGACTGACAGCAAGGTGCATGGCATACGTCAGCCCGGCGCCCAGCATCAAAGCCGCGCCGAGCCAATCGATGTTGCCACCTTTCGGCGAGACGATTAAGACCACGGCCGTCAGCGCCATCACCAGCCGTACTTTCGTCCAGTTGGAGACACGTTGCCCATCCAACCGGCGAATGATCACGACGAACAAGGGATAGAGGCTGTAGAGCATCTGGCCGACACCTGCGTCAATCAGGGTGAGGCCGTTGTAGTACAGCAGAGAGCTGAGGCCGTTCAGCGCGCCGGCCGCTGCGGAGATCAAGATACCGGCCGGATAGATGTAGATGAACTTGCGATTCTTCTTGGTGGAAAGATAGAAAAACCACAGCGCGCTCGCCGCGATGAGCGTGCGCACGGCGGTGAGGCTGTAGGGATTCATGCCAGACGCGTAGGCGACCTTGCCTAAAATCGGCGTGGTACCCAGGACGAGCGCAGACAGCAAGGCCGCTCGAATCCCGTTACGTTTGGCTTGCTGCAAGACTGACCTCCCGCTACTTTTCTGCGAGCGTGGCTTCGCGCTTAACCGGCGCGGTCATGGGCAGCATGATGTGGAAGCGGCTGCCTGGCAAGCGCTCCATGTCCTGCCCTTCACTGTCGACCCAGATGCGGCCGCCATGCGCGCGGATAATGCCGTGGGTCACGGTCAGGCCCAGGCCCATGCCGCCGCCCATGAAGGTGCTTCTGCCGGTGGAATGGTAGGCACTGTCTTCCAGGACGTAGAATTTTTCGAAGATACGCTCCTGATCGGCGCGGTTGATGCCAATGCCCGTATCGCTGACGATGAGGTGCATGGTGTCAAATTCGACTGAGGCCTCAATGCCGATGCTGCCGCCATCGGGCGTATATTTGACGGCATTATCCACCAGGTTGGAGAGGGCTTTGCGCAGATAGTTGGCGTCGCCGGGCACGGGTGGCAGCGCCGACATATCGCTCATGTACAGCTTCTGGCTGCGCTGCAAGGCCACCGGCTGCATCTGCTGCACGATCGACTGGACGACATCCTGTAGATCGACCGGCTTGGCCGTGAGTTCCAGCTGCTCGGAGTCGATGAGCGAAACGTTAATGATGGCATCAACGGCGTCATTCATGCGCTGCGTCGCCGTGAGAATCTTATCGACGATCATATCGAAGTGCTCGCCCATGCTCAACTGATCGGTCTCCATCTTGAGCAGCTTGATGTAGCCATAGATCAGCGTGGCGGGCGTGCGCAGCTCATGTGACGTGATGACCACAAAGTCTTTCTTCATCTTGTCCATGCGGCGCAATTCGTTATTGGCGTGCTGCAAATCCGCGATGGTCGCTTCCAGCCGTACGCCGAGCGTGTTGCGGTATTCTTCCAGCCGTTGAACTTTTACCCCGGCGTCGACGTGTTCCCGCGCGCCCGCCAGGAATTGTTCGATCTGGCCGGGCAGCGCATCGATATCGATCGGTTTGGTGATGTACCCGTCGCAGCCGGCCACCAGCGCAATTTCCCGATCGGTCTGCAGCATGTTCGCCGTCATGGCGATCACGGGCGTGTGTTTGGTTTCCTGCATTTCTTTCAAGCGCGTGGCCACTTCGTGCCCCGTCATGCCGCCCATGTTAACGTCGGTGAGCACCAGCGCCGGGTGAATTTGCCGGGCCAGTTCCAGACCGGTCAGGCCGTCTTCGGCGACGTGTACCTCGTAACCTTCCGCTTGCAGGATACGCTGCACCAGGCGGCGGCTGTTGGAGTCGTCTTCGATGTATAGAATCTTGAGCGGGCCAAGGGGTTGGGTGGGCATTGTGGCGCCTCGCGAGTTAGTTTAACATCTCCACCATCTTGTCGACGATGTCTTGATCGGAAAACGCACCCTTCTGCATCAACGACTGTACTTTGCCGGCCAGACGCTGCTTTTCAAGGTTGGTCAGTTCTTTGGCCGTGACGACAATGACGGGGATCTTGCTGAGTTCTTTGTCAGTCTTCAAGGTGTCGAGTACGGCAAAGCCGTCCATCTCCGGCATCATCAAATCCAACAGGATCAGATCGGGCGGGCGCTGGCGGACCATGTCCAGTCCGATGCGCCCATTCTCGGCTTCGCGCACGGTGAAGGTGCCGTAGGCCTGCAGGATGCGGCGCAGCAACCGTGAGGCTTCCGGCGTGTCGTCCATGATCAGAATGTCACGCATCCGATCGTCCAACAGCTCGATCGCGGCGAGCAGGCCTTCCTGCGGGACCGTGGCCGTCGCCGTCGATTCCGGTACCGTCACATCGCGCGCCCATTCATCGCCCAGCAATTCTTTCTCCACCGGGAAAGTGTGACCGGAGCAGTTGATCACGACGATCTCATCGTGCTTGATTACCTGCTGGCCGATGAGTTTGAACAGCCCGGCGAAGGCAGTCCCCGTGGCCGACTCCACAGAAACCCCATCCATCTTGGCCATGACGTGCATGGCACGGAACGATTCTTGATCGCTGACGGATTCCATGCTGCCGCCGTGCTTCAGAATGATTTGGCGCAACTGCCCGTAGGCCACGCCTGGATTGCCGGTCGCCAGCGTGGCGATGAGCGTGTTGGGCGCGGTGACGATATCGGGCGATTCTTTACCGGCCTTGAACGAGGTGACCATCGGCGCGCAGCCTTCTGCCTGAATGACGGCGATCTTCGGCAGGCGATCGATCAAGCCCATCTCATACAGCTCTTCAAAGCCGCGGAAGGCGCCGATCGGCCCCATACCACCGCTGACGGCTTGAATGTACCAATCGGGTGCGCGCCACTTGCCATAGCCATCCTTCATCAAACCCAGTTGCTCGCACACCTCAAAGGCCAGCGTCTTCATGCTTTGCCGCGCGGCGATCGAGCGCAGACCCTTATCCAGGAAGAGTCCGCGATGCTGCGCGAACGAAGCGGCGACTTCTTTGCATTGATCGTAAGTGCCGGTGATCTTCACGACTTCCGTGCCATACAGTGCCACTTCGCGCATCTTGTCGGCGGGGACCAGGCTGGTGAGGAAGCCCCACAGCTTGATACTGGCGCGCGCGCAGTAAGCCGAATAGGAGATGGCGACGTTGCCGGTGGAGGCTACCACGGCTTCCATGACGCCGGCTTCCTTCATGGCGCTGATGGCCAGCGAGGCCTGGCGATCTTTGAACGAGCCGGTGGGGCTTTGCCGTTCGTCTTTGATGAAGATCTGATCGTGGCCTAGCATGGTGCCCATGTTTACCGACTGTATCAGGGGGGTGCCGCCTTCGCCCATCGACACGATGTTGGCCGGGTTGCGCAAGGGCAATAGCTCCTGGTAGCGCCACATGTTGAACGGCCGCTGAGCCCACCTGGCCGGCATGTCTTTGGCGATGGCCGCGTAATCATAACGAACGTCGAGCATATCGTAGCCGCACGCGGGGCAGTTGTTTAACATGCGCGCGAATGAGATGTGTTCGCCGCATTTGAGACAGAGCAGATAGGGTTCTTGCATGGTAATTATCCGGTCCTGTTCTATGGTTTCACTACGTCGTCGTCTTGTGGAAGACTTCCACTTTCTTGCCCTCGCGGGCTATTTCGCGGTTCATCGTGGCCAGGGCCTGGCCGATGTCGTTCAGCAGTTGTTCGGCAGTGAACATGCCCTTGTTGTACAGGGCGGCCATGTTGCCATTCAAGCGTTCTCGATCTTCAGCGGTGATTTCTTTGGCGGTGACGATAATCACCGGGATGTCGTGCGTGTCGGGATTCGTCTTAATGTTGTCTAGTACGGCAAAGCCGTCGACCTCGGGCATCATCAGATCCAGGAGGACGAGATCGGGTTTTTCGTTCTGAACGATCGTCAACGCCTGTGCGCCGCCGGTCGCACCCAGCACCTTGTACTGCGGTTGGGATTCGAGGATGCGCTTGAGCAGCTGCAAAGCCGATGGCTCGTCGTCCACCACCAGGATTTTGTTGATGGTTCTTTCGCGGCTGATTCGCTCCAGCGCTCTACGTAGCTCGTCTTCTGTAATCGGCTTGACCAGATAATCGGCGGCGCCCAACGAGAAGCCGCGGGTCTTGTCTTGAACGATACTGCATACCAGGATGGGCGTGTTACTAATCTCCGGCGTCTTCTTGAGATCGGCCAGCACATCCCAGCCGTCCTTGCGCGGCATCATCACATCCAACGTGATGGCGTAGGGCAGCAAGCGCCGGGCTTCGTCGATCGCTTTGGTGGGATCCGTGACGCCGATGACTTGATAGTCCTGTTTCTCCAGATAACGCTTGTACAGCGTAATGACACCGGGATCGTCGTCGATGCACATGATGAGTTTCTTGCCCTCACCGCGCGCTTCCAGATCGGTGGGTAGTGACACCTCCGACTCGGCCTGTTCGCGCGGTAGCGTGAAGGTGAAGGTCGAGCCCACGCCCACTTCGGATTCGACCCAGATGCGGCCCTTGTGCATGTCGACGAACTTGCGTGAAATCGCCAGGCCCAGGCCCGTGCCGCCGTACTTGCGCGTGGTGCTGGCATCGACCTGCGTGAATTCCTCGAAGATGTGCTCCAACTTATCGGGCGGGATGCCGATACCGCTGTCCGTGACCGAGATCAACACTTCTTTAGGCATGGAGACCATCCGCAGGCGAACGAAGCCTTTCTCGGTGAACTTGGCGGCGTTGGACACCAGGTTGAGAATAATCTGCCGCACGCGGGTTTGATCGGCCATGACGGTGGGCAGATCGGGCGGTACATCCTGCTCCAATTTGACCACCTTGTCTTTCACCAGCGCGATGGCCGTGGACATGACGGTCTTGGCGACGTCGTTCAGGTTCACCGACTCGATCGAGAGTTCCATCTTGCCGGCTTCGATCTTGGAGAGATCGAGCATGTTGTTGATCAGTCCCAGCAAGTGCTGACCGGAGTTGTAGATCGAGGTGAGGTCGGTGGATTGCATCTCGGTCAACGGGCCGTCAATGCCGCGCAGCATCACGCGGCTGAAGCCGATGATTGAGTTGAGCGGCGTGCGCAGCTCGTGGCTCATGTTCGCCAGGAATTGCGTCTTCAAGCGATCGACTTCACGCATGCGCTCCACGGCTTGCCGTTCGGCTTCGTAGGCGCGGGCATTAGTGATGGCGACGGCCGCCTGGTCGGACATGGCTTCCAGCAAGCGCTGGTCCGATTCGCTGAATGTATTCAGCTGCGGGCTTTCCAGGTTGAGGATGCCCAGCAGCAAACCACCCTGCCGGATCGGTAAGATCAATTCGGCGCGCGTGCGGGCATCGATCAGTTGATAGTCGGGTTCGCGCGTGACATCGTTGATGAGCAGTGATTCGCCGGTGTTCAACACGCGGCCGATCAAACCCTCGCCCGCACGAATGATGTAGCCGGCGTACTGGCTTTCCATTTCCGGCGAAAAACCGCGCATGACGCGCAGTTCCAAGGCGTTTTGGTGCTCGTTGTACAGGAAGATACCGCCGTGGGTGGCATCGGTCGCATTGAAGGATTCCTCGATCACCGACGACAAGATTTCGTCCAGATCAAGGGTGGAAGCGAGGCGGCGGCCGATGCGGGTGAGGATCGTGAGTTGGTTCACCCGATCTTGCACGTCCTGGAACAGGCGGCGGTTTTCCAGCGCAACAGACGCCTGGCCGGCCAGCGTGCGGTAGCGCCGGATTTCTGCTTCGCCAAAGTTGTACGGCTGGCGTAACGTCTCGATCATCAGCCAGCCCAGCAGGCCGCTGCCGGCTTGTAAGGGCAGCACGGCCAGCGACTTGATCTTGATGACGTTGGCAAAGATGTGGCGTGAGACCGGATCGAGATTGGTCGCGCTGGCCACGTTATTGGCGACGAGCGGTTCGATCAGCCGCGGTCCGATTATCGGAATTTGCGCTGCGGTCCAGCGATTGCCGATGACGGTGGGTGTTTCCACGCCGCGTTCCCAGGCGGCGGCGACTTCAGCCGTCAGATTGTCTTTAGGACTATCGGGGAGGATGAGCGCCAGAACGATGCGATCAATTTCCGGGGTGATGACGATCGTGTCACTGATCGATTTCAGCACCTCGGCCGGTGTTTGCGCGGCGGCGATGCCGCGGCTGGCTTGATACAGGCCCATCGTTTCTTGCAGGCTGACCTCGCTTTCTTGCAACAAGCGGGCGGATTCCAATGACTGGGCCACCTGCGCGGCCACGGCTTGCAGCGTCGCCAGCTCATCTTCCGTCCACTGCCGATCGGTGGTGTCTTGGATGGTGAGCGCGCCGAAGACCTCACCGCGCAGCTCGATCGGCACGCTGACCACCGATTGACCATCGAAGCTGATCGGCTTACCTTCGCTGGTCGTCGTCGCCTGGTTGAGCGCCTCGTCGATCTGGGCCAGCACCTCCGGCTTAAGCGCCGGGGCGTCAGGCCGCGTGTATTCTTGTTGCAGCCGATCGGCGCCACGGCTCTGGCTGAAATTCGACCAGCCTTCGTGCATATACAGCCGCATCAGCCGGTTCATTTCTTCCACCGACTTCTGCGACTGTTCCAGCAAGCGGCCGTTCTCGATGGCGACCGCCATCTGGCTGGCCAGGGCCTGCGCCAGCTGAATGTCGCGCGGCCCGATGTTGGGTTTGTCCACCGTGCGGCCCAGGGTGACCACGCCCCGGAGGTGGTCGCCCAGTATGATCGGCACCCCGATCAGTTTGCCGATCGTTTCTCGCCTTTTCTCGGACATGCGCGCCAGCAATGGATCGCCATGCGGATCATTGATCACGATCATCCGGTTGGAGCGAATCACTAAGGCCGTGGGTGTATCTTCCTCCCGGTCCAGTGGGATCACCTGGCCGACCTCTTCGGGTGGCGCTGGTTCGTTAGCGTCAAAAGCTTGAACCACGGTGTAGGCTTGACTATCGTGGTGATAGGTCGCCATCATCCAGTTGTCAAAGTCGGAGCGTTGTGCCACCACGCCGAATAGCCGATTGACCGCGAAGTCCAACCCTTGCCCCATGAAGCCGGCGGCCTGGCTCGCCTCAAACAACAAACCGGCTTGGCGTGCGTCTAACTGCGCTTGTTGATACTGCCGCGCATTGTTGATGGAAATGGCGATCTGGTCGGCTAAGCCCTGCAGCACGAGGACGGTACTCTCATCGAAGGCGGCCGTGCGAGTGGATTGAACGTCCAGGGCGCCAATCGATTGGTCGCCAATGACCAGGGGCAGCGCCACTTCCGATTTGGTTTCGGTCAGCAGCGGATTGGCAAAGCGCATGGTTTCTGCGTCGACGTCTTGCGCGAGGCGAGGCCGGCGGGTGGCGATGGCCATGCCGACCATCGATGGGCCGGTGATTTCGAGTTTATGGCCGCGCTCTTTGAGCACGCGTCCGGCTTCGCCCGTCGCTTCCCGCAGCACGGCGAACTCCGCGTCGTCGTCCACCAGGAAGGCTGCGGCATAGTATAGATTGAAGCGCTCGACGATCAGCAGCGTGACGCGCCGGAGCAGTTCCTCCGGATCAAGAATCGACGAGACGGCCCGCGCGACTTCGGCGCTGAGGTTGATCTGGTCGGTGCGCTCGGCGACTCGTTCTTCCAGGGTAGTACGAATCGCGATCAGCTCGCGGTTGCTTTCGATCTGGGCGCGCTCACTGCGGCGCGCTCGCTCGAGAGCTTGCCGCATACTCTGCATGGCTAAGCTGAACAGGATGATAATGACCACGAAGATTAGCGCGTAGATCGCCCAGTAGAATATACTGGACGCGGCCTGATAGGTCGGCAACAGACCGGCCGTTTCTGCCAGGGCCAATCCCAGCAGGGCGAGCAAGCAGAGGGCGGTGATGATGACCGTGGCGCGCCGTCCCAGCAACAGTGCGGCGATCGTAATACCGATGAGATATCCGGTAGTGATGGGCACACGAGTGGTGCCGGCGGTCGCCAGGTAGATCGTTACGACAGTGGGAAATAGGGCCGCTACCACGAAGCTGATCAGTCGTACTTGGCCGCGCTGCAACAGTTGCCGCAAGCCCAGCATCAACGCGAACGTAACCAGACTCAACGCCATAGCCGCTGGGTGAACACCGCTCAGGAAACTGGCCGCGAAGATCAGCAGCGAAACGACAATGAGCGACAGTAAGATCGTATTGAGCAGCTGTGCCGCGCGAGTCTTGTCTTCGTCCGGAAACACGGGCGGCGTGATGAAGCGCCGTAAAACACTCGTGGCGCGGTTGGCCCTCGGCTGAGGCTGGGTTGAGTTAGTCATGATCGTTCCCTCTTGGGCTGCCAGCTGCGCCTGGCTGCGGCTGGTCTCCCGTGTCCGTCTTCGGACGGCGGGACGATGGGTCGCTGTCGGCCACGTTGATGCGCGCGGTCACCCGCGCAGCTTTGAGTGATTGCCCCAGTTCGTTGACGGCGGTGCGCAGGATGGCGTCCAGGTCAATGGTCTGGCGTACCCGGGCATTGATCTCGTTGATGGCGCGTTCGCGCGAGGCTGTGCGTTGGGTCTGCTCGATCAGGCGGGCATTTTCGACGGCCTGTGCGATGTGGCCGGCAATGTCGGTCAAGACGGTTTCGGTGTCCTTGTTCCAAGTGTCTAGTGACGTCCGCATGCGCAGCGCGCCGATCGGTTGGCCGCGCAGCAGGATGGGCGCGGTGACCGTCGCTTCTGATTGGTCATCTTCCGCGGGTTCGACAACGACCTCGCCCGCGGCCAGCAGGCCGTCGAGCAGCGGCAGCAGGTCCGGCGCGGTCTGGCTATCATCTGTGACGCTAATGACTTGTTGCCCACCCTGGTGGTGCAAATACGATTCCCAGGCCTCGCCGGTCAGGCGGCGATTGAGCGCATCCACTTCTTGGAGGGCCGCATTGGATTGCTCGTACAGTCGGGCATTTTCCACGGCGTTGCCGATTTGATCGGCCATGGTTTGCAGCCCGGTAATATCATCCGACGTGAAGGCGGCCGGTTGATCGGATTGGATGGTGACCGCGCCAATGACGCGCCCGCGACTGATGAGCGGCAGCGCCAACTCTGAGCGGGTTAACGGCAGCCGCGGGTTATCGAAGCGGACGGCTTCCGCGCCGACGTCGAGTGCGATCTGTGCCTGTTGTTTGACAATGCACTCGCTGATCATCGAAGCCTCGCCGATCTTCAGTCGGTGCCCGTTGGCCAGCATCTGTTGTCCGGCGTCGCCCGTGCCGGCCCGGAGCACCGCCCAGCGTTCTGCTTCGTCGGTGAGGAAGATGCCGACGTAGTAGAGATTGAACCGCGCGCGCACCACTTCGGCGGCTTGCGGCAGCAGGGTGTCCAGGCTCAGGATGGAGGAGGTGACCTGCGAGACTTCGGCGGCGGTCTGCAATTGCACGGCGCGGTGCTGCTGTTGCTCGGCCAGCGTAATGTTCTCAAGCGCAGCGGCCGCTTGCGCGGCTAACAGTTGAGCGGAATTCTCGTCGTCCTGGGTGAATGGCCGACCCGGCTGTGAGCGCATGACGCTCAACACGCCGGTGACGTTGCCCTGCCAACTGATGGGCGTAATGAGCGCGGCATTGAACGGCACGTCGGTAATGCGGCTCGCGTAGCCGGCTTGCGCCGGGGAGCTGTCCAGGCGCAGGGGGAGACCGGTGTGCCAGACCCGATCGGCCAGTTCCTGGCTGATCGTCAAGCTCTGGTCCGCACCGGGCCGGACACTCTGGGCGACTTTCAGTTCGAGGCCGCTGGCGCCTTTTAGCCAGAATTGAGCACGATCTGTGTCGAGCAGTGAGAGAATTGACTGTACTAGCCGATTTTGCAGCCCGGCGCGATCGGTTCGCTCGGACAGGTCAATCACAATCTGCATGAGTCGATTGGTTTGCTCGACATGGGCTTGTTCGCGCTGATACTGTTCGGCATTGTTGAGCGCGACCGCGATTTGATCGGCCATGCTTTGCAACAAGATGGCGTAGTTATCATCGAAGGCCGCCGGCACGGTGGATTGCACGTCGAGTGCGCCGAGCACCCGATCGCCAACGAACAGCGGCAAGGCGATCTCCGAACGAGTGGCGGGCAGCAGCGGATCATTAAACGACACCGCTTCAGCGCCGACATCGAGCGCCATCTGCGGCTGGCGGTGTCGAATCGCGCGACCCGTGAGCGATTTTCCATGAATGCCCAGCGCCTGGCCTCGGTCTTTCAGCTGCTGTCCCGCTTCGCCTGTGGCAGCACGGATTTGGGCCCAGCGGCCGGATTCATCCACGGTGAACGCCGCCACGTGATAGAAGTCAAAACGCGCGGCGATGAGTTTGACGATCTCGCCCAGCAGCAGATCGGGATTCAGGATCGAGGTGGCGGCACGGCCGATCTCGGCACTGGCTTGCAGCTGCACATTGCGGTGCAGCTGCTGTTGCAACAGCTGTTCACGTTCTTGCTCGATGTGTTTCTGTTCGGTGATGTCACGGGTCATGCCTACCAACCCGACGATTTGTCCTTGAATGTTTCGCAGCGGCACTTTGGTGGAGGCGTGCCACGTTGAGCGGCCTTCTGCATTCAGGCTTTGCTCTTCGAAGTCGAACAGTGATTGGCCTTCCTGATAGATGGGCTGTTCGGCGGCGAAATATTGCTCGGCCAGCTCGCGGGGGTAAAAGTCAAAGTCGCTTTGGCCGATGAGTTGCTCCGGTGAGGCCACCCCGCGTTGTTGCGCTTCGGCGGCGTTGGCCAGAATCAACCGGCCCTGAGTATCTTTCGTATAGATTTCGTCCGGTATGGCATCGATCAAGGTGCGCATCAGCTGTTCGGACTGCTGTACTTTTTCCAGCAGATCTTGGAGTCTTAGTTCGGCCTGCCTGCGTTCGGTGATGTTGCGACCCAACCCGACAATCCCTTCTATCTCTCCGTGACTATTGAGGAAAGGTACTTTGGTGGTTGAAAGCCAGAGCTCCCGTCCGTCTGCCGCCTGGGACGGCTCTTCGATATTCGTCATCGGCTGGCCTGATTGTATGATCGCCTGCTCGTCTTGATAGAACTTCTCGGCCAGGTTAGGCGGGAAGAAGTCGAAGTCGGTCTTGCCGATCAGTTCATCGGGCGAGGCCAAACGTACCGTGTCGGCCAGAGCCTGATTCGCCAAGAGAAACTCGCTTTTGGTATTTTTCACATACAGATAGTCGGGCACGGTTTGAACAATCGTGTGTAAGAGCTGGGCCGAGTGCGCGAGTTCAGCTTCGGCTTGTTTGCGTTCGGTGATGTCCTCAGAAATTCCCAGCAGATACTGCGGATGGCCTTGTTCATCTAGGATCGGAATCTTGCGCGTGTGCAGTGTGCGGATTCCTTTGAACTGTGTCTGTATCTGCTCTTCCGGTATATCGATCGGTTGTTTGCTGACCAAGACTTGCCGATCGTTGGTCATGAACTGTTCGGCCTCTTCCGGCGGGAAGAAATCCAGATCGCTCTTGCCAATCATATCAGCGCGCGGGAAGCCCACCAATTCTTCACCGGCTTTATTCCAGCGGATAAAGCGCAAGTCGCGGGCGTCTTTGACGAAGAGCATGATTGGAAGGTTCTCGACGATGGAATCGAGGAACCGCTGCGTGCGCTGCATCTCTTCTTCAGCCAGCCTGGTGGCGGTAACGTCCTGATTGGCGCCGTAGTAGCGCAGGATGTGACCCTGCTCGTCGCGGTCGATGTTGATACTGACCGACATGTAGCCCACCCCGCCATCCGCGTACTGAATGCGATGGACGAGGTCGCGGCTGTAATGCCGATCGGTGGAGTTGAGCGCCCGCTCGATCTCGCTGCCGACGACGGACAGGTCTTCGGGATAGACGAACTTACCGGCATACTGCGCCGACGAGAGTTGATAGCCACCTTCCTGTTCGACGGTGGTGTGGAAGATTGAGAAGAACTGATCGTTGAAGAGGAACAGGTCTTTCTCGACATCGTACTCCCAGTAGGCGAGTTTGGCGATTTGCAGCGCCTGGGACAACTCGCCTTCACTGCGCCGCAGTTCATCCAGCAACCGGGTACTTTCAATTGCCACGGCGATCTGGCCGCACAACCCTTCCAGCAGTAAGCGATCGTCAGCGCTGAGCGCCCCGGCTCGATCGCTCTGCACGTCGAGGATGCCCAGGACTTTTTCGCGCAGTTTGATGGGCACCGCCAATTCGCCTCTGGTATCAGGTAGATACGGATTGGGACGCCAGTCTTGATCTTGTGTCACATCGGTGGCCAGAATCGTTTGACCAGTCGCCGCCGCCGTACCGACCACGCCGCGTCCCATGGGTAGCTGGTGTCCATCGGCCAGCATGTGCTGCCCGACCTCGCCATAGCCCGTTACCAGCACAATCGCATCGAGCGTCGGATCATAGCGAAATATCTGGGCATGATAGTAATTGAAGCGCTTTTTGATGAGCGTGACGACGCGCTGGAAGAGCTCGTGCAATTCCGGGGCGGCGGCAATTTCCTGCGATACTTCCGTGCTGGTGTGCGCTTGATGTTCTCGCATTTCAAGCAATTCTTGCACGCGCTGCTCGGCCTGCTTGCGCTGGGTGATGTCGTGCGCAAAACCCACCAGTCCGATGGGTTTACCCAGCTCATCGGTCAGCGGTACTTTGCTGGTCTGAATCCAGCGAGTTTGGCCGGCTTCGTCAATCCCCGGCTCCTCACGATTATAGAGTGATTGGCCGGAGTGGATGACGGTCATATCGTCGGCATGATATAGTTCGGCCAGTTCGACGGGAAAGACGTCGAAGACGTTCTTGCCGATGGCTTCCGCCGGTGAGGCCACCCGCATCGCACGCGCATCGGCCATATTGTTCAGAATCACGCGCCCCTCAGTATCTTTGAAGAAGATCTGATCGGGCAGGCTGTCGATGAGGGTGTGCAGCAGGTTGCGTTCCTGTGCCAGGGCGGCCAGAGCTTGCTTCTGCTCGGTGACGTCCAACACCTGGGCGACTGTTTGCAGCCTACCGCTCACATCCGGGAGCAGCACGGCGCTCATTTCCACGTAGCGTTTTTGGCCGTCTTTGCGGATAAAGGCAACCTCGTAATCCGCCGGCAAGTCTTCGCCCCGCTGGCGGCGCACATAGCGATCGGCGACGAGCTGGCGGCTGTCTTCGTCGAGCAATTGGCGGAAGTCGGCGCCGATCAATTCGGGCGGGCTGTAGCCCGAGATGCGGGTGAGCTGCTCGTTAACGTAGGTGAAGTGGAACTGGTCATCGATGATCATGATGCCGCTGTGAGCGGTCTCCACGATTGAGCGGAAGCGCTCTTCGGTCTGGTGGGTACGCTCGGCCACCATTTGCCAGACCACACTCTGGCTGCGATTGAGCGCCTGCCACACGAAGTTGCTGGTCTCAACTGATTGGACGAACGGGACCAGGAGTTCTTCGGGCACGATGAGCGCTTGTTGAAACCACGCCAGATTCAGCCCCCGCGCATCCCATTGACTGGCGCGCTGCTGGGCGTATTGCACCAGCAGGCTGTAATCACCGGCTTCTAAAGATTGAACAATCAGATTGAGAAAGTTGCGTTCCAAGTCACGCCGCATGGCTTCCGGCAAGCTGCTGTAGCCGGGCATGGTGCGCAGCCGCGCATCATACTGATCGACCAGCGTGTCAAGCTGTGCTCGAATGATCGTTGCGAGTTGCTGCATATTACCGATCTCCTTCCGGCCCGTGCTCTGACGGGAACGCGGTCATCCTTGACGGCGTGTCTCTTGGCCAAACCCCAACTGGATGCTGATACCTCGCTGCCCGGTAATCCGATTTAGTTCGGTGATGGCGGAATGCAGCACGGTCTCGACGTCGGTTGAACGGTGAATCTTCTCGGCGGCGTCGGCCACGTCTTTCTCGTGCTGAGCCGATCGCTCGGTTTCTTCCAACAGGCGAGCATTCTCAAGCACTTGGCCTACCTGATCGATCAAGGCCTGCGCAAAAGCCACCTCTTCCGAGTTCCAGTTGGCCTGCCCCTGAACCGACGTAACACTAAATTCGCCGATGGTTGTCCCCCGCACTTTAATGGGTAGATTGATGGCTTGGGGCGAAAAGGCCGCACCAGCCGCGGACACCAGCGCTTGGCTCGGCGCTGCTTCAGTGTGGAGTGCTTGTTTGCGTGTCGTGCTCCATTGTCCATTGTGCCATTCGGCAGCGACTAACCTACCCAAGTGAGTATAGGTCGACCAGACTTGTCCCACCAGGCGGCGGTTGGCCGCATCCAGTTCCGCCAGGGCCTGTTGGGTTTGTTTCGCTAGATTTAGGCCATCCAGGGTCAGCGCGACTTGCGCGGCGACTTGTTCTAGCTGGCTGAGCTGCTCAGCCGTGTAGGCGTTGACCTGATCACTGGCTACGTTGAAGGTGCCGATGACGCGGTTGCCGATGCTCAGTGGAATTGCCACACTGGATTGCACGCCGAGCGCGTAGACTACGGCTGCATCTTCATACTTGTCCACCATAGTGCTTAAGTCGGGAAGATAGATTAGCTCACCGCGTTTCAGGCAATCACCGCTGAGCGAGTTGCTGGCCGAGATGGGCTGGGGTTCGCCCAGCGAGCGGTTGGCGTCGGGCCAGAGGGTGCACGCCGATAGCAGCTGCGAGTTCGGGGTCATTTCGACCAATGCCATGCGGTTAGGCCCAATCAGCTCAATGACCGCCTGGGCGACGGCAAAGGCCACGCTTTCACGGGTGGTGGCTTGCGCCAATTCGCGGCTAAGTTGATTGAGCTGGGCCAACGCATGCGTTTGCTTTTCAGAGCGGTTGAACGTCTCGGCATTGAATAAGGCCACCGCAATCTGATCGGCCATGGTCTGCAACACTTCTGCATTGGCTTCATCAAACGCGCCCGTTTTTTCCGACTGGACGTCCAGTGCGCCGATGACGCGCTCACCTACGCGCAGGGGCAGGGCGATTTCCGATCGGGTATGGGGCAAGAGCGGATTGGCGAAGCGCACGGCGTCTTCACCCACACGCTCCACGAGCGCAATGCGGTAGCGCTGCGTGATGATTGCCGTGCCCACCATCGATTCGCGGTTGACGGGTAAATGGTGGCGGCGTTCCAGCAAAGTCCGGCCTGCTTCGCCCGTGGCGGCGCGCAATAGCGCTGACTTGCCTGGCGCATCCAGCGTGAACACAGCGGCATAGTAGAAGGCAAAGCGCGCGGCGATGAGATTGACGACTTGTTCCAGTAATTGATCAGGATCCAGAATTGACGTAGCGGCGCGGCCTACTTCAGCGCTGGCGCGCAGCTGATCGGTCCGGGCCTGCACGCGGTCTTCCAGCGTCACAACCATGCCGCGCAGCTGATCAGTCATGCTGTTGAAGGTCCGGGCCAACGTGCCGATTTCATCTTGACGAGTTGCTTTGGCAGAAACATTCAGGTTACCGCCGGCTACGTCGGCGGCCGCCTGGGCCAGCTGGGTAATCGGGCGGGAGATCGAACGCGCCAGCAGTAGGCTGATGAGGCCGACGAGCAGGGCGACGCCCAGACCCGTGATGGCCGAGACATTTACGAGACTGGCCTGTCCGGCTTGCAGCGCCAGCCGGTGAGCGCCAAAATCGTCTTCATAGGCGCTGGCCACTATCACCCAATGCCACGGTTCATAATACGCCACTCGCGCGATCTTCCAGCGGGGCGCGGCCTCATCCGGGTCCTGCCACAGATAGCGTTCGCTGGCGGTCTCGCCCGGTGCCAACGTCAGGGCTTTGTTGACGATGGCCTGAATGACATAGTTGCCTTGGGAATCCTGGGTGTTCCAGATGTTCTCGCCGTCACTCTGACCTTGCTCAGAGACAATATACTTTCCCAGGTCATTGCCCTGGCCGCCTAATACGGAAACATAGCCAGTTTGGCCGACCTTCGTTCGCAAGATGGCCTGGCGTATCGACTCAACGCTTTCCTGTTTCACGCCAACATACAACATGCCGATCACTTGACCTGCTTGGTCCCGAATCGGCTGGTAGGCGGTATCGTACCAGGCGTCGACGACAAACGCGCTGCCCCGATAGACTGAGCCTCTAAGAATAAACGAAATGACGGGGTCAGGGGAGTTGTCTGGCCCAACAGCCGGAATAAACGTGCCAATGGCGCGCTGTCCATTCGGCAGCAAGATATTTGTCGCAACACGCAACATGTCACCTTGTTCATTCATCCGCTGGAAGATGGTGGTCGTGCCGCCCACTAGATTTTGGACTTGATCGACGATCGGGGTCACAGCGTACGGTTGAGTGTTTTGACCCAGCCAGGTGTCGCCGACATACAGCTTGGGCAATTGAACAAGGCTGGATTGCTGCGTGGATTCACTGACAGCCAGCCAGTCAGTTTTTTCTTCAGCCAGTGTCACCTGTCCGTTGATGTGCATGACCAGCTCCGCCACCCGGAGACTGGAATTGACCTGTTGCTGCACTGCCTCGTCCTGAGCTTTGACCATATTATAGACACCCTCGGCGATGTGACCGAGATCGGAGTCTATCAACTTGTTGACCTGATCTTGGGCGAGACTATTGAACTGGCTGCTCTGCCAAGTGATGGCCACCGTCAGGGCGACGACAGTGAGGAGCACGCTGCCGATCGCCAACAGTAAAATCTGGTTGCTTATCTTGAAGGTCTTTAACTTGAACATAGTGCCTCTGATTGCCTGGCCGCAACGTAAGCCTGCTGATTATCACTTTTGATCACGATGGAGGGCTCAATCTGTTGGTGCCCGTTGTTGTAGCTTAGCCTGCTTGTTCCCGCTCGGGCGATGATTTGAACGTCACTGGCCGCGCGGATGCGCGTGGTGATTTCCCGAATAGGCTGTTTATGCTGCGCACAGCGTTCGGTTTCTTCCCGCAAGCGTGCGTTCTCAATGACCTGACCGACTTGATCGATCCGAGCCTGCGCAAAAGCCAGATCATCCGGCGTCCATTCCTGCGCTTCCAGGAAGGCATCGGTGAAAGCACGCACATCCTCAGGCCGATTTTTCAAAAGTGACTGGCGCATGACAAGCCTATCCAGCAGCAGTCCGGGTGTTTGCGCCCCAGTGAAAATGACATGCGATTTCTGTTCTACCGAGGCTGTCGTGCTGCAACCAGCCAACAGGTAGATCGCCATCACCATGAGTGCCAGGAACAGGATCTGTTTCATGATCGCCAGTTCTTATGCGGGATGCCCATTGCCATCGGCCTGATCGGCCTGGGAGGTTAGACGTACCGCAATGCGTGAGGCATTCAAGTAGTGTGCCAGTTCGGTCGCCGCCGTTTCCAGAATCGAGTCGATTTCGTTGTGCTGCCGGACCTTCTCGGTGGCTTCGGTCAAGGCTCGCTCGCGCGCCAGTCGCTCTTCGGACTCGGCGATGAGGCGCGCATTTTCCGCGGCCTGGGCGATGTGAGTGGCAAGAGTTTCCAGCGAGACCGCCAATCCGGCCGTCCAGGCGCGCAACGGGACGATCATCCGCAAGGTGCCGATGGGGACATCGTGTAATTTGATCGGCACTGCCACGCCGAGCTGCGCTCCCGTGTCCGCAGAGCGGCGGGACGACTGGTCGTCGCGGCCATCGTCTAGCAAGCGCGTGGCGATGTGACCGAGCGTGAGTGCTTCGGTGACTTCCGGCAGCGACTGTGGTTGCAACTGATCGGATCGGCTGACCCAGATGAAGTCGCGCTGACTGCGCCGGCGCGTAAACTTTTCCCAACTCTCACCCGTCAGTTGTCGATTGACCTCGTCCAATTCGCGCAGTGTGCGTTGGCTGCTTTCCAGTAAGTGATAGTTTTCGATTGCGATAGCGGCCAGCGTGGCGAGTGAACGACCCACTTCCAAATCGCCGTCGGTCAGCGCCGCCCCGATCGAGCGGCTTACCCCCACCGCTCCGATGAGAGTGCCGCGCGCCACAATCGGCACGCTCAGCAAATTGCTCAAGTGAGCGGTCGCCAGCTCCTGCCAACGCACATCAAGCGGATCGCTGATCTGCACTGTCTCATTGCGTACGGCGCTGCGCACCAGCGGATGGTTCGCTTGCTCCTGCACATCCAGTGCGTCTGTGCTGTTAGGCCAATCGTGCGCTGCAATCGTTACTAATGCCGTGCGCACTTCATTGAAAGTCAGGATACCCCAGCGATCGTATGCGAGCGTGTCTGCGGCCGCTTGCATCATGGCGCGAAGGGTATCGGCAAGATCGGCCTGCACGCGTCCTACTTCACGGCTGGCCGCAAACAGGGCGTGCGACTGGCGGGCGACCGCCTGCGTTTCCGTGTACGCGAGGGCGTTGCTCAAGGCAATCGCGATTTGGTCGGCCATGGATTGCAGCACAGCCGCATTCGATTCGTCGAAGGCCGCTTCTTCCGTGGATTGCACGTCCAAGGCGCCCAGCACTTGATCGCCGACTACGAGCGGCAAAGCGATTTCCGAGCGGGTGTCCGGGAGCAGTGGATTGGCAAAGCGTACGGCTTCAGTCCCTACGTCCAGGGCGATGCGCAGGCGGCGGCGGGCGATGGCATTGCCCACCATCGATTGGCCGCCGATTTCCAGTTGGTGCCCTTGTGCTTTCAACGCACGGCCAGCCTCGCCGGTGGCTTCGCGCAGGATCGCGTACCGGCCCTGGCTATCGCTGGTAAACACGGCGGCATAATAGAATCCGAAGCGTTCCGTGATCAGATTCACGATGCTGCGCAGCAAATCATCGGGGTCTAACACCGAGGCGGCTGTGCGCCCTACATCGGCACTGGCGCGTATCTGCTCTGTGCGAACGGCCACACGCTGTTCCAGTGAGCTTACTACATTGCGCAGCTCGTTGGTCATATTGTTAAAGGTGATGGCAAGCGTTCCGATCTCATCTTTGGTTTCGACCGTGGCTTGTGCGGTTAGATCCCCTGCTGCTACCTTCTTGGCTGTCATGGTCAAGCGCGTGATCGGTCGAACGAGGATCTGGCTCAGGCCAATCGAGACCCCGGTGACGACGATGGCGATCAAGGCGAAAACCAGCAACACGGTCGTCGTCTGTGCCGCGACCGGGGCCAGAATTTCTGCACGAGGTTGATGAGCAATAACCTTCCAGCGGAGTTGACCGATCGAAATCCCCAATCTGGAGTCACTGGAGCGGACAGGCGCTACCGCAACAAAACTGGGCTGACCGTCCCATTCCATTTCTGCGATGCTGCCGATCTCCACCGGAAGTTGCGCCAGCAAATCGCGTGACACGGGCAATGGGCCTTGCCCACTCACTAGCGAGTCATCGGGAAGCAGCAGACTTGCTTCACCGAGCTGTACGTTGGTCGCGATCGCTGTCTCGGCGCCCAAATCGACCGTCGTTCGTAGGACGCCCAGCATATTCGACCCGCTTTTGTCATACACGGGCAGGGCGATGTTAATACTGAATGCGCCACTGCTTTCATCATAGGCTGGCTGCGAGTAATAAATGGTGCCCACGCCTGTGCTATAGGCGGCCTGCCACCAATCTTCATCGGCCTGATAGTAGTCAGAGGTGCGGTTGGTCGCACCAAGCAAAGCGCCATGGCGATCGGTCACGAAGACCTCGGCGTTTTCAGGATAGAGCGTGCGATACTCGCGCAGATAGCTGGCGATGGAATTGTTTAACTTCGCATAAACTAAGGGGTCATTGTCATCATTGGCGGCAACCGCAGCACGCCAGGCTTGATCCAGCTTTAACAATGCCGCTTGCGTATCTGCTGCACTACCTTGATAACTGGCATTGGAGGCCTCCGCCTCCGATCGAATCCTTTCACTGAGAGCCAGTGTTTGCAGCAAATTGACTTCTTCAGTCAGAAAATCTCCGATGGCGGCGCTCCGCAATTGTGCGACATTCGTCAACTCAGCTGAGGCTCGCTCTTGCAGAGCGAGGCGAATGGTGCGATCGGCGTACAGGGTGATCGCGCTGACCGAGCCGAGACTGACGGCGAGGAAGGCGACGATCAGCTTGATGCGCAATGAGTAATTGAGGTACGCTCGTGCGATCAGCCAGAGCAAAGCTACCAACAACGCGCCGATGGCGATTGGAATGAATGCGTTCAGCAGCTGTACCTGCGTAATATCGTAACGGGACAACGGCTGGATTTGATTTACCGCAACGATGAAGCCCCCATACGCAACGGCGACTGCCGCCCATATACCCCAGCGGCGTGGCCGCACGAGGCTGCCCACTAATAGGAACAGCAGCAGAGCGCCCGCCGTAGCAAAAAGTGTGTTATTGATCCAAAACACTTCGCCGACGCCAAAGGCCAATACAATCGCAGCGAGTGACCAGTAGCCGGCACCCTCCCGATCGTTTCGCGGAGCGCGGAGTCGCCGCCGCGCAGGCAATATGCACACGGCACCCGACGCGACGCCCACCGCCACGGCGAGGATTTGCCAGGCTTGCGTCTGAAAGTATAGGAAGAAGTATGACACGCTGGTGAGCGCGGCGATCATCAAGCCAACGAGCAGGGTGCGGTCAAGCGCACGCAAGCGTTGTGGATCATCGACGGACTGCGATGAAGGTTGCGTCGTTATTCTAGTCTCTTCAGGCATAACTGCCTCCAACTACTAATGCGGCTTTTTCGCCTTCAAACTCACAACAGTTAGAAACCCTGGGCCAAAATCGCCACTCGGGCCGAAATCGCCACTCGGGCCGAAATTCATAGCCGCGCGGCGTGCTGGCTATTGTCGGGCAGGCTTGTCAGTGAGCCGAATTGAATAGCCACGTCTTCGACCCCGGTGATACGCACGATCTCGCCTAGCGCCGTGTTGAGAATGGTCTCCAGATTCATCGAACGGTGGATTTGATCGGCTGCGATGGCGATGTCTTTCTCACGCTGGGCCGTGCGCTGGGTCTGCTCGATGAGGCGCGCATTATCGATAGCCAGCGCCACTTCTCCGGCGATGGTCTGCAGCAAGCTCAGCTCATCTTCATTCCAGCTGCGTTCGAGATTATTGTCGGCAACGTTGAAGGCCCCGATCGTTTCACCGCGTACGACGATGGGCACTTGCAGCTGATGCTCTGGTGTCGCGAACTCAACATGGCCGCTTTCGACCCGCAGTTGGGCGCGCCCGGCCCGATAACTGTCCCAGGCCTCACCACTCAACCGTCGATTGAGCAGCGCCACCCGCTCGACGGTAGTACGCATTTCAGCGGTCAACTGCAGGTTGACCAACACCACGCCTAATTGTTCCGCGGTCGATTTCAGCAGACGCACTTCACTCTCGGTGAAGTCACGCGGCTGTTCCGAAATGGCCGCGACAAAGCCGCTGTACTCTGCGCCGATCTGGAGGGGCACCAAGATAATCGCCTGGGCATTGACTTGCGCCAAGCGCTCGCGGGTCGTCGCTGGTAAGTGTGTATCGTTGGCGTCACGAATGACCACGGCTTTATCTTCAGCCACGAGGGCGGCGAGCGGGGTCTCTGCCGCAGCGTAACTCGTGCCGGTATCCATTTGCGCTCCGCCCAGGATGTCCCACTCGATGACCAGTTCGTAGACCGCGGGTTGGTGGTCGGCATCTCGCTCGACGACGCGCAGCAGCTGGATGCGATCGACCTCGGCAAACATGGCGAAAGCTTGCCCCAGGGTGAGATATGCTTCGTTGGGGGTCTGCGCCAGGAAGATGTTGCGGCTCAGTTCATATTGCCGGGTGGTGTAATCCAGCGTTTTTTGTAGACTTTGAAACGATTGCGCGTTTTGCAAGGCGACAGCGACTTGTGAAGCCATGGCCTGCAGGGCCGTGAGCATGCTCTCGTCAAAAGCATTAAGGTGTGTCGACTGGACGTCCAGAGCGCCGATGACTTCCTGTCCTACGATCAGCGGCAGCGCAACTTCCGATTGCGCGTCGGGCAGCAGCGGGTTCGCAAAACGCACGGTATCTTCGCTGACATTCATGGCCACGCGGGGTTCGTGCCGCAGGACCGCGTAGCCGACCATGGAGTCCATGCTCACCCGCAAGCGGTGGCCGCGTTCCTTCAACGTGCGACCGGCTTCGCCAGTCGCCTCGCGCAGCATCAAATAGGAGCTGGTGCGATCGAGCGTGAAGATAGCGGCGTAATAGAAACCAAACCGATCAGCGATCAAATTGACGACTTCATGCAGTAAGCGATCGGGGTTAAGGACCGAGGCGGCCGCCTTTCCCACCTCGGCGCTGGCTTGCAGTTGGGCGGTGCGCATCTCGACGCGGGTTTCCAACGAACCGATCATGTCCTGCAACTGCACGGTCATGGAATTGATGGCCTGCGCGACTACTGCCACCTCGTCTTCGAGCTCCACATTGGCTGTTAGTCTCAGATTGCCCTGCGCGATCTGGGAGACGGTATCGGCCAGTTCGGATAGGGGTCGTCCGATGCTGCGTGACAAGAGCAGCGAAGCATAAAAGGAAATCAACACGGCCGAGATGGCAATACTTAGATTCACGGCTTGCGTCGCATTGCTTGCCTGTGTCAATTCGGCCATGTCCCGTTCGGCCACCAGCGCGACCTGCAGTTCGGGTACCCATTCTGCGACTCCCGTGACGGACGCGCCCAGGTGATTGGTGTAGATATTTTGCGCTGTTTCGTTGTAATTGGTCAGCGCGGCGACGGTGCCGGCGTTGTACGCGATGACTCCCGCCTGATTATAACGTGAGGGTAACAGCGTGACGTGGTTTTTGTCGACCAGGTAGGCATCGCCCGTCACACCAAGGCCTGTTGTATCTTGCATGATTGGCGTGAGTTGAGACAGCCCGGCCCGGCCGCCCACTACGCCGAGGGTGTTGCCACTACTGTCAGCGATGGGCCGCGTAATAATGACATCCGGTGTGCCTTGGTCGCCGTAGAGGGGCGGATTGACGGAGGGACCTTTCTGGCCGGCTTGAAAGAATGGCTCCTGACTAAAGTTCTGATCCAGCAAAGTGGGGTCAGTTGAAAAGACTACTTGGCCCGTGGAATTCATGATGAATACGTTGTTAAACTGGGACTGTGGAATTTGCTCGTTCAGGGTGTTGAGCAGCAAGGCATAAACCGGCAAAAAGCGCGCTTGGCGGGATTCCCGCAGCACGTCATATATCCAGCCGTACTCGGTGCGTCCGGTTACCATCTGTTCCAGGTCAGCCTGCAGGGATTCTACCCAAAAGCGAATCTGTGTTCGCTTGGCATGCGTGACGATGCCTAGCTGGCTGTAAATCTGATCGCGTTGCGCCAGCGTGCCGGTGATCGACATGACGCCCACCACCACCAGGGGCAGGATCGTGATGAACAAAAATGCCAAGACCAAGCGTGTGCGAATCGCTTGTGACCGAGAGACGGCAATTGTGCGCGTGTCAGGCATAACAGCCTCCAAATCCGGCGGGTCTGAGAGTATGCACCAGCCTCACGTTAAAACCTCACTATCGGTTGGCCCGTCAGTTGAACCGAGACGAAGTTGACAAAGAAGAAGCCAAAAAACAGAGCCGTAAGCACCAACACCACCGTTGACCACCAGGTCGCTCTGGCGGGTCGAGGTAACCGCCGGTTCAGGTAGATCATGATTAACGGAAAGATCATCGCTGCCAGGTTGGAAAGATTTCCAGAAAGTGCTCGCAGCACGACCGGGTCGCCCAGGTGAATGATGATGCCTATGACGACGATCAGCATGAGCATGAAGGGATAATAAAAGCGGCGTGGATCATCACGCACCCAGCTGCGAAAGCGGCGGCTGTTGGCGTATAACATGTCGGTGGCGTTCCGCGTCAGCAGTTCCAACACAATCATCTGTGTTGTGTACAGGATGATGAAGCCCATCAGTAAGGCCCAGCTGAATAACAGTGGCCCATACTGCTTGCCCAATTGGGTGGCGGCATACACCGCGATATCGGTGTTGGTTGGCAGCACTTGTGACGTGCTGGCCAGGTATCCTACCAGGATGCTGGGCATCAGCATGCCCACCAGCGCCCCGATGAAATAAATGCCCCATTGATCGATCAGCACATAGCGGAACCAGCGCTTCCAGCGGGTCGCATTCTCTTTCGTCTCTGGAAAAATCCTGCCCACAGGCGATAGGGTACTTGATTTGCCGCCAATCCAGCCGCTGAGAAAGCCCACTTTATGCCCCATGCCATAGCCCTTGTCGCGGTAATAGCCGATGAACATGAAATTTAGCCCCGAGGCCAGCGCAGTGAAGCCCACTACCTGGCCCAACAAGGTGGGATCGACTCCAGGTGGCGGCGAAGCCAGCGTGACCAATGAAGCAATGGCCTGGCCCCAGTAGCTGAACGGTACGATGGTCAGGGTTACAACGACTAGGCCGATCAACATGAACATGACGAACAGGCCCTGTACCAGTTCCAGGGTGCGCTCGATGCGGCGTCCAAATGCAACAAACAGAAACGTCGTCAACAGCAGGCCGATCCCTAACAGGCGGGTGATTTCCACTTCTGAAGCGATTGTGGCAGCCCTTCCCGCGAAAAGCGCATAGAGCGATTGCCCGGCGCTGACTGCCCAGCTACCCAGAATGAATGCAGCAAAAAAGAGCAGAAGCGCCAGGGGCGACCACCATTTGAAGCCGGGTGGAGTGCGGCCAAACGCGACCACGGGTGTTTCACCGGTTGCCACCGTAAAGCGCGCCAATTCGACGTTGTAGAACACCTGCAAAATGGCGGACACCAGAATGACCCAGCCAACACCAATAAAACCATTCTTGCTCACCGCCAGTGGACCGGAGATCCATTCACCGCTGCCGATCGATATTCCCAGCGCGATCAGGCTGGGGCCGATCACGAACAAGATTACTTCTTCCAGCCCGATCCGCTTGACCTTGAATACTTCTTCGGGCGTTGGCAGGTCGTCAACTTTCAGCGGCGGACGGCTGACGCCGATCTGATAGGTTTGTTCACTCGGAGTGTCGGATTTCCCTGGCAGGTCAGATGTTGTCATGATCGATCACCCTGTCCATCATCACCGTCGGTTGGCGGTGTAAGTTTGACTGTGGCCCAGCTGGCCTTTACCGCGCGGCGCATTTCAGCGGTGGCGATTTGCAGCACTTCGTCCACAGTCGTGGTCGCGCGCAGTTGGCCGGTGATGCGATTGATCAGCTGCTCGCGTTGGGCTAGGCGGCGTGCTTCGCCTAACGCCGCCTGAGTCTGCTCAAATAATCGCGCGCTTTCCAGCGCCAGTGACATACGCTGGGTTACTTCCTGCACGATGCTGCGCTCGTCTTCAGTGAGTTCTCGCTGAGGCCGATCATCCTCAAGGATGATCTGACCAATCGGCTGGCCGCGCAGCTCGATCGGCAGGGCCAGCGACAAGGCGGGTTGCGCGGAGCGTGTCGGGCTAGCTGTGGTCCGGCGATATTCGTAAGAAATCTCGCTGCCGCGCAGATGAGCCTGCCAGGCTTCGCCCGTCAAGCGGCGGTTTGCCGCGCCTAAGTCATTTAGGGTGCTTTGCAGCTGTTCCAGCAGACGCATATTAGCCAACGTGGAAGCTGTTTGGGCTGCATACAATTGTGCGACATTGCCATCATCAGCAGTAAAGATACTATCGGGATAGGTATGGGCAACGACTAACACACCGACCGGTTCGCCCTGCCAGACCATGGGAACCGCGACGACGGCTTGTACGGGAACCTCGCCAAAATCGACGGCGGCATCGCGCCAGGTGCGGGTATCATTCAGGCGCAAGGCCAGGCTGCTGGCATGCACCCGTCCGGCAATCCCTTCACCGATTGGGGCGCGTTGGCCGATCAGGGCCTTGAGCGGGCCGGTGGCGTACAAGAGCTCGATCTCATTCTCTTCGACCGGCTGCCACAATGCGGCGCTATCGGCGTGAAGCAGATTGGCGGCGACTTCGATGATGCGATTGTATAAGCTGGTCGCGTCGGTCTGCGAACTCAACTCGACGCTGGCTTCGAGCAGCTGCGTCGTCTGCTGGGCGCGCTGTTGTTCCAGCTGATATTGCGCCGCATTGTTGAGTGCGATGGCGATCTGGTCGGCCATGTTCTGCAGCACGGCGGTGCTGGTTTCGTCAAAAGCGGCTGCCTGCATTGATTGCACGTCGAGCGCGCCCAGGACTTGATCGCCGACGATGAGCGGGAGGGCCACTTCCGAGCGGGTTTCCGGGAGCAATGGATTGGAAAAACGTATGGCTTCGGCGCCGACGTCCAACGCAATGCGGGCCTGGCGATCGCGGATGCTGGCGGCGACCATGGAGTTGCCGGTTATTTCCAGGCGATGCCCGGCTTGTTTTAGCAGCCAGGCCGCGTTGTTTGGCCCCGCGGCTTCCCGTAGGACGGCCCACTGACCGGCTGAGTCCAGCGTGAAGGCGGCCGCATAGTAAAAGCCAAAGCGCTCGGTGATGAGCTGCACGACGCGCTTGAGCAGCTGATCGGGATCGAGGATTGAAGTCACCACGCGGCCGACATCGGCACTGGCCTGAACTTGCGCGGTGCGCATCTCGACGCGGGTCTCCAACGAATCGATCGTGTCACGCAGCCGGGCGGTCATGGTATTGAAACTCTGGGCAAGTTGGCCGATCTCGTCCTGGCTCTGGACGGGCGCCGTGCGGTTCAGGTCGCCGCTGGCAATGGCTGTCGTCGTTTCGGTTAGCACGCCAATGGGGCGCAAGGCGCGCGTTGCCACTACGGCGCTAATCAGCGTGCCGAGCACCATGACGACGATCAACGCTATGATTACGGCTAACATGCGCCCTGCCAACAGTTGGACGATTTCGGTACGGTCGTGGACGATGTCAATAACACCAATCACTTGATTGGAGTAATCGCGCAACGGGGCGCTTAAGATGACAATACTCCGGCCGTTGATGACAGTCCGATAGGTCGCATCGTGGCCTTGCAGAGCCTGCTGGTAAGTGTCGACGCTGGTAAAGACCGGCTGAGTCATGGTTGAGGCTTGCAGGAGTAAATCGGGTAGTGGCGACTCGGCGGTACCAGTCACCGGCTGAAAGGTGCCGATTTTTGCCGGTTCTCGGCTAAGCAAGATCTGCCAATCGACGCCGTATTGCTGCTTCAAATTTTCTAACGTCGCCAGGCCAGGATCAAGGCCAAATTCCACGGTACCGACAGAGTGGTCTTGATAAGTGACAGGCACTACACCGCGCACACCAATGCCGGCGCGCCCGATTTCCAGTCCGGCGATGGGTTGGTGCTGTTGATTGGCGGCCAGCACCGTAAAGCGAAATTTGGAGAGATCATCGCCAAACTTATCGAGCTGGTGCAGCCGCAAAAACGAGGTGGCTGGCGGCAAGTGGAACTGGGCTTGCGATACGCCGTATTGTTTAGCCAGGGTTTTGTAGGCGGGCAAGGTCAGATCGATCAGGCGCTGGCGATCGCCAGCAGCAAAGGCCGCTTGCACATCCGGATTATCGGCCAGCTGGGTGGCCAGCGACAGCGCCAACTGTTTTTGCGCATCAGTGGCGTTATTGAAGCTTTGGCGCAGCAAGTCCAGATTGGACGCTTCCTGTGTCTCGAGCGAGATGTTGGCGTACGCGATGATCAGGCCGATCAAGAGCGCCAGTACCAGCATGAACGATGCGATGAAAGGGATGAGAATTTTACGCGTGACCCTCATGCAGGCCTCCTAACTACGCTCATGAATTTCAGGCAGGGATTGCGGCAGGCTGGCTGGCTCATTAAAAGCAGTGCCGATCTTGATTTCTGCGCGGTCAACTCGCAGCACGCGTCCCAGCTCTTGACCCGCAATCTGAATGATCGATTCGAGATCGTTTGACGCAAACATACGGCTGCTCACCTCGGCCACCAAGCGTTCGCGTTGAGCACGTCGTTCGGTTTCTTCGAGCAGGCGGGCGTTATCCAGCGCGAGAGCGACCTGATCGGCGACGGCTTGGATGAAGGTCATGTCATCTTGGTTCCATTCCCGCGCCCGGTTGGCCTCACTCACTTGGAGCGCGCCGAGTACCTCGCCACGCAGTAGGATAGGAGTGACTAAGGTGGCTGTGTACGGTGATGGGTTGTCCGGATCATCACTTCTAGACCAAGCGACCGGAGCGAGCTGTTGGATGGCCGTTTCCATTTCGGGTAACTGCGCAGGCCGCTCAGTTTGCAAGCCGCTGCGCGCATATTGAACGTGCTCTTCCTTACGGGACAGACGTTTCGCCCAGGCCTGGCCGGTCAACTGACGTGTCAGTGCTTCCATCTCGCGCAGGCTGTTTTGCTGGGCCTGAGCCAGCCGCTGAGTTTCAAGAGCGCCGGCTACTTGAGCGGATAGCTGTTCGAACTGGGCAGAATTTTCCAGTGAGAAGGCCTCCGGATTCTTACTCGCGAAATTCAGCGTGCCTAAGACGCGCTCACCGACGATTAAAGGCAGGCTCAACGCCGAGTGGAACCCCAGCTGCATCAGCTGTGCCACATCGTCCAGGTTGGCATCTTCAGCGAGACTACGGCTGAAGGCGGGTTGCCGTGTCGTAAAGGCGCGCCCGCTCAAGGAATTCTTTGGCGAGTAGAGCGGAACTTCGGTGGCCACAGAATCGGCCTCGGCGTGCAGCACGTATTCATGCAGAGCGGCTCCTGCGCTTTGGGCCAGCGTCAGGCTAAGGTAATCGTGCGGCACGATACGATTCAATTCAGTCGCCAAGACCCGATAGAGATCAGCGGCACTCCCTGCCGCGAACAAGCTGCGATTCAAGTGATTGAGGCTGGCCTGTAGTTTGGCTTGTCGTTCGGTTTGTTTGAATTGCTCGGCGTTGTTTAGCGCAATGGCAATTTGATCAGCCATGGATTGCAGCACTGTCGCATTCGCTTCGTCAAAGGCTGCTTCGTGGGTGGACTGTACGTCCAAGGCCCCCAACACCCGATTGCCCACGATCAACGGCAGCGCGATTTCCGAGCGAGTGCCGGGCAGTAGTGGATTGGCAAAGCGTACGGCTTCTTCACCGACATCCAACGCAATACGCGCCCGGCGTTGTGCGGTGACGAAGCCAACCATCGACTGTCCGCCTACCTCCAGCTGATGGCCTCGTTCTTTAAGGATTCGTCCCGCCTCACCCGTGCCTTCGCGCAGGACCGCGTATCGACCAGCCACATCCAGGGTGAAGATGGCGGCGTAATAGAATCCGAACCGCTCCGTGATCAGGTTGACTACTTCGCGCAGTAGTTGTTCGCGTTCAAGTACCGAGATCGCCGCCCTTCCCACCTCGGCGCTGGCTTGCAGTTGGGCGGTGCGCGCGGCCACACGCTGCTCCAGCAATCCTACAATGCCTTGCAGCTGGTTGGTCATGCTGTTAAAGGTGGCCGCCAACATACCTATCTCGTCGCGCGAGGTCAGGTTGGCGCGGCCGGTGTAATCACCGGCGGACACGCGGCTGGTCAACGCCGTTATTTCGTGTAGGGGATGGGTCACCAGGCGACCAGTCACGAAATAGATGATGATCACCAGCAGGACGATGAGCGTCAGGATAATGAGGCCGATCAGAACCTGGGTCTGACTGAGCGAACGATAAAGCAATTCGCGGGAATAGACGATCTGAACAGTGCCCAGCGAATTCTTTTCTGCCCCGCGTTGGAGGATGATCTCAGCTGTGCGGGTGATGGGATCGACCGCGGCGGTTTCCTGGGCGCTTGTCACCGTGGGCTGGCTCTTGCTGGTTTCGTAGACGTTCACGCTGCTCACTTCCGGATCAGCCATGAGCGCCTTGAACTGGGCCTCGATACTGACTGGGTCAATATTCCAGAGGGGCAGGGCGGTGGTCTGGGCCAGCAAGTTGGCCGTGCGGGTCGCGCGGCCTTCGAGTTCGGTGGAGGTGGTCTGGCGTTGCGTCTCGATCAGGTAGAAGCCAAAGGCGATCATTACCAGAGTCACCACTACCGACACGACCAGCAGCAATTTGCGCTGGAGACTTGTGGCAAAAAAATTGGTGAGGCGTTGTGTCCGCTTCATAAGAATATCCTCAGGTAAAACGTTATCCCGTTGATCGCGCTCACCCGGCTGTCGGGGCCGAAGATGGGTGAGCGCGAGCGCGGGCGACTTGCGCGCGGGCTACTGTATCGCGATCTGGTACTTCTCCAGAATCTGTTTGAAGGTGCCGTTGGCGCGAATAGCCGCCAGGCCCGTGTTGAACTGCTTGAGCAATTCGGCAGAATTCGGGTAACTGCGTGACACCATCAAACTCAAATCATTGACGACGCCCGGCTGCTCCAGCGGTTTTTCCAGTGTGGCAAACTGGTCGGCTTCGTTGGGGAAGAGTTTCCGGATGAGATACCAGTTAGTGTTCTCTTCATCAACTGTTAGGTCTATGCGCCCCAAGGCTAGCTTCTGAATGTTCTTATCCATTGAGTCAACATACTCCATTTGTAGCCCGGCATCTTTGAAATTCGGCTCATACCAGGAACCCAGCAATCCGCCAATCTTGTAGTTGCGCAGATCCTCCAGCTTATCAAAGGGCACGCCAGCCGCGTGATATTTCTTGTTGTAAAAGAATTTGGCTTTTACGACGTACATGGGTTCGCTAAAGTCAAACTCCTCTTGGCGCGCAGGCGTGATTGCGTAGGGAAAAGCAGCAAAGGCTTTCCCTTGGCGGACTTCATCCTCGGCACGTTTCCAGGGGTAAAAGACAATTTTAGGGGTTATCCCCACTTCCTTGAAGGCCGCCATAACAATGTCCACCATCGGGCCTTTGTCATTCCCGGTCTCAAACACATAGGGAGGCCAGTCGCCGGTGGTCAGGATAACTTCGCTGCTCGCGGGCGCAGGCGAAGTGGGAGCAGCCGTGGCAACGACCGGGATGGGCGTCGGGGGAATAGGCGTGGGGGTGGGTGGGGAGCTTATTCCAGCCGAACATGCAGACACCAGCACCACGCAGAATAGCACCATCGTAAGTGAGCGCAGTAAAGCCTTCATTTTCAGAAATCTCCTTGAATAGATTGTCGTTATCTTGTCCATTATCGCTGGAAGGTTCAAGTACGTTACTATTGATCATTGACCTGGCGCCTGATCATCATTAGTGCCTATCTATGTGTGAGAGGACTTGTTATGCTCATGGCACATCCTGCTTTAGATTGACTGCTCCAGCAGGTGATTCTTGTTCGCCATTGTGCCGTTGCGTTGCAACTTTCGACCTGCCCAGTTGCGCCAGCGCGTGTGATGTATCCAGCGCCTGACTCAACTGCTCGGCGGCGGTTTGTAAAATTGAATTGACATCGGTTGCTTGTCGCAATTGCTGGGCGATCTGGTTCAGGCGCGTCTCGCGGAGGGCGCGGCCCTCGGTCTGCTCGATCAATCTGGCGTTCTCGATCGCGATAGCCACCTCGCCGGCCACTGCCTGCGCCAGCGCCAACTCGTTGGATGTCCACTTCCGATCGGGCGCGGTATCTTCCAGGCGCAAGACGCCTACTTCTTCACCGTGAATCATAATTGGCGCAGCCAGCACAGTCGGCGCTATCTCGGACCTCACGTTTACGGTTGGTCCTATGTCTTCTTTGTACGTCACGGCGTCAATGGCGCGGGCATATTTATCCCACGTTTGGCTGGTTAGGCGGCGATTGATTTCATCCAGCTGCTTCACGGCGACAGCTTCTTCGCGTACCAATTGCTGGTTGCGCATCGTCACCGCTACTTGTCCGATCAGGGCCTGCAGGGGCTGGGTTTCAGCCGCTGTGAATTGGTGCGGTTCATGATAGACGATCAAGAGCAGGCCCACAGGTTGAGACCCGGCGATTAACGCATAGACCAGCATGGCGCGCATGCGCATGGCTTGCATGATCTGCTGTTGCGCGGGTGTGGTTGCGGGATCGGCGGCATCGTAGATCAGATAGGGCTCGCTTGCCAAAGCGGACACAGGCGGCATTTGATCGGGTCCGACGCGCGTGCCGACCGGCAGTAATAGTTCGCCGTCAGTAGGCGCCCAGGAGGCGGCCACTTCGAGGTAGGCATGCTGGCCGGCTTCATCACGCGGCCCATAGGTCAGAATTTGAGCGGCCGCCGCCTCGGGCACGCCTTTCGTCATCAACTCGCGCAGAATGCCGGACGCATCTTCGGCATTCGAGATCGCGGTACTCGCGTCATACAACTGGCGGGTGCGCTGCAGGCCTGTCTGAGTTTGTTGAAATAGGATGGTATTGCTGAGCGCAATGGCAATTTGATCGGCCATGGATTGCAGCACCGCAGCGCTGGCTTCGTCAAAGGCTGCCATCTGCGTGGACTGCACGTCCAGTGCGCCGATCACGCGGCTGCCTACCATCAAGGGTAGGGCGATCTCCGATCGGGTGTCAGGCAGCAACGGATTGGCGAAGCGCACCGCTTCATCGCCTACATCCAGCGCGATGCGCGCTTTGCGCGTCTTCATGACCGACCCGACCATGGACTGGCCGCCGATCTCAAGTTGGTGTTGGCGCTCTTTCAGAACGCGCCCGGCGTTGCCCGTGGCTTCATGCAAGACCGCCCATTTGTTGGCGCTGTCGGCTAGGAAGACGGCCGCATAGTAGAAGCCAAAGCGATCGGTGATGAGATTGACGACCTCGCGCAGTAGTTGGTTAGTGTCCAAGATCGACACTGCGGCGCGACCGACATCGGCACTGGCCTGCAGCTGTTCGGTGCGAGCCTGAATGCGCAGCTCCAGCGAGTCGATGAGTTCGCGCAGGCGGGTGATCATCGTATTGAACGCCTCGGCCAGCGCACCGACTTCGTCATGGCGTTTCACCGGGACAGTCACATTCAGATTGCCGCTCGCCGCCATGGCCGCTACATTTGAAACTTCTTGAATTGGTTTCAAAGCGCGCCCGATGGCGAACCACATCAGGGCTGCCAGAACCATTGCGCCCAGGCCAAAGACGATCACGGCCGCTACCTGAAAAGCCCGTAGGGGACTCAGAAACTCGCTTTCTTTTTGTTGCACGATGATGCCCCAACTATTGGGCAGGGTGGTCAGAAAAGCATGCCATTGTTCGCCCTGCTCGTCGGTATAGACATTCAGATCGCGCGTTCCACTGCGCAGTGCTTGCACTGGAATCTTTGCGCTCAAATCGTTGATCTGGTCTTGTGGCAGATCGGGATCGACAAAGGCGACTGCGCGATTCTGGGCGTCGAAGACATACACCTGGCCGCTTTTACCGACCTGATTGAGGTTGACGGCTTCGACAATGTTGGGCAAGTTGCTGGCAAACATGGCCACGCCCACGGTGCGGTTATTGGAGATGATCGGTGAAGCGGCTACCAGGGCAGGACGTTTGCTGGTAGCTCCAATGCGTGTTTCGTAAGTGACCGGTGCTCCATTCCTAGCGCCTTGAAACCATTCACGGCCTTGATAGTCTGTAGCAGGTTGACCATCGCTGCGTTCCAGATTAAGCCCGGTCAGGTCGGTTGTGCTGACGAGATACATATCTTCGTAAGCCTTGCCCATCGCTTCCAGATAAGGCTTCTGCTGGGCGGCATCCATGCTGGTGATGGCGGGCAGACTGGCCAGTTGCGCCAGCGCCCGTGTATTGAGATCGAGCCAGATCTCGACGTTGTTCTTGAGGGTCGTGGTGCTTGCCTCAAGTTTTTCATTCGCGCTTTGTGCGAGAATGTTCTGCGCTTGCACGTAAATGGTTGCGCCCACCACGACAAATACGATCAAGGCTGTGCTCAACATCAGCAGTGACAGGCGCACGCGCAAGCTCAGGCCGCGTTTTTGAAAGGCCGATGACGTGTGAGCAGGTTGAGGAGTTGCGGAGGCACTCATACCTTGACTCCTTGATTGTCTGCCGCGGGGCCATTGCCAGAGGCAGGCGAAAAGTCCGTACTAACGGGCTTAGGCGTGTGCGGCGTAATTTCCACCACCGAGCGTGAGGCTTGCGTCGCCAGTCGCAGTTCCTGCGTAGCGACCGTCAACACCTCCTCCACTGAACGGGCACTGCGGATGCGGCCGGTGATGCGGTTGAGGGTGTGCTCGCGCTCGGCGTCCTGCTGGGTTTGCTCGAACAGCCGCCGATTTTCGATAGCGATCGACACTTGCGTAGCGACCGACTGATACAGGCGCTGTTCGCTCGGGGTGAAGGCATGCGGCTCCCGCCACGAGATAATGATCAGGCCGATCCAGCGCTTGCCGATGACGAGCGGTATGAACGCAGTGGCGGCGATATTGACGCGCTGGAAAGTAACCAGCATTTGAGGATCAACTCGTGGATCGTGCGCGATATCGCCGATGAAATTGGGCTGCCCGGTTTCATTGAGCCACAATTTGCTCGACGGGAAGTTTCTGGTATGGAAGCGTGTGCCTATCGGCAGAGGAGGTGGGCCCTCGCGCACCCAGGATGCTTCGAACTCCATCTCAGCCGGTTGTCCGGCTTCATTCAAGTCGAGTACCCACAGTCCGGAACTGCTTGCCCCGCCGAGGACGCTCGGTGTGATGGCGGCTTGCAAGACATCCTCGAGGGTGGCGGCCGCGTTGATGCGCAGCCCGATGTCGTAGAGTTGTTCAGTTTCGGAGAGGGCCGTCTGCGTCTGCTCGAAGAGGCGCGCATTGTCCAGCGCCAGGCCAATCCGCTGCGTCACGCTCTTGATAATGGCGAGGTGTTCTTGGTTCCACGCTTGATTTGATTGGGGCGGTTCCAGATCAATCGCGCCGATTTCTTCGCCCCGTAACAGGATTGGCACGGTCAGCACACGCGGTGCGTGAACTGTATTGGCTGATGGCGTGTCTTCAAGAGCTTCGACAGCGCCCGACAATTCGTCGGCGACGGTGATCGGTTCGGCCAGAACATCTTCGGCGACGAGCTCGCCGCGCTGCCCGGTGAAATATTTATCCCAACCCTCGGTTGTGAGTCGGCGGGTAAGCGCATCCAGGTCTTGGACGGCTTTCTCCGAGCGCTCAAACAGCTGCCGATTCTCTTCCGCCAGTGCCGCTAACCTTTCGAACGACCGGGCGTTTTCAATGGCGGTTGCAACCTGGTCGGCGAGCGTGGCGAGCAGGGTGACATCTTCCTCAGTGAAAGCGGCGACCTGAGCATTTTGGACATCAAGCACGCCAATGACCTGGTCTCTCACTTTCAGCGGCAGAGCCGTTTCCGATCGGGTAAGTGGCAAGTGCGGATTGCGCGCGAAATCCGTATCTTGGCTGACATCTATGACCGTCCGTGTTATACCGCTGTCGGCGACGGAGCCGACTATGCCCACTTGACCCACTTTAAGCCGGTGGCCGTGTGCCAGCAAGTGCTGACCACCTTCGCTGCTGGCCGCTTGCAGGACAGCATATTCGCCGTCCTTGTCCAGCAAGAAGATAGCCACATGGTAAAAGTCAAATCGTTCGCCAATCAGGCGAGTCATCAATGGCAGTAATTCCGCCAGGTTCCGTTCAGAGGTAATGGCACGAGCGACCTCGGCCACGGTTTGAAGTTGGGTCGCGCGATGACGCATCTGCTTTTCGCTATCACTCAAGGCCTCCACCAACCTGCCTTCGGTAATGTCGCGCAGCACAATCAATCGCCCGGTCAGGCGATCCCGCCGATCGGTTATCGGCGTGATACGCAAATCGAAATAGCGTTGTTCTGTACCGTCCAGCGTGGGTATGCTGATCTCTTCACGCACTTCTGCCAGATTACGATAGCGCTCGACGAGGTTGGACCAATTCGCGAGGATGCGTTCGACTGGCTGCCCGATCGCTTCTGCGGTAGTGCGGCCGATAGCCTTCTGGGCGGCCGGGTTCAGGTCGACCACTCGATTGCCCGGGTCCAGAACGAGCACCACATCCGTCATGCTTTCGAAAACGGCATCACGTGCCACGGGCGTGATGTCGAGCAGCCGAAACCGCAAGAGCGCCCAGACCCAGACCAGGGCCGTGATCGTGAACGCGAAAGAGGTGAGGTCCAAATACGGAATTGGACTGACGCCAAAAATGAACAGCGCATTGCTGATCCACGGGACGATCGCCGCCAGCAGTAGGGCAAAGGCCTGTCGGTGATAGAGCCCGGACGAGCGGCGGTACATCTGAAAGATAAAGATCGTGCCGAGCAGGACCAGGATGTAAGAGTAGGCGGCATGAACCCAGAACCACAGGCCGAACGAAAAGTCGAGCGCCGAAAATGGGCCAGCCTGCACCAGCGTCATGGAATGTCGCATCAGTCCGCCGAAGTTGCTCAGCGCCAACATCGCCGTGATCACGGGTATGCAGGAGAGCCAGATGATGTTGCGGCGGGTTAGCCATTGTTGACGGCCGCTATATTCGAGTGCAAAGGCCAGCCAGGCAACCGGAACCGCGGCAACGCCGATATACTTGACACTGACCCAGAAGATCTTTGTAGATAAATCCACGCCGGGAAGTACTTCCAGCGCATAGGCCAATCCCCACTCGATGAGCGCCAGGAAGAGCACAATTAATGACTTGGCACCCGGCGTCTGGCGGTGCTTCCAAACATATGGGAAGAGAGCAGCCAGGATAAGCGGTGGAATGAACGGGAGCAGGGCGAATGGGCTCATCGGATTGTCCTCCCATCGGACGTCTCGGATCCGCCAGCTGGGGGTGCAAGTTTCTCCAGTGTGTCGCCAGTACCAAGATTCAACCGCACGACGGCGCGGGCGCTGCCCGTGGCACGTCGCAACTCTTCGGCCGTGATCTGCATCAATTGCTTGACATCAGTGGTTGAATAGATGCGTTCACTGATGGCGGAAATCGTCCGCTCGCGTTCAGCATCACGTTGCGTCTGTTCAAATAAGCGCGCACTTTCCAGGGCCAGTGCGCCCTGCTCGGCGATTTCTTGTAGCAAGGTCCGCTCGTCTGGCGAGAGCGGGTGATCGGGATCATCGTACACACCGATGGCGCCAATCACCTCGCCGCGTACCGCGAGTGGCGTAACCGCCACGGACTGCTCACCGGTCGAAAGTACGAGTGTGTTTTGCTGAATGCCCTGCTCGATTTGTGCTTCCCAGCTAGCTTGCGGCGTTAAGCTACTGTGGTCAAACAGATAGCCTGGCGCTGTTTGGGCCGCTTCACGGTAAGCCTGCCAGCCTTCGCGGGCGGTGGCGCGGTAAAGCCGCTCAAGCTCTTGCAGCGCTTCCTGCATCTTGGTTTCCGCTTGCTTGCGCTCGGTGATGTCCACCATGACGCCGACCAATCCGCCCACGCTACCATCTAGGGCGAACAGGGTCGCTTTGTTAAAGATGACATCATGTCGCGTACCATCCGCATAAACGACCTTGGAGTCATAGACCTGAGTGCCGGGCTTTTCGAACAACACGACATCCATCGCGTGATATTTGTCGGCCAGATCTTTCGGGGCCATGTCATACACCGATGTGCCCATGATTTGATCCTTGGGCTTGCCAAGATACTGTTCAAAAGCCGTGTTGCAGCCTCGATAGACGCCTTGAATGTCCTTGTAAAAGATGGGACTGGGGATGTTGTCAATCAGGCGTTGCCAGAAAGTGGCTTGCTCCTGGAACGATTGTTCGGCCCGCTTGTTTTCAATCGCGATGGCGATCTGGCCGCACAAGCCTTCGAGCAAGAGTCGGTCGTCGGCGGTCAGCGCCCCAGCCTGACCGCTTTGAATATCCAGAATACCCAAGACCTGATCGCGCAGTTTGATGGGCACGGCCAACTCGCCTTTCGTATCCGGTAGGTTGGGGTTGGGCCACCAGTATTTGTCTTGTGCCACATCGGACGCCAGGATGGATCTGCCGGTAGCCGCCGCCGTGCCCACCACACCGCGTCCCATAGCCAGTTTGTGGCCGGCGGCCAGCATCTTTTGGCCGGCTTCACCATACCCAGCGACGAGTACAACAGCATCCTGTAACGGCTCGTAGCGAAAGATTTGCGCGTGATAGTAGCCGAACCGCTCTTTGATGAGCGTGACGACGCGGCGGAAGAGCTCGTCGAGCACAGGTGCGGCGGCAATCTCTTGGGCCATCTGGGTGCTCACTTGTACCTGGTGACCTCGTCGTTCCAGCGAGGTTTGAATCTGATCGCGCAGTCGGGCGGTTTGTAGCGCCGTCGCGCCCTGTTCCACCAGCGTCTGATAAAGGTGTTGCTTCCCTTCGTCAAAGAAGCCGATGGACTTGGCAAAGACCATCATATAGCCTAACCACTCGCTGTCGGCGGTAAGTGGAAAGACAGCAAATCCCGCTGCTCCTATCTCGCGCGTAATCTCGATACTTGCCGCATCCATTCGGTCATCGGCAAAGGTATCCTGAGAAACGAATGGCCGGTCCGCCGATAACAACCTGAACAAAGGGAATTGCGAAAACGGAAAGCGTGTTCCCATCGGCAAGTTGGGGGTCAGGCCGCTTTCAAAGGATTCGGCATAGCGCGCGACGGCCACGATGTCGTCACCTGGCTTGTCAAACGTAGCGATGGTCACCAGCGCCTGGGGATAAATGCCGGCCTGTTGGATCAGTGACGCCAGGACCTCATCCTCCGTCTTCTGGCCGGCCAAAGCTTGGCTGACCTCGAAGCGCACACGGGTTTCTTGTAAGATCCGCTCAATCTGCTCCCTGCTGCGTTGACGTTCGGTGATGTCACGCAATGCGGTGACGCGAACGGTTTGGCCTTCGTAGGGAATGGCTTTGCCGGTAATTTCAACTGGAAACGTCGATCCGTCTTTTCTTAACCCCATCACCTCGTAGGGCTTTTCATGTCCCGAACGGATGTTTTGTACGGTAATCTCGCGCGTTTCCGGAGTGAGGAATTCAGTCGCTGCCATTCCGATCACTTCCGACAGCTCATACCCAAACATTTTGGCAAAGACTTCATTCGCATCTAACAGGATGCCTTTATCGTGGATCACAATTCCTTCCACGGTGGCATCAGATAAGCGACGGTATCTTTCTTCGCTCTCATTCAGTCTCTGTTCGATACGCTTACGTTCGGTGATATCGCGGACGGTAGCCTGCAAGACCCGTTGTCCACCAAAGTCGAAAGCAGACAACAGCACTTCGGCTGGAAAGTCCTCGCCATTGGTCCGGCGGTGTATCCACTCGAAGCGATCGTATCCCTGCCGATAGGCAGTTTGGATGTGCGCTTGAGCTGCCGGCAGCGACTCCTGTCCATCAGGCTGGAGCGGCGGCGACACATCTGCCGGATGGACGGCGGTGAATTCCTCCTTAGTTTTGAAGCCAAACATTTCCAATGTCTGCGGATTGCAATCGAAAAAGCCTTTCTCGTTGAGGAGCATCACCGCGTCATTGGTTCCTTCGTAGATCGCCCTGAGCTTCTCTTCGCTATCTTGGATAGTCTCTTCGGTCCGTTTGCGCTCGGTAATATCTTCGAGTATTCCTTCAAGATATGGCGCTGCACCCGCTTCTTGCACCAGGCGTACGCTGAGGGAAATGGCGATAACTTGACCATCAGCGCGGCGAAAGTTGGTTTCAAAGCCAGTGACCGGGCCTTGCCGGAGCATGGCGATCAGCCGCTGACGGTCGGTGGGATTTTCGTACAACGCAGGCATGCCAACCTGGTTGATGGCTTCAAGTGAAGCGTAGCCGATAATCTTGAGGAACGCCTCATTAGCGTCTATCACGCGGCCCTCGGTCGTTGTATGATAGATCCCCACGGGTGAACGATCCACCATTAGACGCAACCGGTTTCCCTCGGCGATGAGCCTCTCGGTAGCCTGCTGCGTGATCGCGTCCTGCGCTTTGGCAAGCATGCGCCAGATGAGCTTAGCCGTTTCGACATCTGTGATCGATGGTTCGAGAATATTTCCGAGCTCATAAACCGCGTGCTGCATGATTTTGATGTCAAGACCTTGCGCGGCTCGTTGTTGTGCGGTGGATTGGATGAACTGAATCAGTTGTGTGTCATCGCCAGACTGCAGCCAGTCTGCTGCAAAATCCAAAGTGCGCCGGGCTGCCTCGCGCCGGAACGGCGCCGGCATCGCCACATAAGCGGGATGCTTCTGTAGCCGGAGGTCGTATTCGTCTAGCAGGGCGTCGAACTGGTTCTTGATCGTTTCTGCCATCGTATTCACGTTACTTGCCTCCTTCGGTCTTCGGCTGATCGCCGTTACCGCCAGTGGCCGAGGTAAGCGCCGGTTGTTCAGCTGCCAACCGGACAAAGGTTGATCGGCCCAGCACGGTGCCCAATTCGCGGGCTAAGGTGCGCATCACCGTGTCTGGATCAGTTGAGCTGCGGACCCGCGCCGTCAATTCGCGCAGGGTTTGTTCGCGCCTGGCGGTGTGCTGAACCTGTTCGAATAAGCGCGCGTTTTGGATTGCCACAGCCAACTGGCTCGCGACACTCCCGACGATTTGTACGTGCTCGATGGTATAGGCATTTATCTGATAACTCTGCACGGACAGCACGCCGATGGTGCGAGGGCCGATCTGGAGCGGCACGTACAGCCGTGAAGCCGAGGGACGATTGACATCACCCATCGCTCCGGGAACCTCGGTTGTGGCGGCGAGCTGTTGCGCCGTGAGCTGTTTTAGAATGGGTTTTCCCGTGATCAGCACTTGACTGATGGCGGTCTCATTCTTCAGTGTCCCCGTCGTTGGTGTATACAACATGCCGTCATCATAGACCATCGGATAAGTGATGACATCCGTGTTTTCTTCACGTAGACCGACCAGATACGTATCAAGCGGGACGAGCCGTTGTAAGTGCCGATAGGTTGCGTTTAATACGCTGTTGAGTTCGATTTCTTGCGATAGATCGCGGCTTAGCTCGTTCAAAATCATCAATTGCTGTGTATTGTGCCGGGTCTGTTCCAGCAGTTGTTGGTTATAGATTGTGGTGGCCAACTGTTGTGAAAGTGAAATGTATGGCCTGATCTCGGCGTCCGTAAAAGTGTGCGGCCCTTCCGCCTCTAACAAAAAGGCCCCAATCTGATGGCCGGCCGCCCACAGGGGCAGGATGGCGATGGCTCTGATGTTTTGTTGCTGCAAAAGGGCCGCTGTGCCCGGATCGATGCGTGGGTCGGTTTTGAGATCGTCCGAGAATAAAGGCTCCGTAGTCAGGATTAGATTCATCGCTTTGATCACCTCGGCCGAGAGGCGTGTGCCGGTCGGCAGCGCCGGAGTGCCTTGACCGCTGTACCAGCCTGCCGATACGATAGCCGTCAAAACTTGATTTTGCTTGTTCCGTTCGAACGACCAGAGGACGGCCCGATTGATGTCGGCTAGCGGAACGCTTTCGACCATGGTGACTACGGCTTCTTGCAGCGTAGTGGCTGTGGTCAAACGTTGACTGGCGGCATAAAGTTGTTCGGTTTCGGCCAACGTGGCCTGGGTCTGCGCAAAGAGCTGCGCGTTCTGAATGGCGATCGCCAGTTGGTTGGCGATGCGTTCGACGAGCATGACGTTGTCTGGTGTATAAGCATTGTATTGATAGCTCTGGACGGAAATCGCGCCGACCGTTTTTTGTTCGCTTTTCAAGGGAACATAGAGCAGAGACGCCGACGGTCGCTGCACGTTGCCAAGGGTGCCCACCGCCATGCCATTGACCTCTGCGGCCAATTCCTCCGTCGTCCGATTGACCAGCAAAGGCTGTCCGGTAAGGATGACGCGGCCGATGTGGGTCTCTGGTTGAGCTTCTCCGCCGCGAGGAGGGAAGCGTTGTCCTTCGTCGTAAATGAGCGGATAGTAAAGCCGCCGCTCTCCTTCCAGGAGGGCGACAATGAAGGCGTCAGTTGGCAGCAGCCGGCTGATGTGCCGATAGGCGGTATCGAGGACGTGCTCCAGATCGACCCGCTGCGAGATTTCCTGCATGATTTCGTTGAGCGCCGCCGCCTCGTTGGCTTGTTTCTGCGTTTGCTCAAACAGCCGCGCGTTTTGCAGAGCAATCGCCGTTTGACCCGCGATCGCCATGAGCAGGTTTTGATCGTGTTCGTTATACAAGCGGGACTTGGTATAGCTCTGAATGGCGACCGCGCCCAGTATCTGATCTCCAACCGCAATCGGTACCCCTAAGTAAGACTGAGAATCCGCACCGATATTCGCTAATCTCAGCTGGTTGACCGTGTCTTGGACATTTTCTTTGATGAGCAAAGGCTGCCCGGTGTGGATAATATAACCGGTCAAGCCTTGGCTGGCCGGCATGACGGTAATCTCTTGGTCTAGTACGGATTCAGAAGCATTGATGGGGAACGAGATTTCCTGGCGTTCTGGATCGTAGAGCGCGATATAAAAGTTAGTCGTATCCAGCAGGCGTGACACGCCGTGCCACACTTCTTCCAAGACTTGATGAACGCTTAATTGCGAAGCAAGTGTCCGGCTCAACTCGTTCAAGGCGGTTAACTCATTGGCGCGAAGGCGCGCTTCTTGTAACAGCCGCGCGTTTTGAATGGCCGCGGCCGCCTGGGTGCCAATCGTCGAAAACAGGGCGACATTGTGCTCGTCGTAGAGCCCTTCATGCTCGTAGCTCTGAATCCCCATCACGCCGGTGATGTTGCCCGCGACCATCAGGGGCACCCCCATCCAGGATTTTGCGGTTTCGCCGATCTTGGGCAGATCGTGCTTCTCGTGGAACGCGGCGTTTTCCTGGACAGAGCGGATCAAGAGCGGTTGCTCGGTCTGCAAAATGTAGCCGGTAAAACCGCGCCCCAGCTTGTGTTTAGCCGGCGGCAGGAGTTGATTACGCTCAAATTGATAATCAAGCGACCATTCATCGCCGCCGTCATAGGTGGCGATATAGAAGTTGGATGCTTCAAAGAGCCGCCCGACTTGTTGATGGATCGTCACGAAGAGCTGATTGACGTCTTGGGTTGAGGTCAAGGTGCGGCTGATTTCGTTGACGACGGCCAACTCAGTAATGCGCCGTTGGCTGTCATCGAACAAGCGCGCGTTGCCGACGGCGATCGCCATCTGGTCGGCCATCCCGTTCAGCAGCCGCACTTCGTCCGGCGTGATCCGGGCCCGCTCGGCCCGCCAGTAGCCGACTTCCAGGATACCGATCGGTTCACGCCGCAACCGCAGTGGCACAAATGCGCGCACCAGAGCCGCGTGACCCTCGCGTTCCCAAATCGCACGGTCGAGCCGATCATCCCAGCCGTCAATGACTTCTGTCTCACCTTTTTGCAGGATGTCGAGCAGGATGTCACCTTGCAGTTGTTCGACGGTGCGGCTCAAGCCCTGCAGCCCACTGGCCGTGCCTGAAGCGCGCACGATTGTGATCGTACTGGACGCTTTGTCCAGGGTTGCCAGGGCCGTGTGTGTGAAGCCCATTTCTTGTTCCAGCGTCTGGAAGATGACATCCAGGACGGTCGTCAGATCCAGTGTGGATGACACGGCCTGGCCGACGGCTTGCAAGAACTGCACTTCACGCAAGCGGGCTTCGGCTTGCTGACTGGCCGCGCGGGACTGCTCCAACAATTGCGCATTGGCAATGGCGGTGGCGACCTGATCAGCCATGGTCTGCAATACGGTAATATCTTGCGGGCTAAAGGCGGCGATCTCAGTGCTTTGTACGCTCATCGCTCCGAGGACTTGACCACGCGAGATGAGCGGCAGAGCCAGCTCTGAATGGGTTTCGGGTAGATCGGGGTTGCTGAAGCGGACGGCGTCTTCACCAACGTCCAGAGCCGTGCGCGCCGTTTCATGGCCGATACACCAGCCAATCATCGACTGGTCGTCAATGGGTAACTGGTGACCCCGTTCCAGCATGTTGCGTCCGGCCTCACCTGTGGCGGCCCGCAGCACCGCTGACTGGTAAGTCGCGTTGACGAAAAACAGGCCGACGTAGTACAGGTTGAAGCGTTGTTGAATGAGATTGACCACAAAGGGCAGCAGCTCATCCACGTCAAGCACGGTACTGGCCGCGCTGGAGACTTCGGCGGCGGTTTGCAGTTGCAGGGCACGCCGCTCTTCGGCCACGTGCAGGCGCGTGTTTTCCAAGGCCGCGGCGGTCTGGGTGGCAATCGTGCTGAGGAGTTCCATATTCGCCGGGGTGTAGACCTCTTCATGTTCATAGTCTTGCGCGGCAATAGCACCGATCGCTTTATTACCACTTAGCAGCGGCACGCCCAGATAGCTGCAAGACGGTCGGCCGATATTCGTGATCCCTAGACTGGCCGCATAACTTTGTACGTCACGCGCAATGAGCAGCGGGGTTTTAGTCTGCAGCATATATTCTGTCATACCGTTGCCCAGCGGACGCCCCGCCACTTGGCGTCGCTCGCCATCGATGGTGTAGATCGGGAAGGTAATTTCTTGGGTGTGTTCGTCGTATAACGCAATATAAAGATTGCGGTTGTCAAAGACCTCGCCAATCGCCGAGAAAACGAGTTCCAGCACTTCGTCCGGCTTGACCAATCTGGTTAATTCCTGGCCCAAGCGGTTCAGCGTTGTAAGCTGTTTGTTATGCTCCACCAACTCGGTTTCAGCTTGCTTGCGTTCGCTGATGTCATATTGGATGGACAGGAAGCCGGTGATTTTTCCGTGCTCATCCAGGATAGGTGTGTTATTTGTTTCCACCGGGACGAGCTGCCCATCTTTGGCTTTGTTGATGATCTCACCCGTCACCGGTTCGCCGGCCAGCAGCCGCGCCCAGAACCGGTGGTACTGTTCGGGCGAAATGCGTCCCGATTTTAAGATACGCGGATTTTGACCGATAACTTCTGCGCGCGCGTAGCCGTAGATTTTTTCATAAGCCGGGTTGACGTAGACAATGGTGCCCTGCGCATCGGTGATCGTCACCGCGGCGTTGGCCCGGTCAATGCCCAGTTTGAACTTCGATAATTCTTCTTCCGTATGTTTGCGTTGCGCAATGTCTTGAATCTGCGAGATGAAGTACAGCGGTTGGTGCTGGTCATCACGCACGAGCGTCGAGGATAACTGAACCCACACGACCGCGCCATTTTTGTGCAGATAGCGTTTCTCGGTCTGGAATGTGGCGATTTCGTCCGCCAGCATTTTGTGCAAGAAATTGAGGATCGCGTCCAGATCGTCGGGGTGCGTAATGTCGCGGAACGTCAGCCCCAGCATCTCTTTTTGAGTGTAACCCAGCAAGTCACACCAAGCCTGATTGACACGCCTAAAACGGCCGTCGGTCGTAAGCACGGCGGTACTCATCACCGTGTTTTCAAAGGCGACCTTGAACTGAATGTCCTCGTTGTCCGGCAGCGCTTGACCCGCTGTCGGCGTTGCCGATAACGTTGTTTCGTGAACGACGCCCAGCACGTATTGCACTTGGTGTTGATCGTTGAACAGCGCAGTGCGCTTGATGTGCCGGGTGCGGCTCGATCCGGCGGGCAGCGGAATCGTTTCTTGTGTTTCTTCAGGCTGCCCGGTGTCTAACACCCGATCGTCCAACTGCCAGGCTTCGTCGGCCTGTTCTTTGTCGGTGTGGCCGATGAGCTTGGCCGGTGCATGGCCGATCAGCTCGCCGTAAGCCGCGTTGACAGCAACCCAGGTGTGCTCGGAATCTTTTACGTAAGCGGGCAGGGGCAGCTGTTCGATCACAGCGAGCAGGCGCACTCGATCAGCCGCCGCCGGGGCGGCCTGCTCTGCGTCAAGGGGGGTGGGCGACGGAGGGGCCGACGCGTCTGCGGCCACTGCTTCAGATTCCTCGGCCGTCGAAAAGAGTTCGTCAAGCCGCTGCTTAAGATGTCGCTGGCGTTTGCTCATCTGGCATCAACTCCGTGGCGAGTGCATGATATTCTTTCGCACTCCGTGAGTTTGGCGCATACTGCGTAATCGGTTGGCCGACCACCGGGCTTTCACGCAGTTTGGTATCGATCGAGATGATGGTGTTCAGCATGGCGGAGCCGTACTTGCGGCGCAGCTGATCCTGGATAATCTGGCTGATGCGATTGCGTTTGTCGTACATCGTGATCAGGATGCGATAGCGCAGCGCCGGGTTGGTATTACGCTGAACCAGGGCCACCAGTTCTAGGAACTGTTGCAATGAACGCGCCGCGAAGTAATCGCAGGGCACCGGAATTAACAACAAGTCAGCGGCCGTCAGGGCATTCATCGTCAACGTGCCGAAGGCGGGCGGACAGTCGATTAGGGCGACGTCATATTGCTGCACGATTGGACCGCCGAGCTGCTGCTTGAGCCGATATTCAAACCCCGGACGGCCAAACAAGACTTTGTCCAACACCAATAAGCCTTGATTCGCCGGTACCAGATCGAGGTTGGGAATTGCACTTTCCCGGCTGACGGCGAGCAGTGGAACCTGCTCCAGCAGCGCGTCACCGATCATGCGGCGTACCGTGCCGGGATTCACACCCAGCGCCATGGTGAGATTGGCCTGCGGATCAAGATCGATCAGCAAGACGTTGTGCGCCGGCGTGTGGTTACGTGCGTCCAGCTGTCCCGCCGCTACGCGGAAACGGGAGGCCAGGCACGCGCCCAATGACAGCGTCGTTGTCGTCTTCGACACGCCGCCTTTCTGACTGCCGATGGCAATCTTGAAAGGTTTAACACTCACGGCTGGTAACTCGCTCACGCAGAAATTCTCTTTGTCCCATTCGGTGATTGCTGCGCTTAGCGCATATGCCACACGGCTTCGCCGCGCAGGATGGATTTGACTTGATCGGGGAAGCGATCGGGATCGATCGGTTTGCCGATGAAGCCATCAAACCCCGCTTGCTTGGCGCGCTTGAACGTGCCTTCGTTGGCGTCGGCGGTGACGGCTACAATCAGCGTGTCCTTAAAGCGGGGCTCGTTGCGCAAACGCGCCAGCGCTTCAAACCCGTCTTCGTAGGGCAAATGAATGTCCATCAGAATCAGATCGACGCGCGGCATGCTGTCGGCAAATTCCAGCACTTGCCAGCCCGAAGCTTTCCATTGACATTGCTTGACGCCGAGGAAGGCCATCAACCGGGCAATCAGCACGAAGTTCTGAATGTTGTCTTCTACGACCAGGACATAGGCGTTGGCCGGATCGACGGGGGTATGGTTGCGGGTAGTAACAGGGGCAGCGTTGTCCGTCATGATTTATTCCTTTTTCAAGAAGCTTTCAATCTGGCTGGGCAGCAGGTCAATATCGATCGGTTTCTGGATGTAACCATCGCAGCCGGCGGCCAGGGTTTTTTCCCGATCGCCTTTCATCACGTTAGCGGTCACGGCAATGATCGGCACGCCCAGCATGTTAGGCAGCTGCTTCAGGCGCGCCGTCACTTCATAGCCATCGATTTCCGGCAGATTGATGTCCATCAAGATCAAATCCGGCGGACTTTCGGCGGCCTTTTGCAAGCCGGTCTGGCCGTCAGCGGCTTCTTCCATGAGGTAGCCTTCAGCCACCAACACACGGCGCATTAACATGCGATTTTCAGGATTGTCTTCGATGTAGAGAATACGTTTGCTCATAGAGCCTCTTTTCTGCCGGGGTTCCAACCCCGATCAGGTTATGAAATAATCCCCATCTTTGGGTGGGATGAAATAATCCCCATCTATTGATGGGATGAATTGTGTGACGGTTGCGCCAGCAAGCGCGCCAGCTCTTGAGCTGTCTGACGCGTGGTCAACCAGACTGCTCCCATGCGGTTGGTCTGCCAGCGCCGATCATAGATCAGCACAATACAGTGCTCACTACTAACGCTGCTCAGATAGATGTCGTGCGGTGCTCGATCGATAAACAAGAAACATGGCCCGCCGTGTTCGGCGATTTGGGTGAGCTGACTGGGCCACGTTTGGCATACGATCTCATCGAGCGTGCGGTCGAGATGTTCGTCCAAGCCGGTGTGGGTGAGTAGCTGACCTTCGGCATTGAATAAGCCCGCCCATAACGCCCCTGTGTCGCGCTTGAGAATACTGATTTGCCGTTCCAGTGGCTCTACAGATAACGGCACACTTTTGCCGGGGGGCTGGGTGGGGCCGCTATGGTTGAGCGCTTTGCGCACCACTTCGCCCAGCATATCCAACCCGAACGGCTTCTTCAACAAGGCCGTGACCGAGAGGGCCAGCGCCGTCTTTTCTATATCGCGGGTGCTGTAACCGGTGACGACGATGACTTTGGTGTTGGGGTAAGTTTGGCGCAAGTAACGCGCCAGGTCCAGGCCATTCAATCCTGGCATCCGCACATCCGTAATTACTAATTCGGGTACTTGGCGCGAGATTTCGGCCAGGGCTTCATCGGCTGTCGCGACTCCCACGGCATCATCGACAATGCCTAAGGCGCTCAGACCATCGCAGATAAAGGTGCGAGTATGCGGCTCATCGTCAACGACAAGAATTCGGGCGGTACTCATAACCGTACTCCTCGGAAGGGGAGAGTTGGAAGCGCTATCCTCCAATTTCCACTCTAACTTCCAATCTTCTGCTAGAGTACCATAAAGTCTTACAGAAATACTTTCTATTCCGTTGCAAATGTATTGCGAAACCCTTGCCTGTGGCAATGGCTAGGTGTTACTTGGGTCTAGGTTGGCTGGTCAGCATATAACCGGCCGAGCGGATGGTGAGGAGCCGTTGGGGGTCGGCGGCATCTTTTTCAATTTTCTGACGCAACCGATGGATGTGTACCCGCATGATGGGCCGTGCCGCGTTTTCGGTTGTATCATAACCATGTACGGCTTTGACTAAATCTCGACAACTCACTACACGTTCCGCATTTTTGATCAAGTACGCCAGCGTATCGAATTCGGTGGGCGTGAGCTCCAATTCTTGATCATTCATGCGAGCTTCGCGGCGTTGCAAATCGACCGACACATTGCCCGTGTGCGGCAGGGCGCTGCCGGGGAGAGCGTGCTCTGCTGCGATGGCAGGAGCTTGAGGACCGACCTTGAACGCTTCCACCGTCTGCTCCATCAAATCGACCAGGTTTTGCCGCCGCTGAAATTCCTGGCGCTTGGCCAGGCCGCGTTCTACCACTTCGATGATGGTCTTGGGTTGAGCCGGTTTGAGGATGTAATCGAAGGCGCCGCGCCGCAACGCATGAATGGCCGAATCGATGGTGGCATGCGCGGTGAGCAGCACACAGACCGTGCCCGGAGAGTGTTCTTGCACGTACTCTAGGACTTGCAGGCCGCTGATCCCCGGCATCTTGATATCGAGAATGATGAGATCGAAATCGCCGTGCTGAAGCAGCTCCACCGCTTCAGCGCCGTCGGCGGCGGTTGAGGTGGTCGCCCCGCGCAGCGTAAAAATTTCGGATAACGACAAGCGAGTCGTGCGTTCATCATCGACAATCAATAGCCGCGCGTTTTGCAACATAGCTCTTTTTCTCCGTTTTTTTACCGATCAGGCCTCTGGGGGTAACCGCAGCGTCTCTGATCCTTGATCCGTGGTGCTCTCTGTGTCTGCGCTGGGCAGGCGCACCGTGAAGATCGAACCCTGACCGACTTCACTCTCTACTTCCAACAAACCATCCTGCTGTTCGATAAGCGTGTAACTGATTGCAAGCCCCAATCCAGTCCCCTCAGCCTTGGTGGTATAAAATGGCTCGAAGATATGTGTCAAGACCTCGGGCGACATGCCTGGGCCGGTGTCGTGAAAGCGGGTCACGATCGTCTCATCCACCGGTTTGGCTTCGATGCGCAGTGTACCGCCGTTCTCCATCGCTTCGGCCGCATTCATGATCAAATTCAAAAAGACTTGTCCCAGCTGATCGGTCGGAGCCTGTACCAACAGCGTGCCCGGCGCGTAGGCCAAGACGGTTTCAATGCGGCTAGAGCGCAGCTTTTGTTCGACCAAGGCTAAGACCCGCTCCACTACCGCACGTACATTGGCTGTCGGTCGTCCACTGCGCGGAGGCCGATAAAAGTCGAGCATGCTCTGGACGAGGATGCTGAGCCGTTCCACTTCTTCGCGCGCCATCTTGAGATAACTGGTGCGCCGTTCTGCATCCAACGGAAATTCAAGCACCAGATGCAGGCAATTTTGAATGGCTTGCAGAGGATTGTTGATCTCGTGGGCCAGCGACATTGCCAGACGCCCGGTGGCGGCCAGCTTTTCCGATTGAACCAGCTGCGCATACGAGCGTTCGATCTCTAGCGCGCGGCGCTGTGCCACTTCATACAAGGCGGCCCGTTCTACCGCCACGCCGATTTGTTGGCCGATGGCGGCGAGCAATTGCAGCGTGTCCAGATCGAGTTGGCGTGGCTGCCGCCAAGCCATCGCCAGGCTGCCTTGCACGACATCGTGTCCCCACAGGGGCACGGCGGCAAAAGCTCGAATGTTAAGCGCGTCCCAGGCGGCCGCCTCCTCCCGATCGAGTTGGCGTGTGTCCGACAGGGTTTGCACCGCGCGCAGCTGAATCGCGCGATCGAGCCAGCGCTGCGTGACGGGCGTATCGGCGCTCAGGGAAATGCCTTCCGCCGGGGCGTGGTGAGCGCGCGCCGGTGCGGTGTGTTCGTCGCCCGTCAAGCAAATGCAGCCTCCCTCATATTCAAACTGGGGTTGCAGCACCATGAGCGCTGCGTCGAGCACATGTTGAATCTCTAACGACTGGCTGAGCGCGGCTGAAATGGCATGCAGCGCGCTGAGCTCCAGATTGTGGCGGCGGACTTCCTCGGTGAGCTGTGTTTCGCGCGCGTATAACCGGGCGTTATCAATCGCCGCTGCCGCCGTTGGCGCCAATTGATCGAGCACATGTACATCCGCCGCCGTGAAAGTTCCGCGCCGCTTGTTGATCACTTCCATGACACCGATGAAGCGATCTTTTACGCGCAGGGGCGTGGCGATCAAGCGCCGCGTGCTGATCCCCGTTTTCCGATCGATGGTCTTGTAGAAAAAGGTATCGTGTTGGGTATCGTCAATCAACAGTGAGCGGCCCTCACGCAGAGCGCGCCCGGCGATCCCGGCTCCTGCGGGCAAGCGTATCCCCGGCAGCTGCTCTGAACCGGCGCCCACCGCGGCCATGAATTCCAACTCACCCGTCTGCTCATCGACCAACAGCACCGACCCGGCTTCAACTTGAAGCATGCCGACCGCGGCTTCCATGATTACGCGCAGCACTTTCTTGAGATCGAGCGTGGAGGTGAGCATGTGCCCCACGTCATACAGAATCGCTAATTCTTCGGCCCGGTGACGCGCCTCTTCATACAAGCGGGCATTCACGATCGCCGCGCTGATTTGTTCCGCGACGGTGCTGATGAGGGTGACCTCGGTCGCTTCAAACTTATCGTAGGCGCGGCTCGCCAGGGTTAATAAACCGTTGGCTGTACCACGTTCATGCAGCGGTACACTGAGGATGGTTTGGATCCCTAACTTTTTGAGCGGCAGCGCGATCTGCCCGCGTGAATCAGCGCTAGTTTCACGGATGATCGCCAGGTCGCCGGCACCGCCACGGCTCAGATCACACACATGGGGCAGCTGTTGCAGAACAGCGTTATCCAAGCCGTGAGCGGCCCCCAGCAACACCCGTTGTTCGCGCACGACATGAATCGCGCCGAACTCGGCGTCTACGACTTCCAGCAAAGCATGCAGCGCATCGTCCAGCGTATTTTCGCGTTCCAAAGATTGATTAAGACGGGTCGCGATGAGGTTGAGCGCGGCCAGTTCTTGCGAGCGCCGCCAAGTGGCCGCCTCAACAGCTTTGCGATGCGTAATGTCGTGAATGGAACCTTGTACACCGCTGGAATTACCTTCGCGATCATACACGGTAGTCCACGACAAGGCCCCCCACCGTAGCGTTCTGTCGGCGCGCGTGATGCGAAATTCCAGATCGCTACCCTCCGGGTTGTCCGTGAGATGCGCCACCCACTCATCGAGGCGCTGCGCCTCATCGGGGGGTACAAAGCGGGCGAAGGGTGAAAAGGCCGCACTCGAGGGTTGATCGGCGAGCAGCGCTTCCGGCGGATAGCCCGTCAACGTCTCACACATCGGGCTCACATAGACCAACCGGTGCGCGGCATTCAGCGCAAAGATCACGTCGCGCGCGGTCTCCACCAGCAGTCGATAGCGGTTCTGTGTTTCGGCCAGCTCACGCTGGGCGCGGCGAATACGTAGGCCCGCTTGCAAACGCGCCATCAACTCACGCGCGCTGAAGGGCTTGGTGACGTAGTCGTCGGCGCCGGCATCGAGTCCCCGTACTAGCTGTTCGGCTTTGCCCAACGCGGTGACCATGATAATGGGCACATACGAGCGGGTCTGCTCGGCACGTACCCGGCGGCACACGGCAATGCCATCCAACTTGCTGGGCAGCATCACATCCAGGAGAATCAGGTCGATTTCAGGGTGGCGGTCGTACAGCTCCAGAGCCATTTCGCCGTTATAGGCGCGGATCACGGCGCAGTCGTTACGTGCCAGAATCATCTCGAGCATGTCTAGCTGGTGGGTATCGTCTTCGACGACCAGGATAGTGGCAGCGGGCATAAGCAGACCTCGACTGCGTTTCATTATATCATCACCAAAGGCCTGGGCAAGCAGGTCCGGTTCAGCTGTGCTGCAATTGACTTGCTTTAACAGCATGATAGAATAACGTCAGATAACGACAGTGGATAAACGTATTCATGGCTACCTCTGACATGATCGCCCCCATGATCGATCCGCGCTCGGAATTGGCCGACGTGCTGGATACGATTTTGCGCGACCTGGGCCAGGTCGTGCGTTACGACCAAGTGCGTATCCTGCTGCTGCCGTCCGTGCTCGATATGCAGGGCGGCTCGGGCGTTGAAGAGGATGAAAACACGCTGCTCATTACGGTGCGCGAAAGTGGAGCACTCGGTACGCTGCAAGGCACTTTGGATCCGTTTCCCTTGGGGCGTTATCCGCTAAATCGCTTGCTGATGACGTCGCAAAAACCGGTGGTGATTGCCGATACACGCGACAATGCATTATGGATGGCGGGCAGCATGCAGCTGGAAGAGATTCGCGCCTGGATTGGTGCGCCCTTGGTCGTGAAGGGTGAATCGATCGGCGTGTTAGCGGCCCATAGCCTCACGCCCAACGCGTTCACCGAACGAGACGGGATCATCGTGTTTGCCTTTGCCAGCCAGGCGGCCGAAGCGATTGATAAGGTGCGCTTGCTCGATCAGGCGCAGAACCGGCTGCACGCGATGATGGCCTTGTATGAAGCTTCATTAGACGTGCTGGGGCATTCACCGGAACCCGATCGATTGTTACAAACCCTGGTGCGCCGCGCCGTCGATCTGCTGCGGGCCGAGGCCGGCGGGATCTTTCTGGTCGATCCCGATCGGACTTCACTGCGCTTAGCGATCACGCACGGCTTCATGGAAGCTTATCAAGGTGTGGCCGTGAAGATGGGTGAGGGATTGGCGGGGCGTGTGTTTCAATCAGGGCAGCCCCAGGTCGTGAATGATTATCCCCACTGGGCCGGGAAGACCCTGCCCTTCAGCAATGATGGGCGTTACACGGCCTTGTTGGCGGTTCCCTTGCGGTGGGAGACCGGTGTGCTGGGCGTATTGGAAATTTGCGCCACGGCGTTTTTGCGGAAATTCAGCGTAGAAGATCGCTGGCTGGCCGAACTATTTGCCAATCAGGTCGCCATGGCGATGAGCAACGCACGGTTGATTGAGCAAAGCCGCCGCCGTCTGGCAGAACTATCGGCGCTGCGCGATGTGAGCTTGCAGATGACGTCCACCTTGGATCTCGATCGGGTGTTGGATGCGATTTGCGCCAATGTGATGAGCCTGACGGCGGCCGAAGACACGCACATCTATCTCTATGACACCGAGCGAGAGACGTTTACCAAGTCGGTGGCTTTGTGGCGCTCGGGTCTGCGCGCGCCGGCGGCTTCGCAAACCCAGCACAGCGGCCTGATCGATCGGGTGCGGCGCAGCGGCCGGTCGATGGTGATCGACGATGTCTCGCAGCACGAATTGTATGCGACCCCGGAAACGCTTAAGACGGGCCTCAAATCCATCGCCGGGTTTCCCTTAAAACGTGCCGGACAAGTGCTGGGTGTGTTCACCGTCTCTTATCTGGTGCTGCATCGTTTTGGCGAAGATGAACTACGGGTGTTGAACCTGCTCGCCAATCAGGCGTCCATCGCGATTGACAATGCGCTGGCGTATCAGAAGTTGCAGGATGTTTTAGCCGAACGCGAACGGACCCAGCAGGCCCTGATCCGCTCCGAGAGTTTAGCGGCGGTCGGTCAGCTGGTGGCGGGCGTCGCGCACGAATTGAATAATCCATTAGCCAGTGTTAGCAGTTTGATTCAATCGTCGTTGGAGACGATCGGGTTGCCGTATGCGCCGGTCAGCGATTCGGCCGCGGCGTTGCCCGTAATTCGGCCCGGAAGCCTCAAGCCGCTGGCCGACGCAGATCTCATCGAGATTGCGGACGACCTGGCGTTTAGCTTGAAGGAACTGCACCGTGCCAAAGGCATCGTCAGTTCGCTACTCGATCTATCGCGTCAATCGCAATCCTACACAGAAGAAGTGAGCCTGACGGTTGTGTGCCAGGATGCGCAGCGTATCTTGCACAACCGTTTGAAGATCTTGTCGATTGAAGTGGTCGAGAATTATCAGGAGGACCTGCCTAAGGTGCGCGGCAACTTTGCCAACCTGGGGCAGGTGGCTTTGAATATGATTCAAAATGCCGGCGATGCGCTGGAGAAAAAGGCCGGCAAGCTTGAAATTGGCACCGGTCATGATGCTGCGCGCGGGGTGGTATGGTTCTACGTGAAAGACAACGGCCCCGGCATTCCAGCGCACGTGTTGCCCAACATCTTTCATCCGTTTTACACCACCAAGGGCGTGGGGGTGGGTACCGGTCTGGGGCTCTACCTTTCTTATGAAATTGTGAAGAAACACAACGGCGAAATCATCGTCGAAACCGGAAACGGGCAGGGCACATTGTTCCGGGTGGAGCTGCCTTCAATTTAGCCAGCAGCTGACGCCATTTCTCTTTCAGGCAGGGGATAGTCTATAATGGTCGTGGAGGTTGATATGAACGGTTTGCTCATTGTCGACGATGAAGAGGGCGTGCGCCGCGCACTGCAAAAAGCGCTGGGCCGCGACAATTACAGCATCTTTCAAGCCACCAATGGGCATGAGGCGATCGAGGTGGTCAAGCAGCAGCCGGGCGACATTGCCATCGTCATTAGCGACTATAAGATGCCCGGCCTGGATGGCTTGCAGACGCTGGCGGTCATCGGCAGTATCAACCCCGACATTACACGCATCATGTTGACCGGCTATGCCACCCTGGAAGGCGCCATCGCCGCCACCAATGAAGGCATCGACGGCTTTTTGACGAAACCGTTTGATAACGTAGAACTGCGCGCCAAAGTGCGTGAGTACTTCGTGCGCAAGCGCTTGAAGCAGTTCGTGTCGGCGCAGGTCTTGCAGCAGCTGCAAAACGATCCCTCGCATTTGACGCCGCGCAAGCAAGTGGCGACGGTGTTATTTGCCGACATCCGGGGTTTCACCAGTTTGACCGAAAAACACGATCCGCAGGAATGGGCGCAGTTTCTCAGCGATAATTATTTTAGCCCGTTGGGCGAAATTATTTTTCGGAACGACGGCACGCTCGACAAACACATCGGCGATTGCATCATGGCGATCTATGGCGCGCCTATCATGGAAGTCGATGATGCGCTGCGCGCGGTACGCTCTGCAGTGGCGATGCGCGCGATGATGAATGAGATCAATGCGCGCCACGACGCGCTCTACCAACTCCCGATCGGGATCGGCATCCACACGGGTGAAGTGGTGGTCGGCATGTTCGGCTCGGCGCGCAAGCGCGAATATACGGCGTTGGGCCATACGGTGAACGTGGCCGCGCGTTTGGAGCAATACGCGGCTTCTGATCAGATTTTGATCTCGCCGCAGACTTACGAATTGATCAAGGCTCATGTGGAAGTGGAATCGCTCGCCCCGCTGACTTTTCGCGGTATCGTCGACGCGATGCAGGTCTGTAACGTCTTGCGCCTGACGTGACGCGCGCACGATCGACTTGAATAAAGGAACTCGCCATGTCACTCGAAAATGATCCCTTTGATACGCAGCCCGATCCTCTTCCGCCGCCCCCGCCTGTTGAGGAAGCCGCGTCCTATTCCGTTTCTTATGAGGCCGGCGAGCCGCCACCGGCGCGTACGCCGGTGGCGGTCTGGATTGGACTGGGCATCCTGGCCGTGGCGTTGCTGATCGCGCTGGTGTTGTTGGCGATTTTGATGGGGCAGGGGAGTGGGGAAGCGCCGGCGACTCCCACCGCGACGGTGAGTGTGCCTCAACCGATCGTGTCGGTGACGTCCCAAATGGTTTCGGGCGGTACACTCGTCACGCTGCAAGGTTTGAATTATCGCCCAAATGATCGCATTGTTTTTTATCTGCGCGATCCCGCCAGGCCGACCGAGCCGATTTTGCAAATTGGCACGAGCGACACCTCGGCGGTAGGCTCGTTCGTGTGGACGTTCACTTATCCGAACGATCTGCGCTGGACTTCAATTTCCAGTGCGAGTGTGATCGTGCAGTCGACCGCGACGGGCGCTTATCAGACGGTGAATTTGACGGTGGTGCCGGGGGCCAACGCGCCTACGATGATGGTGCCCACCCGCGAACCACCTACGCCCGGCCCGACGCCGATCGTGATTCAACCGACGCCAACCTTTACGCTTGCGCCGTTCCCCACGGCGACACAAACGCCCGATCCGAACATGTGGCGCGGCGAGTACTATAACAATCCCAATTTGCAGGGCGCGCCGGCGCTGGCGCGTAACGATCCTTCGATCAACTTCAACTGGGGCAATGGTTCACCCGCTCCCAACCTTCCAGCCGACTACTTCTCAGCACGTTGGACGCGTTCGCTGGTCTTTGACGGCGGGATGTATCGTTTCTCGGCGCAAGTAGATGATGGCGTGCGCGTGTGGCTCGACAGCCAGATCATTATCGACGAATGGCATACGGCGACCCCCAACGCGTACGTCAAAGATGTTAATGTGCCGGCGGGCTTACACGTGGTCCGCGTGGAATACCTCGAAGGCGTGGGCGTCGCTTTGATCAACTTCAACGTGGATAAAGTCACGTCCTATCCCGATTGGAAAGGTGAATATTTCAACAATCAGTTCCTGGGCGGCGCGCCGGCTTACACGCGCAATGATGTCGCCGTGTCAGCTGATTGGGGGAACAATCCGCCTGCGCCGGGTATCCCCACGAGTAACTTCTCGGTGCGCTGGACGCGGACCGCCAACTTTGCCGCCGGAACCTATCGGTTTACGACGCGCGTCACTGGCGGCGTGGCACTCTTCATCGATGGCAACCTGATCATCAATCAGTGGATCCAGAATGCCAACGCAACCTTTAGTCAGGATCAGGCGCTGACCGCGGGCATGCACACGTTTGAACTGCGTTACTTCAGCGCAGCAAGTCCTGCTTCGATCTGGTTCACATACCAACCCTTGACGGGCACTTCAACGGATTGGACGGGCAACTATTTTGCCAACAATCAATGGAGCGGCCTTCCCACCATGGTGCGTTACGATCCGAAGGTTGACTTTAACTGGGGCGAAGGTTCCCCCGGCCCCTTGCTGCCGGTCGACAACTTCGCGGTGCGTTGGTCGCGCGTCATGGCGGTGGCTCAGGGCGATTATCGCTTTGACTTCACCGTTGACGACGGCGTGCGCTTCTACGTGGACGGGGTCTTGCTGATTAACGAGGTCAAGCAGACGGCGGTGACGAAGTACTCGGTGCAAGTGACGCTGGCGCAGGGCAATCATGAATTCCGCATTGAATATGCGGAATACACCGGGCAGGCGCTGATCACCTACAGCATGACGCCGCTCAACGTTTTCGGGACGCCCACGCCGGTTCCGCCGACCGCCACCTTTGCTCCAACGCCGACTAACACGCCGGTGATCGTGCCGACCAACACCTTCACGCCGATTCCCGCAACGCCGACCGTACTGCCGCCGCCCACGATCGATTCGTTCATCGCGCAACCTGCCACGGTACAGTTAGGACTGCAATGCGTGACCTTGACGTGGGTTACTACGGGGGCGCGATCGCCAATCGCGTTGGAGGTGAATGGACAGCCGTTGCAAACAAATCTGCCGCCTTCAGGCCAGGCCCAGCATTGCCCCACTGAGGCGGGTCAGAAAGTCTACTCGTTGATCATTACCGCAAGCCCGGATTACAGCCCCGTCAGTGCGACTCAGATCGTGCAGGTCATCAGCTCGGCCACGCTGACGCCTACCCCTTTGCCGACGCTTCAATCTCCTTGAGACTTGATCGTTCTGACACGACGGCGCGCTTGATGAAAATCGGGCGCGCTGTTTTTTGTCGTTGAGCTGAAGATCTCGATCGGGTTAAGGACAGCCGAATTGAGATCCGGTGAAACGCTCTTTTTTGTCGACGCTTTGCCCATCGCCGGATTCGACCCGGTATGAATCGATGACGGCCGTGCCCTTGGTGGCGGGACGTTCAAAGGTGCGCGTGGTGCGTTGGTTTTCGCGATAATAAGTGTAGACACCGTTACCGCCCGTGGCATCAAAGCGCATTTTCAGAATGACTCCGCCGTCACGCGTGGGATCAAGCTGGCACCCGATGAGGCTGATGGTGAAGTCCAGCGGTCCGGTTGAGACCGGGCGGGGTGTAAGGGTGGGTGCAAGGGTCGGAGTCACTGTCGGTGTGGCGCTCGGCGTGGGGGTGACCGCCAGGGTCGGTGTGGGTGGAATGCGCGTTGGACTCAGTGTTTCTGGCGCTAATGGCGGCAGCGTAGCTTCAGTAGCAGAGCCGGACGATGGAGTAGGCGCTGGCTCTTCGGACGGTGCAGCAGAACCGGCTAAAGTGCAGGCCAACAACGTGAACGAGAGCAAGATCAAACTGATGGCAAGACGGCGAGGTTTCATGGCAGCGCTCCTCAGAATAAAAGGTGACAACGACTTAATGATACCTGAGCAGGGCCGATCCCTTGAAATGACAAACTCCCTGAATGCGACTTTACCCGAAGTTTGGCCGGATTGGAAGCAAACTCTGTCCGGCAGACCAAGCAAATTTCCCGAGGACTTTGCAAATTTAATTTTTGGTTTTTCCGTATGTCTGGAAGCATAGTTTGGCCGAAAGATGGTTGTCGCAGGCCCGCACACCGCTGCTCACCACAGATGCGGTGCGTATGGTGGTGTGAGAGGGGGAGCAGTCCGCCCGCTCCCCCTACTCGATTTTCAACAGATTTACCCTAACAATCCAGACTTGTGCCTTACCTGAGGATAAGAGGCAGGTAGAGTTTGTAGAGCGCAAACGCTGCCGTGCAGATTTTGTTCGCATTCATTATCACCGATCCATCGGCGCAATCGACGTCGCCGCTCCAGCCAGCGAAGCTACTGCCAGGATGCGGCGTCGCGCCAAGGATGACGAGAGTTCCAGAGACGTAAGCGTGCGTACCGACGGTGGGTGTGACGACGCCGCTGCCCTCGCCCGCTGTAGTGATCGTGAGCGTATGTGTGACTAATAGCAGGGCGACGTTGTAGGTATCTGACTTGAAGTGGATCCAGCCCGTGTTTTCTGACCAAGCGTAACCGCTGAAACTGCCGCTGGCAGGGTCAATCCTTACTCCTCCATGAGTGGGCGCAAAGTTGATCCAGCCGGCGTTCGTGCTCCAGGCATAGCCCGACAGTGCTCCGTCCACACCCACGTTGACGCCGTAATCAGCATTCGAAGTGTTGGCGTAGGTGTGCGAACCCCCTCCGGTGTGGACGCCCAAGCGTATCCAACCGACATTCTCTGACCAGACGTAGCCTTCCAAATGATCGTCGTAGACCGCCACGCCGCCATGAGCCGGGCTAAAGTTGATCCAGCCAGTGCTCGTGCTCCAAGCATAGCGTCTGGCCGGATCAATATTGCCATCGGCAGCAGCTCGGCTCACCAAGAGCGCCCCTAGGACAAGGGTGGCCAGCAAGGCGAGGCAGACAGTGTGTGTGTTCGACCTTGTTCTCATAATCGTCTCCCACAAATCGCAAATCTAGAATGCTTCTCATTGTCCGCCGCGAACAGGCCACATAGAGTAGGCAGCCGTCTTTTGGGGGCGGCCCAGACGGCCACTGGCCAGGGATACCTGCCACGCGGCGTTCGTATCGCCGCCAACAGTAGTAGAGGACCAGTAAAAGTCAGCCTGAACACCGGTGAAAGGATGCCCATTGGGCAAGGCCGGGCTGGAATGGCCAAAATCAATCAGGCTGTACAGCTCGCGCACGTTGGGCAGTCGCCAGTCGCCTTCGACCGACTCATCGCTCAATCCGCACTCGCCGCTGTTCAGGCCGTTGGCAGAAGACATGGCATCCGCCCACGTTTGATATCCATAGCAATTGGCGTTCTGCAGCCAGACCAGTCCGGTCAAGGTGTCGGTCACAATCCCGGTCGTGCTCGTGATAAAGCGCGGGCTGGGCCAGGCCGCGCCCCTTTCCAGATTGCCGTCATCGCCGGTGGCATGAGACGTGGTCTGGCCTGTCTTGGGCACGCCCTCGACTAGCGTGCCGGTGACGCCAAAGATAGTCACATCGTACTTGACGTTACCCGCCATCAGATCCGCATCGCTTTGTACATAGCCTGAGCCGTTGTGGTAGCCGGTGGCGATGGTCTGGCTCACCGCCGCGGGTGTGATGACCACACTGCCCCGGTCCGGCATGCTGCCCGTCAGCATCCCCCACGCGCCGCTGGTCAAGCCCCATGCCGTCGTGCCGGTCAGGACATCCGCCGCCGCAGCGCCGTGAACGTCATCTACGACCGGGGCCAGCGCCATGATCTCGTTGAGGGTGTGGCTCGTGCGGGTGATCGGCCCGCTGGGCGGCTCGGCAAAGGCGCTCTGCGCGCCAGCCGCGCCGCTGTCCAGGCGATGATAGATATCCTCCAGGGTGAACGAGTAGGTGGACGTGGGCGGCACACCAGGCTCCAGGCCACCGGCCAACGGCTTGAACCTGGGAGAGGATCGAGGCAAGTCACCCTGACTGCCGTCAGACGGCGCAGCGCGACTGATGGCCGACACCACCAATGTCGAAAACAGGATCGCTAACACAATGGCAAGCGATGAATATTTGTTACGCATTTTAGCCTTCCTTTGCTTTCATCATCATCCTGGCAAAATTGTCCAAACCGGATGGCGAATCCCTGCGGACAAGCCCAGCTGAACAAATCATCTCTCATTGTCCGCCGCGAACAGGCCATACATTGCAACTTGTCCCCAGGTTGTTTGGTGCCACGCGGCCGTCGCCCAGCCACACGCTCCACCCTTCGTTCGAACTGCTCTCAACGAGAGTAGAAGTCCACCAATAGTTGTACGAAATACCGGTGAAAGGATGTCCATCAGGCAAGGCAATGCCAAGCCGACTGAAATCAATCAGGCTATGCAGCTCGCGCACGTTGGGCAGCCGCCAGTCGCCCTCGACCGACCCGTCGCTTAGTCCGCACTCGCCGCTGTTCAGGCCGTTGGCAGCCGTCAAAGCATTCCCCCACGTCTGACCTCCATAGCAGCTGGCGTTTTGCAGCCAGACCAGTCCGGTCACGGCGTCGGTCACAACCCCGGTCGTGCTCGTGATGAAGCGTGGGCTGGGCCAGGCTGCGCCCCTTTCCAGATCACCATCATCGCCAGTAGCAAAAGATATGGTCTGGCCTGTTTTGGGCACGCTTCCGACAAGCGTGCCGGTGATGCCAAAGAGAGTCACGCCATACTTGACGTTGCCCACGATCAGATCCGCGTCGCCTTGCACATAGCCCGCGCCGTTGTGGTAACCAAGGGCGATGGTCTGGCTCATCATCGTGGGCGTAATGACCACATCACCTTTGTCCGGCATCGTGCCCGTCAACATACCCCACACGCCACTGGTCAGGCCCCACGCAGTCCTGCCAGTCAGGACGTTCCCCACACCTGCACCGTGAATGTTATCGACGGCCGGGGCCAGCGCCATGATCTCGTTGAGGGTGTGGCCCGTGCCAGCGGTCGGCCTGTTGGGCGGCTCAGCAAAGGCGCTCTGCGTGCCAGCCGCGCCACTGTTCAGGCGATGATAGATGTCTTCCAGGGTGAACAGGTAGGTGGACGTGGGCGGCATACCAGGCTCCAGGCCACCGGCCAACGGCTTGAACCTGGGAGAGGATCGAGGCAGGTCACCCTGACTGCCGTCTGACGGCGCAGCGCGGCTGATGGCCGACACCACCAATGTCGAAAACAGGATCGCTAACACAATGACAAACGATGGATAAGCGATGCGCTTCATGCTGAATCTCCTTAAATTAGGATTTCTATCTCGATTAGACTGACCTACTTGAGGATCATGGGCAGGTAGAGTTGATAGCGTGCAAAGGTCGCCGTGCACAGCTTATTCGCATTCATCGTGATCGATCCATCGGCGCAGTCGACATCGCCACTCCAGCCAGCGAACTGCCAACCCACCGCCGGACTTGCGCTCAAGGGCACCACCGTGCCCGAGAGATAAGAATGCGCTCCCACCGTCGGGGTGATGATGCCACTGCCGATCAAGCTCAGCGTCAAGGTGTAGTAAGTGGGCGGCGTGTTGAAGAAGGTGGCCGTGACCACTTTGTTCGCGTCCATGAGCACCGTGGTCTGTGTGAGGACTCCACTCGCATCACCCAACCATTGGCCGAAGTACCAGCCTGCCTCAGGCAGCGCCGTCAGGGTCACGACGCTGCCGTGCAGGTAAGTGGCTTGATCGGGCGTGCGAGTGACCTGTCCTTGTCCGATCACGCCCGCCGTTAGCACGTACTCGTTCAGGCCAAAGGTCGCGCTGATCGTATGATCGGCGGTGACGTTGGTGAAGGTATAGATGTTCACTACGCCGACTGAGACACCATCCACGCTAACGTCCGCGATGTGATAACCCGGATCGGGCGCGATGGTGAATGTGATGTTCTCACCATGATCAACAATCTGTGACGTGCCAGGTGTGATGCTGCCGCCTGCGCCTGCCGTCGGGGTGATGATGTGTGCGACCTGGAAGCCCGCCGCTGCGCTGCCCGCCCAGGTTGTGCCACTAAACGTGGCGGTATTCGTCACCCACTTGCTTGAACTGCCGATGTGCGTCGCAGTGAAGGCGAAGGTAATCGCATGGCCTGCGGTCAGCGCACCGGTCCAGGTGATAGTATTGCCGCTTCGCACCGTATTGGCTGGTGAGATCACCCAGGAGGTAAAGAGGACCTGCGCTGGCAGCGCGTCCGTCAGGATGATGTTGGGGTCGGCCAACACATCGCCCTGGCTCAAGCCGAGGACAACAGTGTAGGTCACGACGCTATGATCCAGCACATGTGTTTCCGGCGTGACGAATTTCGTCAGGCTCAATTTCGCCACTTCATACGCGCCGATGTCACAGGCTGGACCCTGGGGCCGCGCTACCCCACGTTGATCGGTGGCGAGGCAGGTGGCGTTATTCCCTGCATCCAATGCCGGAGAGCCGGGTAATAAGGAAAAGGTCTGGGTGTCACCACCGTTATTCGCCAGAGGCCCGAGCAGCGGGTTCACCCCGATCAGGCTGCCACCCGCACCGTTGGTCAAACCACAGGTATCAGTGATCAACGTGCTTTGCAGCAGGTTGTGGTCATTCATGCTGAGCGTACCGCTGCCGTTGCGGCAATCGCCGCCGGAAGGACTGTTGCCAATCAGCGTGTTGAGTAAGCTCAACGTACCGGAGTTGTGATAGATACCGCCACCCTGAGAGGCCGAGTTACCAGAGAGAGTACTGTTCTGCAGGGTCAGTGTGTTTCCGTTAAAGATGCCTCCGCCATAGTCGCCCGAGTTGCCAGAGAAAGTGCTGTTCTGTATCGTCAGTGCGCCATCATTACCGATGCCGCCGCCGTATGCGAAGGTCGAGTTACCGGAGAAGGTGCTATTCTGCACGGTCAACGTGCCGCTGTTATAAAGGCCGCCGCCGCCATTGCCGCCTGAATTGTCAGAGAGGGTGCTGTCCTGCACCGTCAGCGTGCCGCTGTTACAGATACCGCCGCCGAAACCGCTACTGGCCGAGTTGCCGGAGAAGGTGCTGTGCTGTACGGTCAGTATGCCGCTCGCGTTATAGATGCCGCCTCCCCACTCGGCCAAATTGTTGGAGAAAGTGCTGTTCGTTACCGTTATCCGGCCGCTGGTGTTGTAAATGCCGCTGCCGGCAAAGTCGGTGGAGTTGCCGGAAAAGGTGCTATCAGACACCAGCAGCGTGCCACTGTTGTAGAGGCCGCCTCCATAGTCGATGGCTGCGTTGCCGGCGAGGGTGCTGTTCTGCAAGGTCAGCCGACCAGTGTTGCGGATGCCGCCGCCCTCATAGCCGCTGGCTTCCAGGTTGGCCGTGCCGCTGATGATGGTGAGATGGGTCAGGGTGACGACGCCGCTTGAGCCAATGGACAAGACCCGCACGTTAGGAGTACCGTCGCCCAGGCTATCGCCGCTGAGCTTGACCGTGCGGCCGCTGCCGTCAATCGTCAAGGTTTTGGTGACCTCTAGTTGGCTGTTCAGATAGAGGGTCGTGTCGGCGGCGAAGTCGATCGTTCCTCCAGCGCAAATCTGGTCAAGGGCATGGCGCAGTGAGCCGAAGCCAACGTCGTCGGCATTGGTCACGCTGATCCGGTCGGCGCACACACCTGTGCCCTGGATGCCAAAGTCATAGTCGTTCTCCGGGCCGTCGTCGGTGGCAAGGGTGATGGTCGCCGTGCTCGCCGCAAAGATGGCCGGGGTAAAGCGCACCTGGAAGGTGATGGCGCTATTCGCGGTCAGCGTCACCGGCATTGTCGGGCCGCTGAGGGCAAAATTCCCTGCGTCCGCCCCGCTCAGGCCGAGGCTATAAACGATCGAACTGGCCGTGCCGCTGCTGTTGGAAATGGTAAAGGTGCGGGTGATCGCCCAACCTGGCGTCACGTTACCAAAGTCGGTATGGTCGGCCAGCGAGGGCGTGGTGTCGCCGTCGGTAATGACAAGGCCATTGCCTAACACGACCGTTTTGAGAGCCAGGTTGGTCAAGTTGAAACCGGCGGCGCTGCCCAGCCTGCCCCGCGTATCGGCGGCTACGCTATAGCTGCCCGATGTGCTGTTGGCCCGAACTATCTGCGTCACCGCGCCGCTGCTGATCGTGGCAGTGTAAATGGGGGGATTGATCCCGGCCCCGTTGCCCGGCCCGGTGAAGACCACCTGCCCGCCGTCCACCGGTTCGCCAAAACTATTGCTGACAATCAGGCTGAGCGGATCAGAAAAGGCTAAGTGGACAGGCGTGCTCTGTCCGCTGCCGCCAGTGACAGTCAAGTTAAAACCTTGCGATTCAAACGCGCCGATGTCGCAGGCCGCAACCTGGGGCCGCGCCACGCCGCGCTGATCAGTGGTGAGGCAGGCGTTGCCCGCATCAATCGCCGGGCTGCCAGGCAACAACGCGGTGGTCTGAGTACTGCCGCCGTAGTTGCCTGAAGAGCCTAGCAGCGGGTCCAGCCCGATGAGGTTACCGTTGACGCCGTTGACCAAACCGCAGGCGTTGCTGCCAACACCCTCGATCAGATTGTGGTCGTTCGTTCCGACCGTGCCGCCGTCTTCGTTGGCGCAGTCTTGCCAGTCATTGTTGGCGATCAGCGTGTTGGACAAATTCAGCGTGGCGCGGTTATAAATGCCGCCGCCATAAATATAGGCCGAGTTGCCCGAGAGGGTGCTGTTCTGCACAGTCAGCGTGTCGTCGTTGCCGATGCCGCCGCCGTAGAGGCCGGACGAATTACCGTAGAAGGTGCTGTTCTGTATGATCGCCGTGCCATCGTTGTGAATGCCGCCGCCAAAATTGCCGGCCGAGTTGCCCGAGAGAGTGCTGTTTTGCATCGTCAGCCCGCCCAAGTTGTCGATGCCACCGCCGTCATAGGTAACGGCCGAGTTGTTGGCGAAAGTGCTGTTCTGGATGGTCAGCGTGGCGACGTTCACAATGCCGCCGCCCCAGTTGGAGGCCGAGTTGCCGGAAAGGGTGCTGTTCTGGATGTTCAGCGTGCCCTGCTGGTTGTAGATGCCGCCGCCTTCGTGGGCCGAGTTGCCGGAGAGGGTGCTATTCTGGAGGGTCAGCGTACCATCGTTGACGATGCCGCCTCCATAAATGTCCGTGCCACTGATGATGTTGAGGTGGTTCAGGGTGACGCTACTACCGCCGCCGATGAAAAAAACCCGCACGTTGGGGCTGCCGTTGCCGCTGCTATCGCCGCTGACTTGCACGGTGCGGCCGCTGCCGTCTATGGTCAGGCGCTGGTTGACGCTCAGCGTGCTGCTCAGGTAGATGGTATAGTCACCGGCAAAGCTGACAGTATCGCCGTCGGCGGCGTCGGCAATGGCTTGGCGTAGCGATCCCGTGCCGCTGTCGTTGGCGTTGGTCACGATCAGTCGATTGGCGCTCACGCCCTGGATGGCAAAATTGTAAGCGTGCTCTGGGCCGTCGTCGCTGGTGAGCGTGACAGTCGCCGCGCGCGTTCCATGGCTAGTGGGTGCGAAGCGCACTTGGAAAGTGGCGGCGCTGTTGATAGGCAGCGTCACCGGGGTCGTCAGGCCGCTGAGGGTGAAATCCCCGGCAGCCACCCCGCTCAGGCTGAGGCCGTTGATAGGCAAACTATACAAGCCGCTATTGGAAATGGTGAAGGTGTGAGTGATGATTGCCTCACCCATGATCACGCCGCCAAAGTCGGTACCGTCTGCCACCGAGGGGGAGGTATCGCCGTAGACAATCACCACACCATTACCCAACACGACCATTTTGGGGGCCAGGTTGGTCAGGCTGAAACTGACAGTGCTGCCTAGGTTTCCCCGCATATCGGCAGACACGGTGTAGCTGCCCGCCGTGTGATTTGCCCTGACTGTCTGCGTCACCGTGCCACTGCTGATGTTGGCTGTGTAAACGGGGGGATTGATCCCGGCACCGCTGCCTGGTCCGGTCAAGACCACCTGCCCGCCATTTACCGGCTCGCTCAAGCTGCCGGTGACTGTCAAGCTGAGCGGGTTGACAAATAAATAATTGCCAAGCGTACTCTGGTCGTTGCCGGTGCCGTAGGTCAAGGTGAAGCCTCGCGACTCAAATGCGCCAATGTCACACGTGCCGCCACTGGGCTGCGGGCGGGCCACGCCGCGCTGATCAGTGGAAAGGCAGGTGGCGCTATTCCCTGCGTTCAGCGCCGGGGAGCCAGGTAGCAGAGCAAAGGTGTCGGTGTCGCCGCCGTAACTATCCAGGGGGGCCAGTAGCGGGTCCACGCCAACGATGTTGCCGTTTACGCCGGTGGTCAAACCACAGGCACCGCCGTTGCCTTCGATCAGGTTATGGTCGTTAGCACCGATCATGCTGTTAGCGTTGACGCAATCGCCGCCGGAGGGGCTGTTGGCGATCAGAGTGTTGTACAGATTCAACGTACTGCTGGACTGATTATAGATGCCGCCGCCGCCCCACCCGGCTGAGTTGCCGGAGAGAGTACTGTTCTGCACCGTCAGCGTGCCCAAGTTGTTATAGAGGCCGCCGCCGTAGAAGGCCGAGTTGCCGGAGAGAGTGGTGTTCTGGACGGTCAGCGTACCGCCGCTGTTGTAGATGCCGCCACCACTCAAGCCGGCCGAGTTGCCGGAGAGAGTGCTGTTCTGGACCGTCAGTGCGCCCCGGTTGTAGATGCCGCCACCGTCGTTGCCGGTGCTTCTGCCGCTGATGATGTTGAGATTAGTTAGGGTGACTACACCGGTGTTGTCAATATAAAACCCCCGCACGTTGGGAGTGCCGTCACCGCCCGTGTCGCCGCTGACGGTGATGGTGCGTCCACTGCCGTCAATGGTCAAGGTTTTGGTGAGGTCAAGTTGGCTGTTCAGGTGGATGGTATAGTCGCTGGCAAAGGCGATGGTGTCGCCGCTGGCGGCCAGGGCGAGGGCGTCGCGCAGCGAGCAGTCACCATCGCTGCAACTGCCATCGTTTTCGTCAACGGCGGTATTGACCACCACGAGAGCAGATGGGCTGGCCGTATCACTTCCGGCTTGTACCAAGTGGGGCGCGATCAGACCCAGCGCCATGATCAGGCCGCTGAGCAGCACGGCTCCCATGCGTTTGATCCAGATCGACGTTGCCACGCGGGTCTGACCGCATTCTGAAAAAGCAGATATTTGGGTTTGCATGATGTATCTCCTCGTGCTATCAGCTAATGATTGCTAGTACATCCAGAATATGTCGGGGATTGCCTGGTTGTGAATCGGCATAATAGCCCCTGGGAATTTCTCCGAAAATAATCGCCTGGTGTTCATCTCCATGAAACAAGAAAAACAGGCCGGCGCGCAGCACGCAATGCGTGCCGCCCCCCGGCCTGAAGATATATAATCACACGCAGTATAGCACAGCGCCGGCGATAAGCAAAAATGGAACGCGATGAGGGGCAATGATCCAGAAAGGTATTCTGGTTAGATGTAGGCCTTGCTTAAAGAAAAACTCCCCGCGTTTGTCGGGGAGTTTTTGCTGTGGCCCATGCGGGGTTCGAACCCGCGATCTTCGCCTTGAGAGGGCGACGTCCTAGTCCGCTAGACGAATGGGCCAATTGGGGGCGCCGCAGCGCCCCGGATTATACACGGTTTTTGATCGCTTGACTAGAACTTTAGCAAGTTGGCGGCGTTAGCGCACACCTTCCAGACATCATTTTCTTTGACGACGGTCAAGTCTTCATAGACATCCAGCGCCTGGCTTTGGCCCAGCGCCTTCAGTACCATTTTCCCGCTCAACCGAATCTGTGCGGTCCGACCGTCGTTGCTCAGCTCTTCAAACTTCAAGCCGCTGAAATCGAACTGGCCCTTCAGAGTTTGCAAGGTGGCCTGGATATCGATAAACGGATCAAGCCTCACTTCGATTTCAGTGCGCACTTTCGGGTTGGAGCACGTTTGATCCATCACTTGTTGAAAGTTCAAATCGGCCAGGGCTTGCAGCCAGCTGCGTGTCGCGTCGATAGCCGGACCGCCGCCTGAGCTGCACGCGCTCAGCAGCAGCAGACTTGCCAGCAACAACAACGTCGCTCGAACTGTCCACTGATAGGTCATGGCCGATCAATCCTGAGTTGCTTTAGTTCGTGGGGCAGAAGACCCACTTGCCATTTTCCTTGATGACATCGACTTTCTGATCCATGTCCTGGCCCTGCTCCATCTCGCCGGCCAGCATGTCCAGCCCGGCGCTGAGCTGCTCGTCGGTCACGTCCTGACCCTGGGCCTTCAACATTTCCTTCATCACGCCCTTGAGCTTCTCTTTGTCGAACTTGATGGAGAGCTTGCCCTTCATCTGCACTACGGCCTTATCGCCTTCTTCGCTCACCTTGGTGTATTCGGGGTTCTGCATGGTAATAGTCATCGCATCCAGAATCTTGGTGGCATCGACGCCCGCGGCGCCCAGCGCACCGGCCGGATTAAAAGTTTGCTTCACTTTGTCTTTTTGGGCGGCGCACGTCAGCTCGGCCAACTGATCGAACTTCTTATCGACCACGGCCTGCATGGCGGCTTTTACCGCACCCACAGGGTCACTTACCGAGGCAGCGCCGCCACCGCAAGCGGTGAGCAGCGCGCTCAACACAAAGATCACAACCAGGACAATAGATAGACGCTTCATTGCTAGCTCCTTTTGGGAAAGTGCGGCGATTCTACCATGAGCGCCCTAAAAGTCAATCAATTTTTCCGGTGCATGTGGTAAAATTTTCATTACATCTCTCCCGCAGGTGAAGTGTTGGCTTGCGGGAGATTGTTTGGCGAGGGAAGCGATGGACACACTCATCAAATCATGGACGCCGCGCGAAATCGAGGCTGTGCTCGATCGGGTCTTGTTGACCGTTGAGAAGCCGGGTCGGTATACGGGCGGCGAACACAATCAAGTCGTCAATGACTGGAAGGCGGCCGGCATTCGCGTGGCGCTGGCCTTCCCGGACATCTACGAATTGGGCATGTCCAATCTTGGACTAGCCACGCTGTATGACATTCTCAATCGGCGCGCGGGGATTTTGTGCGAGCGCACCTACTGTCCGTGGAGCGACATGGAAGCGGTCATGCGCCGCGAAGGCTTGCCGCTCTTTTCACTCGAAACACACCATCCGCTGCACGAGTTTGACCTCATTGGCATCAGCCTGCCTTACGAGCAGTTGTACAGCAACGTGCTGAACCTGCTCGATTTAGGCGGCGTGCCGGTGCGAGCGTCCGAGCGGGATGCCACCCACCCGATCGTTTTGGCGGGCGGCCACGCGACTTACAACCCCGAACCGATGGCGGACTTCATCGACGCCTTTGCGATTGGGGAGGGCGAAGAAGTCATCGTCGAGGTGGCGCGCTGCATCGAGCAGTGGAAGAGTGATTATCCTGAATCTAGCAGGCGCGCCTTCCACGGCGCGAGTGAGTCGGGCGTGGGAGCCCGATCCGCTTCTCATTCGGCCCGATCGGATCTGTTGTGCCGTCTGGCCCGCATTGAGGGCGTGTATGTGCCGAGTCTGTACGACGTGGCTTATCATCTCGATGGAACGATTTCGACTGTAAACCCGATCGAGCCGGAGCTGCCCGCGCGGGTGAGCAAGCGCATCGTGCCGGTGTTGCCGCCGCCCATCACCAAGTTCATCGTGCCCTACATTGATATCTCGCACAACCGTGCGCCGATCGAGATTATGCGCGGGTGCACGCGTGGCTGCCGTTTCTGTCATGCGGGCATGGTGACGCGCCCCGTGCGCGAACGCAAAGTGGATGAAGTGCTAGCGACGGTGGAAGACATCATGCGCGAGACGGGCTTCGAAGAGATCGCGCTGCTGTCGTTGTCGTCCAGCGATTACACGCGGGTGAAGGAACTGTCGCGCGCTATCGGCGAGAAATTTGCCGGGCAGCATCTGTCGGTGTCACTACCGTCGTTGCGGATTGAGTCGGCTTCGGCGGATCTCATGGAAGCGTTGGAGGACAATCGGCGCGGCGGATTTACGTTTGCGCCCGAAGCGGCGACCGAACACATGCGGCGCGTGATCAACAAGTTTATCCCCACGCCACAAGTGATCGAGACGACACGCGAAGTTTTCTCACGCGGTTGGCGCACGATCAAGTTGTACTTCATGATCGGCCATCCCAGCGAAACACTGGAAGATGTGCAGGCGATTGCGGATCTGGCCAAGGCGGTGCTGCGCGAAGGGCGCAAACTGCATGGTAATGCGGCGCAGGTCAACATTGGCGCGAGCACGTTCATTCCCAAGCCGCACACGCCGTTTCAGTGGGTGCCGTTGGATGAAGCGGAGAATACGTTGGCGAAGCAGCAGTTGCTGCGACGCGAACTGCGCGGGCCGGGCTTGAAAGTGAATTGGTCGCGTCCCGAAGAATCGCTGTTGGAAGCGTTCCTCACTCGCGGGGATCGCCGTTTAGGCCCCGTGATTTATCGGGCGTGGCAGTTGGGCGCGAAGTTCGATGCGTGGATGGAGCATCACAAGCCGGAGGCTTGGCGGCAAGCGCTCGACGAGCAGGGCCTCGATCCCAATTGGTATGCGCGCCGCCCGCGCCTTCTCGACGAAGTATTCCCGTGGGATCACATCGACATCGGCGTGACGAAGAAATTCTTGCTGCAGGATTTCTTGTGGAGCGCCGACGGCAAGACGCGCGTCGATTGTCGTGAGCAGTGCTTTGCATGCGGCATTTTGCCCAAGTTCAAGCAGATGCGCATGGGCACTGAGCCGGATGCGTGGGAGTGTCCTGAAGTGAAGCCGTATGATCGGCGCGTGAGCAAGCCGGTGTCGGTGAATGACGTGATTCCGCTGCAAGTGGTGAATACGTAAACGAAAGCCTCCGTAGTCAGCAAGACTGCGAAGGCTTTTTCTTTCTCGGTTGCGCGCCGTGGTTGGGTACGCTCAGGTTGACAGGTGAATACTTGCGGAAGCGTCTGTGCAATCCCTGGGAGCTATGTTAACGTGTCCCCTCGCCTGTGAATGTATCGCGGACGGGTCATATTTTCAGGGGAAAGCGCGTCATCCAGCTCGGCTTTCGTGAGATATCCCTTTTCCAGCACGATCTCATATACCGAGCGCCCGGTGGTCATGGCGGTGCTGGCGATCTCGGTGGACTTTTCGTACCCCAGCAAAGGATTGAGCGCTGTCACCAGCCCGATGCTATTCTCCACCATCCGGCGACAGACCTCGCGGTTGGCCGTAATGCCTTTGATACAGTGCTCGGCCAGGGTGCGGCAAGCGCGGCCCAGCATATCGAGCGAGGTGAACAGGTTATAAGCGATCACGGGCTCCATCACGTTGAGTTCGAGCTGCCCGGCTGCGGCGGCCAGCGTCACCGTCAGATCGTTGCCGATCACTTCAAACGCGACCTGATTGACCACTTCAGGGATGATGGGGTTGACCTTGCCGGGCATGATGGAGGAGCCGGGCGCCATCGGCGGCAGATTGATCTCGTGCAGACCGGCGCGTGGGCCTGAGGAAAGTAACCGCAGGTCGTTGCAGATCTTGGAAAGCTTGACCGCTACCCGTTTAAGTACACCCGAAAGCTGGACATACGCTCCGGTGTCCTGGGTAGCCTCCACCAGATTCTGGGACATGATCACCGGCACGCCGCTCAATTCCCGCAGCTTGAGGGTGACCAGTGCGGCATAGTCAGGATGCGCGTTGAGGCCGGTGCCGATGGCCGTTGCGCCCATGTTGATCTCGCGAATCAACGCCTGGGCTTCGCGCACCCGCTCGATGTCTTCACCCACCATCACCGCCCAGGCGCCGAATTCCTGACCCAGTGTCATCGGCACGGCATCCTGCAATTGAGTGCGGCCCATCTTGATCACGTCGGCAAATTCGTCGCCCTTCAAGGCCAGCGCCTGGCGCAGGCCTTCCATCTCGCGCATCAAGCCATCCATCTTCTGGCTCAGTGCCAGGCGCAGCGCGGTGGGGTACACGTCGTTGGTGGACTGGGACATATTCACGTGATTGAGCGGATGGATGACATCGTAGCAGCCCTTTTCGCGGCCCAAGATTTCGAGGGCGCGGTTGGCGATTACCTCGTTGGCGTTCATGTTAGTCGAGGTGCCTGCTCCGCCCTGGATGACATCCACGACAAATTCGCTGTGGTACTTGCCCGCGATGATTTCGTCGCAGGCGTGGGCGATGGCGTCGGCAATGTGGAAGGGCAACAGGCCCAAGTCGTGGTTCGCCAACGCGGCAGCCTTTTTGATATGGGCCAGCGAGTGGATCAGCCGTGGGTAATGGGAAATGGGAATGCCCGTGATGTTAAAGTTTTCCAGCGCCCGTAGTGTCTGGATGCCGTAATAGCGCTCGGCCGGCACTTCACGTTCGCCTAGCAAATCGTGTTCGGTGCGTGTTTGACTCATGGTATCACCTCCACGAACGTTAGATATTCAAGTGATAAAGCTCATCCACTTGGAAATGGGTAGATAGCGATCCCTCCAAAATAACTGCTCGGATGTCTTCATCGGCATTAGCCAGGACAATCACCTTATCAATTAATGACATATTCATCATCAATCACGCCAACAAAGTTGTGTTCTCATTTTATAACCAGTTCATTCCCAGAGTCAACCATTTTTTCCATAGCCAACGTCACTTGTCTGTAATCCCGTTCAACTTGGCAGAGCCAATTTGGCTAATAAATTCCTTTGGATTTGATCCGGAATCTCATCAACAACGACCCAAGGCACAATCTCGTCGGCGGGTATGCGGCGCAGGTACCAGTTGAGATCAAGGCCCTCTTCGTGCAGGACTTGTTGGATGGCGGAACGATCAGTGGTGCGGTGGTTGAGGCCGCGCTGGTGTAGTTTGAGCAGCACGTGAGAAACGCGGCGATCTCCACGCCCGCACAGCGCTTGATAAATATAGTTAGCCGGGGTCATGGCACAACTAAACTCCAGGCGAGCGGCTTCTTCCGCATTAAAGGCGTCTTTGATTCCGTCGATGAGGCGCCAGGTTTTCTCTACACCCAACAGGCCAAGCCGTTGCAGGGGAGTACGCGCTAAAGGCATGAACGGCGTGATTCTAACAACAATGCGCCCCTGTGTCTCTTCTGTTAGCTGCAAGGTGTGACGGATAAACGCAATGATGTCGGCAACCTCCGCATGAAAATCGAAACCGACGATAAAATAAAGCATGAAATTATCGAAGCCAAACTGCTGGGCAGTGCTGATGGTTTCGAAGATTTTTGCATTGGTCAGCGCCTTGCCCAGCAGCAAGCGTATTTCGTCGTCACCGACTTCGGGCGCTAAAGTCAGATAAGCCTGGCGCTTGCCCTCGGTATAATAGCTGAGCGTATTGGTCAGAGTCTGAAGGCGGCTCAGGCGCTGCAGCATCGATGGCGACAACTCATCGGCCCGTAGCGATCCGATGATGATGGTTAAATCTGGATGCTGTCGGCAAGTGCGATCGAGAATGTCTAGCAGTTCATTCGCTTGCGTGTGCCTTGATAAGGTAGCTGCATTGACGACGATCTGTTTGGCTCCTTGCACCGCAACCTCAGTGAGTTGCCGATCGAGAATCTCTAACGGTGTCTCGCGATACGGCTCACGCCCGATCGGGCAGTAGGCGCATTGATACACACAGCCTCGCGCTGCCGTGAGTACAGCCGTCTCTCCATCAAATACCAATAAACTATCGGCAGAGATGGCATCCACACCGAAGGAGACTTTGGTAGGGACCCAGGCATACTTGGGTTCAACGGTTTGAACAGAGCCATTGTTTTCAAAACTGAAGTGATAGAGCTGCGGGATGTAAACTCCGGGGACTTTGACGACCTCGCGCCAGAAGTCGAGGGTGGTGGGTTCTCCATAGCGCCAGAGTATTTCACACACCGCCACGGTGGAGTCGATGGCATTTCCCACAAAGACCACGTCGACCAGGTTCGCGAAAGTCTCGGGATTAGCTGTTCCCCATCCGCCTAGACAGACTAAAGGTCGCTCCGCCGGAATTTCATTCGGTACCTTTCGGGCTGCCGGCCAGCCCAGTAGATCGATCATGGTGAAATAATCCGATATGCTGGCCGGGTTGGTCAGCCCTACGAAGATGACATCACAATCGGTTGGCGAAAAAGCAGATGAAGTGTAACGGAGGGTGTGGTCATCTTCAAGCGTGACAAAACAAATCTCGGCTTTGAAGATCTCTTGCCGGGTGAGCGCTCGGGCTATCACTTGTCCACCTGAGGCAAAGGCCAGCAGGCGCTGTGGGATGGGTAACAGAAATAGTAGTTTCAAAATCCCGAGTTCACGTTATTTGACGCGATAGGCCGTGATCGTATGCCAGAGCGGGTGAAAGGAATGCTCGCGCACGTCGATGCGTTTGGTTTTCAGGAGCGCTTCCAGATACTCCGCCTCTTGGAGTACCTGCGGCACCCGGAACGGCACCTCTAGCGGTTCTGCAATTGGGACCAGCTCACGCCCCGATTTCTCTGCTGCCGCAAAAGCTTCCGGCTGGGCGGTTCTGGAAAAACAGACGTAAACCTTTTCGGCCAGCTGCGGCGCGTGGCTGATGATGTGCTCCAAAAGATCGGTTCCGGCGACCGTTGAGGCCAATTTCAATTTCTCGAAGCCGGGAAGAATCGGAAGATAAGGTGGATTACACACTAGCAGATCGAATCTTTCATCGATGCGATTGGGTGTTGTCCAGGTGGTATCGAGGCCGAGACAGAAAGCGGCATGCAGCTGGCGATCGTGAAGATTGCGCGCCAGGTTGACGGCGCTGTAGACAAGTGGAGTCGTTAGCCAATCGGCGAAGTAAAGCCTGCGGATGGTAGGGTTTTTGACGGCCAGAAAACAGCCGATGATGCCCGTGCCGCAACCCAGATCAAGCGCCGAGGGATGATCGGCGGCAAACACGCCGCCTTGTTCGAGGCTGCGCAGGAAATAGATCACGTCGATCGATGGCGCCCACAACTCGCGTCCTTTCCGCCACAAGATCGATAGTCCGCGCCAATTAAATGAAACCAAACTTGAGAGGAAGCGCGACTCGAGCACCTTCCCATCTGGGGACGAGTGGATGGGGCAGGGCGAGTGTTCAGACACTGGAACGAGTGGGCCGAGATCGGCGAGGCCGCAATTACATTCCCATATCGAATGCGGACGCTCAATGAGCAGTTTGGCTTCAGCGCTCACCATCTCAATGCGCGACATATCATCGTTAATGCGGATTTCGACGCACGGCTCGCCCAGCATGTGCCCCAGGTCGCTCCTCTTGGATAGATCGGACAGCGTGGTCAACAAATCGTGCAACCGATGGCGCTTGAGGCGCGCCTCCATGAGATCGGCATACGCGGAGTTGATCTCTTGTTTTGACACCAGGGGTGAAAAACTGCGAACCAGCCGCAAAATTGAATTATCGACGCTTTGCGCGTCTTCCAACAGAGCCGGTAAGATCGCCGGTGCCGTGGCCTGTGGCTGGACGGCGGGAACCAACGGCTGATCCACAAATACAATTTTTTCAGAATGGCTGTTGACAGCTAACAGCTTGGGCGTGTCTTGCTCATTCAGGCTTTTCAAATCGATCTGCAGGCAGCCTAAATCAAAAGCCGTCTTGACATCTCGACCGTACCCTAGAGCTTGATAGAAAGCCTCGGCAAAACTCACGGCCGCAGCATCTCCGATGGCCTTCGACATGCCGATGACACAATCGATGTGGGCGGCAATCGCTTGCGCCTGCTGTTCGGAATAACAAGCATTCAGCACCACGCAGCGAATGTTATCCTTGAGGACCGAGAAGAGTTGGCCCAGGGCGCGCGTGGAGACGGGTCGGCTCTTTCCCTGGTTATCTTCCAGGATGATTTCGCTGGCGGCCGTTCCGTGTCCGCTAAAGTGCACAATATCGGGTTTGTGTCGCAGCAAATAGCCCTGCAGATCGACCACGCGCACGGCCCAGTGCTGTTCAACTTCAAACTTGTCGCGGAATTCAGCCTGGCGCAAGGCTTGATCGATGCTGCGTATTTCTTCATCCAGCCTGAGGCGGCTGGTATCAGTGGGATTCGCGGCTAGAAACAAGATCTTGATGGGTCTGCCCATGGGGCCTCTTTTGTGTTCGGATGTGCCAAAGCCTGCGCTCATGATACGATCAGCCGGCATCCGAGTCAAGGACGGTGCCATACCGCACGCGTCCGTTAATCCTATGATCGATGAGGCAGCCAGCCGGCGTCGGTGGGTGAGGTGATTCCGCTGCAAGTGGTCAGTGCGTAAACGAAAGCCTCCGAGTCAGCCAGACTGCGGAGGCTCTTTTTTGATCAGCCAGAAAAACCTTGCGAGGGGTGCAGTGCTCCCGTCCTCGCATTCACCCCTCGCAAGGCTGGAGAACTATTCAACGATGAGCAGCTTGTGACCGGGTGATGGTCGTTGCTTTTGGCACAGCCACATATTCGGCAGACGAGCGAGACTTGGGCACAGGAAGTTTGTCTTCAAGCAGACCTTGCACGTGCAGTTCGATCGCTTCGTACATGTTGCGGGTGGCTTGTTCGCGCGTCTTGCCAGTCGCAACACAACCCGGCAGGTCAGGCGAGTAAGCCGAAAAGTTGCCGTTTGCTTTTTCAATGACAATGAGAAAGCGATACATTATTTCTTCCCTTTCTGGGGCTTCGCTACTTGGGCCTGCTTGAAAACACTGTTCAATGTGCCAGGAGCCAAATTGTCATTGGGATGACCGGCGATGGTGACACGGCCCAGTTTGGATGGATGTTTATATTGCCGATGGCTTCCTTTGATTGCAACCAGATACCAGCCATCCTTTTCTATTACTTTGATGACATCACGAATCTTCATTGCTGGTTACGCTTAGCGAAGGATATTGATAACTATGTAGCTGCCCACCTAATCTTAACACATGATCGCATTGAACATCGAAATGCCCGCTGTCTCAACTGCGGCTTAGGTGTAAAGTTCTCTATTCTCCGAACAGCTCCGCCGCCCAATCGCGGATGAACGCCACATCGATCGAGCCGCCGGGTGGAGCCTGCACGATCAGCAGGACGAACAACTTCTGCCACAACTTCAAACGATACATATCGAGCCGTCCACCGAAGAAGCCGGCGCTTACCGGCTTGACCTGGGGCGCTGCCTTCAGCGCAGGGCGCAGATAGTTGCCGACCGTCGCGTAGCGCTCGCGGTAGCTCAACCGATCGGCCTGCTTGGGCGATTTGGCAAGATACGGATCGATGCACAGTGGAATGCCATCGATCTGCGTCTCGCCCGTCTTCGTCAGACTGCGCGCCATGAAGAAGTAGGCCACGGGCACACGACTGAGGGCTGCGGCGTGCTGTTTGACGAACTTCGTGGCGGTGCGATGCCAGCCCATGATCATCGGTGCGCCGATCACCACGGCCGCATATGGGGCGAGGTCGGTGACTTCTTCCAGGCGGCGCACGTCCACCGTGGTGTTAGCGTTGCTCAAGCCTTCGCTCACGGCTTGAGCGGCCTGGGTGGTTGATCCGGCATTGGTCGTGTAGGCGACGAGAATCTTTTTCGTTGTCATGATGCGGTTCCTTGGTTAATGCTTGGAAATGTGATCCACGAAGAACACGAAGTTGCACTAAGCAATCTCCAGTTGACTCAGACTGAGATTGCTTCGCTGGGAAGCGCTCGCAATGACGCTTCCACATAACTATTTTTCTTTTGTGGAGCATTTTCAGCAGACTTGGCGAATTGCCTCAATCAGGGTATAACTTCGGCTATCTTTAGATCAGGAAAAAAGCGTGGCGACTTCATTTGACTGTCCTTCCTGCGGCGCGGCCCAGCAACCACCCACCACTCCCGTGCTCAGCGTGCAGTGTCATTATTGCGGTACGATTGTGGTGGTGCCGGAAGCGCTGCGAGTGCGTCCAACTCCGCCGCCTCAGCCGGCCAGTTCAACCATTAACATCTACCCGGTTGAACCTACCGCGCTCCCGTCGGTGAAAATGCGGCGCGGTTTGTTGGGTTGCAGTGGTTGCGGTTGTTTTCTTTCGCTGCTGTCCTTCGTGGCCTTTGCCGGGTTCATGATCTACATCTTCGGCTTTTCGATCAAAGGCTCCGTGCTGTACACTTGCGCGGTCGATAAGGCCAAGAACAACGTGCAGGTCATCCAGTTGATCGGCACACCCATCAAAGCCGACACCTTTGCCTGGATCTCAAACTACGAATCCTCTGGCTCCGACGAGGAGGGGCACTTTTCGACGCAGCTCTCTGGCCCCAAAGGAAGCGGCACGCTCGATGTCTATGGTTCGCACGATCGCCGCGGCACCGACCTGGATATTACCTTCGACTCAAATGGCGAGACCGTTCAAGTCTTTTCCGGCGCGGCGCAGTGTAAGTAGCTTGACAGCAAGTAACTGCTCGGCCCCCGTCATTGCGAGCGTTTTGTGCGAAGCAACACTTGCACCCACTGCGTGCAGTGCGGTGTCTCAGCTCAGGTCAGCGGGAGATTGCTTCGTCGCATCCTTCGACTACGCAGCGAAAAAATGCTGCTCCGCTCAGGACGCTCCTCGCAATGACGGCTGCGTAGTTGCGCTAATGGGTCTATTCTTCCAGCCTCACCAGATCAGCCCACGTCTCGCGCCGCCGGATTTGGTGATGATACTTGTTTTCCACCAGCACTTCGGCCGGGCGTAGGCGGCTGTTGTAGTTCGACGCCATGCTCATGCCATACGCGCCCGCGTTCAGGATCAACAACCGATCGCCGCGTGCGACCTCGGCCAATTCTCGATCGGCTCCCAGCGTATCCCCGGTTTCGCAGACCGGCCCCACGATGTCGGCCACCAGTGCAGATGGCTGGCTGTCTTTCACCGGCACGATGTGATGATAGGCGTCGTATAGTGCAGGGCGGATCAACTCCGCCATGCTGGCATCGCACACGACGATGCGGCGACCTTCGCGCACTTTGATGTACTGCACGGTGGCCACCAACACACCCGCATCGGCGCTGATTGATCGACCCGGTTCGATGGCGATCTCGAAGCCCGCATTCTTCGACTTCACTGCGTTCCGCTCGGAATGCTTGGCTAATACCTGCTGCACGGCTTCGGCAAAGACCGAGGGATCAGGCAATTCATCGTCGGGGCGATAGGGCACCGGGAAGCCGCCGCCAATATCGAGGTTGCGAATGGGATGCAGGGTCGCCAGCTCCAGCACGCGTTGCAGCGCGGCGACCGTCTCGACCGTATTCGCCAGTTGCGATCCGATGTGGACGTGCAGGCCCGCGATGTCGAGATTGAGATACTGCCCGGCCTGCAGCAAAACCGATCGGGCGTCGCTGACATCAAGGCCGAATTTCGAGCGGTGTCCACCGGTGTTCATGTGATGATGCGTATCGGCTTCGATTTGCGGATTGATGCGCAGCGCGACTTGCGGCTTGGCGTTGCGCTCATTCGCCAACCGATTGAGCACCTCCAGTTCCTGCACCGACTCGACGTTGATCCAGCCGAGACGATTTTCCAGCGCGAAGGTTAATTCGCTTTCGGTCTTGCCGACGCCTGCAAATACGATCGCGGCCGGATCGGCTCCCGCGCGCAGCGCGCGATACGCCTCACCCGCGGACACCACATCGAACCCTGATCCCAATTCGCGCAGCACGCGCAAAATCGTGCCGTTGCTGTTAGACTTCACCGAGAAATGAATGCGGGGAGTCAGCGCCTTGAACGCATACTGCAAGCGGCGGTAATTTTCTTCGATGCGGGCGCGGCTGTAGAGATACAGCGGCGTGCCGTATTCGTCGGCCAGCGTGTCAACCGCAATTTGATCGCACCACCATTGACCATTGCGAAACTCAAATCCGCTCATGCTGGGGCTCCTGTTTTGAAAGTCACTGCTCAGCCGTCATGCCCGAGTGCTTCGCGCATGCGTGCCGCCAGGCTCCGGGGGAGCCTGGGTATGGCATGTCGGGCATTCAGAGTGATGGTTGGCGACCTGTGTGGTAGGACAACTGGATTCCCGCTCGCCCAGCGCGCCTCCGCCGCCGTGCGGCGGGCAAGGCGTACAACCTGCGGGAATGACAGCGCCGCGCCCTGGTTGAGCAGTTACGTTTCGAAAGTCGAACACAGTGTACCAGAAAGTATGTAATCGTCTAGCCGGGTTGTATGGTGTGACGTATGGCTCGCGCAAAATCGCTCACGTCGCACCCGGCGCTGTGCGCCGGCGACGCGCTGGGCAAGCGCCGCCCCAGCGCGGATTCAAGATCGAGTCTCCGTCGCGCCGGAAACGCACTGGCATCTTCGAGGACAGCGGCCTGCGCCAATTGCGCGTCAACTTTCCTTAACGAAGTTGTAATTGACTTTTAACCCGATTCAGCCTACACTGCCTGCACCTCAATCCGCCCGGAGATGGCTATGACCACCACCGCCCCACTCATCAACGATAAGCGCGAAACGCGCGGTTGGATGTTGTACGACTTTGCGAATTCGGCCTTCTCGACCACGGTGGTCACCGTATTTCTTGGCCCATATCTCACGGGTCTGATCGAATCGCAGGTAGGCAACAAAGGCACGTTCACGTTGCTGGGCATCCCCATCGCGGCTGAGTCGTTCTTCACGTACTGCGTCTCCATCTCGGTGCTGCTGCAAGTGTTCGTGCTGCCCGTCCTCGGCGCCATTGCCGACTATTCGAATTTGAAGAAACGCCTCATGTTCTTTTTTGCCGTATTAGGTTCGGTCTGCACGATTAGCCTGTTCTTCATTACGGACACGTGGTATGTGTTGGGCGGGTTGGTGTTCATTCTGGCCAATGTGGCTTTCGGCGCGGCGATGGTGTTTTACAACGCCTTCCTACCGGAGATCGCGTCAGAAGATCAACGCGACAAAGTGTCATCGCGCGGCTGGGCGCTGGGTTACATCGGCGGCGGGACGCTGCTGTTGCTCAACTTGGTTCTGTATCAACTGCGCGACACGATCGGCCTGGATGCCGGCACGGCGGCGCGCATCAGCATGGCGTCGGCTGGAGTGTGGTGGCTGGCCTTTGGCTATCTTGCCATCCGGCAGTTGCACGAACGCGGCGTGCAGCGCCAGCTGCCTGCGGGCGAGACGTATCTAAAAATTGGTTTTAGGCAATTGGGACAAACGCTGCGTGAGATTCGCAAATACCCGATGACGCTGCGCTACCTCATCGCTTATCTGCTGTACAACGACGGCGTTCAAACCGTCATTGTCGTCTCGGCCTTGTTCGGCGCGCAAGAATTAGGCATGGATTCCAGCAGCTTGATTCTGGTCATTTTGATGGTGCAGTTCATGGCCTTCTTTGGCGCGTTGTTGTTTGGCGTCATCGCGGGCAAAATCGGCGCGAAACGCGCGATCGTGATTTCGCTGTTGATCTGGTCGGCGATCTCGGTGTGGGCGCAGCTCAGTCTGCAAAGCGTGTCCGAGTTCTGGCTGTTGGCGGCGCTGGTGGCGGTCGTGTTAGGCGGCACGCAGGCGCTGAGCCGGTCGTTGTTTTCACAGATGATTCCGCGTGAACGCGAGGCCGAGTTCTTTAGCTTCTATGAAATCAGCGATAAGGGCACCGCGTGGATGGGCACGCTGATCTTCGGCCTGGTCACGCAGTGGACGGGCAGTATGCGGACGGCCATCTTCTCGCTCATCGTCTTGTTTGTGGCGGGCCTGTTGATTCTGTTTACGGTCAATGTGCCGCGTGCGATCAAGGAAGCGGGCAATGAAGTGCCGGAGAACTTGGAAGGGGAACCGGTCGCTGCCTAGACACTTGAGTGCTTGCCGCAGATCGGCAACTGAGGTTTAATGAAACAGCCGCTCGACAGGGGCGGCTGTTTTGCTGTGATATGATTGTCGCGTGGAGGTTGGAAAATTTATGAGCACAACTAGTGCGGACTTTTCGCCGTATACGATCGAAACAGCGCATTTGCGCAAAGAGTATAACCGCAAAGTGGCCGTGGCCGATCTGGATTTGCAGGTAGGGCAGGGGGAAGTATTTGGCTTCCTTGGCCCGAACGGCGCGGGCAAGACCACATCGATCAAGATGCTGCTGGGCTTGGCGAAGCCGACCAAGGGCGAAGCGCGGTTGTTGGGTAAACCGATCGGTGATCCGCAATCCCGATCGCGCGTGGGCTTCCTGCCGGAACACTTCCGCTTTCACGATTGGCTGAACGGCTCAGAGTTTTTGCAACTGCACGCGCAGTTGTACGGCATGAACGAAGCCGATCGCACCGAGCGCGTGCCAGCCTTGTTGAAGCGCGTGGGCTTGGAAGAGCACGCCGATAAAAAACTGCGCGGCTATTCCAAAGGCATGTTGCAGCGCGTGGGTCTGGCGCAAGCCTTGTTGAATCGGCCGGCCGTGGTGTTTCTCGATGAGCCTACGTCGGGCCTCGATCCGATCGGGCGAATTCTGGTGCGCGACATCATCCGCGAACTGCGCGCCGAAGGCACGACGGTGTTCCTCAATTCACACTTACTGTCCGAAGTTGAAATCACGTGCGATCGGGTAGTGTTCATCAAGCAGGGCACGGTCGTCAAATCGATCTCGCTCAAAGAGATCGAGCAGGGCGCGACGCAGGTGGAGATTCGCGTGGGGGCGCTGCCCCCTGCGGGTGATCGGGCGGAGTTGCAGCGCATGCTCAATCGGTTTGGCACGGACGTGAAGCTCGACAGCGATCGCATTCACCTGGTGATGCCCAATCAAACCGCCTTACCTGAGTTAGCGCGCTGGTTGATCGGGCAGGGGCTTGACGTGTATGCGTTGACGCCGCAGCACGCGTCACTGGAAGAGATGTTCCTGCAAATCGTCGGAACGGATGGTGGGCTATGAAGTCGATCGGGGTGATGCTGAAACTCACGCTGCGTGAAGCGGCGCGGCGCAAGGTGTTGTGGGGCTTGCTCATCCTCAGCGTGCTGTTCTTGCTGCTCTACGCGTTAGGGCTGAGTTTCATTCAGGCGGAGATTGCGCGCTTTGGCGTGGGGGCCTCGGCGTCGCGCAATGGGTTTGATCTGAAGACGGGTTATAGTTTTCTGGCGACGTTTGCGCTGTACGCGGCGAATTTCCTGATTGTGCTGCTGGCCGTGCTGATTCCCATGGATACGCTGGCGGGTGAGATCGGCAGCGGCACGATTCAATCTCTGGCGGTGAAGCCGCTGCGGCGCAGTCAGATCGTGTTGGGTAAGTGGCTGGGCTTTGTGCTGCTGCTGGGCGCGTGTACGCTGCTGTTAGTGGGTGGCACGGTAGCGATCACGGCGGCGGTGACGGGCTATATGTTGCCCAATGCGGTGCTGGGCTGGGGGGCGATGTTTCTTGAGGCACTGGTGTTTTTGAGTGTTTCTTTACTGGGCGGCACACGTCTTTCGACTTTAGCGAATGGCGTGTTGGGCTTCGGCCTGTTTATCGTGGCCTTTATCGGCGGCTTCATCGGCGCGTTCGGCACGTTGATCGGCAGCAACTCGGCGATCAAGATCGGCGATCTCGTTTCGCTGGTGATGCCGGGTGAGATGGTGTGGCGTGCGGCGTTGAGTGAAATGGCCGAGGGGATCAATCCGCTGCGCTACATGTTGTTAGGGCAGGGGACGCCCGATGCCACGGTGCTGATTTATGCGGTCGCGTATGCGGCGGTGGTTTTGTTGTTGGCGATTGTGTCGTTTCAGCGCAGGGATTTATAAGGAACTTTCATGCCTCGCATATCACTTAACCAGACCGCCCCGGATTTTAGTCTCCCCGATTTTTCTGGCAAATCCTTTCGCCTGGCAGATTTGCGCGGACAGAAAAGCGTGCTGCTGGTTTTCAACCGCACCTTTGCCTGACCATTCTGCCGCGCGCACATGGCGCAGTTGCGCCAGGACTATTCCCAATTTGTGGCCCGAAACACTGAAGTCGTGGTCGTGGGTCCCGAAGATGCCAAAGCCTTTGCCGCTTACTGGCAAAAGGAATCCCTGCCCTTTATCGGTTTGCCTGACTCAACCACCAGCGTGCTCAAACTCTACGGGCAGGAGGTCAATCTGTTCAAGCTGGGACGCATGCCCGCCCAGGTACTGATTGACAAAGCCGGCGTCGCACGTTTTGTCCATTACGGGCATAGCATGAGCGATATTCCCGACAACCAGGAAATCCTGGCTCTGGTAGATGAAATGTCTGTGGTGTAAAACCTTACAGGCTTCTGGGGTAGGGTACGCTGGGCGACGGTGTTGATTCACGCCGTGGTCTATGCGACAGTAATTCTGCTGCTGGCGCTGGTCTCGTTTCAGCGGAGAGATTTGTGAAGGTCGTGGCGGCGACACGCTATATAGATGTGCTACTACGATTGAGTAAAGGCCAGCATCGTGGCGAGAACCCTGTCGATCTCATCGAAGACTTGCTCATGATTTAGACCATCCACGATGTGGCTTTGAACCCTGGTGCCTTTCAGGGCTGGCTCGTATTTCTTGACGCTGATCATCGCCACGCGGTCTTCTGAACCGACGAGCCACAGCATAGGGCAGAGAAAATCGGCGGGTTCGACGGCGGGCCAGTCGAACATGGCTCGCCCCCACGCCAGCATCGCCGGAACATGGAAGGTTTGCAGAAATTCCCGATCATTCGGCGAGAGCGCTTCGAGATCCAGTGTGCCGTCGCGTTGGGCTTGCAGGATTGGAGGCCAGTGCGCGCAGAATTCTTCGAAGTCGTGACGAAACTCGTCCGAGAAGCCCGCGCCCAACGGGGTACCCATCAAGATTATTTTGGCCACGCGCTCGGAATGGGAGGCCACATGGCGGCCGACCCTGCCTCCGAACGAAAATCCCCAGATCGCGAAGCACTCGACCTCGCAGGCATCAGCCACGGCCAGGACATCCTGTATCATTTTGTCGATCGTGTAATCGGCCGGCTCAGTGGGCAAGCCACTCTCGCCATGGCCGCGCAGGTCGATGGTAATGACGGTAAAGTTATCCTGGAGACGTTGGACATAGCCCGCGTCATGCCACTCCTGGCGGCGGCTGCCTCCGCCATGCAGCAACACGAGTGCTGGTCCTGCGCCGTTACGATCGTATGCAATCCGTGTGCCATCGAGTGAGGTTGTGAATAATGTGCTCACGGGTTACTCCTGATGTTGCCTTCAACGGCGAAATTGGGATTGATAGAAGCACGCTCACGGCCTGCAAGCACTGGTTAGCCCAGCGTGTCTTTCCCAAGAGCTTCCCACCCCGCACTTCCTATCCTATCTGAGGATAATTGGCAAAAACAAATTCCGATTCACTGTCAGCACCAGTGCCTTCGAAACGCTGGGAATTCCGTTCACGAACACGGTGACCAGGGCAGGACCTGCAAGTGTGTTTGTCACGGGCAACGAAGTGAACGCGGTATTGTCGAACGCGCCGGGTGACACCCACAACCATTGCTCGTTATCTAAACGTCGAATCTGGACGAGCGGACAGTTTGTCGCTGAATTGTTCGTCCCACCGCCCGACGACTCTAAATACTGAAAACCGCGAAACCCCGAGCCAGTGAGCGACAGCGAGTTACCGAGTGACAACGGTGAGGGGACCGTGTTGACCGTTGGCCGCCATCCTTCATCAAATCCCAGGCCCCGATCATACACCTCCGCGCTGGTGGTAATCAGGCTGTTTGCGCTGTGTCCACCCATGACGAGCACCTTGCCGTTCGGCAACAGCGTCGCCGTGTGAGAGAAGCGCTTGGAGTTCAGCGGCGCGACGCTCGTCCAGGTATTCACGCTCGGATCATACACTTCCGCACTGGTGAGAATAGTACCGCCGGCGAGGCCGCCAGTGATGAGCACTTTGCCGCTTGGCAACAGCGTCGCCGTGTGAGAGGCGCGCGCGGCGTTCAGCGATGCGACGCTCGTCCAGGTGTTCGCGCTCGGATCATACACCTCGGCGCTGGCGAGAAGAACGCTGCCAGTAGTGTATCCCCCCACGACGAGCACCTTGCCGTTCGGCAACAGCGCCGCCGTGTGAGCGACGCGGGCGATGTTCAGCGGCGCAACGGTCGTCCAGGTGTTGGCGCTCGGATCATACATCTCGGCGCTGGCAAGATTGACGCTGCCAGTGCCGCCTCCCCCCGCGACGAGCGCTTTGCCGTTCGGTAACAGCGTCGCCCTGTGAGATGATCGCGCGAAGTTCAGCGACGCGACGGTCGTCCAGGTGTTGGCGCTCGGCTCATACACCTCCGCGCTGGCGAGAGCGCCGCCAATCGCCTGTCCCCCCGCGACGAGCACCTTGCCGTTCGGCAGCAGCGTCGCCGTGTGATAGTCGCGGGCGGTGTTCAGCGGCGCGACGGTCGTCCAGGTGTTGGCGCTCGGATCGTACATCTCAGCGCTGGCGAGATAGCCGCCGTTGACGTATCCCCCCACGACGAGCACCTTGCCGCTTGGCAACAGCGTCGCCGTGTGAAAGGTGCGCCCGGAGTTCAGCGATGCAATGGGCGCCCAGGTGTTGGCGATTGGGTCATACACCTCCGCACTAGAAAGACTGGCGTTGCCAGTGTCGTATCCTCCCGCGATGAGCACCTTGCCGTTCGGCAGCAGCGTCGCCGTGTGAGCGTAGCGGGCAGTGTTCAGCGGCGCAACACTTGACCAACTGCCCGCACTTGGATCGTCATACACCTCAGCGCTGGCGAGATAACCGTCGGGACCGTTTCCTCCCACGACAAGCACCTGGCCGCTAGGCAACAGCGTCGCTGTGTGTCCGGAGCGGGCATCGTTCAGCATCGCAACGTTCGTCCAGGTGTTCGCGCTCGGATCGTACACCTCGGCGCTGGCGAGATCGCCGCTAGGCGTTAGTCCTCCCACAGTGAGCACCTTGCCGTTGGGCAGCAGCGTCGCCGTGTGATAGGCGCGGGCGGTGTTCAGCGGCGCGACGCTCGTCCAGGTGTTCGCGCTCGGGTCATACACCTCCGCGCTGGCAAGACTCGCGCCGTCGTGGTCCTTTCCCCCCGCGACGAGCACCTTGCCGCTCGGCAACAGCGTCGCTGTGTGAGACAAGCGCCCGGCATTCAGTGGTGTGACGGGCGTCCAGGTATTGGCGCCCGGATCATACATTTCTGTGCTGGTGATGGCGGGGCCGCTCAGGCCGTAGCCCCCCACGACGAGCACTTTGCCGCTGGGCAGCAGCGTGGTCGTGTGGCCGTCGCGGCGGTTGTTCAGCAACGCGACGCTCATCCAGGTGTTTGTGCCCGGATCATACACCTCCGCACTAGCGAGAAGAGTGCCGCCGGTTTTGGAATACCCCGCGGTGACGAGTACTTTGCCGCTCGGCAGCAGCGTCGCCGTGTGAGAGGAGCGCCCGATGTTCATTGGCGCGACGCTCGTCCAAGTGTTGGCGTGCGGATCATACACCTCCGCGCTGGTGAGACTCGCGCCGTTGTAAACGGTCAATCCTCCCGCCACGAGCACCTTGCCGTTCGGCAACAGCGTCGCCGTATGTGAATCGCGGGCGGTCTTCAGCGACGCAACGGTCGTCCAGATGTTCGTGCTCGGATCATACAGCTCCGCGCTGTTGATAGCGACGAAGCCGTTGCCGTTTGTCCCTCCAGCGACCAGCACTTTGCCACTCGGCAACAGGGTCGTCGAGTGATAACCACGCGTAATACCCAGCGAGGCAGTGTTTATCCATGTGGACGCGGCGTGCGCGGATTGTGGAAGAACAGCGCCGATCAGCAGTACGACGGTAAGCGCCAGACGCCAGAGCCGCATCAGACGCGGCGAGGGTGAAAGATAAGGTCGGATGTGCATTTTAACTCCTCGTGTGTAATAAACCAGGCTAACGAAAACATCAGGCGCTCCGTGGTAGTTCCACGGGGTCGTCTGCCTGCATAATTGGGCCGCTTTTATGAATTGAAACCGAACACTGTATCTCGCGCATTTCTTGCTATGATATTTGCAGGGTAGGATGGGCGCACATCCTGCCTTGTGACAATCGCTTATCTCAGATGTTAGGGCGTCGTTCGCAACACAATCGGCGTAGAGCGCGGTCTGGCCCGTTTCCAGCGTCTGAGTGACGGGGCTACTCGCTTGGCCCCAGATGTTCCTATCCCAATGTAGAGTTGTGCCTTCCTAGCCCACGGCCCAACCCTATTTTGATTTCTCATGCGATGATGCACGAGCCTCTCATACTAATGTTTATCCAGCCATCGAAGTTAGCCATTTGTAATCAGTATTGCGTGACAAACGTATGTCGATTCGAGTCGAATGGGCTTTCGAGCACATAATGACGTTTATGGACAGATTATTCAGTCACAATCTCAGAAAAAGCAAACAGATTGAGTAAAACAAAGAGCCGGATTTCTGCGCAAGAAATCCGGCTCTTGATGTAATTCAATGTTAGTCTATCGAACAGAAACTTCTTCCTCGTCGTGCTTGACCACGATGATGACGAAGTGCCGAACAGGCGATACTCGTCCATGCGGCACGAGTTGATCAACTTGCCGTTGTAGTAGGTCATGTCCGGGCAGTAGTTCGCTTTCGACTGCATCCGGCGTCCGGATTGTTCCGGGCCGGATGCAACGATATTGAGTAAGTAACTCGATCACTATCGCGCGGCCTTGCGCGTAAAACAATCTACGAAACACTTGGTCGAGGATATGGCAACAACTGTAGCCCGTCGATAAAGTGATAGCCGCGCTGATTCTTGGAGATGAAGGGCTGATTCAGTGCAATCGCGGTTGCGGCTATCAAGGCGTCTGGAATTGCTAGCCCGTGGCTCAACCGGTATTGACGCAATAGACCGACCGCCGTATCCGAGACTTGCTCGGTTAGCTTCAACACTTGGAAACGGTGTAGAAACCGTTCGATGTGTCGTTGCTCCGTCTTGTTGCGACACCCCACCACTAGCTCCATCTGAGTCATGACGCTGATCGCCAGTGCTGACTGCCGTTCGATGTCAGCCAAACACTCTATGGCTTCGCGGACAGCTTGCCCCGCATCAATCAGGATGTCGGTATCCACAATAGTCAACGTATTCACGCGCCGCGCTCCCACTCGCGTTGGCGCAAACTTCGCACCCAAGCCGTGCTATCTTGCATGTCTTTACGCGTTCGCCACATACCGATGAAGGGCTCGTTCGCTAACTTGGTTCGTTTCGCCTGCCTGGTAGTGGGCGTAGACGAATAGCGAGCCTTGAGAAAAGCCACAAAGTCAACAACTTGTTTTTGTGCCTCTGGCGGTAAAGATGCCATCTCGCGGACAATATTCGCAGTTTCCATTTCTGACCTTCCTCAAAGATGTGTTGCGGCGTCGCCCAATCGACGATGCATAGATTATACAGCCACAATCTCAGAAAGGGCAAACCTTATGAGTAAAACAGAGCGCCGGATTTCTCTCGAGAGAAATCCGGCGCTCGATCTATTTCAGCAGTTTGTCTAGCGAACCGGCACTTCGGCGTCGTCGTGCTTGATCACGATGACGACGAAGTGCCGAATAGGCGATACTCGTCCATACGGCACGAGTTGATCAACTTGCCGTTGTAGTAGGTCATGTCCGGGCAGCTGTCGCACATGGCCGACGGCACGGCGGCCATGATGTCCATCACATGCGACGCACGAACAGCGTATGCTATAATTCGTCGCGCTGGCTTACAGTGTGCCACTTCGAAGTGACCTCTATGGTTGGGCATCGATCAAATTTCACTCGTTGGTTAAACAATCACTGGCTGCAACTCAGCGTGGTCGTGCTCATCGCCGGCGCGTTGCGCTTCATTAATCTATCCACCGTGCCGCAGGGCCTCTTTCACGATGAAGCCTGGTCGGGCGCGAAAGCGTGGGACATTCTCACGGGCACAGCTTCCGCGCAGGTGTACTTTCCTGAAAACAACGGCATGGACGCGCTGCACGTCTATCTCATCGCGCTGTTGTTCCAGCTCACCGGTCCGTTGGCGCTGGGCAGCCGCCTTATCTCGGCGTTGATGGGTACTCTTACGGTACTTGCCACCTATTGGCTGGCCTGGGAATTGCCCGCTCGTGCGGATTTTTCGCCCGACGATCGCAAACGGCACGCGGCCGCGATCATCGCCGCGTCGGTCTACGGTGTCATGCTTACGGCCCTCGCCACAGCCCGATCGGGTTGGCACTCTCCCTCGTTCGCATTGCTGGCCATGGTGTGTCTTGCTGCGTTGGCACGTGGTCGGCGCCTGGGACGCGTTCGCTGGTTTGTGCTGGCGGGCGCATTAGCGGGATTGGCGCAGTACACTTATCCTTCGGCACGCTTGTTGCCGGCGTGGCTGATCGTGATGGCGTTGTTGGATCTGGCGCTGCAGCGTGGGCGACGTCGCACGGTGTTCATTCATTACGCGTTGGCCGCGATAGCCGCCATCGTCGTCTTCTTGCCGTTAGGCGTGTACTTCATTCAGAATCCGCAGTGGTTTTTCGAGCGGGCCCAACAGACTAGCTCTGCGATCGATCTAGGACAAAATGCGGTGAAGACTTTGCTGGCTTTTGTGGTGCAGGGCAGCACCGAGAATCTCCACAATCTGCCGGGGCGGCCGCTGCTTGATCCGGTGTTGGGCTTCTTCTTCGTGGTCGGACTGATCGTGTGTGTGATCAAGCAGCGCGCCGTGCACGTGATCTTGTTGAGCGGCGTGGCAATTCTATCGCTGACGGTCGTGTTGACCGAAGCGGCTCCGTTGACGCGTCGTTGGACGGCGGTCTTCCCTTTGGTGGCCATCCTCGTCGCGATCGGATTGGTGGCCGTCATGGGTTGGATCACCGATCGAAGGCCGGCACGCCGGGGACGTGTGCTGGCGGCTATGCTGGCAGGCGCGGCACTGTTTAGCGGGGCAGGGTGGTCGCTAGCCGATTACTTTGGTCCTTACGCGGCGAATCCGCAGCTCTTCTGGGAATACGACAGCGGCATCACGCAGGTAGCCGATCACATGCGCGGCCAACCCGACAAGAAATTTTTCTTGACGCCCTACGATCGTTTTTATGAAGTGGTGTTGCTCACGTTAGCCGAACAACCCCGCGAGCCGATTCAAAGTTACAATGGCATGGCCTGCGCGCTGTTTCCGGCCAAGACCGATCGCGTGACCGAATGGTTGGTGGTCAACGAGAAAGATCAGCGAACGCTGCCACTGCTAAAGCAGATCTATCCGACCGGTCGGATCGTCTGGAGCCTCGATTCGCCGGTGGGGGCGTATGCGCGGGCGTGGCAAGTACTGGCGGGTGAAACGGCTCGCTTCCAACTCGATCGAGCAGTGGCGGCGAACTTCGGGGATCACGCCCAGCTCATCGGGGTGGAGCTGCCCGCCGAGGCGAAACCCGGCGATATTGTGAAACTGCGCCTGGCGTTTGAAAATCGGCAGGTGCTCGATCAGCTCTACAAGGTTTTTGTGCATCTGCGCGGCCCGGCCAATGCCGTGGTGGCGCAAGCCGATCGCGTGTTGTGTGACATGACGTTGAACGAAGCGGATTGGCGTCCCGGCGATATTCTAGTGGACGACTACGAATTGACCCTTCCTGCAGAAACTCCTCCCGGAGATTATCCGGTGGTGATTGGGTTGTATCAAGACGCTACGGGCGCGCGCTTGCCGGTGGTCACGGCGGATGTGGAACACGCTGAGGATAGTGTAACGATCGGGACATTGCGCGTCCGCTAAATCCGATCGAGGGTTGAAACCAAACGACCCGGCTGAACTGACCGGGTTGTTTCTTGTTACTCGGGCTTGGCCTCATCAGCGTGGGGCGCAGCGGGCGTGGGTGATTTGAGATGTTTCTTGCGCACGACCAGCCGCCACCACCAGCCCGTTAAGGCGATGAGAGTTTTGCCCACGCGCCGGAAGTTGAAGAACTGTGATTCCCCGTATTGCCGATACCAGTGATGCACCGGGACCTCGACGATATGGTAGCCGGCATCTTGAATTTTCTTCACGAGCTCAAACGTGATCGTGCCGGTAGTCGATTCCAGCGTGATGTGATCGAAGATGGTGCGGCGCATCAGGCGGAAGTCACAATCCACGTCGCGGATTACCAGGCCAAAGGCGAGCTTGACGAAGTACTGATAGGCCAGGCCGATGACCACGCGGTGCCACGGATCGTGCCGCTTGATCTTGTAGCCGTTGACCATGTCCACGCCGTCTTCGACGGCCTCGGCCAGCAGCTTCAGTTCGCGGGCATCATACTGCGCGTCGCCATCGGTGTAGAAGACCCAGTCTTTGCGCGCGGCCGCAAAACCGCCGCACAGCACGCCGCCGTAGCCGCTGGGCTGGGCGCGATGCATGACACGCACATGATCGGGATACAGGCGCGCCATCTCGTCTAGCACTAGCGCGGAATCGTCCTGGCTGCCATCGTTGATCACCACCACTTCGTAATCGTCGGTGATCAGGGGCAGGGTATAGAGGGCGCGCAGGATCATCGTAGGGATGGTGCCCGCGTCATTGTAGCAGGGATAGAAAACCGTCACACTCGAAAGTCTCATGAAATAATCCCCGTCTTTTGGTGCGCGTAGCGTGAAATAATCCCCATCTTCTGGTGGGATGGCCTCAGGCATCTTGGTGCAGCCGGGCCAGGGCCATCACCGTCAGCCCAAACGGCAGGCCTACCGCGCTGACGAGCGGCGCTTCGGCGCTCAGAATGGAGCGGAGTATGCCGTTTAGGGGGCCCGGGTCAAGTGTTAAGTCTGAGCCGGTCTGCTGGGGCGAGAAGAGCCGTTCACTTAACCGTTTAGCGACGACGACGGGAAAGAGAAACATGTTGGCATAGCTCAACTGTACTGGCGTAAATCCGCTTCGCTTGAGTTTGGCCTTGATCTCGCCCCGCGTATAGCGGTGAGAAATGTGTGTTGCCACATCATGTTTGCCGCGGAGCCAGTCGTAGGCGGGCAACCGCAGCATCACTAAGCCACCCGGCTTAAGAATGCGCCCGAATTCATGCAGGGCTTGCTCATCGTCGACGCCTATTTCGCAGATCACGTCGAACGAGACGATCAGGTCAAAACGCTGGCTGACAAACGGAATCTCTAACACCGAAGCTTGAGCTAGCTGCGTGTGCGCGCGTTTTTGCGAAAGGCGCAGGGCTTCGGCCGAATAATCGAAACCCGTCACCGCGCCATATCGGCAGAGGTATTTCATGACCGCGCCGGTGCCGCAGCCGGCATCCAGAATGTTTAATGTGGAACCATCACGCGGTAGATAGCGTTCCAGTACGCGGCAGGTGATCTGTTCCATGCCGAGGTACCACCAATGGTGGTCTTCGACTTGGTACATCACTTCATATTCTTCAAGATTCATGGAATAGTCCCCATCTTTACCCATTTCCCCACCCGTGGTGGGGTGGGCCGCTTTGCGCGATGGGAGGATGGGCTCTAGCGAGAGTACAGTTTGATATTATCGTAGTCGATGGCCATTTGGCCGCCGACCGGCGGATAGGTCGCATCGTTCGCACCTGCCAGGATCGCGACTCCCCACTTGTGCGTGCCGAGGTAAGATCCGTCCGTGACTGAGATCACCAAAGTATCGTTCACCCACACATTGATGGTAGTGCCGTCGCGCTGCACATGCAGTGTATCCCAGCTGGACGAGTTGCCGACAAAGCTGGGCGGCAGAGCGACAAAGCCGTTGTTGCCGGAATTGCCGCTGAGACGATCGCACTTGCCGGCGTTGCACGCATCCAAGCGGATGCCTTTTGGCTGCACCGAGACGTCACTGGTGGCATAGTACAAGAAATAGAAGCTGCCCCTGCCGTTGAAGTTCCCCGGATTAGCGCCAAAGGTGTTGTCGCTGGCCCCAAAGATCACGCCATAGTAATCGGAGGGATAAAGCCGCCATGGTGAGGTGTCAACATACAAATCAAAGTTGGCTGGAGCGTAGTTATTAGGGCTGGAGCCTGCGGTGATATAGCTCGCCGTCGTGTACAGGGTCAGGCTATTACTCGGATTGCCATGCCCTACGCGGACATTTTGGCCGTAGGCATACTTGCCGTAGTCCCCATCGCCTGTTCCATAGAATTGACCGCCCCATTTCGTCAAGTCTGAATCCTGGGCACTTGAATCCGCTTGATCAAACGTATAGCCATAGAGCGGTGGAATCGGCGTTGGGGTAGGTGCGGCGTAATTATTGGCTATCAATGCCAGGTAGTTATACTTCAACGGTTCACCCGTAAGTTGTACGTTGCGGATGAAAGCGCCCAGCCCCTGCGGGTTCGTGTGGCTGTTGAAGGCAAAAGCCAGATAAACCGCCTGATAGGAAGGGTTGGAGCGGAACGAGTAGGTGTTAGTGATCCATTCGCCTAGCGAGCCGCTCTGCGTATTGCCATAGAAACTTTGACCATCGGGTGACATGGCCCATAACAAGGTATCACCCGTCTGAGAATCCAGATAAGTTTCGAATCTGAGGTGAGCGTATGAATAGCGGCTCAAATCAAGCGGGCCGTAGATGAGCCACGTGTCTTGTCCCGCCGGGTAAGTGCTGACGCCGGGCGTCAACACCTGGGTGGCCGTAAACAAGCGTGCGGCGCTCCACGCGCTGTTGGTAAAAGTGACTGTGTCAGACAGGCCGACTCTGCCCCAGTAATATCCAGCGGTATCGGCGCCGTTGACGGCTACACGCCATTGCGGAGTAGTTCCCACTAGACTGGGGGTCGCCGTAAACGCGGCCCCGAAAGTTTCCGTCATCAATACGGTGCTGCCGGGCGGCACCGTATTGAGTTCCGGATGGGATACTTGCGATTGTTGAACGAATTTGAACGGCGGCTTCAGCTCGTGCGCAGCCGGCCGCGCGCTGACCGCATTTCCGGCCAACGCGACCAACACCAAAGTAGCGCACACGAACGCTACGGTAATCCACAACGCTTTCAAGTTTTTCATGATCTTTCACCTGTTTGAAATGAGCGAGGTCGAAGGTCGTCGCATGGAACCCATGATTCGGCGCGACCGCGGTTACCTCAAGTTGACGGGCCTGACTGACGACAAAACGATCGATACTGATCTGAAAATGCTCACAGCCCTCGTCCCTAGAGCGTTCCCCGGGGACGGGGAACGGAGCGTTTTCATGCTGTGTGGTGAACACAGTTCATGGGGTCTGTTTTATCGATCGCAAGGGGAGGTTAGGCTTGGTCGGATTGTGCCTCATCGGATTGTTCCGGTTGGATAATCGCTTCAGGCGGACTCAACAATTCGATTAGCTGATCGCGCGCCTCGGCGCTTAGCGCTCCGCTCTTGCCTGGTCCGCGCAGCCAATCCTTGAGCTTCTTGTAGTGAACCGCGGGTACTGGCGATTCCCCGGCATCCACTTCGGCTGTCGGATTGCCAAACAAGATGACGGGCTGCATGGGAATCTCCACACCGGGCAGTTTCTTCGCCACGTAACGCCGCAATGAATCGACATCGATCTCTGCTTCTTTGATTGGATTGCCCAGACTATCACTGGCCAGCCACAGAAAGAAACTGCGGAAGCCTTGCGAATTCTTCCACTTGCCATTCTGATAGCGAATGGTCCCGCGTTGCATTTTAACCGTAAATACCCAACACGCTGAGGGGGTCACCAGGACATTGCTGGCCGGGCTGGTATATTGAAACAACATGTAGCGATCGTCAAATCCTTTGAGCGATTTGGCCAGAACCTGATCGGGCCGCTCGGGCCGCGCGAAGCGATTGGCGTAGTACAGGCCCACTTGCGACAGGATGAAACCGCCAATCAAGGCGAGGAATGATAAGGCCAGCCCCTCGGGGCCGGCCGTCCAGGTAACAATCAGACCGACCAATAACACGCCCATGCCGGCAAAGCTGGCATAGCGACCGAGTTTAGCGCGGCTCTGAACATATTTTTCGTTGCAGTAGACTTGCATAGGATTAGTGATTCCCGTTGAGATATTTCGCCAGCACCAGGCAGGCATTGTTACCGCCCAGTCCGAACGAGTTAGAGAGCACGACGTTGACATCCGCGCGGCGCGGCGTATTGGGTACGTAGTCCAGATCGCAGTCCGGGTCGGGGGTGTCGTAGTTGATGGTGGCATGAATCGTACCGGTCTGGATCGTCTTCGCGCACGCGATGACTTCCAGCGCGCCCGCGCTACCCATCGCGTGGCCGATCATCGATTTGGTCGAACTGATAGGGATATTATAAGCTTGCTCGCCGAAGACCGTTTTGATTGCCAGGGTTTCGGTGGCATCGTTCAGCGGAGTAGAAGTGCCATGGGCGTTGATGTAGCTGACTTCGCTAATATCCACGCCGGCATCCCGCAGCGCGCGTTTTATTGCGCGCACCGCACCCGCTCCTTTGGGATCCGGCGCGGCGACATGATAAGCATCGGCCGAGGACGCGCCGCCTAACATTTCAGCGTAGATGTGTGCGCCGCGCGCCAGAGCGTGCTCCAGGCTTTCCAGCACGACCAGGCCGCAGCCTTCGCTGAGGATGAACCCATCACGATCTTTGTCGAAGGGACGGCTGGCGCGTTCGGGTTCGTCATTGCGTGTGGACAAGGCGCGCATCGCGCAGAATCCGGCAACGCCATACCGATGAATCGAGCCTTCCACGCCGCCGCAGATCATGACCTGCGCATGTCCGCGCCGGATGTACTCCGAACCTTCCACAATCGCCTGGGTGCCTGCCGCGCAGGCGTTGATCGGCGTGCCGATCGGCCCTTTTGCCTGCGTCAACAAGCTCACATGAAAGGCCGGCATACTGGTTAGCGCTGAGGATAGCGCAAACGGGCTGACTCCGCGCCAGCCTTTCTTGGCAAAGGCCTCCATTTCTTCATCGGCCTTTTCGAATGGGCCATAAGCGGTGCCGATATACACGCCGGCCTCTTCTTGCACGTCTTCCGGCAGCAACGTGTCAAACCCGGCATCTTGCAAGGCTTCGTGTACAGTCGCCACGGCCAGCTGCGTGGCGCGTCCCATGCGGCGCGCTTCTTTGAAGTTGATCCATTTCGTCGGATCGAAACCTTTGACTTCGCCGGCAATCTTGGTCGGCATATCCTCCGGATCGAAGTGCGTGATCGGGGCAATGCCCGATCGGCCGGCCACCAGCCCTTCCCATAATTCAGCTACCGTCTGACCCAGGGGCGACATCGCGCCCAGGCCGGTGATGACAACTCGTTGAGAATCAGATCGCGTTTGCATGTGGACTACCCTATGATGATAAAGTTGCAAAGCCGGACTTACGGTTGCGCTGCGCGCTGCCCCGCCTCGACCAGTCCGGCTTTGATGGCATCGACGATGCGGCCTTCGGCAGCGCGGATGGTCGAGCGGATCGCCCCGTAGATGGCTTTGGCATCTGATCGGCCGTGCGCAATTAATACAACCCCATCGACGCCCAACAGTGGCGCGGCCCCTAATTCGCGGTAATCCACCCGTTTACGCAAACGCTGGAGTGACGGCAGCAGGAATAGCAACCCAGGTAACATTAAGATCAGACCCGGGATCATGAGCACCAGCCCCAGCTTGTTCAACACCCCACTCGTGACGGTGGCTTTGATGTAGCTCAGTATGAAGGAGACCAGCCCTTCCGAGAGCTTGAGTATGACGTTGCCTGTAAATCCATCCGTGACGATGACGTCGGTGACGCCTTTGGGAATATCCTTGCCTTCGATGCTGCCGATAAAATTCAGGTTACTGTTTTGCAGCAGCGGATACGTCGCCTTGACACGCTCGTTGCCTTTTTCCGGTTCTTCGCCATTTGACACGATGGCCACCCGTGGCTGGTCCAGACCCAAAGCGATCTTGGCGTACAGGCTGCCCATCATGGCAAACTGCACCAGATTCTGCGGCGTGGGATCGGTGTTTGCGCCGAGGTCGACCAAAATGGCGGGCGTCTGGCTGGCCGGATAGATCGAGGCCAGCGCAGGGCGGTCAATGCCGCGAATGCGCCCCACGCCAAATAATGCGGCGGCCATCACCGCGCCGGAGTTTCCGGCGGACATGAACGCATCGGCCTTCCCTTCCTTCAACAAGCGCAGGCCCACGCTCATGGAGTTATCTTTCTTGGCGCGCACAGCGCTGACATGCTCGTCCATCTCGACGACTTCACTGGCCTGAACGATCGAGATGGAAAGCCCGTCAGTTTGGTGACGGGCTAGCTCGCGTTGAATCTCAGCCTGGCGTCCGACGAGGAGTATCTCGACCCCAAATTCGCGGGCCGCCATGATTGATCCTGCAACGACGACCCCGGGCGCGTGATCGCCGCCCATTGCATCGACTACAATTTTCATGCGTGATTCACCTCATGAGCTTGTGACACAGCCGTGGCATTGTACCAGAAAATCTTAGGGCGATCAAAAAGCCACGGGATTTTAGTTGAGTGAAAAGGGGGTGGTCTCGTCGAGGGAGAGCTGGCGGCTGGCCTGCACAATCTGCCAGGCTCGCAATTCGCGCTGAAAAACGGTGGACAGATCGGTCAAGAGCTGGCCAATCGAGAAAGTGGTGAGCAGCCGTTGTTTTTCAGCGCTATCAATTTGCAGCACGGAGGCGGCTACATTTGCTAACGCCGCCGGATCGCTGGGCAGTTCGATCTCCAGCTGGCTGTCAGTCATCTCGGCCAGGATCTGCACATACCGATCGAGTTGGCGCTGTACCCGATCGACATCGGCGCTCCCGGCGGCAAACGGTTCCCACGGCCACAACTCGATCTTGCCGGTGAGATAGGGCTTAGCGTGAAATATCTTGGCAATGCGAAACCGCGCGTTGCCCACGCACAAGATGTTCATGCGTTCGTTGGCGATGTGTTCCACTTGCACGATGTGCGCCGTGGTGCCCACCTCATAGGGTGCGGCTTGATCGCCGACCTCTTCACCCGATCGGATTAACACGACCCCAAAAGGCCGCCCGTGCTGAATGCATTCGCCAATCATCTGCTTATAGCGCGGCTCAAAGATGTGCAGTGGCAGCAGCTGCCCCGGGAAGAGTACCGTATTCAAAGGAAAGAGCGCCAGGTTTTCCATAGCCTGATTGTACATGATTCGACGTGACTCGCAACTAAGCGACCACGCTGGCTGATCCAGCACCAGATGACTTTTTTCGCCAGCGATTGTATACTTAAACCAGACCCACAGCAGCCGTCACCACAGGAGGATTGACCATGGGAACTGCTAATTCAGGAATGAGTCCCGACCTTAACGGTATTCCCGCTGATGCGCCCGAGGCCGATCGGATGCGCGCCCTCATCGAGATGATCAGCGCTTACATTGACTACTTCCACGGTGGATCGGTCAAGATGGAAGCGTATGACGACGGCATCTTGACGATCAGCATGGCCGGCGCGTGCAGCGGTTGTCCGCTCTCGGCTGAGACGTTGCACGGCTGGGTGGAAGGCACGGTCAAACAGTTCTTCCCTAATCTCAAAGAAGTCGTGGCCGCACCGCCCGCCGAGGCATAATTCATTGACAACTGAAATGTTCTGGTTATAATATGCCTCGTTGCCCGCGTGGCGGAATTGGCATACGCAGCAGGTTGAGGGCCTGTGCCGCAAGGCGTGGAGGTTCGAGTCCTCTCGCGGGCACCTGAGTAGATGAATATGGCTGTACTGGAGCCCCGCATGGTGCGGGGCTTCTGTTTTGTATTACAATAGCACCACTTATTGGCGGGATGTCATATGGGAAGTCGTTTGAAGCAATCAAACTGGCCCGGCACGATCGGAGTGGCGATCGTGTTTTTGTTGTTGAGCGGCTGTGCCCAGCAAGGTGCGACTGCGGGCACTCAAGCTCCCCGATTGGCTACGCGGCCGGCGACCCAGCCCCAGCCGGCTACGACCGTAGTCCAGGCCGCTGTGACGAAAGTTGCGCCGAGCATGGGTATGACGATCTTGCATACCGTGCAGCAGGGCGAAAATCTGTATCGTATCGCGCGCAAGTACGGCACTTCGGTACAGGCCATTCAACAGGCCAATGGCATTGGCGATTCGACGATGATCACGCTGGGCCAGAAACTGATCATTCCCAATTTACAGGCGACGACCGAGCCGGAGCCAACCGCGACGCCCACATCGATTCCTGCGTCACTCACGGCCACCGGCACCCCGATTGTGTATACGGCGACCCCTACGGGCCCTACCGCGACGATCGATCCCAATGTCACGCCGACGTTGACGCCCACGCCATTGCCGACGCCGCTGCCGCCTGACAACGTGAATGACATCAAGCTCGATCAGTTTGTTATCATGCCGCCCACTGTGCAGGCGAATGTGAAGCGGATCTTTGCGAAAGGGCAAACGCTGGGTAACGATCCTCAGCGCTTTACGCGCGTGGGCGACAGCGTCATCGAACATCCACACTATCTGGTGAAATTCGATACCCCGGATTACAATCTGGGGCAGTACGCTTATTTGCAGGATGTGCTGAATTACTATCGCGGCTCGTATGGGCGCGACAGCTTAGCGGTGCGGCGCGGCTTACATTCGTGGTCGTGGAACAATCCCACCTGGGCCGACAAAGCTCAATGTCTGCCCGACGAAGGGCCGGTGGCGTGCGAGTATCGCGTCTTCAAGCCAAGTGTGTCATTCATCGTGCTTGGCTCCAACGACGTAGGCGTGCCCGATTACTTTCGGAAGAGTATGGAAGAATTGGTGCAATTCACCATCGATCAGGGCGTAGTGCCCATCATCGTCACCAAGGCCGATCGGCACGAGGGCGACAGCAATATCAACAACCTCATCCTGAAAGAGACGGCGGCCAAGTTCAATGTGCCGCTGCTCGACTTCGATGCCGTAGCTGGCACGCTGCCTAATCGCGGGCTTGATCCCGCGGATAGCACCCATCTGATGTTCTATTTCGCGCACGACTATTCCGTGCCCGTGGCATTTACCAAGGGCCACGGAGTCCACGACTTGACGTCTGTCATCATGCTGGATAAGTTGTGGCGCGTGTTGGGGTTGAAGTCGTAGGACGTAAAACGTAACGCGTAAAACGTAAAGGGGATGATACCGATCATGCCGAAGTTGCTGAAGTTGAAAACGATGGTGTTGGGGTTGATGGTAGTAATTGGTTTGTTGGCCGCGTGCGGCGGAGGCGGCAGTGCGCCAGCGGCCAGCAGCGGCGACGCGGCCGCTAAGGTCGTAGAAGCGTATTTGACTGCCAAGGTCAAGGTCGATCAGGACGGCGTGCGCAAGCTGCTGTGCTCTGAAAAGGAAAAGGATTTTCAGACGGAAGCGACCACGTTTCTCGGTGTGACCGAACCGAAGCTCGAGGGGATGAAGTGCGCGTTGTCCGGCGACAACAAGGTGAAGTGTGAGGGCAAGATCACGGCACAGTACGGCACGGAGACCAACGAGTTTCCGCTGGTCACCTATCGCGTGGTGCAGGAAGACGGCGAGTGGAAGTGGTGCGGGGAAACGAAGTAAATGCGGAACGTGGAAGGCTGAATGCGGAACTTATGGCGTGAGTTTTTCATTGCACTGGCGTTGTGCGCGATCATCATTTTGTTGATCATCGTCACGACGGACAGTGCCCCGCAGTGGATCTATCAGGGATTCTAATGTAGGGGCAGGCCTCGCGTCTGCCCTGGGCGAGGGCGAGCCACGCCCCTACGTATGACTTTCGATCTCCGCGCTATTTTTATCTTCATCCTGGCGGCGTTTCTGTATGCCGGTCTATTGCCCAGGCGTGCCCGTGTCTGGGCTTTGCTTGTCGGCAGTGTTGTCGCCATCTACTGGCTGCAGCCCAACGTGCCGATTCGCTTCAGCACGTTCATCTTTCCCACGGCGACCTTGATCCTCACCATTGCGATGTGGTGGTTTTCGCGCGATGCGCAGCATCCCGATCAGATCGCGTCGCTCAAAGAAGATCGCTTCACGCTGATCGTCGTCACCGCCACGGTGCTACTCCTTTCGTTGGAACGGTTGCTGCCCGTCGAGTGGCGCTTGATCTCCGCCGCGCGTCCGCCCGATCCGTTGGCGGTGTTGATCGCGTTGGGGGGAACGTTGTTGATCGTCGCCGCGATCGATCGATTGACGCGCAATCGACGGCGCACGTTGACGGGCTGCATGCTGTTCCTGATTGCTGTGTTTGCCGTGCTCAACACCGAATCGCTGGCGACGCAGCTCAGCCGGTTGTGGCGCACACTGACCGGGCAAGACCCGGCGGTTGCCAGCCTGATCGATCTATCGTGGCTGGGGTTTTCGTACGTGGCCTTCCGCTTGATTCACACGCTGCGCGATCGGCAGACGGGCAGCGTGCTGGTGTTGTCGCTGCGCGAGTACGTGACCTACGTGATCTTCGCGCCGTCGTTCGTGGCCGGCCCGATCGATCGCGCTGAACGTTTTGTAGTCGATTATCGCGCGCTGCCGGGCTTGCGCGGTCTGGATGCCGCGCGCTTCAGGGCCGGCGGGACGCGCATCGCCAGCGGGTTGTTGAAGAAATTTGTGATCGCCGATAGCCTGGCGTTGGGTATGTCGCTTACGGCCCAGAACGCGGCGCAGACTCAATCGACCGGGTGGTTGTGGGTGCTGCTGTATGGTTACGGCCTGCGCTTATATTTTGATTTCAGCGGCTACACCGACATTGCGATCGGCATCGGCATCCTGTTCGGCATTACGTTGCCAGAGAACTTCAAGCGGCCATATTTGAAGGCCACGCTTACCGCGTTCTGGCAGAGCTGGCACATGACGTTGAGCAGCTGGGCGCGCTTCTATGTGTTCTCGCCGTTTTCGCGCTGGATGTTGATGCGAGAGCACAAGCCGTCTGCGACGCTGATCGTGTTGATCGCGCAGCTGGCTACGATGGCGACCATCGGCCTGTGGCACGGCGTGACGTGGAACTTTCTGGCGTGGGGTGTGTGGCACGGCCTGGGTCTGTGGCTTCACAAGCAGTGGAGCGATCGCACGCGCAAATGGTATCGCGGCCTCAACGAGAAGCCGCAACAAAAACGTGTGTGGACGATCTTGTCGTGGTTCGTCACGCTGCAATTTGTGATGTTGGGCTGGGTGTGGTTTGCCCTGCCGATCGACCGTGCCCTGCCGACGTTCGCTAAGTTGTTTGGGGTGGGGTGGTAGAGGAGATTTCTTCCGCGAATCAACGCGAATCAACGCGAATTGATTAGCGTCCATTCGCTTGAACGGGAGCACTGCACCCGCCGCCGGCGTGTGTTCGCGGTCGAAGTGTTTCTGCCAAGCGGGCATATCATGATAACCGCAAAAGAATCTCGACAACAGAACACGTGGCTGACTATCGTGCGTGTATTGATCGTTACTGCGCTGCTGTTTGTAGCATGCAACGTGATCTTCGCACTGCTCAATCCGCTGGAAGCGTTGGGGCGAGTCTCGTTGTACAACCTTGTTCTGCCGGGGCGCGAGCGATTGCCTTACGGTGAAGACTCGGCGAAGTCGTACAACCTGAGTACGTCCAACCTTCCAGCGATGTTTGCCAGTCACATCGTCGCGCGTCCTAAAGCGCCTGATGAATTCCGCGTGATCGTCAGCGGCGATTCGGGGACGTGGGGCTGGCTGCTGGACAACGCCGCTACGCTGGCCGGGCAGATCAATGCGCAGAATCTGAAGACGGTCGACGGCAAGCGCGTGATGGCGTACAACCTCGGCTACCCCGTCATGGCGCTGACCAAGGACGTGCTGATTTTGGAAGAAGCGCTGAAGCTGCAACCCGATCTGATCGTGTGGCCGGTGACGCTCGAATCATTTCCGCGCGCCAAGCAGGTATTCCCCTCGATCGTGCAGAACAATGCCGCGCGAACGCGCGCGTTGATCGATCGCTATCAGTTGAAGATCGATCCGAACGATCCGCGCTTTGTCAATCCGGATTTCCTGGGCAAGACCCTCGTCGGGCAGCGGCGCAATCTGGCCGATTGGCTGCGCTTGCAGGCGTTGGGCTTCTCGTGGGCGGCCACCGGGATCGATCAGGCCATGCCCGATCAGATCAAGCTGCGCCAGTCGGATTTTGAGCAGGACGTGAGCTGGCAGGATTTCAAACAACCGACGACACTTACAGAAAACGAGCTGGCTTTCGATGTGCTCGATGCCGGGTTGAAGATGGCCGGGGATGTCCCCGTGCTGATCATCAATGAGCCGATGTTCATCAGCAGCGGCCAGAACAGTGATCTGCGCTACAACTCGTTTTATCCGCGCTGGGCGTATAACCAATATCACGAATTGCTGAACACCAAGGCGTCAGCGAACAACTGGCATTATCTCGATTTATGGGATAGCATTGCACCCGCTGAATTCACCGATACGCCGGTGCATTTGACGCCGCAGGGCATGACGCAGTTGGCGAGAGTGGTGGGCGAGGAAGTTGTGAAGCTGGGTAGTCAAGGAAACAAGTAGACAAGGAAACTGCTCTCACAAGGTCGCGTAGAGTGTCATTCCGAGCGACGCCCAGCGCGCCTCCGCCGCTTTGCGGCGGGCAAGGCGAGCGAGGCGCTGCGCGTCTTTGGCGCTCGTAGAGACTCCTCACGCTGTTCGGGGTGACACTGTAAACCAACTTGGAATTTGCTCTAAGGAAGGCATATGGACGAAAAAACGCTGCGCGAAAAACTGCGGGCGACCATTTGTAAAGAACTCATCCGCGATGCGAGCTATCCCTTAACTGACACGGAGGGCATCATCACCGGCGGCTTGATGGATTCGTTTTCGCTAGCGGAGTTCGCTGTGTACGTCGAAAAGGAGTTCGGCGTGTACATTCCCGATTCCGATCTGACCGTAGCGAAGATGAATACGCTCGATCAGATGGTGGCGCGGGTGATACGTGACGCGTCAGGCGTAAAACGTAATACGTAAAGGTCATATTACGTTTTACGCTTTACGTTTCACGATCGATCATGCTCAACCTTTCCAACCGTTCTCACTTTCATACGCTGCTCGATGCCGTTGCGCTGCAAAGCGAACACGACGAGTGCCCCGCGATCATTTACCTCGAAACGGACTGCGCGCCGATCACGATCTCGCGACGTGAGTTTCGCGAGGCGGTGCTGGCACACGCGGCCGGCTTGCGGAACATGGGCATCCGCCCGCGTGATCTGGTCGTCATCGCGCACACGCAGAACCTGGAGAGTATCTACGCTTTCTGGGGCGCGTTGTGGTGCGGCGCGATCCCGTCGATGTTTCCCACCTTGACGGAGAAACTTGATCCTGAGATTTACATGCACAGCATGGCCGAGTTGGCGCGGCTGTCCGAGGTGCGCGCCATCTTCACGACGGATGAATTCGAGCCGCAGTTGGCGGCTCGCGTGCCGTGTCATGTGTTTGGCTCGGAGCATCTGGCACGGTCGGTGGCGATGGTGAATGGGGCAGCGCATTCAGAGTGGAACGAAGTGGAGTCGAAGAAGGCGCGTCCTTCGACTGCGCCCTTACAGGACTCCGCTCACGCCCTGTCCGCGAAGCGGGGACGCGCTAGGCGGAACGCTGATCCCAGCGAGGTCGCTTTTCTACAACACAGCAGCGGCACGACGGGCTTGCAGAAAGGCGTCGCGTTGTCGCATGAGGCGGTGTTGAATCAAGTGGCGAGTTACAGCGAAGCAATCGCGTTGAATGAGCAAGACGTGATCGTGAGTTGGCTGCCGCTGTATCATGATATGGGCCTCATCGCGGGCTTCATCCTGCCGCTGCTGCAGGGTGTGCCGCTGGTGATGATGTCGCCGTTCGATTGGGTGGCGCATCCCGCGCTGCTATTGCATGCGATCAGCGATTATCACGGCACACTGTGCTGGCTGCCGAACTTCGCCTACAATCACTGCGCGCGCCGCATCCGTCAACGCGACAGCGAGGGTTTATCGCTGGCGTCGATGCGGCTGTTCATCAATTGTTCCGAGCCGGTGCGTGACGAGAGCCATCAAATGTTCCTCGATCGATTCGCGGTCAACGGCGTGACGGCTGAGATGCTGGCGGTGAGTTACGCGATGGCCGAGAATACGTTTGCGGTGACGCAGACTCCCATCGGGCAGGCGGCGCGAACGGATGTGGTGGATCGCATCGAGTTGGAGCGGAAGCGCTTCGCTCAGCCGATCGAGCGCGATCACCCCAACGCGCAGACCCGCGTGTCGTGTGGCCCGGCGATCGTCAACACGTCCGCCCAAGCCATTGACGAAGCCGGGGACACGCTGCCCGAGCGGCGCGTGGGGCAAATCGTGGTGCAGAGCGATTGCATGTTGAGCGGCTATTACAAACGTCCTGATTTACAACCGTTTCAAGACGGTTGGTATCGTACGGGCGATATGGGCTACCTCGCCGCTGGGGAAGTGTATATCGTCGGACGCATGAAAGATTTGATCATCAACGCGGGCAAGAACATCTATCCGCAAGACCTCGAAGCGATCGTCAACACGGTGGCCGGGGTGTATCCGGGCCGGGCGGTGGTCTTTGGCGTGTCCGATGAACGCGAGGGCACGGAGTTGATCGGCGTGGTGGCCGAAGTGACGCTAGATGGTGTGCAGGAACGCAAGCACATCGCGCAGCAGATTCGCAACACCGTCGCGAGGCAGAGCCTGGTCACGGTGACGTACGTGCATCTGGTCGGCGAACGGTGGCTGATCAAAACGTCCAGCGGCAAGATTGCCCGCGCGGCGAATCGAGAGAAGTGGCTGGCGGAGACGCAGCGCTGAGGAACGACTGAGGGCAACACGCTGACCTGTACCAAGAAAACGCACGCCTTCATTTGCTGCGCACTGTCAGAAATGCCAAGCCACTCGCGAGATTTCGCGAGTGGCTTTTGAGCAGGGGCTTAACGTCTCAAGTCACTTGCCGCACTGGTTCTGGCTAGTCTCGAGCCCATGGTTTCTCTGACAAAGGCAGAAACCTGTCGCTGCTCTGTATGCGCCTGCCTCAGAAGTTGTGCGCTTCGCGGATTTGTTGGAGCAGGCCTTCTGCGCCGCGACTGACTAGGGTGTAGACTAACTCGAAACGGCCATCGTAGTACGGATCGGGCACGTCGCGCACTTCCACATCCAGCGCGTAGTCGAGGAGGCGCGAGAGTTTCTTGCGGTCGATGTGCCACGCGCGCAGATCGGCCAGGTTCTCGTAATCCATTGCCACTACATAGTCGGCGTGATCGAGCATAGCTTGCGAGACTTGCTTGGCGATGAGACCGTTCAGTTCAATGCCGTGGCGCTTGAGTGTTTCACGTGTGCCGCGATGCGGCGGCTCGCCAGCGTGCCAGTCGCCTGTCCCGGCGGAAACAATCTCGAGGCGATCGGTCAGTTTTTGCTGTTTCGCCAGATCGCGGAACACGGCTTCGGCCATCGGTGAGCGGCAGATGTTGCCCATACACACAAAGAGCACATGGATTTTGTCTTGAGGGTTGAAGGGAGACATTGGCAAGTTCCTGAGAAAAATGATAGCGCGCTAAACTATAGCGCTGAATGAGAGCGGGCTAATTGTTGACTCGTCTGCCAAGTTTGTCAACCCCTCAGTCTCGTGTTACTATCGTGGCACTAATCCCTGATCCTTAATCCTTACTATGGACATTGCCATTTCTTCCTGGTCGTTTCATGATGAGTTGTCTAAGGGCCGGCTGCGCCTGGAGGATGTGCCGTATCGCGTACACGATCTGGGCTATGGCGCGGTGGAGCTGCAAGATATGTTCTTGTGGCCCAAACCGCCCAATCCGATCGCGCGGGCGTTGGGCCGTACAGCACGGGAGTTCAATCGGTATGAGTACGACCGCAAGACGATTCTGCACACCCGCCTGCATCGTTTGCGCAGTGGCACACGGTTGGTGTGCTGGTCGATCGATTCTGATTTGACGGCGAGCGAGGGGCCTGATCGACAAAAGCAGAAGGCGTATCTGGCGGCGGCTATCGAGACGGCCGATTACTTGGGTGCGCCGTTGATTCGCCTTACCTTAGGGGGCGGGAAGGACGATCGGGCGGCCTATGAGCGCGCGGTGGATTTGATGAGCAGCGTGCTGCCGGTCGCCATGGCCCGGAACATCAAGTTCGCTGTCGAGAAGCACGGCGGATTGAGTGATGATCCGATTGTGTTGGCGGAATTCGTGCAGCACTTTCATGCGCCGTTTTTGGGTGTGTGTTTGGATTTCGGCAACTTTGAAGGGGAGCCTGAGGATTTGCCTCAATCCTTAAGCTCTTTGGCCCCCCACGCGATCCATGTGCATGCCAAGGCGCGTGACTTCAACGCGCAGGGCGAAGAGACGCAGATCGATTATCGGATGTGTCTGAGCGCGCTGAAGTCGGTAGGCTACAGGGGTGTGATCAGTATCGAGTACGAAGGCGCAGGTGAAGCGGCAACCGGCATCCAGCGCACGCGGGATTTGATTGAGAAATATGGGTGAGAAGGGATGCGCCTCAAGTTGTCAGGTGCGCGGATCGACACTTACGCAGTTCATAGGTAGCTGCACTCTCCCGCATTGGATCGAAATTGCTTCGTCGCACGCTTGTCCGCGCTATGCGCGGAGGCGCGCTTGGCGGGGTCGCAATGACGGCTAGTCTGAAAATGTTCACAGCCCTCGTCCCGAGGGCGTTCCCCGAGGACGGTGCGCGAGCGCGGAGCGTTTTCAGGCTTTGTGGTGAACGTAGTTCAGGGGGCTGAGTAGTCACAAGTAAAAAGCCTGACCCCGCCAGGGAGTCAGGCTTTTTCACTACAGACTTAACCGGAACGACTAAAAGTCGCCACCGCCACCAGGCGGCATCATGGGGGCCGGATTCTTCTCAGGGATGTCGGTGATTAAGGCATCGGTGGTCAGGATCATCGCCGCGATGCTGGCCGCGTTCTCGACGGCGCTGCGGGTGACTTTGGCCGGGTCGATGATACCGCTCTTGACCATGTCTTCGAAGTTACCCGTCAATACATTGTAGCCGATGTTCTTGTTGTCCTTCTCTTTCGACATACGGCGGACGGTGTCGATGATGACCGCGCCATCCTGGCCGGCATTCGCGGCGATGCGGCGCATCGGCTCTTCCAACGCGCGGCGCATGATGGTAATACCGGTCTGGATGTCTTCCTCGTCCGACTTGACCCGCTTCAGGGAGTCGATCGCGTTGACGAGCGCCACGCCGCCACCGGGCACAATGCCCTCTTCCACGGCGGCGCGGGTCGCGCTGAGTGCGTCTTCCACACGATGCTTCTTTTCCTTCAATTCGGTTTCGGTGGCCGCACCCACGCGGATGATGGCCACGCCGCCGCTCAACTTGGCCAGGCGCTCTTGCAGTTTTTCCTTGTCGTAGTCGCTGGTCGTATTCTCGATCTCGGCCTTGATCTGCTCGATGCGGCCCTTGATCTCCTTGGTGCTGCCCTTGCCCTCGACGATGGTGGTGTTGTCCTTGTCGGCCACGACCTTGGCAGCGGTGCCCAGATCGTCCAACGTCACCGACTCAAGCTTACGACCCAGTTCTTCGGTGACAACCGTGCCGCCGGTCAACACGGCAATGTCTTGCAGCATGGCCTTGCGGCGATCGCCAAACCCGGGGGCCTTCACGGCTAGAATGTTGAACATGCCACGCAGCTTGTTGAGCACCAGTGTTGCCAGCGCTTCGCCGTCCACGTCTTCGGCAATCACGACCAGATCGCGCTTGCCCTTCTGGAGCAGCTTCTCCATCAGCGGCACAATATCGGTCGCGGCGCTGATCTTCTTGTCGTGGATCAGGACATACGGACCCTCGATCACAGCTTCCATCGACTCGGTATTGGTGACGAAATAAGGGCTAATGTAACCCCGATCGAACTGCATACCTTCGACGTACTCGGTCTCGAACTCGCGGCCCTTGCTCTCCTCAACCGTGACCACGCCGTCCTTGCCGACCTTGTCCATCACTTCGGCGATGAGGTCGCCGATCTCGCTGTCCGCCGCCGAAATGGCTGCCACGTTGGCGATTTCGTGCTTGTCTTCGACGGGGGTCGCCATCTTCTTGATCGCGTTGACCACCGCATCGGTCGCCATTTCCAAACCGCGCTTAATCTGCATGGGGTTCGCCCCGGCGGTCACGTTCCGTAAGCCTTCGTGCACGATGGACTGCGCCAGAACCGTCGCGGTCGTGGTGCCGTCACCGGCCACGTCGTTAGTCTTGGTCGCGGCTTCCTTGAGCAGCTGCGCGCCCATATTTTCATACGGGTCCTTCAGCTCGATTTCCTTCGCCACGGTCACGCCGTCATGGGTCACGGTGGGAGCGCCGAACTTCTTATCGAGCGCCACGTTGCGGCCCTTGGGGCCGAGGGTCGTCGCGACGGCGCTTGCCAACGCATCGACGCCGCGCTTCAATGCATACTGAGCTTCTGTGCTGAAAACTAATTGTTTAGCCATGGTAGTGTCTCCGTTTAGTCCTCGTCATTGCGAGGAGCGTTTTTCTGCGACGAAGCAATCTCCTGCGTTACCCGACGAGATTGCTTCGCAAAAAGCGCTCGCAATGACACTCTTAAGAATTACTTCTCGACAATCGCCAGGATGTCGCTCTCTTTGAGGATGAGCAACTTCTTGTCGTCGATCTTCACTTCGGTGCCGGCATACTTGGCATAGAGCACCACGTCGCCCACCTTGACGTCCATCGCAATGCGCTTTCCGTCCTCATCGGTGCGACCCGGCCCTGCGGCCAACACGGTCCCTTCCTGCGGTTTCTCCTTGGCCGTTTCGGGCAGGATGATACCGCTGGCCGTTCGCTCTTCCTTCTCGACCGGCTCCACCACCAGGCGGTCAGCCAGGGGCTTCAAGCTCAACTTCTTGCTCGCCATGTGATATTCCTCCATTTGGAATTTGGATTTGTCTGCGACGCAAAATAAGGCTGGTTAGCACTCTCGTCGATAGAGTGCTAACCAGCTCCTAATATACCACTAGATAACGGCCGGTGTCAAGAGTTATTAGTGAATTCTAACGAAATTTTAGCACAGTCCGATTGGGTGTGCCAAGGTCAATCGAGCTGAAATAGGAATGTGAGAGTTGATCGGGGATTAGTCGATCTTTTCCATCCGCTCCACCAGCAGAATGAACACCGTCGCGCCGCCAACTTCCACCGGGATTGAACCCAGGAAACGCTCACGCGCCTCGAGGTTGGGCAGCAACGGATAGAGATGGCGCGTGCGCCGCTTGCAATGTTTGTGCATCAAACCCAGCACGACATCCACTTGCTCATCGGTCACGGCGATCATCATCGTGACATTGCTGGCGCGCAAGAACCCCCCGCTGGAACCGATGCGCGTGGAGCCGATACTGGCTTCTTCTAACGCCTGAACAAGCGCCTCTTCATCTTCGTGTTGCAGGACGGCGATGATGAGTTTCATGGCAGATTCTCCTGAAGGATGTGACATCTTTTGACGCCGGGCAGTTCATCAAGGTCTTGGGGTGGGTGTTCTGGGAACGGGCGTGCCCAAGTCTTCGGCGCACTGATTATAGCCGCCCTGTGCGCCGGGATTATCGGGCCGAATGATCAGCGCCTTGCGAAAAGCCCCCAGGCCGCTGGGGGCGCATTGCTTGAGTTGGCGATACGCGTAGCCCAGGGTGATATAAGCCTGCACCAACCGATCGCACGACAGCGTCTTGGCGGTGACACAGTAATGGTCGGCATCAAACGTTTGATTCATGAGATCGAGTGCCTGCTTGAACGAAGCGATCGCGTCTTCGTACTGTGTCCGTTGAAAATAGGTGGCTGCCAGATGGCTGCGCGGCGACCACGCTTGCGGATCGATCGTGACGGCATTTTCTAGAACTTCCTGCGCGTCGCGATACTCATCCAGCTGATAATGCAACCAGCCCCACTCGTCTAACAGGCGCACATCCGTAGGATCAACCTGCGCGCCTTTCTTGAAGGTCTCCAACGCGCTGGCCCATAATGACGGATCGCGCACCTGGGCAATGGTGCGATAAGCGCGACCTAAGACTAAATACAAATGGGCCACGTTCGGCGCGCGCGCGATGGCCTGCCGATAAGCCTCAGCTGCGTCTGTGTACTTGCCTTGACTCTCTAGCACCGTGCCATAGGCGCGCAGCACTTCCGATCGGTTGGGGTCCAACGCCAGTGCTTTTTGAATCGAGACGACGGCGTTCTCCAGATCATCCGTCTCCGCATAGATCTCAGCCAGATAAGCTTGACCTTCTGGATATTTCGGATCGAGCGTGACTGCATTCTTAGCGACCGCCAATGCTTGCTGCAAAGTCTTATCCGCTTCAGCCACGCGGCCTAGTTGCAACAGCTTATCGAAATGGAAATTGAGCGCCAGCGCCAGAGCCGCCTGCGCCGGCGCGCTGTTGGGC
>JBGSPW010000070.1:0-35945 GCA_041738395.1 Thermoflexales bacterium
TGGCCCAGGCCCGCGCGCAGGGCGCGCAGCATGCGCTACCCCGCTGGCTGCCCCTGTTGAGCGGCGTGATCTTGACCCTGTTGACTCTAGCCGTTTTGTGGAATGTGGTGCAGCCCGGCATCGGTTTGCAGTGGTCGGTCAACGGCTCGGTGCCGTCGGCCTTCCGCATCTATCGCGCGCCCCTGGGCAGCGATCGCTTTGAGATCGTGCGTGAAGTACCCGCCCGCGCCGACACGTTGGACTACTCCTTCATCGATACGACGTTGTGGCCCGGTCAGGCGTATCAATATCGCATTGAGGCCGTCAACCACGAGGCGGCGAGTGCCACCATCGCCGCCAACGGAGCAGACGTGCTGCCACTGCAAATGGCCATCGTGTTCAGCAGCCTCCTGATTGGCCTGGCAACGGCCTTTGTTTTGCGCGAAGTGGCTGTGCCGCAGCGCTCGCCTGTGTTGCGCGCCATGTGATCACCCTCGATGTGTTTCAAGTCTGTGAAACAAAATACGATGAAACCTCAACACTTTGCCTTGAACCAGCGATCGGGCTGGCGCGACTATTAAGACAGATATGAAGAACAAGTTTTTCAACTCAAGTAAGGAGAGATAAAAATGAAGACCAAGTTTCAATTTGCAGTCGTAGTATGTTTAGCGCTGGCGCTGATGCTGGCAGGCGTGGTCTGGGCAGCAGACGTAAATATTGACTCGTTTTCCGAGAGAACAATCACTACTCAGGTTACCCTCGATGATATACCAACTTTGCCTGCATTCAATTGCTTGACCAATGGAACAACCCACACATCAATTTTAGGGGGTTTTCGCGATGTGTGTTTAAATATTACAGCCGGCAATGCTGAGACACAGGGAACTGCTTTGGTTTCGTCTATAAATGATTTTTTTGATGTCAGTTTGCCGACGGGCATGGAGGCCACTGCATACATAGAATGGGATGGCGATAGTGATCACTCGACCCCAGGAACTTTTGTTCCAAATGGGTTGACTGCTTTCGATATCACCGATGGTAATACCAATACAGGAATTTTGGTAACACTGACCGGTTCGGATAGTCTTGATTTCGATTACACCGTCAAGCTTTATACTGATTCGTCCAATTGGGCAGAACTAACGCTCCTCAGTGTGGATGGTGTTAGCGGTGGACAGGTTGTGGATATGTTCTTCCCCTTTAGCAGCTTTGGCAATGGAACAGGCACATTGGATACAGCCAATATCCGCGCAGTTATTTTGGAATTTCAAAGCGTTGAGCCAGGCGCTGACGCCAATGCCAAACTCATCAAGGCCACCAGTCTCAGGGAATATGGCGATGTGCCCACCAGTGGAACAATCACCTACACCACAGCAATCTCAAATGCCTATCACATTCCTCAAGGACTACGGCTAGGCAATAATGTCGACGCTGAAGCAGCACACCAGCCTAGTGCCACTGCAAACGGCGACAATGCCAGTGGCACCCCCGATGATGAAGATGGGGTGCAACGCCGTATGACAGACTATTGGCAACCCGGCAACACCGTTAATCTCTCCGTCACGGTTAAAGGTTGCACCAGCAGCAATTGCTACTTCAATGGGTGGATTGACTGGAACCGCGATGGCGACTTTGCGGATGCCAATGAGCAGATCTTCACTAACGACTCCATCGGCAATAACCCGAGCCAGGTTCGCAGCTTCACCGTTCCGAGCAGCGGCTACACACAAGGAGACGACATCTTCGCGCGCTTCCGCATCTGCCCCACTTCTGGTGGCTGCGACGCGCCCGATGACACCGATACTGCTGTACTCAATGGCGAGATTGAAGATTACTTCTGGGAATTCAACACCCCGAATGCCGTCACGCTCGAATCGCTACAGGCTCAGCCCACCACCTCGCCTGTTCTGCCGCTGGCGTTAGTCGGTGGCGCAGCGGTGATCTTGATCGGCGCCGTGCTCTTCACCCGCAGGGGCCGCAAGCAGACCGCTTAGTGTAAACAGCGCATGAACCAAAAAACCGGATGCCGTGGTGGTATCCGGTTTCTTTTTGTTGGGCTAGACCTGGCAGGTTTCCCCAAGACAATCCGCCTTGGCTCAGTGTGAGCAAAGCCTGCCAGGTCTTCGTTCCCCGACACCCCGTTGCGACTGCCAGGACGCGGTTAGGCCGCGACCTTTTCTACGCCCTTGCGAAAGCGGCTAACCCTGGCAGGTTTTCCAAAGACAATCCACCTTGGCTCAGTGTGAGCAAAGCAGGCCAGACCACTCGCTAGACAATCGGGGGAAACCTGCCAGGTCTGCATTTACGGCTGCACGATCTTCAACGCCGGATCGCCAAACAGCAAGAACGTCCGCAGCACATCCTGCGTACCCGCCCCACTCGTCGGCACTTCACGTTGCGCCTGCACAAACACGTCGCCCAGGCGCGCCGTGCGATCTTTCAAATACGCCTGCACCAGCGCTTTACTCAAGAAACTTTGATCGTCGGACAGCGTTAAACTGGTCGGCGCGAGGACGGCCACCGCGCCCCCCTCCGCTTTCCACAACAGCGTCTCGGCCAAAGACTGCACCTTGGGATGGGTGAACAAACCGGTGAGGCACGTCATGTTGATCACCACGGGCAGCTTGCCACCGTTCTGCAGCGCCGCCACATCCTTCACCGTGAACAAATTATCTTTGCCCCATTGCGTCACACTGCCATGCCCAAAATAACCCACCAGCACGCTGCCGTTGTTGAGATCGTTCAAAATCTCCATGCTCGCCTGCGCCGATCCAGCCGGTGGATTGACCAGCGTCGTTTGAAAGCTGGCTGAAAATTGATCGAGGAAACGCTGCGCATCAGCCCGGAAGGCCGGTTCCTGCCCGTCGGCCACGGCCAGCACGCGCGACCGCCACTCGCCGATTGGCGAGTTCTGCTCATACGCCAGGGTCTTCGCCACGAACACGCGCACCTGATCGACCTCGCGCGCCGGAACGCGACCAACAGCGATATCCGGTTTCTCATCATCATCGAGCTGCGCAAAACCTACGTCGCTGGCCGTCTCGCCGCCAAAAACGGTCTGCACTAAAAAGGTGGGTAAACGATTCGCTTGCGGCGGCGTGGTGGAATTCAACGTATCGTAACTCGCATCGCCGATCAGCAGCACGTACTTCGGCTTCACGCTCCACTGCGTCGTCGCATATTGCAGGAACGATCGGATCGCTTCCGGGTCAACGCGGCCCGCGCTAAACTGATCGTAAATGGCGCCGACCGGCACGGCCAACGTCTTGAGGCCCTGTGCAGCACGCCACTCCAACAACGGCTGGAGGGGCTCCAGCAAATCGATCGGGCCGATGGCGAGATAATCGGCGGCATTCTCTGCGGCGCGCAGATCGGGCCTTAACTCTGCGGCTTGTATCCGTCCCGCTTGATACCCCTGCGGCCCCACGGCCCAATAGTGATGTCCAACAGCGCCGACAAAGGTACCGTCAGCCTGCGCGCGAGTGCGCGTGACCCGCTCGGGTTGCGTAACATCGAAGACCTCGATCGGGCCGGAGAATCCCGTCAAATGAAACGTTCCGCCCGGAATCTCAAACGCCAAGCGATCGTCTTGCGCCACGAAAGACCGCGCATAATCCAGCGCAATCCAGTTCAAGTAAGTGATGTCGGCATCGATCTGGGGCATTCCCGGTGCGACCACGCTGAGCACATTACTTCCGTCGCGCAGCACAGCGGCGGGTACCACCGCCTCGATCGTATGCGGCCCCTGCCCGTCCCACGTAAACTCACCCAGCAGTTGATCGTTCAATATGAGGCGATAGGCATGATCGGGATTGGTTGGTGCTGTGGTGCTGCCCCACACCTTGATCTGCACACGGGCCCGACCGGGCAGCAGCGCCGACGTGGTCACCGTGAATGTCTTGGTTATCGGCGCGGGCAGCTGCATCCAAAACCAATGATCGCCCTCTGTGACTTGCGGCGAATAAACCCGGTTCTCTTCCAACCTGAGGGTGGCGGTGTATCGATCGATGGGTGCGAGGTCGCCCGCGAGCATCATCGGTTGTTCGGAGATCTGCAAAATGGGTTGCTCGCTCTGCTCCAGCCAGAAGACCGTTTCACTCATATAGCGTGTGAGGCTTATTGGCGCAAAGAAGCGCAGTGATGTCGCCTCGGCCCACACGGGCAGCGTAACGCCCTCGGACGTCACGTTCAACGTGGTTAGATCAAGACCCTCCCAGCCGATGGCGCGCAGATCGGATGACTTGATTTCCACGAGTGCGGACTTTGCGCCTAGTACGGACTGGGCCACGAGTAGTTTGACAGCGCGTGCGGTTGAAAGTGAGGGTGGCGTAGGATCGGTTCGCGTGAGCCACAACAGTCCGCTCACGATGAGGGCTAAGCTGCCAAGTAGGAGGCCCGCCGCAACCACCAGCCTGGCCCGGCGAGAAAAACGGCGGCGAGTCCGCACTAGCAGCATCATTTACTTGCTTGGCGCAGCATCAGGGTCGCGCCGATGAGCAAGAAGACGGCCGCGCCGATGATCAGAATCAGTCCGCCGCTACGAGACTCCACGGGCTTAGTTGCCAGCGCGGCGGCTTCAGTGACCACCACGACCGGCTCTACGGCATCGGGCGCAGTCTGTGTGGGGGCGGGTATGAGCGCTGCCGCGACTTTAGTGGGCGGCACAATTTGATCGGGCACTGGCGTGGGAGCGACCAATGCCGGAGTGGGTGGTTCACTGCTAATGGGTAATCCCCCAGGTAGCGCCGTGGCCGGCAAGGGTGCTTGCGAGGGATCTGTCGGCGCGGTCACGACCCGCGTTGCCACGCTGCTGGCTGGGGATGGCACACCGACATCGCCTGTCGTGGAACGTGGAGTAATGGTTGCGCCCGTGACAGGGCGCGGTGTAGCCGTCGCGGCAGGCCGATTCGTCGGCGCGGACGTATGGGTAGACGTCGCCGTAAGGGGGCGCGTGGTGGGCGTCAACGTCGGCGTGCGAGTAGATGTCGGGGTCTGTGTGGGAGTGTGAGTGTCGGTGGGTGTGCGTGATGGTGTGGGCGTAACGGTTGCCGGAACACCGGCCACCGCTGCAATCGGGCCGTGAAGGTCAATGGTCTGATCGGTGTTGATGACTTCCAAGTGGTAGTAGTAAGTCTGATTCAATACGGTAGTCTCGTCGATAAAATCATACAGGGCGCCGACGACGGTGTCGCCCTCATGCGGAAGGAAGTCACTGACCCGCGTAAACATGCCAGAGGCGCTGTCGCTGCGCGCAATGAAAAAGCCGACTGTATCAAATTCAGTGGCGGTCTCCCATTCGATGAAGATTTCCGGCTGTCCAGACAGCGAGGTAGCCGTGAAGCTGACCAACGTGACGTTGGCGTAGGCGTGCGATAACCAATCGCCCGGCCATAGCGCCAGCCCGGCCACCAGAATGAGTCCACAGAGGATAAGAAGAATGCGCGGCTGCTTGATCACTTGATCACCCTCGTAATGTAATCAAACCTTTTTGGCGCAATTCGGCCAGAAACGTCAAGGTATCCACCTCGGCCTCGGCAGGCGGCACTTCGTAAGCGACACAGAGCGCCGCAACGATATCACCCACGGAACGCGTGCCGTCAGCCAGCGTCCAGATTTGCGCGCCAACCTCATTCAAGACTTTTACCTCGCCCCGATCTGGGAGCACGACCACGACTTCGTGATCCAGACGGCGGCCGCGCACATGTTCGGCTGGCGCGGGGTATGAATTCAACGTCAACTCCAACAATGAACTGCTCCTATTGCGTTACTACTCAGACCCCCATGAACTGCATTCACCACAAAGCCTGAAAACGCTCCACGCTCACGCACCGTCCCCAGGGAACGCCCTCAGACGAGGGCTGTGAGCATTTTCAGACTAGCCGTCATTCCCTTCGCGGGAATGACCTGGCGCAGCCTGGCGTTCTGGCCTCGCTTTTTCATTATACTCCGGTCTGGTTGGCAATCTGTTAGTTCTTGCGCACCACTGGGAGAAAATTCCTATAGAAAATAGCGAAGGCCGTCGTATTAAGTTGGACGGTCGCGCGGGTTGTCACATCCACCGATTGCGTCGTCACCGTTACCACGCCCACAGCACCCGCGGTCACTGTAGACGGGACCGTCACGCTCACGACGACTGTGGCAGCCGCACCAGGCGCCAGCGCCACACTGGTCGGCCAGGCAACGGCAGGCCAATCCTGCACAAGCTGAACGGCAATGTTATCTGCTAACAAAGCCGTGTTAGTCAAGTGCAACGTATACATCGCCGTGCTGCCGCGCGCTGCTATTTGGTCAGCCTGCGCCAGGCTAAGCTCGATCTGGTGCAGAGGCAAACGCAACGCTGGATCGCCAAACACGGTAAACGTGTCGATCAAGTCGTAGTCCTGCCCGGAAGCATACAGCGCAAGTTTGCCCGCCTGCGTGGCCGATCCTAGGCGTGACGCGCCCTGCTGGAATACGGCGTTCAACAGGCCGCGCTCCAGCCGATCGTGGCCGGTGGAGACGCCCAGCCCCGTCGGTGAGAAGGTGGCGACTGCCCCGCCGTTGGCCGCGCGCAGCATCGTTTCTGTTAAGCTTGAACGGTTGGGATATAGCCAATAGCCATCCAGGCATGTCATCGACAAGATGATAGGCAATTGATTCGCATTCGAAAAAGTTGCTACCTCTGCGGTCGACAGGAAGCGTTCATCGCCCCAATAGTCAACCGAAGCATGACCAATGTAATTGACGAACAGCGCGCCCGTTTGATTAATCGTGGCCGTGATGGCGGCGTTAACGGCTGGACATGGCACCGGCGTCTGCTGAGGAATACAACCGTAATCGTTAGCGTAGACCTTATCAGCAAAGTAGGTCGTCGGCAACATATCGCGAATAAGATCATTCGAGAGTTGGACGAAATCCCCTGAATTCTTGAAGTCAGGGATATTGTCGGCCACCAACGTCATGCGCCGACGATACGGCAGAGATTTGGCTTGCGCTTCATAGCTGATGATCTTATTTACCACAATATCGGCTTCGGCGGCGGTATTGACCGGCAGCCGCCCCACCAGCATATCAGGCAGCGGATCGCTTCCAACAAGCATGACCAGCGCATTAGCCGTATCGACCTCGCCTTGGTAGGGATCAACCCAGCCCAGGTTGGGCGGCATGAAGTTAGGCAGCGTGCCATACTTGGCCGGGTTGAAATTCTTGAAGTTCCAATGACCATCCCCCACCAGCAACACGTAGGTCGGCGCCGGCGCCTGCCAGTTGGCATACGCGTACTTCAAGAAGTTCTTGATGGCAATGGGATGATACAACCCATCGTTGAACTGATTGTAGAGATCGTCCACATCGACAATCTTCACCCGCAGTCCTTCTGCCGCGCGATGAGCCGCCAGCGTTTGCATGGACGTGATGAAATCGCGGTGCGTAATGATCAGGTAATCGGCCCCGTTGCCGCCCGATAGATCCGGCGGCACGTAGCGGCTGATCTGTTTGGGCGACTGAATTTGATCGGCACCGCTTACAAAGTAAGTCACCGGAACACTCGCCGTGATCTGGAAAGCCGCGGTGACCTGTCCGGCAGCCGACGTGATACTGCTCGACACCACACGCTGAGGTTCCCAGGGATTGGACACGTTGAACACTTGCAGGGTATTCGTAGTGAAGTTCCCAATCACATACTGACGCGCGCCGCTGCGATCGTCCACAAAGGTGAGTTGATTTTCGTCGGCCATGAAACGCCGCGCATACTGAATCTCAAACCAGTCGAAGAACAGATCGACCACGGGTGTCTGAGGCTGCGCCACGACCGTCAATATCAGCGCATTCTGGCCTTCGAGCAACTGAGCAGGCGCGATTGGCTGCGCCATGTGATGCCGAACAATACCAGTCCATAGAGAATCTTCGAGCACGGTGTCCAACTCGTTTAAGCGAAAAATCGAGCGATAGGTTGGATTCGGTGGTGTATTCGGCCAGATGGGCGTCAGCTCAGCGCGCACGGTAGCGCTGAGGGGCGCTGAAGCAATATCCGTTAGCGTGATCGTGTACGTGCGCGTAACGGTATAGCCGCTGAAGGGCGTAGTAATTTCATCCCAGAACCAGGTATCCTCACTGTTGAAGTGCGTCGTCTTCCATAACCGGGATTGCTCAGCGCGCACAGTCGCCGTATAGTAATCGGCCACTGGCGCACCCGCGGGGACGCCATTCAGCACGGCCATGCGCAATCCCAAAGTCGTGCGCGGCTCCAGCCAATACACATTGTCGTCCGTGTATTTCTCCACCATCTTAGCGTTAAACTCAGGCTGCCAACCGTGCAGACTGGGCCAGTCGCTCACTTCCGCGGCATGTTTGGAAGCCAATAGATCGCCGCGCAATTTCTGCCCGTAGAACAACACGTCATCGCCGGGATCGAAATGCCCATCGCCCTCGCCCACTACCTCCACCGCGACATCTAAACCCTGATTGGTCATGTGCAAGTTGCGCGGATCAAATGAAGTCATCACGAATCCGGCGGCTAACAGATCATCATAGGTCACACGATAGACCCCATCGTGATCGACCACTATCTTATAGCGCGGCGCAAGCGCTGTCGCCGAAAGGGCAGGCTGAACCGCAGGTGAACGATCAGCCGAAGTCGATCGCCATTGGCGCGCCACCGCATAATTCAACACCTGCTCCTGCAAACTGGCCTCAAAAGGATTTGCGTCAGATGGCCCCAGCCGATCGGCCACGGCCGCCCCTGCGAATTTCACTTCGATCAACAGGCGGCGATGCCACCTCAATTCTTGGGTGGCCGCACGATATTGAAAAGGATAGATTTCAATGCGCGCCAGATGTTGATCGCGCAGCCAGGCGGTGTCGGCTACACGTGCCACTTCTGCGGGATACCACGCCCGATTGGCATACGCGGTGCGATCGGGTATACGCTGCACCGCGCCGGGTTGTAAATCGCCATCAGGCAAAAACGGTGACGGCGCCGGCGCGATGGAATATTGGCCCGCCACAACCTGCACCTCGTCTTGCACCACCTGCACCGAAACGGCGCCCTCCGCCGGAATGCCAATCAACGCGCTGAATTGTGGCAATTCAGGCTTGCCAGACTCCGCCAATCGATCGGCGTTAGGAACACTGATCTGACCGGCGTTCAGTGTGTAGTCTGGCACGACTAGTTCCAGCAACAAGCCGCGCTCGTCCGAGCGGACCACACGTAGACCGTCTTCCGGCAGCGTTCGAACGAACGCGTGAACTTGAGGCACGTTAGCCCAGACCACGCCGCTGCCCGCGAGCACCACCCCCACGAAGATGACTGCTAATCCTAAAGTTTGAATCATTGATCTGAAACGATTCAGCATGCCGCCGCACCCCTGATGGCTGGACGTTTTCCGGCAAAGCCGACTAAGCCGGAGTTAATAGAAGTATAGTTGATGTTGCTTAAGCCCACATGAGCAGCTCGACAATGTAAAATTCGTCATTGCGAGCCGCAGCCGCATCGCGGCAAAACAATCTCCCATTGAATAACAAACAGCGGGCCTCGCCAGACAAGCGAAACCCGCTGCAAACGCCACAAACTATTAACTCAATATTCGGTTACGCCCAAGTGCGCCTACTAACCTTGAGGGTTGGCGGGGTCAATGCCCAACGGATCCGTCAATCCGGGTAGACCCAACGGGGACCCGGCGCGCGTCTCCAACTTCAACTCATGTACGATGGCTGGTTTCGTGTAGGGTTGGGGTGTCGTAGATTCAGTTGTCGGCATAGGTTGTAAATTGTCTGTCATGCTAAATCCTTTTGGTAGTAAAATATAGAATGATACGCCTACGACCTTAGCATTAGCTAGCTTAAGGTTACAACAAGTCAAAGTGAAAGTCAAGCAAAAAATGACTTCCGTTGTTGATCAAATCAAGGTCGGGGCGGCGCCGTCCCATCAGTCAACTCGACCAACCGCGTCCAGCCATTAGTCAAGATGTTCTGAATCTCGTCCGCGCAGACTTCGTAGTCATCCAGACCACTGCCATACGGATCCTCAATATCGAAACTTCGATTTACCAGCTGGCTCAACAAATAGACTCGATCAGCGGCTTCCGGGAACTCGGCTTGTAACGCTTCCTGATGATTGCGCGTCATCACCAGCACGACATCCGCCGCGCGGAGCAGCTCACCATCCACCGGCAGCGAACGATGCTCCGCCAAATCGATCTGCCGGCGCGCCATCACAGTTTGTGAGAATTGAGTCGCGGGCAGCCCCCGTTCCGTCCATGTTCCGGCTGACTGAATTTGCCATTGCCGCGCTACGCCACGGCGCGCCACTTCTTGCTTGAACAAGGCTTCGGCCATCGGCGAACGGCACCGGTTGGCGGTGCAAATGAATAGAACCGAACGCATCTGCATTCACCCGATCGTCCCAGCGCTACTTGGGCAACGACTCTGGACTCGAGTCTAGCGTCACCGCTGGGCTACCGGCCTCACCTGACGAACCACGTCCGCGACCCTTAAAACTACGACGCTTCTTGGCGTCACCCGCGCCGTCGTAGGTATAGTAATGCCGGTAATAGTAAGAATAGCCACGTCGCCCGGTCGGAATTTTATTCATCACGACGCCCAACAGGCGTGCGCCCGATTGATCGAGTTGGGTCTTGCCCTGCCGCGCTTCGCCAATGCGCGTCCCGCCATAATCGATGACCAAGATCACGCCATCAGTCATCGGCGCCATCACCAGCGCATCGGTTACGGGCAGCAGAGGTGGCGCATCAATGATTACCACATCATTAGACTGATGCAAATGATCCAAGAGCTGACGCATACGCTTCGAGCCCAACATTTCCGAAGGATTGGGCGGCAGCGTCCCACTCAACAACAAGGATAAGTTTGGAACCCCGCTCACCATCGTAATATCGCTCCACTGACTGGGATCACGCATGAGCACATCGGTTAAGCCGGATCGATTCACCTGATTAAATTGTTTATGGACCGTAGGCCGTCGCAAGTCACCATCGAATAACACCACTCTCAGTCCGGCCTGCGCCATCACCACGGCCAAATTCGCAGCAATCGTTGACTTTCCTTCAGAGGGGCCAGAACTGGTCACCAGCAGGGTGCGAATCGGCTGATCGACACCCGCAAACTGAATATTCGTGCGCAGCGAGCGAAACGCTTCAACAACCGGCGAACGCGGCTCACGCACCGCAATCAAATGTGACTTTCCCGCGTCAGCATAGCCATTTCCCATCCTGGCGATCAAGCCCACCACCGGCAGCTTGAGCATTTGATCAATCTGTTCGGGCAACCGCACCCGATCGTCGAGGTACTCAATTAGAAACACGACACCGACCGAGAGCATCAGCCCGACCAACACACCCAGCAGGGTGTTCTGCGCCGTGCGCGGGCGCACCGGACTAATGGGCACCACGGGCGCTTCAACAACCACAATGTTGCTGGTCGATTGCGCCTCAGCTAGGCGGATGTTCTCGTAGCTCTGCAAGAGATAAGTCAAGCTTTGCCGCAGCTGAGCCACCTCGGTCTGTAACCGCGCCAGTTCCGCTTCTTTCACTGAGCCACTGGGCTTACCAATAGCATTGATGTCTGTTTGCTTCTGTGCCACCTGCTCTTTGAGCGAGTCGATCTCTTTAGTCAAGTTAGCTTTTGAATCAGAGTATCGCTCGGTCTGCACCGCCGCATTCTTTCGGCTAAAAGCCACCGGAATTGCGTCGGCCAAATTCTTTGCCAGCTGCGGATCTTCACTTTCAACTTGCAACACCATTAACTGTGTATCACGCACTAAGTTCACGCTGATCCGAGCAGGTAATTTTTTAGTCTGAACATAACTGTCCAGATTCAAATCTTTAAGCGCTTCTTCCAGCACTGGCTGCTTGGTCATCATCTCTGAATACGTGCGGGCCAGACGCTCACTTGTCAAAATTGACGTGTAATCAGCCGTCTTTCCACTGCTCGGGGCTTCGTTCACTAGCAAAGTAGTAGAAGCAGAGTACACCGGCGTCGTCAAACGGCTGGAGACGTAAGCAATGCCGGCCCCTAACAGCGTGCCCAAAATGATGAGCCACGCCCAGTGCCACAAGGTAGTGGCATATTTCTTGAGTTCGTTTTCCACTCGTCAACCGCCTTCAAAGATAGAACATTGCAACGCAGGGTACATTATATCCAATATCTGTAACTTAGCCACAATCAAATTCATATTAGGCCGTGCGCTGGACCGACGGCGCCAGGTTGCTCTCTTCCACAGCATGAAAAGACCTCGTCATACCCAGTCGCCAGACCGCCGCACTTAGACCCATTAATATCCACACAAACACACCTGGCTTAGCGCCTAAAGCGACGGCGTCGGTCAATCCATAAATACTGTGCGCGACTAACCCCGCCAACACTCCCGCCATGAGCCAACGCACCCTGACAGGCCACGCCATGCGAAAGGCCCGATAAGCTAACGCTAATGACAAGCCTTGCAGCGCCATAAAGGCAATGAGCCCGGCCAAACCCAAATCAACTCCCGCCTGCAACCATTCGTTATGAGCATGGCCTAGATCGACATCAGGACTCACGCTAAATAAAGGGTACAAGACTGGCATCACATACCGAAATGTACCCAGGCCCATGCCGGTGAACGGAAAATCTTGCAGGCCGTAAATCGCACGCGACCAAATTTCAGTTCGATCAACTAAACTGGGATTAAAGGCCGCCTGATCTACCGCTGAGCCTGGTCCGCCATTCGACATCCAACGATCGGGAAAACCCAACGCTAAAATGATAAGCAAGGCCGCTATGCCTATACCCAGCGCCACACGTCCCCAGCGGCCAAACAACCACAACAGGACGGCAGCCCCGGCTGCCACGCCCAACCAGGCACTCCGTGACTGAGTTAACAACAGCGCCAGCAACAGCGCTGCGGTCAACACGCCCAGCCCGATTAACCAAGGCCAGACCCGTCGAATTCTGCGCTGTGCCCACAGTCCAAAGGCAACTGCGGCTGGCATGAAAATGAGCCAGGTCAATGTGCCGCCGACTTCAGCCGGATGGAAGCCCGTGTCGACCCCGGGTAAGTCGCGGAATAAACTCGGCAAGCGGGCACTGAGCTGTTGCAGCACGGCGAATTTACTTCCCCAACTGGAACCGACGAACACCACCCCCAGAAAAATCGCCAAGCCCCACAGCACAACACTCAAGACTTGATCCAGCTGTTTAGGTGCCTGAATAAAACCGACGACGACGTAAAACACGCTAACGCCTAACAGCACTCCCGTAATCTTGGGCAGACTGACCGCGATGTCGTACGTGGCGTATAAACTAACCAACACCATCACCAGCAAGCTCAATAGCACGACATCGTACGGCGTGCGCGGAATGAAATGCCCGGTGATCAGGCGATTGCCGATCCACAACAACGGCAGCACGATGAGCGCGGCACTACGCCACCCACCTGGAAACAGTAACCAGGGTGTCACAGCCAGTAACGCAGCTACGCTGCACCAACTCCACCACACTTGACGTTGCGGCATAGCTCTCTTCAATGCTCACCCTGCCTTGATCAGCTGAGCGGGTGTCACTTGGGCATTGTCTTTCGGCAGGCTTGGTTCACCCTCAGCCGGGTTACCTGATCGGGTTGGAGTATCATCCACCGCTTGAAAATCAGGCAGCAAATCCCGCAGCAAGCCCAACAGATCGTCAACCTGATTACTGTACACCGCGTCTTCCAACTGGGCGACTATGTGATTGAGTTGTGACGGTAATACCTGATTAGACGCACTCTCGATCGCAAAAATTTTCTGGTGCTCGGTGCGTCGATAAGTTTCGCCGGGCGTAAACAGTTCTTCGTGCAATTTCTCACCCGGTCGTATCCCGGTGAAAATAATATCGATGTCGCGGCCCACTTCAAGACCCGATAGTTCAATCACATCCCGCGCTAAATCCACAATCTTCACCGGCTCGCCCATATCCAGCATGAAGACTTCGCCGCCCTGCCCCAGCACCGCCGCTTGCAGCACCAACTGCACCGCTTCGGGAATGGTCATGAAATAACGCTTCATCTCAGGATGAGTCACCGTCACAGGCCCGCCTGCCGCAATTTGCTGCTTAAACGTGTGCAGCACGCTGCCCCGCGAACCCAGGACATTGCCGAAGCGAACTGCCACATACGGCTTACCAATCTCCCACGCGGTTTGATGCACTAACATCTCGGCCGCCCGCTTGGACGCCCCCATGGCACTCTTGGGCCGCACCGCTTTATCGGTTGAGATCATCACAAACTGCGCAACCCCCGCCATCACCGCCACATCCAGCAAGTTGCGCGTGCCCAGCACGTTATTGCCAACCGCCTCCGTGGGATTCAATTCCATCAGGGGCACGTGTTTATGCGCAGCCGCATGAAAAACAATCTCCGGTCGATACTGCTCGAACACCGCGCGGAGCCGATCGGGAAAGCGAATATCCGCAATTACCGGATGAATCCGCGGCAGCGCCACCTCGTCGCCGCTGCGGGCCAGGTAAATCAATTTGCGATTGAGTTCCCCACAAATCTCAAAAATCGAATTTTCGCCATGCCCCAGCATGATGAGATCGCTGGGCCCAAAGCGCAAAATCTGGCGGCATAGCTCACTACCGATCGACCCTCCCCCGCCGGTGACCAACACGCGCTTGTTGGCGATGAGACGCTGCACCGCGGCCGTATTAGTCTGGACCGGCTCACGCCGTAGTAAGTCTTCAATTTGCACGTTGCGCAGTTGATTGACGCTGACCCGATCGCCCAGCATTTCATACAAACCGGGCATGATCTTGGTCGGCACGCTGACCCGTTCGCAGATCGTCACGATGTCACGGATCTCACGGCCCGGCGCGGTCGGGATCGCGATGATCACCAGATCGATACCGTAATGTTCCAGCAACTGAGGAATGGCCCGCCGATTACCCAAGACGGGTACGCCGGCAATTCGAGCTGCAAACTTGCGAGAATCGTCGTCGATAAACCCGACAACTTCCATGCCCAATGAGGGATTGTTGAGCATTTCGCGCACGACAATCGTACCCGCGTCCCCGGCGCCGACGACAAGGACGCGCTGTGGCAAACCATTAGAATAACTGCAGAGTTCAGGGTGACGCCGGGCATATTGCGCGGACAAGCGCACGCCAAAACGTGGCGCGCTGATGACGATCAGCGCCAACGGCCAAAAAATAAACGGTATCGAACGGGGCAAGGCCATGTCTGGCACAATCCAGGCCGTTACCAATCCGAGGGTGCCACTGATAGCCACACCTAATGTGACTGCGCCGCTCAGCAACAGGAGTTCTTCAACCGAAGCATACACCCAGTAACGAGCGTAAATCCCGAAGAAATAAAACACAACCGGCATAACGGTGACCACGACGCCGGTGAAAAAGAAGAAACCTGCGCCAACTTGCGCAACGGAGAAGGTTTCCAGTCGCAGCACGTAACTGAGCACGACGGCCACGATCAGCAGCACGACGTCCAGGACGAAGAAATAACGATTGCGAAGTTGTCGAATGATAGCCATTTAGAACCAGGTCGGCCTTTGAGGAATTAGGACTGATCAATCACTTCAAGTGGGACTATGGGTAAACATCTGCCACCATAATTATATGCGAACTTAGTTTGTAAAGCGTTGGCAAATACTTGCAGTTCCCTTGCGAAATAATTAGCGTTTCGTCAAACGCTTGGGGAGAGAACGGACTTTTCGTCCAAGATCTGCGTCAGCCGAGGCTCAAAAAGGCGCATTGCTAACGCAGTGCGCCAATCCAGCCGACAAGAATGTTACTGGTTAACAATATACTCGGCCGCCACCCACCCCAAGCGGCCTTGCGGATCCCGTACCTTTTGCCAGGTGTTGCCGTCATCGGTCTTCACTTGCGGCTCCGGGAAAAGTTCCAACACCGTACCGTCTTTCAAGAAGTCAATCTCGTTACCGCCGGGCGTTTCGCGCAAACGCACACCCGGATCGCCTGCATTCGCGACGACGCCCTTCGCCAACGTTGGGGTAACCGTCGGAGTGGACGCTAACGTGGCAATCAATGTCTCACGCTTAGCGGGCGCCATCGTCGCGGTCGGGCGCGGCGTACGCGTGGGTGTTGAAGTCGGCTCTAAGGCGATACCCGCCGAACCACTCGTGACGAAATACAACACGAACAACACGATCGACACACCGAGCAAAGCCAGAGCGCTGTAGCGCGACCGCTTTGCCCGTTCGTAGGCGACTTGCCGTTCCGTATTAAACAGTGCGCCCCGCCCGGCCCGATTAGCGCTCTGGCCCGACCACAGTAAGAAACCTGCGCCAAGGGCCGCGGCCATAGCCGCCAGCAATGCGACAGGAGCAAAAATATCCACGCAGTCTCTCCTCACCCCACAGATAAACGACACCCGCAAGTTTAACGAGTTTTGCGAGAATTGTCCATCCGTCACGCTACGCCGAGTATAACGCAAAAGTGTTGGTGACTCTTCGCCAACGCTCCCGCCGGATGGACACATCCAGCGCTGAAACGGCGGATGGACACATCCGCCGCGAGCATGCCCAACAGTTTTGCGTTATACCGTACGGCCTCAGCCGATGTTCCGCTTGGCCTCATTCCAGAGATCATCCAACTCCCGATCGGACATCTCACTCAACGATCGATCGTGCGCCTTCGCTAACAGCTCCACCTCGCGGAAGCGGGCGCGGAATTTGTGATTCGCCGCGCGCAGTGCTGCCTCCGGATCGATCTTCATCCACCGCGCCACATTCGCCAGCGAGAACAACACGTCACCGAATTCTTCTTCACGCTCGATCTCGTCTGTGACGCGCGCTGCGTGCAACTCATTGATCTCTTCGACGACTTTGGCCAGCACCCCGTCGATCGAGCGCCAATCAAAGTTCTGGCGAGCCGCCTTCCCGCCGATTGCTTCGGCCTCGGCCAACGCGGGCAAACCGCGCGGGATGCCATCCAACGCCGATTTGCGTTCTTCTGCTTTTCCGGCCGCGGCTTTCTCGGCCTTCTTGATCGTATCCCAGTTGCGCGTCACATCGTCCGCACCGCTGACCTGTACGTCGCCGAAAACATGCGGATGCCGCCGCTTGATCTTCGCGTCGATGCCGGCCACCACATCCGTCATGCGGAACTCTTCCTCGTCGATCGCAATCTGCGTTTGCAGCACCACTTGCAGCAACAGATCGCCTAGTTCCTCACGCAGCGCCTCGGGATCATCGGCATCGAGTGCTTCCAACACTTCATAGGTCTCTTCCAGCAAATGCCGTCGCAACGTTTGATGCGTCTGCTCGCGATCCCACGGGCAGCCCTCCGGCGCGCGCAGATGCGCGATCGTCTCTTGAAAAGTGGCATAGCCGCTCGGTTGGGGTAAAGGCGGAAGGTACAGCGTCGTCAGGTGCGCCAGATCATCGCGCCGATCAATCTCCGCTAGCGGTACGCGCACCACTTGCTGATACTGCGTCCCGGCCGCGTGAACAAGAGTCACTTCATGCTCTGGCGGATACTGATTCAACAGCGTGAGTTTCACATCGCCCGCTACGGCGCGACTGTAGAGCTGCGCCAGCAGCGCGGGCTTATCCGGATCAAGCGCCGGGTGATGCGCCGCCGCCACATCGAGCGCATCCGCAATCTGCAAGCCATCCAACGCATCGAGGTGCAGCGCCGTCAACGCCGGCTCGATGAAACTCAGCCCATCGACGATCTCCACGGCCAGTCCCTGCTCTCGCGCCCGAGCGAGGATATTCGTCACCGTCGCTTCACCCACCAGCGGATGACCGGGCACGCCATAGATCACATCGCCCGCTGCGCCGCGCCGCAACACCTCATCAGCCACTTGCGCGTACACCTCGGTAAACTGTTGCACCTGCTCGTAGATGTGATCGAAACTGTGCACCGTCACGGATGCGGGCAGTCCCTTCAACGTGGGATGCCGCGCCGTGCGGACATAGATATCGCTCGTGCTGCTGATGATGTCCCACGCTCGCCGCGTCAACAGCGCCGGATCGCCGGGACCTAAGCCAATAATCGTGATGGTCATATCACTCTCTTCTCTCTGCCTTTACCCCATCAACCCCGAAAGTTCCAACACGCGATCCGACCAACGCCTCGACTGCTCAGCAACTTCCTTGCGCCGTATCGGATCATTCCACATCTTGCTCCAGTTGGACTGCCAGCGTGCCAATTGAACTTGCAGCTCAACTAATTCAGCCGCCTTGTCGATGTCTGCCTCAGCCGCGGTCCATTCGATGAAGTGCTTGCTTTCATCTACCATACTTTCAACCACGTCACAGTTCGCATCATTCGTGGCAAATGACTGAACACGCCGGAGGTTGGCAGCCAATCCACCCAGCCGGATCGGAAGTTCATCACGCATATAACGTTCACGGATAGCCGTATAATCCTTCATACTTCCCCCAATAAATCCCGCGCGACTTGGGCAATTCATGCTCGCAGTTGCGGATCGGTCACCTCAAGCGAACGATTGCCCTGGCGTGGCTGGATATTGATCAGCGATTCATACGATACTTCTTGTGTAGATGGATTCCAATCTGCTCCCCACACGTCTTCTTGCACACTGCCATCGTCGAGTAGCGCCGATTCGCAATCCGCGTGCATGGCACCACCGCCCGCCAAAATGCCACGCTCCACATCGACTGCCAACTTGATGTATCCGCCAAGTGCATCGAGCATCTCGGTGATTTGCTGCGCTGTTGCGTGCGAACGAACAATATAGATCATACCGGGCCTCATTTCACCTTCAGCAACGTGGCCTGCTTCCAAAAATCGAGATAATCTTAACACAAAAAGGGGCAAGACCTTGCGGCCTTACCCCTCATTTGATCAAGGTAATCCAAATTCAGAAATCCAGAATCGCCTAGCGCTTGGTGTACTGCGGCGCCTTACGGGCACGCTTGAGACCAGGCTTCTTGCGTTCCTTGGCGCGGGCATCGCGCGTCAGATAACCGGCCTTGCGCAGCATCGCCTTCAATTCCGGATCGGTTGCCAGCAGCGCACGGGCCACGCCCATCGCCGCCGCATCGGACTGACCGGTATCACCGCCGCCGCTCACCTTCACCGTCACGTCGAAGCGCGCTTCCGCCCCGGCCAACTTCAGCGGGGCCGCCACATTCTCGGCGTCGGTCTCGCGGCCAAAATACTCGCGCGCCGGCTTGTCATTCACCGTAATCGTGCCCGTCCCGCCGCTGTGCAGACGCACCCGCGCCGTCGAGGTCTTGCGTCGTCCGATGCCTTCGTAATATTGACCTGTCATGTGTCTGACTCCTAGAGTTCCAACTTCTTGGGCTTCTGCGCGGCGTGCGGATGTTCACTGCCCGCGTACACGTTCAACTTCTTGAACATCTGGCGGCCCAGACGATTATGCGGCAGCATGCCCTTGATCGCCAGTTCCACCGCGCGCGTCGGATGCTTCGCCATCAACCCACGGAGGTTGGTTTCCTTCATGCCGCCCGCGTAACCCGAGAAATTGTAGTACATCTTCGCATCTTCACGATTGCCCGTCACGGCGATCTTCTCGGCGTTCAGGACGATCACATGGTCGCCATTGTCCATCCACGGCGTAAAAGTTGGCTTATGCTTGCCGCGTAGTACCGCCGCCACCTTTGACGACAACCGACCCAGCGTTTGCCCGGCCGCATCCACCACGTACCACTCGCGCGTGATGTCGCTTTCTTTCAGTGAGAATGTTTTCACGCTCATTGCTCCTACATCAATAATTCACTTGGGTCAGACACAAACCGTTCGGTGGAACGGCCGGCCCGGCGCGCTTAGGATCAGCTGCTTGCAAAATCGCGGCGAACTCTTCATCCGATCGCTCGCCCCGCCCGATCGGGATCAGCGTCCCCACGATCCGGCGCACCATGCGATACAGAAACCCGTTCGCCTCCAACTCGATGGCGATCTGCGATCCGGCGGCGCTAACGCCTATCCGTACCATCGTGCGGGTGGTAGACTCCCCCACGGTCGGTTGGCCAAAGGCCGCAAAATCGTGTTCCCCGATCGTGTGGGCCAACGCCCGCCGCATCGCTTCCACATCCAGCGCCTGCGGCATGCTCAGGCACAACGCATACCTCATCACCAACGGATTCCGCACGCGCGCCGTGTATAGACTGTAGCGATAGGCCCGGCTCACCGCGTCGTAACGCGGATGAAACGACTCGGCCGCTTGTTCAAGTTCCAGTACTGCGATGCTGTCGGGCAATACCGCATTGAGTGCCCGCTGCAAATCGTCCAAACCATGCCGCCAGTTGACGTCGAACGCTACCACTTGCCCGCTGGCATGCACTCCGGCATCTGTTCGTCCTGCGCCCAGCACCGGACCGGTTTGCCCGATCTTGCTCACCGCGCTTTCGAGTACGCCTTGAATCGACGGCTCTCGATCGGGTGATTGGCGCTGGAAGCCGTGATAATCAGTGCCATCGTAGGCGACCACGGCTTTGATACGCAACTCTATTCCTCGTCCACCAACTCGATCTGCACCATCTCGGCGGCGTCACCCTTGCGCATCCCCAACTTATAGGTGCGCGTGTAACCGCCGTTGCGGGTGGTGAACTTTGGAGCGATCTCATCAAACAACTTCTTGACGATGTCGTTGCCATACAGCACGGCCGCCGCTTGCCGCCGTGCATTCACAACCTTGATGGGATCGCCCGCCGCGAGGCTGCGCTTCGCTTTGGTGATCATCTTCTCGGCTTCGTTGCGAATGGAGTCAGCCTTCGCCCCGGTCGTCTGAATCGCACCGTGGCGGAACAACTCCGTCAGCAGCCCGCGCCGCAAGGCGGCCCGCTGGGGCGTGTTTCGATTTAATTGCTTGCCTGCTAAACGATGTCGCATGTCTCAAACATCCTTTTTCTCGGGGGCTATTCTTCGACGCCCTCTTCTTCTTCGACTTCTTCGGGCAGATTGGATTCGGGCAGATCGCCGGGCTTCAACAGGCCTTTTGCCAGCAGCTTATCGCGCAGTTCGGTCAGCGACTTCGCGCCGAAATTGCGGATGGTCAGCATCGCCTCGTCGCCGCGGCCCAGCATCTCCAGCACTTCGCCGACATTGGTGATGCCGGTGCGCTTGAGCGAGTTGAACACGCGCACCGAGAGATCCAGCTGCTCGATCGGCGTTTCGTAAATCTCCTGCGGGATCGCCGACGTCGATTGCGCGATCTCTTCCATGCGGATTTCTTCGGTCACGCCGGCCACCAGCGAGAAGTGCTGCACCAGCACGCGCGCTGATTGGCTCAACGCTTCCTGCGGCCGCATCGTGCCATCCGTCCACACTTCGATGATCAACTTGTCGTAGTTGGTCATCTGGCCCACGCGCGCGCGCTCCACATCATAGTTCACGCGCTTGACGGGACTGTAGATCGCATCGACAGGCAGCTCACCGATCGGCAGGCGGCCGCGCTCTTCGGCCGGGCTGTAACCGCGCCCCGGCTCGACGGTCATTTCCATCTCCAACCGCGCCTTGTCGCTGTCGACGGTGAAAAGATACAGGTCGGGATTGATAATCTCGACTTCCGGCGGGCATTGAATGTCGCCCGCGGTCACGGTGCCCTCGCCGCGCACTTCCAGGCGCAGGCGCACCGGTTCTTCGCCATGCAGCTTCACCCGCAGCTGCTTGACCTGCAAAATCACCATCGTCATGTCTTCGCGGACGTACGGAATGTCCGAGAATTCATGATGGACATCGCTCACGCGGATCGACGTCACTGCCGCGCCAGGCAAACTGCTCAACAGCACGCGCCGCAAAGCGTTGCCCAGCGTGATGCCGTAACCGCGTTCCAACGGGCCGATGATATAGCGGCCATAATTCTTTGATGTGGCATCGGTCTCAATCTTCGGCAAGACCATGCTTAAGCTAGACAATGGAACCCTCCTTGTGCGACCGAACCATTTGGCCTACCGCTCGATCACAACAGGATTGGAGGTTGGACACTTCGCGTGGATGTTGGACATCCTACTTACCGTCCAACCTCCCGCGAAGCGTCCAATTTCCAAATTAGCGCGAGTAGTACTCGACGATCAACTGTTCGTTCAACGAGAGATCGATCTCTTCGCGGTTCGGGCGGCTGTGAACCTTGCCGCTCATCTGCGACGGATCGAGGCTCAACCACTTCGGCGGAACGTACTCGGCAACTTCCTTCTGCACGTTCTTGAAGTACGGTGAGGTCTGGCTGGCGGGATGGATCGTAATCACATCACCGGCCTTGCTCAGATACGACGGCGACTTGGTGCGGCGGCCGTTCACATCGATGTGACCGTGCGCCACCAACTGCCGCGCTTGCGCGCGCGAGGTCGCCAAACCCAGCCGGAACACCACATTATCCAGCCGGCTTTCCAACAGCGACAGGAGCATAGCGCCTGTCACACCCTTGCTGCGCTGCGCGATTTCATAATAGCGCCGGAACTGAGCTTCCAGCACACCGTAAATGCGGCGCGCCTTCTGCTTCTCACGCAACTGATTCAAATAGTCTGTTGACCGCCCACGCTTGAATTGACTGGTCTTCCCGTGCTGACCAGGGGCATAACCGCGCCGTTCGATTGCGCACTTCGGTGACAGACAGCGCGCTCCCTTCAGGAACAGTTTCTCGCCCTCGCGGCGGCACAGTTTACACACGGGTCCAATTGTCCTTGCCATGCGTCTTCCTGTACCTTTCTAAAAGATAGTAGACAAGGAAAGCAGTAGACAAGGAAATACTTGTCTACTTGATTCCTATCTACTTGTTTCCTAAACTATACACGGCGCTTCTTCGGCGGCCGGCAGCCATTATGCGGAATCGGCGTCACGTCCGTAATCGAGCGCACCCGCAACCCGCTGGCTTGCAGCGCGCGGATGGCCGCCTCACGACCGGGACCTGGCCCCTTCACGAACACGTCCACTTCCATCACGCCCATATCCGTGGCGGTCTTGGCGGCATTCTGCCCGGCCAAACGCGCCGCATACGGCGTGGACTTGCGGCTGCCCTTGAACCCGGCTTGCCCCGCACTGCCCCACGCCACCGTGTTGCCGTTGGCATCGGTGATCGTTACGATCGTATTGTTGAAGCTTGAATGAATGTGAGCCTGACCGTGCGCGGCAACGCGCTTGGTCTTCTTGGGGCCCGTGGTGCGCTTGACTCGTTGAGTGCGACCCATAGTGCTTCCTTCTCCGTAACTCTGTAAGTATAGACCTCACGGGTTTTGGAAAACCCGTGAGGTCTCCAATCACGACTACTTCTTCTTGGCGCCGCGTCGTCGACCACGCCCGGGTACCGTCTTCTTGATACCTTTCCGGGTGCGGGCATTCGTGCGCGAGCGCTGCCCGCGCGTCGGCAAATTGCGGCGATGGCGCAGGCCTCGATACGAACCAATTTCCGTGAGGCGCTTGATGTTCAGTGAAACCTCGCGGCGCAGATCGCCCTCGACCTTGTTCTGCTTTTCGACCAGTTCACGCAGAACGTTCACTTCGGCTTCGGTCAGATCCTTGATGCGCGTATCAGGATTCACGCGCGCCTGGGCCAAAATCTTCTGGCTCGTCGGCAGACCGATGCCATAGATGTTCGTCAAACCGACTTCCACCCGCTTATTACGGGGCAGGTCAACGCCTGCAATACGTGCCATACATGCCCTCCACTAACCCTGCACTTGCTTGTGCTTAGGGTTTTCGCAGATCACACGCACCTTGCCCTTGCGCCGGATAATCTTGCACTTGGGACAAATGCGCCGCACCGATGGTGATACTTTCATCTCGAAAACTCCTCTCGTTACTACCCGATCGCCGCAAGCGTCGCGGCATATACAGTCTCGATCGGCTGCTGTCCATCAATCCGGGCCAGCCTGCCCAGTTTGTCAAAATACTCAATCAACGGCGACGTCTGTTCCAGATAAACGTCGATGCGCTTCTTCTGCACTTCCGGCTTGTCGTCCGGCCGTTGATAAACTTCGCCGCCGCAATTATCGCACACTCCCGCCGCCTTGGGCGGTTTAGTGCTCGTATTATACACCGCGCCGCACTGCTTGCACGTCCAACGGTTGCCCAACCGCTCGAGCAACACGTCCGGCGGCGCATGGATGAAAATCACTTTTTCGATCTTGCCGCCGCGCTCTCCCAACAACTTGTCGAGTGCTTCCGCCTGAGCGACCGTGCGCGGGAAACCGTCGAACAACACGCCGTTCCGAGTGTCGGCCTCCTGCAAGCGTTCGCGCACCATCCCGATCGTCACCTCATCGGGAACGAGCACCCCGCGATCCATGTAACTCTTCGCGAGTTTGCCCAGTTCTGTTTCGCGCTTCAAATTATCGCGGAACAGATCGCCCGTGGCAACGTGCGCGAGGTGCAACTCTTTCTTCAAACGCTCGGCTTGCGTGCCTTTACCAACTCCCGGCGGGCCAAACAACACGAGATATTTTGCCATATCGCGCTCCTGCTCCCGGAGTCAAGCCTACTTCAAGAACCCTTCGTAATGGCGCATCGTCAATTGCGCTTCCAACTGACGGATGGTGTCGAGCACCACACCGACCACAATCAGCATACCAGTACTGAGAATCGACAGATTGACCGCGTTCGGGATGATGTTCAGTATCGTCAGAAGGAACGGCAACACTGCGATACCACCCAGGAACAGCGCGCCCACCAGCGTAATCCGGCGCGATACCGCCATGATATACTCCTGCGTGCGCTGGCCGGGACGAATACCCGGAATGAAGCCGCCCTGCTTCTGCAACGTATCCGCCATGTTTTGCTGCTGCATCAACACGTCAGTATAAAAGAACGTAAAGCCGACGACGAGTAAGAACATCATCAACCAGTAAATCCACGCCAGTGAATGGTTACCCCCACTGAAAGCATTGGCCAAATTAGCAAAGAAGCTGGCCACCGCCGGATCGGGTGAACCGGCTAGAATCTGGAAGATGATGCCCGGCAACACCAGCAGCGATTGCGCAAAGATCAGCGGAATCATGCCAGCCGTGTTAACCTTCAACGGAATGAACGTCGATCCGCCGCCAAACACACGCCGGCCACGCACCCGCTTGCCATACTGTACCGGAATGCGACGTTCACCTTCCTGAATATACACAATCACGAACACTGTTAACACGATGACGATAGCGAATGCCGCTAACGCCACAGCCGCTTTGCTCGGATCCGCCAGCAATTGGGCCACATTCTGCGGAATGCGCGCCACGATGCCGCCGAAGATGATGATCGAGATACCCTGCCCGATGCCTTCCTCGGTGATCAACTGGCCGAGCCAAATAGCAAAGAACGTGCCGGCCGTCATCGTCGCAAGCACCGCCACGGTTGGCAGAAAATCCGTACCAAACCCTGGAATGACTTCCTGGCCGCCGCTGCTGAAGATGCGAATCTGGCCTATGGCCGACAACAGCGCCATCGGAATGGCGAGAATGAACGTATAGGTCTCCAGCTTCTTGCGACCTGCCGTGCCTTCTTCGCGCAGCATTCGTTCCAGCGATGGAATCACACCCGCCAGCAATTGGATAATAATCTGGGCAGTGATGTACGGATATACACCCATCGCCAGCACCGAGAAGTTTGAAAGCGCGCCGCCCGACAACAGATTGAGCACACCCGCCAGCGCACTGGCGCCGCCCTGCCCGGCCAGCAGGCTTTCCAGCGCCGCTCGATTCACACCCGGCACCGGTACGTGGACCGCTAATTGATAGAGAACCAGAATGCCGATTGTGAAGAGCAGTCTCTTCCGTAGATCAGGCAATGCAAAGGCATTTCGAAAAACTTGCAACATCGGTCAGGTCTCCTGACTTTCGCGCGGCCAGCCGTCCCGCCACTACGCGGATACGGGAGTTGCTGCCACGCTGAGTTTATTCGAGCGGCAGCAACTCGATCGAGCCGCCCGCCTTCTCAATCTTCTGGCGAGCCGTATCGGATACGCGATGCGCCTTCACCGTCAGCGCCTTATCGATCTCGCCACGGCCCAGGACCACCACGGTCTCACGCACCGAGTGAACCAATCCGACTTCTACCATCGACATCGGATTGGCTTCCTGGCCGGCTTCAAATTCCTGCGCTAAATCATCCACGTTCACCGGCGCGAAATAGATCTTATCGCGTGAAGTGAAACCCACACCGCGCACGAACGGCAGCTTGCGCACGGTCGGCAGGTTACCACCTTCGTGATACGGGGCTTTTGTCCCGCCCGATCGCGCATGCTGCCCCTTCTTGCCGCGTCCGGCGTAAGTACCCTGCCCGGAACCCAGGCCGCGGCCGACACGCTTCTTCGAATGCCTCGCGCCTTCAGTTGGTTTTAAATCGTGCAGTTTCATTTGACTTCCTCAACTTCCACCAGGTGAGCCACTTTGGCAATCATCCCGCGTGCCACTAGGCTATCCAAATGTTCCACGGTTTGATGCATGTGGGTCAAACCCAACGCGCGCACGGTGCGCCGCTGGCGCTCGTTGTTGCCCACCGGGCTCTTAATCAAAGTGATGCGCAGGCGCAGGCCTCCCGTATCCGCAGAGTGGCGGGACGGCTGGCCGCCGTTAATAGATTCAGGCTTGTTGCTGACCACGTTGACGCCTCCACACCGGTAGAACTTCTTCCACACTCTTCCCGCGAATCTTCGCCAGCGTTTCCGGATTCTTCATTGTTTCCAAACCCAGCAGTGTGGCGCGGATCATGTTCAATTGATTGCTGCTGCCTAGTGATTTCGTCAGAATATCGCGCACCCCCGCTGCTTCCAGCACGGCGCGCACACCACCACCGGCGATAACGCCGGTACCAGGCGAGGCCGGCTTCAGCAGAATCCGCGCGCCGCCATACTTGATGGTGGTCTCATGCGGAATGGTCGTGCCCAACAGGGTCACGGGATGCATCGCGCGGCGCGCGCGCTCGGTCGCCTTGCGGATCGCTTCCGGCACACCGCGGCTCTTGCCAATGCCGACGCCCACATTGCCTCGATTGTCACCCACCACGACCACGACCCGAAACGCAAAGCGCCGTCCACCCTTGATCACCTTCGCCACGCGCGAGATGTTGACCACGCGCTCGTCGAGTTCTTCACGCGGTTCAAGATCGTTCCGCCTCTCAGATCGCTTATTGCCCATGTCAGAACGCTGCTGTTTCGCCATGTGTCTCTCCTAGAACTCCAGGCCGTTCTCGCGGCTGCTATCGGCCAAGGCTTTCACTTGACCATGATACATGTAACCGCCGCGATCAAAGACCACTTGCTTGATCCCTGCCGCCTTGGCGCGCTCGGCCAATACCTTGCCAACCAGCTTGGCCCGATCGACACCCTTCAACCCGGCGACCTGCCCACTCACTTCGGCGTCCACCGTCGAGGCGGATACCAGCGTGTGGCCCTGGGTGTCGTCGATGATCTGAGCATAGATGTTCACCAGACTGCGGAACACGTTCAGGCGTGGCCGCTCCGGCGTGCCAGCCACCTTGCCACGCACACGGTGGTGGCGGTGTTGTCGTGCTTCACTACGTGATTTAGCCATTGATCAATTACCTCACGTACGGGCGAGCTAATCCCACCCCTACAATTACCCGCCGACCTTACCGGCCTTGCCAGCCTTGCGGCGCACGGTTTCATTGTCATAGCGAATGCCCTTGCCCTTGTAGGGCTCAGGCGGCCGCAGCGCGCGAATCTCCGCCGAAACTTCACCGACCTTTTCCTTGTCGATGCCTTCGACGGAAATCGTCTTGGCCTTCGGATCGGCGGCAATCGCAATGCCCTCGGGCGGCATGATCACGATCGGATGGGAATAACCTAGATACAGCATCAAGTTCTTGCCCGTCATCTCGGCGCGATAGCCGACGCCTTCCACGACCATCGTCTTTTTGAAACCCTTGGTGACGCCTTCCACCATGTTATTGAGCAAGGCGCGGGTCAGGCCGTGCAGCGCACGCGTTTCGCGCTGATCATCCGGTCGGGTCACCTTGAGCTCGTCGCCGTCTTGCGCCACGCCGATCACGTCCACAAACGTGCGCTTCAACTCGCCCTTGGGACCCTTCACGATCACTTCGGAACCGTTGATTTTAACTTGTACACCGGCCGGAATGGGGACCGGTTTTTTTCCAATACGCGACATTACATCCTCCGAAACACGGAACTCTTAGCGCCTACCAGACGTGGCACAGCACTTCGCCGCCCACACCCAGCCGCTTGGCCTGTTGGCCGGTGATGACACCCTTCGGCGTCGACAAAATCGCAATGCCCATGCCCGATAAGACACGCGGCACTTCGACTTTTGAGGTATACACCCGGCAACCCGGTTTGCTGACGCGCTTGATGCCTGTGATGGCCGGCACGCGATGGCGCCGATCGCCCACGTATTTCAGCCACAGCCGCAGGGTGGCATGCACCCGGCCCTCTTCCTGCGTCACTTCAAAATCCTGAATGTACCCTTAGTCCTTCAGGATATTCGCAATGGCGACCTTCAAGCCGCTGCTGGGCATGATCACCAAACTATGGCCGATCATCGAAGCATTGCGCACACGGGTCAGCATATCGCCGATCGGATCTGAAACGCTCATTCGTCACACTCCTCTACATCCGAATAAAGACAGCCCGGGAGACACGCGAGATGGCGGTCACTGCTACCAGCTCGACTTCACTACGCCGGGCAAATCGCCCTTCAACGCAGCTTCGCGGAAGCAAATGCGGCACATATCAAAACGGCGCATATAACCGCGCGGGCGACCACAGATGCGGCAGCGCTGGCGCACGCGAACGTCGAACTTCCGGTTTTTCTCGCGGTGAATAATGGACGTCTTCGCCATACTAATCTCTCCTGAACGGCATGCCGACCAGCTCCAGCAGGCGACGACCTTCGTCATCGGACTGAGCGGTCGTTACAATCGTGATCTCCATGCCGCGCAGCATGTCGATCTTGTCATACTGAATTTCCGGGAACATCAGCTGCTCGCGCAGACCCAGCGTAAAGTTGCCACGGCCATCAAAGCCCTTAATGGGAATTCCACGGAAGTCGCGAAGGCGCGGCAGCGCCACGTTGCACAACCGGTCGAGGAACGCCCACATCCGCGTTCCGCGCAGTGTGACCTTGACGCCGATTTGACGGCCTTCCCGCAGCTTAAAGTTCGCAATCGACTTGCGCGCGATGGTAAGCACCGGTTTCTGGCCGGTGATGAGCTGCAAATCGGCCACCGCGCCGTCCAGCGTCTTCGGGTTATCGAGCGCGTCACCCGCGCCAATGTTGATCACAATCTTCTGGATGCGCGGTGCTTGCATCACCGTGGTGTACTTGAATTCTTTAATCAAAGTCGGAACGACTTCATTTTTGTATCGCTGCTGAATGTTAGGCATCCCACAACTCCGTTATCTGATCTCCGCAGGTCATCATCTCTAAGCCCTCACCGAGATGCACATCCCACCAAAAGATGGGGATTATTTCATCTGCGGACAGGCGCGGCTACTTAAATATCCGCGCCGCAGTTCTTGCACACACGCATTTTCTCATTGCCGTCCAGGCGGAAGCCCACCCGCACGGCTTTGCTGCACTTGGGGCAGACCAGCAACACGTTCGACAGACTGATTGGCGCTTCAAATTCGATGATACCGACCTGCGTGCGGGACGCGCGGCCCGGCATGGGCTTCTGATGCTTCTTCACCATATTGACGTTATGCACCACGACGCGGCCGTCTTTGCCATCCACGCGCTTGACCTCACCACGTTCGCCTTTGTGAACACCGGTGATCACTTCAACGGTGTCGCCTTTCTTGATATTAGCCACGGTCACAACTCCTTACAGCGTCTCTGGCGCTAATGAGACGATCTTCATGAAACCCTTGTCGCGCAGTTCGCGCGCCACGGGGCCAAAGATGCGCGTGCCCTTGGGATTCAGTGTTTCCGGATCGATAATCACGGCCGCATTGTCGTCGAAGCGAATATGGCTGCCATCGGGTCGCTTGTATTCTTTGGCGGTGCGCACGATGACGGCCTTCACCACATCGCCCTTCTTCACGCTGCTGTTGGGCGCGGCTTTCTTCACAGCCGCCACGATGATGTCACCCACGTACCCATACCGCCGGGTGGAACCACCCATGATATGAATGCACAGGATTTCCTTCGCGCCGGTGTTATCGGCCACGACCAGGCGAGTCTCATGCTGAATCATGTTACGCCTCCGCCTTTTCCAGCACCTTCTCAACGGCCCAGCGCTTGTCCCGGCTCATAGGCTGCGCCTCGATGATCTGCACCAAGTCGCCCAGCTTCGCCACATCGTTTGGGTTGTGAGCTTTGTACTTCGTGGTGCGGCGGATAACCTTACTATACAGCGGATGGCGCTTCAGATCGCCGACCGACACCACTACCGTCTTTTGCATCTTGTCGCTGGTGACGCGACCAACGAGACGCTTGCGCTGTTCCCTCATTTCACTTCTCCTTGCGCGAACGCGGCAATTTCACGCTCATGCAGCACGGTCTTTAGGCGGGCAATATCGCGGCGCACCACGGTCAGCCGATTATGATCCACCAACTGCCCGGCGTTCCACTGGAACCGCAAATTGAATAATTCCTTGTAGGACTCGTCGATTTTGTGATCGAGTTCTTTCGTGTTCAGCGCACGGATATCTTTGATCTGCATGGCCTATTCCTCCGTGCTCGCGGTCGCCGTCAAATCGCGCCGACCCACGATTTGCGTCTTGATGGGCAGCTTGTAAGCCGCCAGACGCAGCGCTTCACGCGCCTGATCAGCTTCCACGCCGCCAATTTCCAGGATAATGCGGCCCGGCTTGATGACGGCCACGTAATGATCGACCGCGCCCTTGCCTTTACCCATACGGGTTTCGGCCGCTTTCTTAGTCACCGGCTTGTCGGGGAAAACACGCACCCACATTTTGCCCTTGCGCTTCACAAAGCGGACAATCGTACGGCGGGCGGCTTCAATCTGGCGCTGAGTCATCCAGCACGGCTCCAACGCCTGCAAACCCAGGTCGCCGAACGCGACTTCAACCCCGCGCAATTCCTTGCCCGACATGCGACCACGCTGTTGCTTGCGCCATTTTACGCGCTTTGGCATCAACATAGCTTCACACTCCCACTATCAACTATCGCTCTCCGATTCGCAGCGTTGCGAATCGCCGGCCTCTGTGCAGACCCCGAGCGTGAAAAAATTACGCGCTGGGCGCCGCTGCGGACGCCGCACGCTCCGCGTCAGTATGCTTCGCTTCGGGCAGCACTTCACCCTTATAGATCCACACCTTAATCCCGATGCGGCCATAAGTCGTCAGCGCCTCCGCTCCCGCAAAATCGATGTCGGCGCGCAGGGTGCTGCGGGGCACGCGGCCTTCCATCACGGTCTCACGCCGCGCCATTTCCGACCCGGCCAGACGACCGGCGGCAGTGATCTTCACGCCTTCGGCGCCCATGCGCATGGCCTGCTGCACCGCGCGCTTCATGGCGCGGCTGTGGCTAATCCGCCGCTCAATCTGCCCGGCGATATTTTCCGCCACCAGCTGCGCTTCCAGATCAGGCTTCTCGATCTCGCTGATTTCCAGCTTGACCTTCTTGCCGGTCATCTTCTCGATATTCTCGCGCAGTTCCTTCACCGCCGCGCCCTTGCGGCCGATGATGATACCCGGCTTGGCCGTGAAGATGGTGACAATCACCTGATTAGGAAAGCGCTCGATGCCGATCTTCGCCACACCGGCTTGCCCGACCTTGGCGCGGATGAACTTGCGCAACCGGTAGTCTTCGGCCAGCAGCTCAGAATACTGCTTGCCCTTCTTGGCAAACCAGCGCGACTTCCAATCGTAAATCACGCCTAAACGATAACCGAATGGATGAATCTTGCGACCCAAGTTGGCCCCCTATCTAGCCTACCGGCCTAACCCTAAATCTTTTCCGTCAGCACGACGGTAATGTGCGACGTCTTACGCGTAATCGGCTTAAAGCGCCCGCGCGCTCCAAAGCGTCGCCACTGGCGGCGCGGCCCTTCATCGGCCATGATTTCCGTCACATACAAATCATCTCGCGACAGGCCCAGGTTCTCTTCCGCATTCGCCGCCGCTGAAGCGATCGTCTTGCTGACCACTTCCGCCGGCTTGTTAGGCAGGAATTTCAACACGGCGATAGCCTGATCCACCTGCAAACCACGAACCTGATCGATCACCAGGCGCGTCTTACGCGGCGAGACAGAAGCGAAACGAGTAATGGCGCGTGCTTGATTACCAACTGTAGCCATGACTCACCCCTACTTCCCTTCGGTCTTGGTCGCCGCAGCCTCGGCCTTTTCCCGGGTGGAGTGGCCGCGATACGTGCGCGTTGGCGCGAATTCGCCCAGCTTGTGGCCGACCATGTTCTCAGTAATATAGATCGGAACGTGGCGGCGGCCATCATGCACCGCGATCGTGTGGCCGACCATCTGCGGGAAGATGGTAGACGCGCGCGACCAGGTGCGGATGACTTTCTTGTCACCCTGCTGGTTCATCGTTTCGACTTTCTTCAACAGCTTGGGCGCGACAAACGGCCCCTTCTTCAACGATCGTGACATCTCAACCTCCGCTATCTAGCGCCGCGTTCTAGCGCCGTTTCTTACCACGACGCCGGACGATCAATGGATCACTCACTTTATTGCGGCGAGTCTTGTAACCCAGGGTCGGCTTGCCCCACGGGCTCTTCGGCCCCGGCATACCGATCGGGGAGCGGCCTTCACCACCACCGTGCGGGTGATCGCGGGGGCTCATCGCCGTGCCGCGCACCGTCGGGCGGATACCCTTCAAGCGTTTGCGGCCGGCCTTACCCAGCTTCACATTCGCATGATCAACGTTGCTGACCTGGCCCACCACCGCATAACACGTCTGGCGCACTTTGCGCATTTCGCCGGACGGCAAACGCAGGGTGGCGTGTTCGCCCTCCTTCGCCAGCAATTGCGCCGACGCACCCGCCGAACGCACCATCTGCGCGCCCTTGCCCGGCTGCAGTTCGACGTTGTGCACCGTCGTACCGAGGGGCATGGCCGCCAGAGGCAAGCAATTGCCAGGGCGCACTTCGGCGCTGGGACCGCTGAGAACGGAATCGCCAACCTTCAGGCCCACCGGCGCAATGATGTAGCGCTTCTCGCCATCGGCATAGAACAGCAGCGCGATACGCGCCGTACGGTTCGGATCATATTCAATGGACGCCACCTTGGCCGGCACGCCGTGCTTATCGCGCTTAAAATCGATGATGCGATAAGCCTGCTTGACGCCACCGCCACGATGCCGCACCGTGATCTTGCCATACGAATTGCGGCCCGCCCGCTTGCGCTTGTCCTTCAGCAACGAGCGCTCTGGCTTGGTCCGGGTAATATCTTCAAAGGTATCGCCGGTCATGCCGCGACGGCCCGGCGAAGTGGGTTTATATTTTTTAATCGGCACGATGACTGCTCCTTAATCCGATCGAACTACACGCCCTCAAACAACTCGATCTGCTGATTGGCCTGCACGGTCACGATCGCCTTCTTCCAGCCCGGCGCTCGGACCTTCTGCTGCGCCTTCTTGCCGATCTGCCGGCTGCGCGGATTGCGTCGGCGCTTGGCCGACTGATTCATCACATGCACCGCCACCACGTTGACTTTGAAGATCGTCTCGACGGCTTCTTTGATCTGCATCTTGTTCGCGCGATCATCCACTTCAAACCCGTACTGATGCAGATCCCTCAGATACGTCAACTTCTCAGTCTGCAACGGGCGCTTGAGAACTTCGTAAATATGCATCTGGCACCCCTTAACCCAACAAAGTCTCAATAACATCCAGCGCGCTCTTGGGCAGTAACACGGTCTCATAGCCCAACAGATCGCGGATATTCAAATACTGCGCCCGCAGGTAAATCGCATTGTCCAGATTGCGGATCGACAGTTCGACGTTCTCATTGCTCTCCGGCAGCACCACCAGGGTCTTGCGGCCCACCTTGGCGTTGATCAGCACGGACTTCATCGTCTTGGCGCTGGGCTGGTCCATCGCCAACTGATCCAGCACCACGATGCTGTTATCGGCCGCCTTCACACTCAACGCCGAGCGCAGCGCCGCATGGCGCATTTGCAGCGGCATCTTCTGCGTGTACTTGCGCGGGATCGGCCCGAACACATTACCGCCGCCCTTCCAGTGCGGAGCTTTGCGGCTGCCCTGGCGCGCTCGACCGGTACCCTTCTGCTTCCACATCTTGCGCGTGCTGCCGTTGACCTCGCCACGGGTCTTGGTCTTCGCATTACCCTGCCGCGCATTCGCCAGCTGGCGGGTGAGCGCCTGATGCATCAGCGACACATTCACAGACGCTTCAAAGATGGCTGGATTCAGTTCAATTTCGCCGACAGTGCTGCCGGACATATTAATCACTGGAACTTTCATCGTCAGTACTCCTACTTCTTCCGCGTCTCAGTCACCAGCACCAGACCGCCATTCGCGCCTGGCACAGGACCCTTCACGCCGATCAGGTTGCGCTCGACATCTACCAGCACCACCTGCAAATTCTGCGTCGTCACGCGATCCACACCCATGTGACCGGCCATGCGCTTGTTCTTATGAACCTTGCCCGGCGAGGTGCCCGGCCCGATCGAACCTGAAGTGCGTTGGCGATCCGACTGCCCGTGCGTGCGCGGCCCGCCCATGAAATGGTGGCGCTTCACATTACCCGCGAAACCGCGGCCCTTGGAAGTGCCCACCACATCCACACGCTCGCCCAGTTGGAAGACATCGACCGTCAGCTTCTGGCCTTCGGTGTAACCTTCTTCTGGATTCGCGCGCAATTCGCGCAACTGCTTCACCGCCGGAACTTCCGCGGCCAACGTCTTGCGCGTCTTATGCTTCTCATCGACCTTCAACAGACCAAGGTGACCGCGCTCGCCCTTGGAAAGCTTATTCGCTTTCTTGGCGGGTTCGAAGCCCAGCTGAATGGCCGCATAGCCATCCTTCTCGGCCGTACGGACCTGGACCACGTAGCATGGTCCGGCTTCAATCACGGTAACCGGGACGGTTTCACCGCGTTCAGTGAAGACTTGGGTCATGCCCAATTTACGACCAATTAAACCCTTCATGATTCCTCCGATAGATAGGGACTGTCAGCACAGGGTCGAGGCTGCATCATCCCTCAAGCCGCTGGAGCCACTCCACCCGATCGGGCGCAGCTCAAACGATCGGCTTGTCGAGCCAATTAGAGATTGATCTCGATGTCGACGCCCGCCGGTAAGTTCAGGCGCATCAGCGTATCGATCGTTTTTGAATCCGGATCGACCACGTCGATCAAGCGCTTGTGCGTGCGAATTTCAAAGTGCTCTTGGCTGTTCTTATCGATGAACGAAGCGCGTTGCACGGTGAATTTTTCGATCTTCGTCGGCAGCGGCACCGGTCCGACGACCGTTGCGCCCGTGCGCTCGGCCGTTTCCACAATGCGCTGCGCCGATTGATCGAGCACACGATGATCGTAAGCCTTGAGGCGAATGCGAATTCTCTGCTTGGCCATGCTATTTGTTTCCTTGCCTGTATCCCAGAACTGCGCTTGGTTTGCTACGCCGGACGAGTTGGGAACTCGCCCGGCCTCATTAGTGAATTACCCGGCGACCTTGGTGATGACACCCGCGCCGACCGTCAAGCCGCCTTCGCGAATCGCGAAGTGCGAGCCTTGCTCCAACGCCACCGGCGTGATCAACTTCACCTTCATCTTGATGTTGTCACCCGGCATCACCATCTCCACCCCCTCAGGCAGGGTAATCTCGCCCGTCACATCCATCGTCCGAATGTAAAACTGCGGCCGATAGCCCGAGATGAACGCCTTGTGCCGCCCGCCTTCATCCTTGCGCAGCACGTACACTTCCGACTCAAACTCGCGGTGCGGCTTGATCGACCCCGGCTTCGCCAGCACCATCCCGCGCTCCACTTCGTCGCGCTCCACGCCGCGCAGCAGCAGGCCCGCATTGTCGCCCGCTTCCGCGTCGTCCAAGACCTTGTGGAACATCTCCATCGAGGTCACCACCGTCTTGCGCGTCTCATCCCGCAGACCCACGATCTCGACTTCTTCGCCCGGCCGGATCACGCCGCG
>JBGSPW010000073.1:0-15743 GCA_041738395.1 Thermoflexales bacterium
ATGTTGGCCCTGAAGATGGAAGAGATCGGGTTGCATCCATTCCATGCCTCAGCGGTGCGCTATCGCGATCGATCGATCATGTTCATGGGTGGGGAAGCCAATCATGGCAAGACCATGTCGCAGATCGAAGGCTGCCGGCGCGGCGGGCAGATCATCTCGACCGAGACGACGGTGACGGATGAGCGCGGTTGGGCCGTGATGGGTTCCAAGAATGTATTCTTACGCAAGCGGGCCAAAGGCACGGAGCGCGCCGACCTGCCCAACCAGGATCAAGGCGTGGCGAAATTCTTTGACAAGACACCTGCGTTCGTCAACTATGATGAAGCAAGTGATATTGATCTGGTCATCTTGCCGGCGATTGACGGCAACTATGATACGTCCGTGGTTAAGCTGGCGGCCTACGAAAAAGAATATCAGACCTATCACTCATTGATGAACTATTTCAACTTGCACATTCTCCTGGCGTCCGGTCTGCCGATGCCGGTGATTGACACGGATGAGCTGCGCGTCAGGCGAGCAGACTTTGCTCATCGCTTTGCCCGGCGCCATTGCTACTTGATTCGAGCCGGGAATCCGCGGATAATACTCGACGAGGTCGAGCGATTGCTGTGAGTGATCAAATCCTCTTGGCCTCCAGTTTGACGATGGAGGAAGCATGAACAGCACGGATAGTCCATTACCCGACGGTGCAAATGGCAACAATCTGTTGCCGCGACTTGTCCTTAGCGAACAGATCAAAGAGGTCCTTATCGACGCGATCATGAGCGGAAAACTCCGACCCGGACAGCGCGTGGTCGAAAGCTCGATGGCGCGCCAACTGGGAGTGAGCCAGGCGCCAGTTCGCGAAGCCATTCGTGACCTGGTGCTGATGGGTTTTCTGGAGACGGAGCCCTACAAGGGCACCACAGTGCGGTTGTTTACGCCCGAAGGGCTTCACGAGGTATACACTGTCCGCGCGGCACTCGAGTCTCTGGCGGCTCGCCTGGCGGCCAGCCGCCTGACAGAAGACGACATCCACGTTTTGCGCAAAATTCTGGATGACATGATCGAGGCCGGGAAAAACCGCGAAGCGGATCGAATGATTCGCCTGGATACGGAGTTCCACAGTACGATCATGCGCATCTCCGGGAATAAGTTGTTGTATCAGCTCTTACAGACGTTGCGGTTTGGCTATTGGACGATTGTCACAACCCGCATCTCTAGCTACAACCTGGAAGAGCTGGCGACGCGTCATGGCGAGCTGCTGGAAGCACTCGAAACCCACGATCCGGAAAAGGCCTCGCGCGCCATGCAGCGGCACATCGAAGACTTGGGCAAGCCACCAGAGACATAAGCCTGGCAGCGCGGAAAGATCTGTCAGATCCGGCGAACGCGCTGAGAACACGACACGATTGACAGAGTGCAAGATTGCTTTCTCACCAATCGCCAGGCTGCCAAACGAGTCACACGCCAGATGATGGCTTGCTGACTGAGCGAATTCCACACTCAATACGGAACGGTCAACTGTCGCGATCTCATTCGGCAAGACATCTACACGGATTGTTTAACCCTTTGAAATTCGTGGCAAGAAAGGTGTAAGAAACATGGTGGGCTCGAACGCCTCAACACTGGCGACAACCACGAGGGCCGACGAGGTCGAAACGTGGCTGCACATGTACGAGCAGATGTGCAAAATTCGCGTCTTTGAAGAACAGGTAGATGAATTGTACAAGACGGCCAAGATGCCGGGCCTGGCGCATCTCTATATCGGTGAAGAAGCGGTCGCCGTAGGCGTGTGCGAGGCATTGCGGCGTGACGATTACATTACCAGCACACATCGAGGCCACGGGCACTGTCTGGCTAAAGGGGCCAGACTCGACCGCATGTTCAGCGAGCTGTTGGGCCGCGCGCCCGGTTACTGCAGTGGCAAAGGCGGCTCGATGCACATTGCCGATCAAGACATGGGCAACCTCGGCGCGAACGCTATCGTCGGGGGCAGCGCGGGCATCGCCACCGGCGCAGCATTTTCCGCCAAGTGGCGCGGCACCGATCAGGTTGTAGCGATGTTCTTTGGCGAAGGTGCATTGGGTCAGGGCTTACTCTACGAAGTAATGAACATGGCGTCGCTGTGGAAGCTGCCAGTGATTTACGTGTGCGAAAACAACCTGTACAACGAGTACACGCTCTACACCGAGTCCACCGCGGGCGAAATCCTGGCGCGGCCTCGCGCGTTCGGCATTCACGCCGTCGAGGTGAATGGGCAAGATGTACGGGCGGTCTATCAAGCCATGCTGGAACTGGTCGAGCGCGCGCGGCGCGGCGAAGGGCCTGGCTTCTTGTTGTGCCACACGTATCGCTATCGCGGACATCATGTGGGCGACATCAACCGCGGCTTTTATCGCACCAAAGAAGAAGAGCAACTGTGGATGACGGAGCGCGACCCGCTCAAGATGCTTTCGCAATGGCTGATGGATCAGCGCATGGCCGATGCGGGTGTGTTCGAGCAAATCGAAAAAGACGTGCGCGCCGAAACCGATGTCGCCGTCCAATTTGCCCTCAACGCGCCGTATCCCGATCCGAGTGAGGTGGATAAGCATGTCTACGCCTGATCAGCAAACTGGCGGCCCTACACGCGAATTAACTTTTGCCCAGGCGATCAAAGAAGCCATCGCCGAAGAGATGCGCCGCGACCCGAGCGTCTTTATCATGGGAGAAGACGTGGGCGAAGCCGGAACGACGTTCAAGGTGCTGCTGGGCCTGATTGACGAGTTTGGCCCCCAGCGCGTGATCGACACGCCGATCTCCGAGCCGGGCATCGCGGGCATCGGCGTGGGCGCAGCGATGACGGGGCTTCGCCCCATCGTCGACATCATGTTCGGCGATTTCATGACGCTCATCATGGATCAGGTCGCCAACCAGGCGGCCAAGATTCACTACATGTCCGGCGGCAAGCTCAAAGCCCCGATTGTCTTTCGCACGACGATGAGCGCCACGCGTCGCCAGGCCGCGCAGCACAGTCAGAGTTTGCAGGCCTGGCCCAGTCACGTGCCCGGTCTCAAGGTGGTGTTGCCTGCCACGCCGTATGATGCGAAGGGCTTGATGAAGACCGCCATCCGCGACGATAACCCGGTCGTGGTCTTTGAAGACAAGATGATGTACCACACCGTCAAGGGTCACGTGCCAGAGGGCGAGTATCTCGTTCCGTTCGGTGTGGCCGACATCAAGCGCGCAGGCTCGGACATCACCATCGTCGCCACGAGCAGCATGGTGTACGTCGCGCTCGCCGCAGCCGACTTGCTCGACAAGATCGGCGTCAGCGCCGAAGTCATCGACCCGCGCACCACCTGGCCGCTCGATAAGCAGGCGCTGATCGAATCCGCGAAGAAGACCGGCCGCGCCATCATCGTGGACGAAGGCTACAACCGCTATGGCGTCACCGCCGAGCTGGCTTCGACTATCGCCGAGGGTGCGTTCTATTATCTCGATGCGCCGGTCAAGCGAATGGGCGCAATGGATGTGCCAGTGCCGTTCTCGCCGGTGCTGGAAGACCTCACTGTGCCTTCGGCGCAGACTATATTTGAAGCTGCCCAGGCGATGTGCGACAAAGTATAGAGGAAACCAACTTGGCAACCAACGTCATCATGCCCGCGCTGGGCATCTCTCAAGACAAGGGTCAAGTGCTGCGCTGGCTCAAAACTGAAGGCCAGAGCGTGACCCAGGGTGAGCCACTGCTCGAAGTCGAAACCGACAAAGCGGCTGTCGAGCTCGAAGCGCCGGCATCGGGGATTCTGGCGAATGTGACCGCGCACGAGGGCGACGAGGTACCCGTCGCGCAGGTGATCGCTCTCATCCTTGCGCCGGGCGAATCTGCGCCACAACTCAAACCGATGGCGACACCAGTCGTCACGACTGTGCCCGTCAGCACGACGCCCGCTGTCGAAACTTCCGCCACAACTACGCCCATCAACGCGACGCCGGTTGCGACGCGTATGGCGCAGGAGTACGGTATTGACCTCCGACTCATCAAGCCGCAGGGCGGCCGCATCGAAAAGGCCGACGTCCTCACCTATATCGAATCGCAAAAAGCTGCGCCGCCTGCTCCAACAACGCGCATTGCCGCATCGCCCAAAGCGCGGCGGCTGGCCGTCGAGCGAGGAATTGACCTGGCGTCGCTCCGGGGCAGTGGCCCTGGCGGCGCGATTCAGTCTGCCGATGTGCCCGCCGCTCCCGTCCCAATTCCATCACTCGTTCCACCCGCCGAGGGAACAGAGGTAGGCATCAGCACGGTGTGGCGCATCATGGTGGAGCGCATCACGCAATGTTGGACGAGTGTGCCGCACTTTTACCTGCTGCGCGAGGTCAACGCCAGCGCTCTGATTGCCTGGCGCGACAAGGCGCACCAGGGCTCCGAGGTCAAGATCACCTACACCGACTTGCTCGTCAGGGTTGTGGCTGCGGCGCTGCGCCGGCATCCTCGCCTCAACGCGATGTGGGATGCAGGCAAAATCCGCTTGAATGAAGACATCAACATCGGGTTGGCGGTAGCCGTTGACGAAGGACTCGTCGTCCCCGTCGTCCACACCGCGGACCAGTTGAGCGTGAGCGAAATCGCTGTGTGTCGTCAGGAGCTTGTAACGCGAGCGCAGGCGGGCAAACTGCGCCCCGACGATATCACCGGCGGCACTTTTACCATCAGCAACCTGGGCATGTATGGCGTGGATGCCTTTAACGCCATCGTCAATCCGCCACAGGCCGCCATCCTAGCCGTGGGGCGCATCGCCGATCGGGTCGTGCCCCTCAACGGGCAGCCAGCCGTTCAGCCGATGATGGTGTTGAGCCTGTCGTGCGATCATCGCGTGGTGGATGGGGCGCGCGGTGCGCAATTCTTGGACACAGTAGCCGGGTGGATTCAGGAGCCTTTGGGACTCTTGTGAATCGATCTCGAACAGCAGCCACTTTGACAGTTCAGAGGATTATTGGATGGCAGGCACTCGTGGCGCGGTTCTGTTTGACCTGGACGGCACGCTATTGGAAAACGATATCAGGCAATTCTTGGGAGAATACTCGCAGTTGCTGACTTCGCATATGGCCCAATATGTCCCCCCCGATCAATTCACGCCTGCGTTTTGGGCCGCTACCCGCGCCATGGCCGAACATACCGATCCAACCCTCACGAATCAGCAGGCGTTCATCGCCGACTTTTTCCCGCGTGTGGGCCGTGCGATGGATGAGCTGATGCCAGCCATTGACGAGTTTTATGCAACCCGGTTCCATCTGCTACGGACATGCACGCGCTGCCTGCCCGAGGCACGTGCCGTGGTCCAGGCTGTGCTCGATGCAGGCTATGACGCGGTCATCGCCACGAATCCATGGTTTCCAGAGACGGCCAATCGCCAGCGAATGGAGTGGGCGGACGTGGCGGATTTTCCCTTCCGGCTTGTCACGTCTTATGAAGACATGCACTTTTGCAAGCCAGGCCCGCAGTATTTTCTGGAAGTGGCAGAGCGCATCGGCCGGCAGCCTGAAGAATGTGTGATGGTCGGCGATGAATGGGACCATGACATCGAGCCTGCGTTGCGCGCGGGAATGCGAGCCTACTGGGTTAATACCCACCAGGCGGGTCCACCGGGATTTGATTCGTATGCGCGCGGGACGCTCGCCGAGTTCGGATCACAATTTAGGCCGGCTGGTTAGAGCCCGTGGTGTCATGATGGCTTTGTGGTGAAATCTTGAACGCAGTGCGACCTTGTGCTCCAGCTGTAGGGGAGCAGGCCGCGCATCATCAAAGGAGGCAAACAATGAGCAAGGTTAAAGTTGCCGTGGCCGGTTATGGCGTAATCGGGACGCGATTGGCCGAAGGTGTGGCGTTGCAGCAAGATATGGAACTGGTCGGTGTGGCCGATGTCGCGCCGACGCTGACCGTGCGGGCCATGCACGAAGCGGGCATGCCCTACAAGTTCTTCCTGGTCGATCCGGCCAAACAGCCCGACTTCGACGCTGTCGGCATCCCCGTCGCGGGCGCATTCGACGATCTGCTGGAGCAAGTCGACGTGGTGTTGGATGCTACACCGGGCGGCGTCGGAGCCAAGAACAAAGAGTTGTACAAAAAACACAATGTCAAAGCCATCTTCCAGGGCGGCGAGAAGAATGAAGTGGCCGATGTGTTCTTTCACGGTTACGCCAATTACGAAAAAGGCGTGGGCCAGAACTTCTTGAAGTTGACTTCCTGCAACACGACCGGCCTGATCCGCGCCATCGATGCGATGGATCGCGCAGTCGGCGTCGAGAAGATCGCCATCACCATCATCCGGCGCGTGGCTGATCCGGGCGACACGCATCGCGGCCTGGTCGATGTGCTGCAAGTGGACAAGGTGCCCAATCACCAGGCCAAAGACCTGATGCTGATCATGCCGCACGTTAACGCGACCGGCTTCCTGGTTCACACGCCGGTCACGCACGGCCACATCATCAGCATCGTCGCCACGCCGAAGAAGACGATCAGCAAAGAATTGTTACTGGACAACTTCAAGCAACATCCGCGTATTCGGGTTGTCAAGATCGCCGATGGGTTCAACTCGAACACATCGTTATTCACCTACGCCGGCCACCTGGGCAACAAGCGCGGCGACATGTACGAGATCGGCGTGTGGGAAGAGTGCATCGGCATGTCGGGCGATGACATCCTGTTCGCCATCAACATCCCGCAGATGGCGGTGACCATCCCCGAAACCATTGACGGCATCCGCGCCTGCCTCAAGATGCAGACTGAACGCCTGGAGGCGGTCGGCATCACCAACCAGTACCTGGGGATGAAAGCGAGAGCATAGATGGAAGCCGGTATCCTCACGCTGGACGATTTCGACTATCGAGACAAGACTGTCATCCTGCGGGTAGACATCAATTCGCCCGTCGATCAGCAAACCGGCCGGCTGGCCGACGATAACCGCATCCGCAAAAGCGTCCCCACCATCAAAGAGCTGGCGGATGCCGGGGCGCGGGTCGTGATGTTGGCGCATCAGGGCGACACCGAAGACTATCAGAATTTGATCTCGCTGGAGGAACACGCGCAACGCTTGACGGAACTGCTGGGACGGCCCGTGGGCTTTGTCGATGATGTGTGCGGCCCGACCGCGCAAGCGGCCATCCGGGCATTGGGCAGCGGCGATGTGCTGTTGCTCAACAATGTGCGTTATCTGACTGAGGAAGTTTCGACGTTCGTGAACTTTGTGAAACTCACACCGGAACAGTTGACCAAGACCTGGCTGGTGCGCAACCTGGCGCCTCTGGCCGATTATTTTGTGTGCGAGGCGTTCGCCGCCGCGCACCGTTATTCTCCTTCCCTCGTCGGTTTTGCCGAGGTGTTGCCGGCGGCGGGCGGCCGTTTGTTGATTGAAGAGTTCGGCGCGCTGGCGCACGTGAAAGAAACGCCTACCCATCCCTGTGTGTATGTCCTGGGTGGCGCGCGCATCGCTGATGCGTTCAGCATGATGAAGACGGTGCTGAGTTCCGGCGCGGCCGATCGTGTGTTGACGTCGGGCCTCACCGGTGAGGTGATGTGGCTGGCGCAGGGCAAGTCACTGGGCGCGCCTACCGAGCAGTTGATCAAAGACAAAGGCTTGACGCCCTTTATCGATCAGGCGCACGAGCTGCTGCAATTGTTCGGCGACAAGATCATGTACCCGATCGACTTTGCCATCGACGATGGCGGGCGGCGCGAGATCGGACTGGACGAGCTGCCCAGCGATCACTTGCTGATCGACGTGGGTGAAAAGACCATCGCGCAGTACATTGAGGTCATCAACACGGCGGCAACGATTTTTGTGAACGGCCCGACGGGCATGTACGAAAAGCCTGTCAGCGCCTTCGGCACCGAAAAACTCTGGACGGCTATCGCCGACGCTTCCGGCTACTCGGTAATCGGCGGAGGCGACAGCGTAGCGGCGGCGGGCAAATTCAAAGTCAGCGACCGCATGGGCTATGTCTGCACATCGGGCGGCGGCATGGTGCGCTTTTTATCCGGCCTCGAGCTGCCCGTGATCACGGCGCTCCGCCGCGCCGCGCAGCGCCGCTAGAGGAATAATGGCATGACCAAGACTGTTGTGATTGTCGGCGCCCTGGACACCAAGGGCGCCGAGTTTGCCTTTGTCCGCGACCTGGTCGAACGGCAGGGCCTCAAGACGCTCGTGGTGGATTTCGGCGTCCTGGGCGAACCGGCGTTCGCCCCTGATATTGGCGCGGATCAAGTTGCGCGAGCAGGTGAGGGCGACCTGTCTCACCTGCGTTCGGGCGGACACAAAGACGAAGCGATGCAAACGATGGCGGCCGGTCTGGCTGCCATCGTTCCTCGTCTTCACGGTGAGGGCAAACTGGATGGCATTCTGGGCATGGGTGGTACGGGCGGAACATCGATTGCTACCGCCGCCATGCGCGTCCTGCCGATCGGCGTGCCGAAGGTGATGGTCTCGACCGTCGGCGGCGGCGACGTGAGTGCTTACACAGGGTACAAGGACATCATCTTCATTCCCTCGATTGTGGACATCGCCGGGCTGAACCGCATCAGTCGCGCGATTCTCTCCAATGCGGCCGGTGCCATGGCCGGAATGGTCAAACTGGAAACACCCCCGATCGACACGGCCAGGCCGCTCATCGCCGCGACCATGTTGGGCAACACGACCGTGTGCGTGGATCGGGCGCGCGGTGTGTTGGAAGCCGCCGGCTATGAGGTGCTGGTCTTTCACGCAATTGGCTCCGGTGGCAGGACGATGGAGAGCTTGATGGCAGACGGCTATATCGCCGGCTCGCTCGATCTGACGACGACCGAGCTGGCCGATGAGGTGTGCGGCGGAACGTGCAGCGCCGGCCCCGATCGGCTGATGGCTGCCGCGCACGCAGGGTTGCCGACGGTGCTCGCGCCCGGTTGCGTAGATATGTGCATCTTTGGCAGCGCGGACACTGTGCTCGAAAAATATCGCAGCCGCACGCTCTATCCATGGAACCCTAACATCACCTTGATGCGCACGACCGTCGAAGAGAACACCTGCATCGGAGAATGGATTGCGCGGGCAGCGAACGAGTCGCAAGGACCAGTGGCGATCCTGCTGCCGCTCCAGGGTGTGTCAATGTTGGATGGCTCCGGCCAGCCATTCTGGGATCCAGAAGCCGATCAGGCCTGTTACGCCGCTATCAAGAAAAATGTTCGTCCTGGCATTCCGGTGATTGAGCTGGATGCCCACATCAACGATCCCGTGTTTGCCAACACGGCAGCCAGTCTTTTGCTGCGCATGTTGCAAGCCAGCTGATGATAGTTGAGGTGATGCCCTATGAGCACATTTCAATATTACCGGCCGAGACGCTTTGAAGAGCTGTGGCAGCTCATGACGGAGTACACCGGCGCTTTTTCGCTTCTGGCGGGCGGCACTGATCTGCTGGTACGACTGCGAAAAGGACGCACGACACCGCAAGCAGTGATCGACTTAAAGGGACTGGAAGAGCTGCGTGGAAATCTGCAAGAGATCCAGGGCGGGCTGCGAGTGGGGGCGTTGGCGCTGATGGGCGACCTGCTTGAGGATGAGCGCATGCAGCGACATTTCCCTGCGCTGGTGGAGGCGATGAAGTGGGTGGGATCAACGCAAATCCGAAATCGGGCGACACTGACCGGCAATATCTGCAACGCCTCGCCCGCGGCGGATACGGCGCCCGCGCTGCTAGTGTATGGCGCTCGTGTCAATGTCCTGGGGCCGACGGGTGAGCGCAGCCTGGCGCTGGCTGATTTTTTCCTGGGGCCGGGACGCAGCGCGCTGGCGCCGAACGAGATTACGCGCTCGATCGATCTGCCTCACCCGACTGAGCCGAACGGAGCCTCTTTTTTGCGGCTGACGCGGCGGCGCGGCTTTGACCTGGCGACGGTGAGTGTGGCCTGCCTGTTGACGCCCGACAATGGACAGGCGCGTTTTGGACTCGGAGCTGTTGCGCCTACGCCGCGCCTGGCAATCGACGAGAGCGGCGCACTCTCCGAGGCCGCGACCGATCCAGCGACGATCGATGCCGCATTGAAAAAGCTGGCCGAGCAGGCTACACCCATCACCGATGTGCGCGCCAGCAAAAAATACCGCGAGGCTATGCTGCTGGCTCTGATGCGCAAAGCGTGGCAAGTCACCGCCGGGCGACTGAAGCACTCACGGAGTTGAGATGAGCGGACAAAAGTATTCGATTACGATTGAGGTCAACGGCCAACCGCACACCTTACAGGTAGCGGCGCAGCACAGCCTGTTACAAGTTCTGCGCGAACAACTCAACCTGACCGGTACAAAGGAATGCTGCAATGAAGGCGAGTGCGGAGCGTGCACCGTGCTGCTGAATGGACGGTTGGTCACGTCATGCCTGGTGTTGGCGGTAGAGGCTGACGGCTGCCAGGTGACGACCATCGAGGGGCTGGCGCAAGATGAACAACTCGACCCGCTGCAGGAGTCCTTCCTGGAGCAGGGCGCGGTGCAGTGCGGTTTTTGCATCCCAGGGATGATCATGTCCGGCAAATACCTGCTGGAGAAAAATCCGCACCCAACTCATGAAGAGGTGCAGGAGGGGCTGGTGGGCAACTTGTGCCGATGCGGCGGATACAGCCGCATCATCGAGGCCGTGCTCTCAGCAGCAGACAAGATCGCGAAGGTGCAGTCATGAGCGGCTCGACGCACTCTCCCACTGAAGGCCTGGTCGGAAAGTCGCTGACGCGCGTCGGTGGACGTGATCGGGTGACGGGCGCGCAGCGCTTCATCGCCGATCTCAAACAGGATGGCGCGCTGCATGTCAGGTTGGTCACTCTGCCCGCAGCGCATGCCCGCATCCGTTCGATCGATACTCGTCTGGCGCTGCAAGTGGAGGGCGTACACTGTGTGATGTGCGCCGCCGATCTGGAACAGCCCGCGCCGCGCTTTGGGCCTTCCTTCAATGACCGCCCCGTGCTGGCGGTGGACGAAGTGAAGTTCTATGGCGAGCCGGTGGCAGCCGTTGCCGCGGAAGATGAGGACGCTGCAGGAGAAGCGGCGCGAACTCGTGCGGGTAGATTACGAAGAACTGCCAGGTGTCTACACCGTGGAAGGAGCTCTATCGCCTGACGCGCCGCTAGTGCAGGAACCTTCTCTGCGCGGGAATACGCCGCTATCACACACCAACATTTTGAATGAATGGAAATTCGGATGGGGCGATGTGGATGCCGCCCAGGCCGATCTCGTAATCGAGAACACCTATACCTTCCCGATGATTTCGCACTTCTCGATCGAGCCATTCGCGTTCATGGCGGCCGCCCAGGATGGCGGGCTGACGATCTGGAGTCCCATCCAGCACCCCTTTGTTTTGCAGCGCATCATTGCGCACGTCACTGGACTGCCGCTCTCGGCCGTGCGCATCATTGCGCCCGACCCGGGCGGGTCGTTCGGCGGGAAGGCTTACCCCAAGTTCGAGCCGCTGTTAGCGTTGATGACATTGAAGATCGGCCGACCAGTACGGCTGGTATTGAACCTGGAAGAATCGTTTCAGGCTTCCCGCCGGGCAGCGAGCCGGGTATGGATCCGCAGTGGGTTGGACAAGCAAGGCAGCCTGGTGTTTCATGATATACGGGCCGACTTTTTGCTGGGCGCGTATGCCGATATCGGCGATCGGGTAGTCAGCAAGGCCGCTTACACCGCGGCCGGACCGTACCGAGTACCCAATGTCCGCGTCATGGCGCGAAGTCTATTCTCGCACACGATACCCAGCACGGCCTTCCGCGGCTTCGGTGTGCCGCAGCTGGCATGGGCGGTCGAGTCACAAATCAATGCGGCGGCACAGCGCTTGGGATTGGACGGGCTTGAGATCCGCCTGCGCAACGTGGGCCGCAAAGGCGAAGTGATCATCCCGGACGGGACGCCCGTGGATGGTCATTGGGAGCAGGCGCTGCAGGGCGCTGCGGATGCCATCGATTGGGGAACGCCGCTGCTGCCGGGGCGCGGGCGCGGACTGTCGATGGCGATAAAACCATCGGCAACGGTGTTGAGTTCTAACGCGCTGACCCGGCTGCATATGGACGGCAGCGTCTCACTGCTGACGGGCACATCGGATATGGGCCAGGGCGCGCGAACTGTATTCGTTCAGCTGGTCGCCAGCGAACTAGGGCTTCCACCCGAACGAGTGCGAGTGATAGCGGGCGACACGTCGGTGACGCCATTCGATTCTTCAACTTCAGCCAGTCGCTCGACGGTTTTCATGGGCAGCGCCATTCAGTTGGCCTGCCGTGACATCCTGCGGCAGCTCAAAGAAATGGCCGCCGAGCAGTACGGCGCGCCGCTGGAGGATATTCAGATCTCAGACGGCATGCTGCATGTACCTGGCCGCAGCCTGCCCTACTCGACGCTCTTGAAAGATTATTTCGGGCCGGGGCGCGGCGAGCTGATCGGACTGGGAACGATGCGTCAGCGCTTTGAACCCGATCACCCGCTGGGCGGCAAGCCAGCCTTTTGGGAACTTGGAGTGGTGGGCTGCGAAGCAGAAGTGGATACGGCCACCGGCGTGATCACGCTCCACAAGCTGACCATCGTTACCGACGTGGGTAAAGCCATCAACCCGCAGCAGGTGGAGACGCAGGATGTGGGGGCGGCCGTGATGGGGTTGGGGCATACGTTGATGGAACACCTGTTGTTAGATGAGCATGGGCAGGTGCGCAACCTCGGCGCGTTGGACTATCGCATTCCGAGTATCAAGGATATGCCGGAGAAGCTGATGAGCGGGCTGGTGGACAACCGGGACGGGCCTGGACCTTTCGGCTCGAAGGGAGCGGGCGAGAGCGGGATCCTCTCGATCTCCGGGGCGGTTGCAGCGGCAGTGAGCCAGGCCACAGGTGTGTTCATCCGCGACCTGCCCTTGACGCCCGAAAGAGTGTGGCGGGCTTTGCAGGAGTAAACACACACCGATCATGATGGCTGCGGAACGATCTAACGTCCATGCCGCGATGAACGCTGCGGCATGCCGATGACTTCGGCCCTATTGCCTATCAATCAAAGTCCAGTGAAAGGATGAGTGACGCTATGACTAACGACTATCGGATTGCAGTGTTGGCCGGCGATGGCATTGGCCAAGAGGTAATGCCGGAAGGATTGAAAGCGTTGCGTGCCGCTGAACAAGTGCTCAAGGGTTTTCACTTGCATTTCGATGAATTTCCGTGGGGAACCGAATATTATCTCAAGCATGGGCGCATGTTGCCCATCGATGGCCTTAAAATCCTGGAGGGTTATGACGCGATCTATCTTGGCGCAGTCGGCATGCCCAATCTCGCACCTGATCACATCACGTTGTGGGGCATGTTATTGGAAATCCGCAAGAGCTTTGAGCAAAGTGTCAACGTTCGACCGGTTCACCTTTTTCCTGGCATAAACGGACCGCTGCGCGGCAAACAACCCGCTGATATCGATTTTATCTGCATCCGTGAGAATACCGAAGGTGAGTATGCTGGCGCAGGCGGCCGACTGCATGTTGGCACACTGCACGAAGTGGCCGTGCAAACCGGTATTTTTACACGGGCGGGAACTGAACGCGTAATGCGCTACAGTTTTGAATTGGCTCGATCGCGGCCCAGGAAGAAATTGACCAGCGCCACGAAGTCGAACGCCTGGCAATATGCCATGGTGTTTTGGGATGAAGTGTTTGGGCAGTTGGCCAAAGAATATCCTGATGTCAAGACCGAGAAATGGCACGTCGATGCGCTGGCCGCGCGCTTTGTGACTTGTCCAGAGACTTTCGATGTAGTGGTGGCGTCGAATTTATTCGGCGACATTCTGACTGATTTGGGCGGTGCCATTCATGGCGGCCTCGGTATTTCAGCGAGCGGCAACTTGAATCCCGATCGACACTATCCATCGATGTTTGAACCTGTTCACGGCTCGGCTCCTGACATCTACGGACAGCGGATCGCCAATCCGGTGGCCATGATCTGGGCAGGCGCGCTGATGCTGGATTTCTTGTCAGAAACCTCGGCGGCGCAACTGGTTATGGACGCCATCGGGCGGACACTCAAGGCGGGCAAGGTGCTAACGCGTGATTTAGGCGGAACGGCCTTAACTGATGAAATGGGCAATGCTATCTGCGCCCAAATATTGGGGGCTACCCTTGTTGAGGCGGGATAATTCGAGCAAGGGGTACGGCGCGGAATGGGCAACGGAGTGACGGGGTGTCACGATGATCTGCAACGAGCGAAAGCGCAGTCATCTGATCGATGCTGCGTTTTTATAGGGCGACGTTTTTAGTCCGATTACGCCCATCGGCAATCCGTTGGCGAAAACGACGACATTGGGACAACAGTTCCTTCATCCAGGGGGAAAAAGCCCCGCCTCACAGCGCGGACACACCGCATAGTGCCGCTCTAACTGGATTTGACGCACACTCCAATTCGTTTTAGTACTTGACTTTTTCTGAAAGCGTGCTAAACTAAGTCGAACAAACAAATGTGTTTGTTCGACTTAGTTTGTTTGATTCTGTTTGTTAGAAAAGGAGCAAAGATGTCTCCAACCATGGAAGATGTCGCCCGGCAAGCAGGGGTATCAAAAAGTACAGTTTCACTGGCACTTAGCGATAAGCCGGGTGTTTCCCCAGAAATAAAAGAAACTATCGTACAGGCTGCCGAAGAATTGGGTTACAGCCTGCCTGAACGGCGTCCGCTGAGAAAATCTCTGCCCAAGCGCAAGAACTTCACCATTGTTCACCATGTGGGGCACGAGCCTTTTGACGATATTTATGGTCTATTTCTTGACTATCTGCAGGGTATTCAGGCATTTGCCCAGGAGGCAGATATCAACATAACGGCTATCGGCGGTTATCGCAGCGTGGATTTTGATTGTTTGGAAGCCCGTACTTTAGGAGATCAAAGAACGCCGATGGATGGGTTAATCCTGATGGGAAAAGGCGTTCGGCGAGATAGCCGGCTCTTGCATCGGGCGCTAGAGCTGCAAATCCCCCTGGTGGTGCTGGGCCGTAACTGGCCCGGTCTTCCTGTCAGCACCGTGAGTCAAGACCACTGTCAACAAGCAAAAACTGCTTTTGATTACCTGGCTCAATTAGGCCATCGCCAGATTGCTTACGTGGCGAAAGAAGGTGATCAGGAGTATGAATGGTACGATATTCGTTTGCGTTGTTATCGTGACAAAATGAAGGAACTTGGCCAGGAAGTGGATGAAGACCTGATTGTTCTGGGAAAAGATACCGCACAGGCAGTGAGAGAGCTTTTGACTCGAAAACCAGGTGTTACCGCTATGTTTGCCCTTCACGATCAGAGAGCCATTGAGGCCATGCAGGGTGCTATGGAACTGGGGCTTGAAATTCCAAAGGATATTTCGATCATGGGGCTTGATAACTCTGAAGAGCCTCCCGCGAATTTTCCCAAGTTGACGACCGTTGGATTCTCCCATTTTGATGTAGGTTATCTGGGAACTGAACTTCTATTGCGGCAAATTGAAAACGAGAACTTATGCTTTGGCAACCTAACGGTACGCAGTTACTTGATTGAGCGGAATTCGTGTGGTACCCCTCGGATTGCTGAGACAAGGTAGAACACGAGAACCCTACCTCCCGTTTAAGAAGTTGTGGGCCTCCGCTCCAGTGCAGAAAGCTTACTATTATGAAGTCAAGACCGTTCTTTCCAGGTGGTGAACACGTATACGATGAGAACTCGCAATGGAATCATTGGAGTCAGCGGTTGACGATGGAGCTGGACCACGCCGTTGGAGCGGCTGAGTCAAACCTGA
>JBGSPW010000074.1:0-19440 GCA_041738395.1 Thermoflexales bacterium
GCCACTTGGCGAACTGCTCGATTTCGACTAACATGCAACAACCTCCTGATGGTGAGATATGACTCGAAAACCTTGGCCGGTTTCGAGAGCCATACTACCATCAGGAGCGCCGTCAGGAGGGGCAACTTAATGTAACGATACAATATACCCAACAGTAAGAATGTTGTTCGTCGAATTCGAAAGGCTTTTCAAAAGCCTAGGCTGGACCTATGGAGGTTCGAAGTGAGCAAAAAGCTATCCGATCGAGATAAGGCTATCTGGAACCGTTTGGCCGAGAGCCATAGAATGTTTGCTTTGGCCTCACAGGAGTTTCTTTCTGAAGGTGTGGATCGTGTCATTCTAATACGAAGCGCGCTGAAAGGTCAGGATAAGCATACTGCTATTTACATGCTTCCCTACCTGAAAGTTGAAGAGTTGAAACAGCTGTTTGATGAATTGCTCTTTTTAGCGAGCTTTGCTCATGGTGCCATACAGGCAATTCGTGATGTTATTCTCTCTTTGCCGAGAGAGTGGGTATTAGCACATATCGAAGAAGCTGTTGGGCCATTACTTCAAGACGATAGCGATACTAATATCGATGATATGTATCGCCGGCTTTTGGAATTGTATAGCTTGATCGATCAAAATCTCTCCCTCAAACTGGCGCGTCGAGCGGCTGCGCATTCCGACCCTGACACGAGAGAAGCTGGCGAAGAATTTTTAAGATCGATGAAGTCAACTAAGAATAGTGCTTAAGCATCAACACAGACAAAACGTTCCACGCTCATCTCAAGGTGGGACGTGGTGGTGTCAACGAATAAACATCGGATCAACGGATGGCGTTCGCGCACCGTTCGCTGCTTTCTCAATTCGGTGTTGTCTTCTGGGGTAATAACACGCGTCGCACATCAGCCACACACAAAACGTCCCGCGCTCACCCCGAGGCGGGACGTTACTGTTAATCGTCAAGCGACGCCACGCTTGTGGTGCGGCCGGTGCTCTACTTCAGATAATCCAGCAACTTCTCCAGCGGCCAGGTGTTCACCACCCGATCGGGTGTGGCCCACGCCCGACGGGCCAGCGCGACGCCATAGTGGATGTTGTTGAACATGGCGGGGTTGTGCGCGTCGGTGGAGATGACGAGCGTGCAGCCCACATCGAGCGCACGGCGGGCGTTGAGATCGTTCAAGTCCAACCGTTCGGGACTCGCGTTAATTTCGAGGATCGTGCCCGTTTCCTGGCACGCGGCGATGATGGCCTCCATGTCGAAGTCGGCGCCTTCGCGTGCCTTCTTCGGATCACCAGCCTCGAAGTTGAGTCGCCCGGTGGGGTGTGCAAAAATATCGACGTGCGGATTGCGAATCGCGTTGAGGGCGCGCTGCGTGACCTTGTCGTGTTCCTGCCGCAGCGAAGTGTGCAGCGACGCCAACACGATGTCGAGCGAAGCCAGCACCTCGTCGGGATAGTCGAGCGATCCATCGGCCTTGATCTCCACTTCGGAGCCTTGCAAGACGCGCATGCCCAGCCCCAACGCGTTCACCGCGTCGATTTCTTTGCGTTGCTGCCGCAAGCGTTCCGGTGTCAAGCCGTTGGTCACGCCTAACGACTGCGAATGATCGGTGATGAGGATGTATTCGTAGCCCTTCGCTTTGGCCGCGCGCGCCATCGCTTCAATGGAATATTCGCCGTCGCTCCACGTGGTGTGCATCTGTAAATCGCCGCGGATGTCGGCCAGTTCGATTAACTGCGGAATGTCCCGCTCGAACTCGCCGCGATCTTCGCGCAGCTCCGGTGGAATGAACGGCAGGCCCAGTTTCTCGTACACCTCGCGCTCTTCGTGGCAGAAGAAATCCTTGCCGTCCTTCACGCGCGTCAGCGAATACTCGTTGAGCGAATAGCCTTTCTTCAACGCAATCTCGCGCAGGCGCACGTTGTGATCTTTCGAGCCGGTGAAGTATTGCAGCGCCGCGCCCCAATGCTGCGGTTGAATCACGCGCAGATCGACCTGTTGGCCGGTGTGTAAGCGCACGCTCGATTTGGTCGGCCCCCGCGCGATGACTTCCGCTACTTGTGGCAGCGCGGCGAAAACGTCCATCACGGGATCGGCTTCTTCTGCGGCGACGAGGAGATCAATATCCCCGATCGTCTCACGCATCCGCCGGAGCGATCCGGCGACCGAGGCGCGCAGCACGCCGTCGACATACATCAACCGTTTCAACAGCGCGTGAGCCAACGGATAGGCCAGGCCCAACGGCGTCCGATCGTTGGCGCCGCGCTTCTTGGTCACTTCGATGTTGGCGCTGATCTTCGCCTCCATCTTCGGGCCGATGCCGGGCAGGCCGGCGAGCTTGCCCTCACGCGCGGCTTGCTCTAATTCATCGACCGTAGTGATGCCTGCTTGTTCCCACAACAGTTTCACCCGCTTGGGCCCCATATCGGGCACGGCCAGCAGCTCGACCACGCCCGCCGGGATAGTCTGCTTCATCCGATCGAGCAGATCGAACGAGCCGGTGTTGAGCAGCGCCGTGATCTTGTCGGCGATGGCTTGCCCGATGCCGGCGATCGAGCGCAGTTCGCCCGCCTGCGCGATCGGGTTGAGGTCCCGATCGAGATTGGCGATCTGCTCGGCCGCGCGGCGATAGGCGAGAATGGCAAATCGATTCTCCTTGCCTTCGATGTCCAGCATATCGGCCAGCAGCGAGAAGGTCTGCGCGATTTCCTGATTGTTCATGGGATGGCTCCTGAGTGCTCCGGTCGGCGTCCGGCCTTACCCGACGCTCTGGCGGAGCGTCGCCGACCGGCTCGCGGCGGGGACGCCGCGAGGAGCAGAGAATGGCTAACAAAATTATAGCATCAACCCTTGCCGCGTTTGCCCTGCCTTTTAGGGGCGAGTATAATGTTGTCATGCAGATCGATCCACAGGCCCGCGCTTTGTTTCCTCGCATCTACGACGTCGTCCGGCAAGTCCCGCGCGGCAAAGTCACTACCTACGGAGATGTCGCCCAGCTGATCGGGCAGGGGTGTGACGCGCGCCTGGTCGGGTACGCTATGGCCGCGTGTCCCGACGATGTGCCGTGGCAGCGCGTGATCAACTCGCAAGGCAAGATCTCTTTGCAGGGAGACAGCGCGGCCAAGCAGCGGATGCGCCTGGAAGCCGAGGGAATTGAGTTCGATGCGCGCGGCAAGATCGATTTGAAGCGCTTTCGCTGGGCCGGGCCGAATGATGAATTTGCGCCGTCGCAGCCGAGTTTGTTTGAATGAAGAGATGATAGAGATTGAGGGACCGAGGGACCGAGTGATCTTGCAGAGTCCCTCCCTCACTCATTTCCTCCTTCACCTTGTCAAATCAGGATACATTGCAAACCGAGCGAGATTTCTCAATTCGCTCGAAGTGACACCAGGGCAGGACAGTGACCCACGAAGTCGTCGGCAACCTCCACATGCACACGCCCTATTCCGATGGGGCGTGGTATCACGATCAAATCGCGCTGGCGGCGTCGCAGGCCGGGCTCGATTTTATCGTCGTGACTGATCACAACGTGTGGGTGCAGGGGCCGCAGGGCTATCATCACGAGGTGCTGGTGTTGGTGGGACAGGAAGTCCACAACAACCGGCGCAATCCGCAGGCGAACCATCTGCTGGTCTACGGCGCCGAGGCAGAATTGAGCCAGTGTGCGGCGCAGCCCCAGCAGTTGATCGATGCGGCGCGCGCGCGGGGCGGCCTGACCTTCATCGCGCATCCTTTCGATTTTCCGCTGAGGTTCATGCGTGAGCCGGGCATCGCCTGGGTCGATTGGAACATCGAGGGCTATGTGGGCCTCGAAATCTGGAACTACATGTCGGAGTTCAAGGCGCGCATGCCCAATCGCTTGTTGGCCGCTTACTATGCCTTCTATCCGCAGCGCGCCATTCGCGGGCCATTCAAAGAGACGCTGGAGTTGTGGGATGAATTGCTGGCCGAGGGTCAGCGCGTGGTGGGTGTCGGTAACGCCGATGCACATGCTTTCACGCTGTCGCTGGGTTCCCTCAAGCGCGTAATCTTTCCGTATGAATATTTGTTTCGCTGTGTCAATACGCATCTGTTGCTCGACGAAGGGCTGACGGGCGATGTGGAGTATGACAAGTATTTGATCTATTCTGCGCTGGAACAGGGGCACAGCTGGGTCGGCTACGATCTGCTGGGCTCGACGAAAGGCTTCACGTTCACGGCGCGCAGCGCTTCCGAGTATGCGTCTATCGGCGAAGATCTGCGCCGGGCGGGAGCCGTCAACTTTGATGTGGAAGTGCCGCTGCCCGCGACGCTTCAGATCGTGCGGGCCGGCAAGGGCGTGGTGGCCCATGCCAAAGGCACGAAGATGAAGTTCACCTCGGTCGAAGCCGGAGCCTATCGGGTGGAGGCCTACCGCAAGGGCCGGGGTTGGATTTTCAGCAATCCGATCTATGTGTTGTAGCGGTGTGCTAGTGGCAAGGCTGTTTGGTCGGTGTTCACCCAGCCGCGCCGACGCGGGCTGCGATCCTTAGCGAATCTTCCGCAGCGCTGAGTAACTGGCGCTGCGTTTTTATTCAGACGGTCATTGACCGAATAGTGGTAAACTTGCGGGTGGGAAAACTGGGTAGCGTGCGTGAAAAGACACCAGGATGAAATCTACGTCGGTTGAAACCGGGGCCCATCGGGTAGCCGCCTGTCACCAGGGCCGCAGCTGGATCGTCAGCAATCTAAGCGATGTGCTATGAACTTACCCTGGTCTAACATCCGCACCCGCGCCGCCAGGCGCCTGTGGTTCATCCCCTCTCTGTACGTCATCGCCGCGGTGCTGCTGGGTGAACTGATGCCAGCCTTGGATGTGTTGCGGGCAGTTCCTTCGTCAATGTTCACCCCCGTTGTCGCGACCAGTGTGTTGTCGGCCATTGCTTCCGGCATGATCGCCTTTACCGGCATCGTCTTTTCCATGTCGTTTCTCATGATTCAGTTTGGCAGCACGGCCTATTCTCCACGCCTGGCCGGATATTTCTTGCAGGACCGCGTCGTGCGCCACGCGCTGGGCATGTTCATCGCGACGTTTCTGTATGCGTTGATCGCTTTGGCCTCCACCGGAGCTGCGTCTGCGCGGGTTGGATTCGATCTGTCTGTCGAGATTGGATTATTGGCCGTGCTGTTCAGTGTGATCATGTTTCTGGCGTTGATGCAGCGTGTCACGACGTTACAGGTGGGCAACGTGCTGCACGCGGTGGGCGATCACGGGCGCGAGGTGATCGAGACGATCTATCCACGATTGCCGGCAGATAATCCCACAGCCGATCGGACGGAGCCGGCCCCACAGAACGTTCTGCCCGAATTGCCGCCGGCGACACAGACCATCCAGTATTACGGTGGCCCGATGGCCGTAGTCGAAATCAACCTGACCCTGCTGGCGCGTATGGCCCGCGACGTCAATGCCGTGATTGAAGTGGAATACCCGATTGGGGATACGGTGCCGAACGGCGCGCCTCTGTTGCGCGTGCGCGGCGGCCAGCGAATGTTAAGCGCGGGGCAAGTGCGCCGGGCGGTGATGATCGGGCGGCAGCGCACCATTGACCAGGACCCGCTGTACGCCATGCGCCTGATTGTCGATATTGCGATTCGGGCCCTGTCGCCCGCGGTGAATGATCCGACGACGGCCGTGCAGGCGATCGACCAACTGGACGATCTGCTGCGGCGCGTTAGCGGACGCCAACTCGGTGTCGGTTACGTGTACGATCGGGCGGGCGCATTGCGTGTCGTTTATCCTACTCCGCACTGGGAAGATTTTCTGACGTTGGCCGTCGATGAGATCCGCTATTATGGGGCTACGTCCATTCAGGTCATGCGGCGTTTGCGCGCGCTGCTGGAAGATTTGCACGAAGTTGTGCCGCCGGAGCGCCGGCTGGCCGTGGAGCACCAGTTGGTGCGCATCACTACGTCCATCGACCGCTCGTTTCCGGATGTGCATGATCGCCGTGATGCGCTGCAGGCCGATCGTCAGGGTATTGGCATCTCCGCCCGTCTGCCGGATGACGATGAAACATGACAGGCCGCACGGCGAAGAAGGACACAGGTAAGTCGCCAGGGTGAAGATTTCGAGTAAAATCGAGAGGGTCGCGTTATCCCCGCGCCGGCCGAATAGTGGTAAACTTGCGGACGGTCAAACAGAACCTTCGGATAGGCCACCCCCTATCCGTCTGAAACAGAATCTTATTCTCTAGAGGAGCAACCATGAGCAACATAGCAGAGCTGTTAGGCGACAAAGCAGAATATTTGCTGGGCTTCAACACCCCCAAGATTGCCAAGGAACGGCTGCATCTGCCGGGGCCGGACTGGGTGGATCGGATGTTCATCAATTCCGATCGGAACAACCGGGTGCTGGGCAACCTGGCGTGGATGTACAGCCATGGCCGTCTGGCCGGCACGGGTTACATGTCGATCCTGCCGGTCGATCAAGGCATTGAGCACAGCGGCGGCGCATCGTTTGCCAAGAATCCCGATTACTTCGATCCCGAGAACATCGTGAAGTTGGCCATCGAAGGCGGCTGCAATGCCGTGGCGTCGACGTTCGGCGTGCTGGGCATTGTGGCGCGCAAGTACGCGCACCAGATTCCCTTCATGGTTAAGATCAATCACAACGAACTGTTGACCTACCCCAATAAAGCCGATGAGATCATGTTTGGCACCATCAAGCAAGCCGCCGACATGGGCGCGGCCTCGGTCGGCGCGACGATCTATTTTGGTGCGCCGGAAAGCGGACGGCAGATTGTGGAAGTGTCGCAGGCCTTCGCGCTGGCGCACGAGTTCGGTATGGTCACCGTGCTGTGGTGCTATCTGCGCAACAGCGCGTTCAAGCAAGACAAGGATTACCACGTTTCGTCCGACCTGACCGGCCAGGCCAATCACCTGGGCGCGACGATCCAGGCCGACATCATCAAGCAGAAACTGCCGGAGAACAACGGCGGCTTCAAGGCGTTGAACATGGGCGGATCATCGTACGGCAAACTGGATGAGCGCATGTACACCGAGTTGAACAGCGACCACCCGATCGATCTGTGCCGTTATCAGATCGCCAACAACTATATGGGCCGCATCGGCCTCATCAACAGCGGCGGCGCGTCGGGCAAGAACGACTTGGGCGAAGCGGCGGTGACGGCCGTCATCAACAAGCGTGCGGGCGGCATGGGCCTCATCTCCGGGCGCAAGGCATTCCAGAAGCCGATGAAGGACGGCGTGACGCTGCTCAACACGATTCAAGATGTGTATCTTGATCCCAGCGTGACCATTGCTTAAGCGCACCTTCCATCTGGCGTATCTCGATATTTCGTAGGAACTAGAGCGCCCCGCCGACACTGTTCAATGGCGGGGCGCTTCCTCATCAAGGACAGCAGGTTTTCATGGAACGCCCTTCTCTCCAACGTTATGCGTGGTTATCGATTGGCGCGGCTATCGCGACGATCATATTGAAGACGACGGCCTTTTTGCTGACCGGTTCGGTCGGGTTGTTGTCCGACGCGGCGGAATCGCTGGTGAATTTGGTCGGCGCAATAGTCGCGTTGATCATGCTCACGATTGCGGCGCGTCCGGCTGATGAAAGTCACGCTCACGGTCACAGCAAAGCCGAGTATTTTTCCAGCGGCATTGAAGGCGTCTTGATTCTCATCGCAGCGGTAACCATTGCTTACGCTGCCGTTCAGCGCCTGTTCGATCCGCAGCCGTTGGCCGACGTCGGCATCGGCATCATCGTCGCCATAGCGGCTTCGGCGATTAACTTCTTTGTCGCGCGCACCCTATTGCGGGCTGGCGGAAAATACGATTCGATTACGCTGGAAGCCGACGCCAAGCACTTGATGACGGATGTGTGGACTTCGGTCGGCGTTATCGGTGGCGTGGCGGCGGTTGCCATTACCGGCTGGGTGCGGCTCGATCCGATTATTGCCTTGCTTGTTGCGGCCAACATCGTGTGGACGGCGATCGGCCTGCTGCGCCAATCGGTGGCTGGCCTGATGGATGCCTCGCTGCCAGTCGACGAACAGGCTGTTGTGATTAAGGTGCTGGATGATTACAAAGCACAGGGCGTGGAGTATCACGCGCTGCGCACGCGGCAGGCGGCTGCCCAGCGGTTTGTCTCATTCCACTTTCTGGTGCCAGGTTCCTGGACGGTGCAACACGGTCACGCAGTGCTGGAAGAGATCGAAAATGAAATCTGCCGGGTGCTGCCGGGTGCTACCGTCACGGCACATCTGGAACCGCTGGAAGATCCGGGGTCTTTTGAGGACAAAGGCCCGAACCACGCACACCTCTGACGCACGTATCACATTCAGTAGGTAGCCATGTTCAGAATCGGCGATTTTTCTCAGATGGGTCAGGTATCGATCCGCACGCTGCGCCTCTACGACGAGCTGGGCTTGCTTAATCCCGCGCAGATCGATAAGTTCACCGGCTATCGCTACTACACGATCGAGCAGCTGCCGCGTCTTAATCGCATCCTCGCTCTGAAAGACCTCGGCCTCTCGTTGGATCAAATCGGCGAACTGATCAAACGCGATCTGCCTGTCGATCAGCTGCGCGGCATGTTGATGCTGAAGCAGGCCGAGATCGAGCAGCAGATGCAGGAAATGCAGGCGCAGATGCGGCGCGTGGCCGCGCGCCTCAACCAGATCGAACGTGAGGGCAAGCCGCCGCAATACGAGGTGGTGATCAAGTCGGTCGAAGCGCAGACCATTGCCTCGTGCCGGCGCGTGGTGCCCGACCTGAGTGCGATGCAAGACCTGCGGTGCGAGATGTACCGCGCGTTGTACCGTTGGTTGGCAGATACGCACAGCGCAGCGCGCGATCCGGAATTGGTGATCTACTACAACACCGAGTATGTCGAGCACGACATCGATATGGAAGTGAGTACGCCGATCGATCGCCGGCCGCTGAACGCAGACGCTTCGGCTGAATCGATCACGGTACGCGAACTGCCCGCCGTCGAGACGATGGCAAGTGTGATCTTCAAGGGCGACATCTGGGAGATCGGTCAAGCGATGGTGGCGTTGTATAGCTGGATCGGCTCGCATGGTTATGCCTCCAACGGGCCGTATCGTGAACTCCACCTCTTCTGGCGCGAACTCGAAATCGAAACCGAGCAGTTCAAGAATATCGTGATCGAGATGCAGATCCCGATCGTGCCGCTGACGGAGTAAGCTTTGTCCTGGATATGAACGAACGACCGTCTCGACGATAAGTTGAGATGGTTTTATTTTGTCCCTTGACTCTCTCGCTGGGTGAGGGTGTAAAACACAAGAATCCGGGTTTTTTCGATTGTGGATATGGAAGACAACAGGTAGAAACCCGGTTTCTATATCACAGGAGATGAAATGATGGCGAATCAAGAATTGCACGTTATTTTCGGAGCCGGCCCGGTGGGGCAAGCCGTGGCCTGCGAGTTGGTGAAGCGCGGCAAGACAGTGAAGCTGGTCAATCGCAGCGGCAAGAGGCCGGAGGGCGCGCCAGATGGCGCGACGGTTGCCGCGGGCGATGTGTTCGATGTCAACGTAGCAAAGCAATTGGCCCAAGGTGCGACGCACGTCTATCAGTGCACCAATCCGCCGTATGACAAGTGGCCGGAGCAGTTCCCCGCGTTGCAGGCGAACACGCTGGAAGCAGCGGCCAGCGCCGGGGCGAAGTACATCGTCACGGATAATTTGTACATGTATGGCGATACCAACGGTCAGCCGCTGCGCGAGGATTCACCGTATCAGGCGCACACGCGCAAAGGGAAAGTGCGCATGGAAATGGCCGAATCCCTGATGGCGGCACAGCGCTCAGGAAAAGACCGTGTGGCTGTAGCGCGCGCGTCAGATTATTACGGGCCGCGCGCCACGAATTCGGCGGCAGGCGATCGGATGTTCGGGTTCGCTGTGCAGGGCAAGGCGGCCAGCGTGCCGGGCAATCTTGATCTGCCGCACACGTACACCTACGTCGATGATTTTGCGAAGACGCTGGTGATTCTGGGCGAGCGCGATGAGGCGCTGGGGCAGGTGTGGCATGTGCCGAATGCCGAAACTCTGACCACGCGCCAGTTCGTGACGTTGATCTATCAGGAACTCCAGCAGCCGCCTAAGATGAGCGGCATGGGCCGGTTGATGATGAGCCTTGGCGGTTTGTTCATTCCGGCGGCGCGCGAAGTGATAGAGATGATGTACGAATTTGAGAAGCCCTTTGTGGTCGATAGCAACAAGTTTACCAAGGCGTTCGGAATGCAGGGCACGCCGCTGCGCGAGGCCATCAAGACGACGGTGGCGTGGTACAAGGCGCGCTTCATCGCGGCTTGACAATCATCCCAATCGAGATACAATGTAACCGAATAGTGATTCGGTAATCAGAAGGGGCGAGTCAAGGCGCCCTTTCACTTTGCCTTGATAACCGAATAGAAATTCGGTAATGGAGGTCGCACTCGATGAATGACGTACTCGTTCAGGTGGGGTTGCCCGATCGGCTGCGCGCCGAGGCGGCCCGGTTGTACTATGAGGCGTTTCGCCAGAAGGCGCGCTTTTTGTTCGGGTCGCGCGAACAGGCGATTGCCGTGTTGCAGCGCGACTTTGCCGCGGAGCAAGCCTTGATCGCCGTGGTGGATGATCGGCTGGTGGGTGTGGCCGGAATTCAACACGGTCGGCCGTTTATGAATGTACATTTCAAAACCTACGTGCGTGTGTTCGGCTGGTTCACAGCGCTCTGGCGCTACGCGCTGGCCGTGATGTTTCATCGCTCACAGCGCAGTGGGGAGTTGCTGATGGACGGCATCGCCGTCGATGCGAACCTGCGCGGACAGGGCGTCGGCACGCAGTTGCTGCACGGTGTGCTCGAGTTTGCGCGCGCGCATGGTTACCAGACGGTGCGGCTCGACGTGGTGGATTCCAATCCGCGCGCGCGGCAGTTGTACGAACGCCTCGGCTTTGTGGCGACGAAGACACACCGGCATCCGCAGGCTCAGCGGGTGATGGGCTTTAGCGCCTCCACGACGATGATCAAGCAAGTCAACTAAGGAGGCGCGATGCCACGACCGGATGTAAGTGCTGAACGCAAACTGCAAATCGTGGACGCGGCCATGAAGGTCTTTGCGCGCAAAGGCTTCGACGCCGCGCGCATGGAAGACATCGCGCTGGAAGCGGGTCTCAGCATCGGCGGCGTGTACTGGTATTTCAAGAGCAAGGATGACGTGATCGTCGGAATCATGCAGGCCATCATCGATGAGGATGTGAAGGCATTGCGCGAGCTACTGGATGCGCCCGGCACGGTACATGAGCGGTTGGCTCAGTACGTGCGTGCCACCGTCGCCGAGTCGATTGAAACGACGCCGCTGTCGTATGAGCTCTACGGTCTGGCGCTGCGCGACACGAAAGTGCGCAAATACATCCGATCGTTCTTCACCACCTATCGCGATGTATTGGCCGAATTTGTGACGCAAGGCATGGCGCGCGGCGAAATTCGCGACGTGGATGCGAATCTGGCAGCGACGACGTTTGCGGCCCTGTATGAAGGCATGCTGGAAATGGCACTGCTCGATCCGGTGAACGTTGACGCGGAAGCAATGCTGTTGGGCGCGCTGGACCTGTTGTTGGCCGGCTTGAGGAAACGGCCATGAATCGATCTTCACCGTCGTTGTGGATGCCCTTGAAGCTACGCGACTTTCGCGCGTTGTGGCTGGGCTACAGCGCCTTCATGCTGGGCAATCAATTCTATTTTGTGGCGCTGACGTGGCTGCTGCTGAAACTAACCGACAGCGGCGCGCTGTTGGGTTCGGTGCTGGTGGTCGCCGCGATCCCGCGCCTGATCTTCATGTTGGTCGGCGGCGCGGTGGTCGATCGCTTTTCGCCGCGGCCGGTGCTGCGCGTGTTCTCGCTCGCCGTCACGATCATCGTCGGTACATTGACACTGCTGTTGGCGCGTGACGCGCTGAACCTCGGGCTGCTGTATGTGATTGCCGCGCTGATCGGCGTGTGCGATGCGTTCTTCTATCCGGCGGCGACGGCCAGTGTGCCCAAGATGATCGACAAGGCGCAACTGCCCGCCGCCAATGCGCTGATTCAGACGGGCGATCAGATCACACAGATCGCCGGGCCGGCGTTAGCCGGTGTGCTGATCGGGTGGCTCGGATTACCGCTGGCTTTTGCCATCAACACTGCCTTCTTTGCGATCGGCGCGATCCTGCTGTGGTTGCTGCGCCCCCGATCGCTCTCGGCGGCGGCGACGTCATACTCCGGCAACATGCTGGGATCGATCCTGGACGGTCTGCGCTATGCGTGGCGCGATCCGGCCATTCGCGCGAGTTTGATCATCATCGGCATGTTGAACTTCGCGTTGGTGGGACCGTTGACGGTGGGCACGGCAGCGTTGAGCAAAACGCATTTCGGCGGGGCCGGTGTTTACGGTCTGCTGATGGCGGCGATGGGCCTCGGATCATTGCTGGGGACACTGGGCGCGGGCGCGTGCCATGCCATTCGGCATCCGGGGCGCATCTTGTCGGGGTTGGCCTTGTTGCTGGGCGTGTGCGCTGTGCTGCTGGGTCTAGCTCAAACGCTCCCGGTGGTGATGATCGTCATGGCCGTGATGGGGGCGGGCATCGGCTTCACCAGCGTCATCGCCACGGCCTGGTTGCAGAGCCGCGCCGTCGCGCAGATGCAGGGCCGCATGATGAGCGTGGTCATGTTTGCTGCGGTGGTTTTCGATCCGTTTTCGCAAGGGCTGGCGGGCGTCATGCTGGATGTGGGCCTGACAGCGATGTTCGTGACGGCGGGTGTGCTGTTGATCGTGACAGGACTGTTGACGATCGGTAACAAGGCGATCCGCGCGGAAACGGAGACGATCGATGCGCAGGCGGTGTTCAAAACCCCGATCGAGCAGGTGTCCGATTGCGGTTCAATAGACTCGGCATGAGCGGTTTCATATTGTTGATGGAGGTTGTCCGTGGCGTGGGATTATCCTGAACCCCGATCGGGCTGGCGCGGCGCGTTTGATCGATTTATGGGACTGGGCGCAACCCGTGCCGAATTGACTCTGGAGTTCGGCTTCGCAGCGCTGGGCGGTGTGGCAATGTTGGCGTACGCGCTGACTGCCTTCCCGCAGTGGTCGATAGTTCAGATCGCCGTAGCCGTGCTATTGGCCTTCGATATGGCGGGAGGTGTGGTGACGAATGCGACTTCGTCGGCGAAGCGCTGGTATCATCGGGCGGGACAGGGCGCGCGGCAGCACCTGCAATTTGTGGCGCTGCATGTGGTGCATCTCTTCATTGTCGCGGGGTTGTTTCGATCGGGCGACTGGCGATACGGCGTAGCTTTCTCACTCTATCTTGTGCTGGCCGCGTTCATCATCCTGCGCGCCCCGCTGTATCTACAGCGATCGCTGGCCCTGGGCCTGACGGGCCTCGATACCGTGTGGCACATCAGTCACTACTGGGCGCGGCGCGCCTTCTTTTTGCGGCAGCTGAAGAAGAACGCCGACTTCGTGAAGACCTACGTCGATCGAGGTTGGTTAGGAATGAAGAACGGGCATGGTTTCTACACTTATCCGAACCCGGCTTATCAGCAGCCCGACTTCATCACTACGACGAAATAGCAACCAAAACCGGGGCTCTCGATTTTTAGAGAGCCCCGGTTTTTTTCACTTCGTTTGCTGCGTGATTGCGCTCAATCCGTCAAGCGCATGGCCTGCTGTACCAGAGTTGCAAACTCATTCACATCCTGATCGTAGGGCAGTTGGTTGCGCACGTTGGTCATCACATTCAACACATCGCGCATCTTGGCATTCTTGGCCCACTCGTTGCCGCGCAGAATCTCGGCGAACTGGGCTACGCTGGCCGTCAACTGGAAGCGCGGCGACATGCGATTGAAGTCGCTCTGGAAATCCCGCCCTTTGAGCGCTTTGTTCAGTTCGGTCACGGCGTGGGTGTCCGGGTCTTCGTAGCGGATGCGGACGATGAGCGCATCGTCATTCGACTCGGGGTTGAGCGACACTTCATACAAGGCGGTCACGCTATGACCTGCCCCCACTTCACCGGCATCCACTGCATTGTTGCGGAAGTCCTGATCGGCAATGGCGCGCTTCTCGTAACCGATGAGACGATAGGCGCGCACCACGTTCGGGTTGAAATCGACCTGGATCTTGGCGTCCTTCGCGATGGTTTGCAGCGTGCCGTTGAGGTCTTGCGCGAAGATGCGCTCGGCGGCTTGTTGGCTATCGAGGAAGGAGTACACCCCATTGCCTTTGTCGGCCAGCGTGACCAGCAGCTGATCATTATAGTTGCCGCGCCCCACACCCACCGTCGACAGGAAGATGTTGCGGCCGTAGTAATCCTGCGCATATTGGGCCAGCACGTTGGGATCGGTATTGCCGACGTTGGCCATGCCATCGGTTGCCAGAATCACACGGTTGATCAGGCCATCCCGATAGTACCGCTGTGCCAACTCGTACCCCAGTCGCAGGCCGGCTTCGGTGTTGGTGGAATTCATCGGATACAGGCTGTTGATGGCGTCGAGGATGCGATTGCGATTTTCGACCGAGGTCGGCTCCAGTGCCACCCAGGCGGTATCGGTGAAAGCGACGATTGCCACCCGATCATTGGGGCCTAGCTGATCGACTAGCGTGGTCAAGCCGTGCTTCACCATGTTGATTTTGTCGTCTTCTTGCATCGAGCCGGACACGTCCATCACGAAGGTCAACAGCGCGTCTTTGCGCTGCCAGTCGGCCAGATGCTTGCCTTGCAGACCGACTTTGAGTAAGTACGTTCCTTCGGGACTGAACGGCGAGCGGGCTCCTTCGAGGTTGATACTGAACGCGCCATCGGTGGGATCGGGATACTCTTGCTTGAAGTAATTGATGAACTCCTCGACGCGCACCAAATCGATCGGCGGAAGTTGGCCGTTGCGCAGATAATCGCGCATCTGAGTGTACGACGCCGTGTCGACATCCATGCCAAACGTCGAGAGATGATCCTCGCGCGTGTCCATGAACGGCTTAGGCGAGTAAGGCCGCTCGGATTGGGGTGGGTAAGTGGGCCACGGCAGCGGCGTGGGCGGCACAGCGCCCTTGTCAGCCGGGGCCTGGTACGATTCTTGAGTTGCTGCGGCTGTTCCTGGCACAGGTTGGATAGCGGATGAGCCGGCGCTGGAGGCCGCCGTGGGCATGGCTGCTGGCGCGGCGGGTTGAGCGGGAGCCGCCGGCACGGTGACTTGAATTTCTTTCGACACTTCCTTGGTCACGACGACTTCACGTCGCGCAGGATCGCCTGTGGCCTGAGCCGGAGCTTGTGTGGGGGCAGGGGCGGTAGCACCGCAGCCCGACAGGACGAGGGCGAATACGACGAGACCAACGACGACGGTGTAGAACTTGGCGAGCGAATGAGTAGACATTTCCCTTTCTCCTTTGTGTGATATGAATGTGATCGCAGCGAGTTGACTTTCTGCTTTTAAGACGCTGCACACGTGGATTTGTTCCCGGCTGGACAATCAGAAACCGGGGTTCTCCCTGTTAGTCGTTCAATTCCTCTTGAACTGGAGAACCCCGGTTTCTTTGCATTTCGTCTGCTGCATGGTTGCGCTTAATCCGTGAAGCGCATGGCCTGCTCCACCAGGGTCACAAACTCATTCACATCCTGGTCGTAGGGCAGTTGGCTCTGCACGTTGCGCATCACATTCAACACGTCGCGCATTTGAGAATTCCTGATCCATTCGTTGTCGCGCAGAATTTCGGCGAATTGCGCCACACTGGCCGTCAACTGGAAGCGCGGCGACATGCGATTGAAGTCGCTCTGGAAATCACGCGCCTTGATCGCTTTGTTCAGTTCGGTCACGGCGTGCGTGTCCGGGTCCTCGTAGCGGATGCGGACGATGGCGGCGTCGTCATTCGATTCGAGATTCAACGACACTTCATACAAAGCGGTGACGCTGTGGCCCGCACCCACTTCACCGGCATCCACCGTATTGTTGCGGAAGTCCTGATCGGCCACGGCGCGATTCTCATAGCCGATGAGCCGGTAGGCGCGCACCACGTTCGGGTTGAAATCGACCTGCACTTTGGCATCCTTGGCGATGGTCTGCAGGGTGGCATTGATGTCTTGCGTAAAGATGCGCTCGGCGGCCTGCTGACTATCGAGGAAGGAGTAGGCCCCATTCCCCTTGTCCGCCAGGGTTTCCAGCAGCTGATCGTTGTAGTTGCCATGGCCCACACCCACCGTCGAGAGGAAGATGTTGCGGCCGTAGTAATCCTGCGCGTACTGCGCCAGCACGTTGGGATCGGTGTTGCCGACGTTGGCCAGGCCGTCGGTGGCCAACACCACCCGATTGATCACGCCATCCCGATAGTAGCGCTGCGCCAACTCGTAACCCAGCCGCAGGCCGGCTTCGGTGTTGGTGGAATTCATCGGGCGCAGGCTGTTGATGGCATCCGTGATGCGGTAGCGGTTTTCCACCGAGGTCGGCTCCAGCACTACCCAGGCGTTATCGCTGTAGGCCACAATCGCCACGCGGTCGTTGGGGCCGAGTTGATCGACCAGGCGAGTGAGACCGTATTTCACCATGTCGATGCGGTTCTCATCGGCCATCGAGCCGGACACATCCATTACGAACGTCAACGTGGCGTCCTTGCGCTGCCAGTCGGCCAAGCGCTTGCCCTGCAGGCCGACCTTGAGCAAGTACGTCCCCTCGGGGCTGAACGGCGAGCGGGCTCCTTCGAGGTTGATACTGAACGCGCCATCGGTGGGATCCGGATACTCTTGCTTGAAGTAGTTAATGAACTCCTCGACGCGCACCAGATCGATCGGCGGGAGTTGGCCGCTGCGCAGGTAATCGCGCATCTGGGTGTATGACGCAGTATCGACATCCATCGCAAACGTGGAGAGATGATCCTCACGGGTGTCCATGAACGGCTTGGCCGACGAGTAAGGTCGCTCGGATTGGGGCGGGTAGGTGGGCCACGGCCGCGGTGGGGGCGGTTGGATCAGCACATCGGCCGCCGGTGCGCGACCTTGAGCCGGCGCGGCCGGTTGAGCTTCTTTGGGTACAACGACCGGCGGATTAGAACTGCGTGGGGCTTGAGACGAAGCCGGTGCGGCAGCGGGGGAACAAGCGGTCAAGGCTAAAGCGAAAACGACGAGACCAACCATGACGGTGTAGCATTTGGCGAGCGGGCGAGTAGACATCGTTCTTTCTCCTGAATAGATTTCAAATGATGACGGCGGATCGGGCCGGTCGCTCGGCGTTGCGACCTGAAGGCGATGGCCGTTTCTATTCTAAAGACGCTGCCCGCCGGAATTTGTTCCGGGGAAACAAAAAGACCCCGCGATTTCTCGCGAGGTCGGTGGCTGGGGGTAAGGGATTCGAACCCCTCCATACAGATCCAGAGTCTGCTGTCCTGCCAGCTAGACGAACCCCCAACGGTCAAGCGGGCGGTATTTTATCACGCGCCCCCAAGTTCTGCAAGGGTCTGGTCAATCCGCTTATCTGACCAGGTGCCTTAAGTCCGTGTCCGCGAAGATGGGAGCAAAACAAATTGGAGCGCGGTATGCGCGGCTCAGGTGATATCGTCGAAGGTGGCCAAGGGCGCAAAAGCGACTCCGGCCATGCTGGGTCCCGTGTGTGCGGCCAGCACCGGCGACATGGACGCGATGGGCAGCCACGTACACTCAAACAACGGATCGATCAGTTGACGCAGCCTCTCGACGGCGGGCGGATTGTAAGCGTGCAGCACTTGCACGCGCAGTGCGCTGCCCCGCGGGTGATGTTTGAGCATCAAGTCGACCAATCCGTGCAGCGCCCGATCGAACGTGCGCGCCGTGCCCAGTTGTTCGTATTTGCCATGTTCGTGTTCCACCCCGATCATTGGCCGCAGTTTTAGCACCGAGGCGATCAAGCCCTTCATGTGACTGATGCGTCCGCCGTGGATCAGGTATTTCAGATCGTCGAGTGTATACATGCTATCGCTGGCTGCGCCGATGCGATCGATGAGGGCCAGAATTTGATCGAGCGGCCAGCCGGCCTTCAACGCCCGAGCGGCCGCCGCCACCTGCCAACCCAGCACAGCGCACAGCGTCTTGGTGTCTACGATGGTCACATGCGCTTCCGGCGTCATTTCGGCTCCGGCGTGCGCGGCGTTAACCGTGCCGCTTAGCCCCGAAGACATGTGAATGGAGAGAATCTCGGGATCAGTGACCGCGAGGCGCTTGTACATGACCGCAAAATCGCCCGCTGAAGGTTGCGACGTCGTGGGAAAACTGGAAGTCGCCATCAACATCCTCTGCAGTTCTTCCGGTTGAATATCCGCGCCGCTGAAATAGGTTTTACCATCTAGTGTGATGGCGTGGCGCACGATATGAATCTCGATCTCGGGCGATTGATCAGGGGGCAGGTGCAGGTCCATGCCGGTGTCGGTAACGATTTGCATGTTGAGTCTCCTGAGGCTGGGCTACTGTGGGTTGACAACGTCACGACGCCGGTCGCTGCTGGAAATTCGCGAGGTAGGCTAAATTTATTGTAGCACCGAATGAAGGCTGCGAAACAACCAACCCCGATCGATGGCTTTTTGTATCTCAAAGTGCGCAAGCTAGATCGTCTCACCATCGCAGTTCGGCTCGTTACGGTTTGGGCTGTGCAACTTCAGCGCCGCTCATTCAGCACGCGCTGAACAAACAGCAGCATCTTTTCCTGAAATTCGATAGACTGATCCTTACTCATTCCAGTATGCCCGGCTTCATACCAGTGGATCTCAATGTCTTTGCTGAGCGATTTCATCTTTGCTTCATACAATTCCATTTGACGCGCAGGTGAGCGGGTGTCATTCCGCCCTTGAAATATCAGCACAGGAGCCTGAACATTTTCGGCATACGTAATGGGCGAACAGGCAATGTACTGCTCGCGTTTCTCCGCTGGCGTGCCGCCATACAGGCCTGCGTAGAAACTTTTGAGAGCGGCTGAAGAGTCTTCATACGTCGCGATCTCATCGGCGCCGGCAACCCATCCAATTCCACCTGCCCACAATTCGGGTTGTTTACCAAGCGCCAGTAGAGTCAGGAAGCCGCCATACGAACCTCCATATAAGAAGATCGCGTTAGGTATGGCTATTCCCTGTTCCACTAACCAGGTGCGTGTGGCAGCCATATCCTCCAATTCCCAATGACCAACATCGCCCCAGATTTGTTCCTTGAACTTGCGGCCAAAGGTTGTAGAGCCACGATAGTTAACGGCGCAAACGGCAAAACCGTGATCCGCCCAGGATGTATCCTCACCTAGAAAGTAATTCATTATCGCGGAATGCGGGCCGCCGTGCAGGAAGATTACCGTAGGGAAAGCTTACTATTATGAAGTCAAGACCGTTCTTTCCAGGTGGTGAACACGTATACGATGAGAACTCGCAATGGAATCATTGGAGTCAGCGGTTGACGATGGAGCTGGACCACGCCGTTGGAGCGGCTGAGTCAAACCTGA
>JBGSPW010000076.1:0-44839 GCA_041738395.1 Thermoflexales bacterium
GCCGGGCGGCGGCAAGTCTACGGCGCTGCGCCATCTGGCCCTGCACTGCATCAACGCACTGTTGAACGATCCGCAGCAATCCTTGCCGCTGTTTGTTAGCCTGGGCGACTACCATGACAGCGCCTTGGCTGATCTACGCACGCGCCTGAATCAACCCCACCTGAAACTGTCGCCGCTGAATTTTCTGCGCGCGCACTGGCTGCGCTGGTTCGGAACCGACGGTTTTGAGCGCGCCCTGGAGGCGGGCCGCTTGTGGTTGATCCTCGACGGTCTCAACGAGATACTCGATCGGGACAACCGCATTCCCGATTGGGCGCAGTTTTTCGATCGGGCGGGCGGGCACTTCGCGCCGGGCAATCGCGCCGTCATCGCCTGCCGCCAAGCCGATTATGGCGACCGGCTCGATCTGCCCTATCTCGATCTGGAACCACTGGATGCGCCGCGCATTGAGCGCTTCCTGCGGCAGAGAAAACTGGCCGAGGCCGTGGTCGCCGATCTGCTGCGGCGGCTGGCCGACGATAGCGATCTGGCCGAGATGGTGAGCAATCCCTTCTGGCTGCACATGCTGACGGAGTATGTGGAAACGCACAACGGTCATTTACCAGCCGATCGCGCCAGCCTGGTCGATTGGTTCGTCGATCATTGGCTGCAATACGGGCAGGGCCGCGCCGATCTGCCGCCGTTGTCGCCGGATGCGATCAACCAGTTGAAAGCGGCGCTGGAGCCACTGGCCTATGATCTGCTGAAGCGCGGCGACTATCCCACGGTCGACTGGAACGAGGCTGTGCAGTGTTGCGGCGCGTGGGGCGAGTACAAGAAGGAAGACGCCTTACGCCGCGCCGCAGCGGCCAGCCTGTTGATCTGCGATACGGTGGACGACGAGTGCCGTGTGAAGTTCTATCACCAACTGCTGCAGGAGTATTTTGCCGGGCGCGAACTGGCGCGGCATTTCCGGCGCGGCGAGACCCTGACGGAGCGCTGGCGCATTCCGTGGTCGAACTGGAAATTTACGCACAGTGACTGGCAGCGCCTGTCGGCGCCGCCCACCACGCGCTGGGAGGAGGCCACGATTTTTGCCGCGGCGCGGCCCGCGCTGGATCTGGATGCGTTCACACGCGCCGTGCTGGCTGAGAATCCGCCGCTGGCCGCGCGCTGCCTGTTGGAAGCGGGCAAGCCGGCTGCTACTGCCTTGCAGGAGGCCGTGAAACAACGCTTGTTGGCGATCGTGGAACGGCGTGAGGCGCTGGGTGATGTGGCCGAACCCACCGCGCAGTTGTCGCTGCGGATTGCGGCGGGGCACGCGTTGGGACGATTAGGCGATCCCAGAATTTTGGAATGTGGACTGCGAAGCGCCCCTGTGGGGATTCGGAATTCGGAAGGCGGCGCGCAGGCCAGCGGCGACTTCAAGTTCATTGAGCCGCGCTGGTGCGACGTGAAAGCCGGGCCATTTACGATGGGCAGCAAGAGCGGCTACGCTGATGAAAAGCCGGAGCACACCTGCGACGTGATCACGCGCGATTACCGCATCGGTATGTTCCCGGTGACGAATGCGGAGTACGAATGCTTCATTAAGGCGGGCGGTTACACCGACGAACGTTGGTGGCGCACCGAGGCAGCGCGGCGCTGGTTGAAAGAGGGCACAATACCTCGTGAGGATTGGTTGGTTAATGTTCGATGGTATCGCGCTGATCCAGCGCGGATTGAGAAAGCAGTGCAGGAAAATCGCCTTCAGCCGAGTGCCGCTGAAACGTATAAATTTCTTATTGGCAAGACTGATGATGAAGTGATCGATGTGTTCAAAGAATGGTATGGTAAACAGCCACGCGATAAACCGGCATACTGGAATGATCGTGATCTCAACGGCGCGAATCAACCCGTCGTAGGCGTGTGCTGGTATGAGGCGTTGGCCTACTGCGCGTGGCTGACGGAAGTGTTGCGCGTCGCCGGGCGTATTCAAGCCAATCAAGAAGTGACGCTGCCCAATGAGCCGGAATGGGAGAAGGCGGCGCGCGGTGATCTCCCCTCGCCTGTGCGCCGTTTCCTGCGCACGGGAGAGGGGCCGGGGGTGAGGGCTTATTCGTGGCCGGGAGAATTTGACCCGCTGCGCGCCAACACTTTAGAGGGCCGTGTGTTGACGACGACACCCGTAGGCATGTACGACAATGCCAGCCTGTGCGGCGCGCTGGATCTGAGCGGCAATGTGTGGGAATGGACGCGCAGCCGCTGGGGAACCGATCCGCAAAGTCCGCAGTTTGGTTATCCTTACAGCAAAAACCTTGAAGAAAGAGAGCGTCTGGATGTGGAAGACTTCCGTATCCTGCGCGGCGGTTCCTGGTACAGTGTTCGGTCTTTCGCACGTGTTTCGTCCCGTCTCTGGAGCACTCCCGATTATCGTTACCTCAATGCCGGGCTGCGTTGCGTCCTCCGGTCAATAGCCTGATCTTCTGGTTTCTGGAATTCTGATTTTCTGTGTCGTAGCGGAAGACCCTTCGGGTTTTCAAAACCCGAAGGGTCTTTCAGCCAAATCGTGTATAATCGAGCACGGTGAACCGCGAGTTGATGCACAATGACTGAACCGGCCAAAACTGCGCCGCCGTCTGCGACGGCGCAGTCACCCATTTTTGCGAAGACCCACGATCTGCTGATCTGGCTGCTGCAACACACGGCCAGGTTTCCCAAGAGCGAGCGCTTCCGCCTGGCGAAGCGCGTGGAAGACAGCGCCTTTCGCTTCTACGATTTGATCGCGCGCGCGACGAAGTCGGGTGACAAGCGGCGCAGCGTGCTGCTGGAAGCGGACCTCGAACTGGATCGGCTGCGCCTGAATGTGCGGCTGTGTGTGGAATTGAAATTGCTGACGACCGCTCAGTACGAATACGCCGCGACGGCTCTGGTCGAAGTCGGCAAGTTGCTGGGCGGGTGGCTCAAGACGACGGCATAAACTCGGTAGTAGCGACTTCAGTCGCTCGTTGAGCGGACGACTCAAGTCGTCACTACGTGTGAGAGCTGTCTGGACGAACAGGCGGATACCCCACGTCACTCACGTGGTCATTCCGGGGGGTGGAGCGGAAGATGCGGCGGTTCCTGGAACAATGATCAGTCTAACGCACGTGTATCGTACCGTAACAGGAACACTCCCGATAATCGTAACAACAATGCCGGGCTGCGTTGCGTCCTACGGATTTCTGACATGGGCCAGAATACGCCGTATTCACGGATACGGCGCGCGTGCCCGTGAAAACCGGCGCGCTCCATCCCTGGCCGGTGACCGCTAGACCTCACAAACCTGTGAGGTCTTGGTCGCCGGGCGAATAGAGAAGAGCCCCGCGTCCTGCGTCAGCGCGGCGCGGGGCACCCCTTTCTCATGTACGATCAACTCTGCGCCTTCGACAATCTCTACACCGCCTACCTCGCCGCGCGCCTGGGCAAACGCGATCAGCCCGATGTGGCCGCCTTTGAATTCAACCTCGAAGCCGAACTGCTTCAACTGCGCGCCGAATTGTTGGCCCACGCCTATCAGCCCGGCCCCTATCATTCGTTTTACATCCACGAACCCAAGCGGCGCTTGATCAGCGCGGCTCCGTTTCGTGATCGCGTCGTGCATCATGCGCTCTGCCAGATCATCGAGCCGATCTTTGAGCGGCGCTTCATCGGGGATTCGTATGCCAATCGGGTGGGCAAAGGCACACATTGCGCTCTGGATCGCTGCACGCAGTTCCTGCGCCGCTTCAAGTACGTCATGCCGCTGGACGTGGTGCAGTTTTTTCCCAGCATCGATCATGCCATTCTGCGTCGCATCCTCACGCGCGCTATCGCAGACACCGCGCTGTTGAATCTCTGTGAGGTGATCCTGCAATCCGGCGCGGGGGTCTTGGCGGATGAATATCAGATGGTGTGGTTTCCCGGCGATGATCTGCTGGCGTCCCTGCGGCCACGCGGCTTGCCGATCGGCAATCTCACCTCGCAGTTCTGGGCCAACGTCTATCTCAACGAATTCGATCAATTCGCCAAGCGGCGGCTGGGCGTGCAGGGCTATCTGCGCTACGTGGATGATGTCGTTTTGTTTGACGATGACAAGGTGCGGCTGCGCGAATGGCATACGCGGGCGGTCGAGTTTCTGAGGCAGCTGCGCTTGACGGTCCATCAATCTGATCCGCAGCCGCAGCCCGTGACCGAAGGCTTGCCGTTTCTCGGCTTCACGCTGTTTCCCGATCACCGCCGTCTTAGGCGGCGCAAAGTGGTCTATGCCCGGCGTCGTCTCAAGGCGCAGCGTCGTCAACTGCTGAATGGTGCGCTATCGGTGGCCGCTTTCCGTTCTGCGCTGTTGGCCTGGATCGCTCACGCCCGACAGGGCGACACGTGGGGCTTGCGCCGCGCCGTGCTGCGCCAAGTGGTGATTCGCTATGTCTCGGCGTAATTTCCCATCCCCGCAGGGGCGCTTCGCATTCCGCATTCCACCTTCCGCCTTCATCATTTTCATCCTTCTGTTCGCCGCTTATCTGCGCCTTAATCATCTGGAGTGGACCGAGTTCAAGCTCGACGAGGCGCACCTCTCGCAGATCGCGTTCGATATGGCGCGGCACGGTCAGATTCCGCTGACCGGGATCGGATCGTCGGTGGGGATCGTGAATCCGCCGTTGGCCGCGTGGCTGCTGGCGATCCCTTATGCGGTTTCCTCCAGCCCGATCGTGGCGACGGCCTTCATCGCGCTGTTGAATGTGGCGGCGGTGGCGTTGTGCTGCGGCCTCGGCCGCAAGATGTTCGCGCCCTTGGGTGATCGGGCGTGGTTCACGGCCTTGATCGCAACATTGTTATTTGCGGTCGCGCCATGGGCGGTGATTCATGCGCGCAAGGTCTGGGCGCAGGACTTGCTGCCGCCCTTCGCGCTGTTGTACGTGTGGTTTGGCTATCGCGCCTTCGTGCAGCGCAAAACCTGGTCGTTGATCGGCCATGGCGTGGCGCTGGCGGCACTGATCCAGATTCACTACTCGGCGTTGTGGCTGATCCCCGTCAGCGTGGTGTGGCTGATCGCTTTTGCGCGCCGCGTTCGACTCGCGCCGGTGATGGTCACTGCCGTGATCGGAGCCGCAGCCTTCGCGCCTTTTGTCATCGCCGATGGGCTGCGCGGCTGGCCGAGTGTGGCGCGATTGTTCGGCGTGGTTCAACAGCCGGGCGTGACCGATACGTCGGCCATTCACCTCGCGTGGATCACGACGACGGGCGAGGAGATTCACTCGCTGGCCGGGCCGCAGGAATTCGAGAATTATCGGGCGTTGGTGCCGTTCAACGATGGGGTGAGTGCCATCGTCGGTTTGCTGGTGATCGGCGGCTTGATCGTGGCGGCGATCGACGTGCTGGCGGCGATGCGGCGGCGCAGCTGGGATGATCGATCGGCGGCGAGTTTTTTGCTGGTGACGTGGCTGCTGCTGCCAGTGCTGGGGCAACTCAGTCATCGCACGCCACTGTACGTGCATTACTTTATCATCGTGCTGCCCGCGCCTTTCCTGTTGATTGGTTATCTCGTGGCGCGGTTGGCGTTTCCGTCATTGCGAGGAGCGTTGTGGGCGACGAAGCAATCCCGTGCTCGACAGGAGATTGCCTCCTCCCAGGCAGAGGCTGCGCATCCGCATCCTTCGACTGCATTCCGCTACGCTTCATTCCGCTCACGCCCTGTCCGCGAAGCGGGGGCGCGCCAGGCGGGATGCTTCCTCGCAATGATGACGCTCATCGTGATCATCGCTGTAGCACAAGCCTATCAAGTGATCACACTGCAACAATTTGTCGCGGCGCGTCCCACGCCCGGCGGGATGAGTGTGCCGATCGGGTATTACGAGCAACTGGTGAATCAAGCCAAGGACGCGTTGAGGCAAAGCGGCGGCGCGGAGATCGTCGTCAATACGCGCGGATCAAATCCTGATGTCGATGAGGCTCCGGCGATTTTTGATTTCTTGCTGAACGATGTGCCCCATCGCTTTGTGGATGCGGAACAGGCCGCCCTCGTTTCCCCGGCGCTTTCGCATATACAGATTGACTATGCCCCGGACGGGATACAACCAGCCACTGATAGTCTACGTGAATTACTGGCGCAGATTACGCTGCGCGCAACGGAATCGCCGGCGGCGATCTATCGCGTGGAGGGTGCGCCAAATCCACCGTGTGAGGTGAGCGCCGCACCCATTCGTTGGTCGAATGGTGTGGCATTGCTTTCAACGCAGATCGATCCAGTGAAGCCCGGAGGGAAGGCGGCTCTTCACGTGTGCCTCAAGATCGATCAACCGGCGGCGGAGGAATATCATTGGACGGCGCAGTTGTGGGATAAGGCGGGACGACGTTGGGCGCAGGTGGACGACAACGGTTATCCCACGCGTTACTGGCGCGCGGGCGATGTGATCATCCAGACCCTGCTGCTGGATGTGCCAGCCGATGCGCCTGCCGGTGACTACGTGCTGCGTGTCGGTCAGTATACGTGGCCCGACGTGAAGCCGGTGCTCACGATCGATGTGCTGGGCAATCCGCAATCCGACGCGGCTGAAATCCCTGTGCGCGTGGAGCACTGACATGCGCCAGCGTTACTCGTTACTCGTTACTCGTTACTCTCGCGATCTACTTGCCCTCGCCTTTCTTGGCCTGCTCACGGTCTTATTCTTCTGGCCCGTCTTCTTCGCTGGATATTGGTTACCTCGTGGCGGCGGCGATCTGGTTTCGTTCCTGTGGCCGCAGTATTCGTTTGCGGGTGAAGCCGTGCGCAGCGGATCGATCCCGTTGTGGAATCCGTATCTATATTCCGGTGCGCCGTTTCTGGCGGACAATCAAACGGGCGTGCTGTATCCGATCAATCTTCTCGCCTTTCTGGTCTTTCCGAAGTTGTCTTATCAAGTAATGGAAGGGTTGGTGATCTTCCACATCTGGCTGGCGGGCGCGGCGATGTATGTGGCGCTGCGCCTCACCCCCGGCCCCTCTCTCCTGAATTCGTCCTTCGACTCCACTTCGTTCCGCTCAGGAGGCGATTTTCAGGAGAGGGGGAGTGCCGTGGGGGTGAGGCCTCTTCCCGCTCTGCTTGGCGCGATTGCGTTCATGTTCAACGATGTGTTGATCGTGCACATCGGCAACTTGAATTTGGTCGCGGTGGCCGCGTGGCTGCCCTTGATCCTGGCGTTGTATGCGCGCGGACTGAGCGAGCGTCGAGCGAGTTGGATCATCGGATCGGGCGCGGTGTTTGCGGTGGCGCTGCTGGCGGGTCACGCGCAGATGACGGCGATCACGCTGATCGGGTTGATGGCGATCGCGGTGTGGCAGATCATGGTTGCTTCCGGTCAGCGCGTGCGCGTAATGGGATTGGCGCTGTTGATGCCGCTGATCGCTGTGGGGCTGTCGGCGGCGCAGCTGCTGCCCTCATTGGAGATGACGCGCTATTCGTTGCGCGCCGGATTATCTTACGAGGAGGCGACGGCGTACAGCTTGCCGCCCGCCGCGTTGGCTTCCACCTTCTCGCCGTTGTTGTTCGGGCGCGGGGCCGCAGAATTCTGGGGGCCGTGGGAGCGCGTCGAGACGGCTTTCGTAGGCGTGGCGTCGTTGCTGCTGGCGGGCTTTGCGTTTGGCCGCCCGCGAAGACAACCTGCTCACTCACCGCGTCCCCGCGGTGACCGCGCGCAGCGGACGGGGACGCGGACGGAGAGCATAATAAGCCAAAGCAGCGCATGGTTCTTTTTGGCGTTGGGTCTGTTAGGTTTGCTGCTCGCGCTGGGTCAATATACGCCGATCTATTCGTTGGTTCATTCATTACCGGTGCTGGGCGGATTGCGCGTCCCGGCGCGTTTCATCCTGCTGACGAATTTTTCCCTCGCGGCACTGGCGGCGCTTGGGCTACAGCGCTTGATGACCGAATCGTTCTCACTGAAGCGGGTGTTGGGGTGGGGCGGGGCAGTGATGATCGGCGGTGCGCTGGCGCTGCTTCTGGCCTATCAATCGACCGGCGCGATCGGGCGCGGCAACAACCTCGCTTCGGCTTTTTCTTTCATGTTGTTCGCTGCACCGGCAGTGCTTGTCTTGTGGTTGAAGACTAAATCAGCAATCAGCAATCAACACTCAGCAATCTTTCTCGTCGGACTATTATCTCTGGAACTCGTTCTCCTTGGTTTTGGCGTCGAGATCGATCAGCATGATCCGACGTTGGGTTATCAGCATCAGGCCGTCGTCGATTTTCTGAAGACCGATGGCGGTGGCCCATTTCGCCTCGAGAATGCGTCGAAGGCCTGGCAGCCCGATGCGGCGTTGAGGCAGCGTCTGTCCGACATCGGCGGCATCTTCAATCCGCTGGGGCTGGCGAGTTACGAAACATATCGCGGCGGGATGGGCAATCGCGGCTCGCCGCTGTACAACTTCCTCGGCATCAAGTACGTGCTGGCCGATAAAGATCAACCGCCGGGCGATGCGTCGTTCGTGCCGGTGTTCAACGGCGATCCGCAGATCGATGTGTATCTCAACACCAACGCGCTGCCGCGCGCGCAGCTGATCGGTCGGGTGCAGATCGTCCGATCGGGCGAAGAGGCGTGGCAGGCCATTCACGCGGCGGAGTTTGATCCGGGGAAGGAAGTGGTCATCGAAAACGGGGAGGAACTTTCGGGCGCGGATAATCAAGCGGGCGATAGAGCACTGGCGTTTGCGTCTTCACCCGCTTCGCGCGAACGCGTGGAGTTGATCGCGCGCACGGCCGCGCCGGTGTATCTGGTCATGAGCGATGTGTTCTATCCGGGCTGGACGGCGACGATCGACGGTCAATCGACGCAAGTGTATCCGGCGAACTTTGCGTTTCGCGCGGTGCTGCTGCCGCCGGGGGAGCATCGCGTGGCGTTTACGTTCGAGCCGGCGATGTGGCGTGTGGGGTTAGGGATCAGCGCCATCACGCTGCTGGGGCTGATCGGCCTGGGCGCGCTGGCGTGGCGCAGGCGGCGCGCCCGATTTGTCTGGCATCGTGGTTGATGCTACAATTCCTGCGTCGTCCGTTGGTAACCCATCTATTACAGTTCTTTCAGGAGGGTCAAGATGTCACAGCCGTCAGGTCGTAACGCACCAGATCATCGTCTCCGTTTTCTGCGCTATGGGTTGATGATTGTCGTCGCGGTCACGTTTGCGGTTGCCGCCGGAACCGGCTTGTTCGGCAAAGCCGGCGATGTTGGCGCCGCGTTGCTGCAGGGTGTCCTGTGGGCGGCGGGCGCCGCCATTGTCGCGGTGATCGTCTACCTCGTGTATAAGAAAGTCATTGTGAAAGCCTAAGGTTGTTTATGGCTATCGCGGCAGGCTCGAGAACCTGCCGCGATTTTTTATGCCTGAGGATGACCACAAGCGAGGAGGAGGCATGCGGTACATCGAGTGCCCGGACACTTATCAGGGGAGTGAACGCACGCTGTTTATGGCGGGCGGCATCACGGGCTGCGGAGATTGGCAGGCTGAGATGGTCGCGTTGTTGAGCGCTACCGATTGGGTACTGCTCAATCCACGCCGCAAGAATTTTCCCCTGCACGATCCGGCCGCGGCCGAACAGCAAATCAAATGGGAGCACGATCACCTGCGCGCCGCGTCGGCCATTCTGTTTTGGTTTCCGAGCGAGACGTTGTGTCCGATTACGCTGTATGAATTGGGTACGTGGTCGATGACAGACAAGCCGCTGTTCATCGGCGTTCATCCCGATTATGCGCGGCGGCTCGACGTTGAAATTCAGACATGCCTGGCGCGACCTGAGGTGAAGATGGTGTATTCGCTAGCGGCGCTGGCGGCGATGATCACTAAACAAGCTGCATCCGCCTAACGATCTCGGCGTCAGCTGCCGCAGGCGCGGTCAACCTGGACCAAATTGCGCGAAGCGTATCGTTGACTTTGAGGACTCGTCTGCCGCAACGCGGCGGTTGGCTGCATGTGGGGGTTAGGTGACACAGCGAATGTCATAAATTACGAAAGCGATCCCTGTAAACCAAGACGGCATTTGCATACTCCGCTTCCGTCAACTTGATCCGCCACCGTACCGCTTTCAACTGTACCCCACAATATGGGCAGCGCATAATCCACTCCAAAGCCGCAAGTTGTTCGAGGACTTGCCGCTTGGAAACCCTTTTCACCTTCTGATATTGCTTGGCCGCCAAATCGGTGACCGTGAACCGGTTAGCTTGCTGTTTAACCAATCGCACCGCCTGGAGACGATTCAACGCCCCATATATTTCGCCATAGGTCGGAAATATGAGCCGGGCGGACATTCGTTTTTCGGTACTCTATTTGTTGACCGCTTTTATCCGGCTGCACGCTGGGTTGGGTTGCGTCGATCTACGCAAAACCGTGCCTTTACTTTTTTGCGGTTGAACTGCTGTCCAGCTCCTTTAGCATATCTTCCAGGACATCCCGAGTAGCTCGAGTCAGTAATCGCTTTCTTTCGACACGACTCACAATAATGTTCTCGTCAGCGAGGACCGCATCAAATGTCGTCGCTAACTTTTCAAATATTTGGTGCTGTATCTTCTCTGATTTGAGCCGTCGGACGATTAGCTTTTGAAGGTCAACGTAGCCCTGATCATAATTGGAATAGGATAGCATGGTCCTTTATCTCCTTTTCGAATCGAGAAGGTTAGCGCTTCGGCTTTTTGGGAGTAACCCTGTCCCTCGATATCATACAAACCTGTTTCGGCACAAGCCATCCTCTCGCGAAATGCGAGGACTCGATTTATCAACCCTGCGCCAATACATTCCTTGCAATGACCAGCCGCTGCATCTCACTCGTGCCTTCGCCGATGGTCATCAGGCGCTGATCGCGATAGATGCGCTCCACAGGGAACTCCGCGCTGTAGCCATAGCCGCCGTGAATCTGAATCGCGTTGAAGCATACTTTCTCGGAGACTTCGGTCGCAAACAACTTAGCCATGGCGGCCGCCCTGGTGTAGGGCTTGCCATTGGCCTTCAGCCACGCGGCTTTGTAGACGAGCAAACGCGCGGCCTCGATTTGCGTGGTCGCGTCGGCGATCATCCATTGAATGGCTTGATGCTGTGCGATGGGCACGCCAAACGTGCGGCGTTCTTTCGCATACTGGACGGCGGCTTCATACGCGGCCTGCGCCAACCCGATCGCTAACGCCCCGATCCCCACGCGTCCACCGTCAAGCACGTGCAGCGTGTGATGCAGCCCGTAGCCTTCTTTGCCCACCAGATATTCGTAGGGCACGCGCACATGGTCATATGTCACCGCGTGGGTGGGCGATCCTTTGAGGCCCATCTTTTTCTCTGCGGGCGCGATGATCAAGCCCGATGTATTTGTCGGCACGAGGATCAGCGACAGCGCTTTGCTGCCGCCCGATCGATCGGTGCGGCACAACGTCACGATCGTATCCGCGATGCTGGCGTTGGTGCACCACATCTTGTTGCCGTTGATGACCCACTCGTCGCCATCGCGTTTGGCAACTGTCTGAATGCCGCCCGATAGATCACTGCCCGCGCCGGGTTCGGTCAACGCCAGTGCGCCCAACTTGCCTGATCCGGTAGCGAGCGGCGGCAGGAATTTCTTTTTCAGATCTTCGGAGCCGAACAAAGCGATCGGGGCGCAGCCTAACCCATTGTGCGCGGCGATGGCGAGACCGGTCGATCCGCAGCCGCGCCCGATCTCTTCGATCGCAATCGCGGCGCTGATCGCGTCCACACCCGCACCGTCATATTCTTCGGGCACGTTGAGGCCCAACAAGCCGATTGGCCCCATCTTCTTCACGGCGGGCCAGTTGAACTCGGCGGCTTCATCGGTGTGGCGCGCGCGCGGCTTCAATTCGGCTTCGGCAAAATCGCGCACGAGGCGGCGAAAATACTGCTGCTCTTCGGTGAGTTGAAAGTCCATGCTAGTGTCTCCGTGGGTGAATGGATTCGCAAAAAGAGCGAGTTGGGCAACTCGCTTTCATTGTATATCAAGGGGTGACATCGACACTCATCACTTTTTACGCCTCACTTCGCAAATTGAATGTCGCGGTATCCCAGTAACGTCAGCAAGCGGCGCACTTCGCCTTCGGCATTGAGGCGGGCCTGTTCCAGGATGCCGTTCGCCAGCGCCGTCTCTTTGAAGTTGGCGACCGCGGCTTCGCGGGCGGCGGTTTCCAGCACGGTATTCGGCGGCAGCAGAATGCCTTCTTCGCGCACAACCACGTAGGTGCATTTGCGATCATCAAACAGCTGGTTGATAAACACCTCGGCTGGCGGCAGGCGAATGGTCACCTTGTCACCTGTGGTAATGATGTCCTGCGGCTGCAGCTTGGATAGATCGATGCCCGCTTCGACCTGGCCGCAGGCGACCAGCAGCACGCGCTGGACCTGGCTCAACGCCCCCACCGGCATCTGCGTATCGACGACGGTGGACAGGAAATAACTGGCCGTGTGCAGCTGGCCCAACGGCTTGATCTGATTGATCACGGTGGGCAGCACGATCGTCGTGGGGGTGGGCAGGGGCAGCTGGATGAGCTTGCCGGGAGCCTGAAAGATACTTTGCGTCACTGATCCGATGATCGCTGGTGCGCCAATGGCCACAATCACACAAATGATGACGGCGCCGGCCAGCACAAGCAGACAACCGTTTCGCCATTTGTTATCGGTGTTGCCGCCTCGTCGTTCGTCGCTCATGTATCCTCCTGCTGATGCCGGAATGATACCACATCCAATTGACCGTTTGTGTTACCTCGTGGGCGGGCGTATACTTGCACGGACTGACGGGGGGACGCGATCGAGCGGCCCGTCAGGGGAGCATTCATGATCGATCTGTTGCTGCAAGATTCCTTACTGTTGTTATTTGTCGTGGCGGCGCTGGGTTACGTCATCGGGCGCGTCAAGATTCGCGGCTTCAGCCTGGGTGTGGCGGCGGTGTTGTTCGTGGGCTTGTTTTTCGGCGCGCTGCATCCCGATCTCAAACTGCCGGAGATCATCTACCTGTTGGGCCTGGTGTTGTTCGTGTATACGATCGGCTTGAGCAGCAGCCGCGGTTTTTTCGCCGCGTTCAAGCGGAAAGGGCTGCGCGACAATGCCCTGGTGTTGGGGATGTTGATCTTTGCCGCGATCTTAGCGGCGATCGCCCACCTGGTCTTGTCGCTTTCGGCGACGGTGACCGCCGGCATGTATGCGGGCAGCCTGACCAACACGCCGGCGCTAGCCGGGGTGTTGGAACAGATCAAGGGCTATGCCTCCGCGGCGCAGCTCGATCAATTGTTGGCCGAGCCTGTCATCGGCTATTCGGTCACGTATCCGATGGGTGTGATCGGGTTGCTGATTGCGATGGGGGTGCTGCAGCGCGTGTGGAAGATCGATTATCGCGTTGAGGAGCAGCGGCAGCGCGATCTGGCCGGAGTGAATCGCCATATCTTCAATCGAACGATTCACGTGACCAAGCCGGACGCGTGTGGTCATCCCATTCACGAATTGATCCGCGCGCAGCGGTGGGACGTGGTCTTTGGCCGTGTGCGGCAGGGCGCTGAATTGACCCTGGTGCATGGCTGGACGAAATTCTGCCCCGGCGATCTGGTCACGGTGGTTGGAGCGCAGGAAGAACTCGATCGGGTGACAGAATTTCTCGGAGAGGCAAGCAGCGAACATCTGGAACTCGATCGGTCTGAGCTGGATTACCGGCGCATCATCGTGTCCAATCCCAAGGTTGCCGGGCATCAATTGCACGATCTTAACCTGCCGCAGCAATATGGCGCGGTCGTGACGCGCGTGCGGCGCGGCGATGTCGAATTCCTGCCGCATGGCGATACCATGTTGGAGTTGGGCGATCGTATTCGGGTGTTGACCAGCCGCAACAATCTGGACGCAGTCAGTTCGTTCTTCGGCGATTCCTATCGCGCCGTGAGCGAGATCGATATTCTGAGTTTCGGGGTGGGTCTGGCGCTGGGCTTGATCGTGGGTTTGATTCCGATTCCCTTGCCGGGCGGCTCGACGTTACGCCTGGGCTTTGCGGGCGGGCCGTTGATCGTGGCGTTGATCTTGGGCTACGTCGAGCGCACCGGCCCGATCGTGTGGACGCTGCCCTACAACGCCAATCTCACGCTGCGTCAATTCGGCTTGGTATTGTTTCTGGCGGGCATCGGCACGCGATCGGGATATGCCTTCGTCTCGACGTTTTCACAGTCGGGCGGTTTTGCGATCTTCGTGGCCGGCGCGTTGATCACCTGCGCGACCGCATTCGTCACGTTGTTCGTCGGCTATAAATTATTGAAGATTCCGATGAGTATCATGACCGGGATTTTATCCGGTCAACAGACGCAGCCGGCGGCGTTGGGCTTTGCGCTGGAGCAAGCGCATAACGAATTGCCCAACATCGGTTACGCGACCGTTTATCCCCTGGCGACGATTGCGAAGATTGTCGTGGCGCAGTTGTTGTTGACGATCCTGAAATGAAGTTACTCCTCAGCCGTCACGCCCGAGTGCTTCGCGCATGCGTGTCGCCAGGCTCCGGGGGAGCCTGGGTACGGCATGTCGGGCATCCAGGTTCACTGCTATCAGGGTCGCTGGATTCCCGCTTACAGCATGCGGGAATGACGTCGTTTCGATGGCCGGGCAATTACCGGTGTCTGACTTTGTCACTTCCGCCTGCCCTGTTGACTGATCGGGTCCAGGGTGCCCACGCCGAAGATGGCCCCGCTGAGTTTGAAGCCCGCTTGCTCCAGACGCGGTGTAAAGCTGGGCCGGATGCCCGTGGGCTTGAGCGTGCCTTCCACCTTGTCGTTGTTGCTGAGGGCGGTGGCCTGGAACAGGAAAATGTCTTGCAGTACCACGTTGTCGCCTTCCAGCCCCTGCAATTCGGTGATGCGCGTGATCTTGCGTGATCCATCGCGCATGCGTTCTTGTTGAATGAAAAGATGCACTGCCGAGGCGATTTGCGAACGGATGACGCGCACGGGCAGATCGAAGCCGGCCATCAGCACCAGCGTCTCCAAACGCGCGACTGCATCACGCGGGGTGTTAGCATGCACCGTCGCCAGCGAGCCGTCGTGGCCGGTATTCATGGCTTGCAGCATGTCCAGCGCCTCGCCGCCGCGCACCTCGCCCACTACGATGCGTTCGGGGCGCATCCGCAGCGCGTTGCGCACCAGATCGCGAATGGAGACCAGGCCGGTGCCATCGGGCAGGGCTGGCGCCGTTTCCAAGCGCACCACATGCGGCTGGCTTAACTGCAGCTCGGCCGAATCTTCCACGGTGCAGATGCGTTCGTCGGCGGGGATGAACGACGAGATGACGTTGAGCAGCGTGGTCTTGCCCGAACCGGTGCCGCCGGAGACGATGATATTGAGGCGCGTGGCTACACAGGCTTTCAGGAATTCGGCGGTTTGCGGGGTGAGGCTGCCAAACCCGATGAGGTCTTCCACCGTCAAGTGCTTGGCGGGAAATTTGCGGATGGTGATCGTCACCCCGTTCAGCGCGCAGGGTGGTATGATCACGTTGACGCGGCTGCCGTCGGGCAAACGCGCGTCCACCAGCGGCTGGCTGCGATCGACTTTGCGGCCCAGCGGCTGCACGATGTTTTCGGCGGCGCGCGTCACGGCGGCTTCGTCTTTGTAGCGCGTCTCGGTCTCGATCAGCTTGCCCTTGCGCTCGATGTAGATTTGAAGCGCGCCGTTGACCATCACTTCACTCACGCTGGGATCGCGCAGGTACTCCCCGATCGGCCCGTAGCCGATCACTTCGTCCGCTACGGCAGTGAGCAAGATTTGATAATCGTTTTCCGGCAGGCGCGCATTAGCGCGCTGCACCAGCTTCAGCAGCTGCCCGCTTAACCACTCTATATTCGCCTGAGACAAGCCGCGATGCGGTGTATCGACCAGCGGCGTTAACTGCGTAATGCACCAGGCGCAGAGTTGCTCGAATTGGGTTGGGTTGAGGGTGGTTAAGTTTTCCATACGGGAGCCTTGTTGTGAAAAGCTGTCAATGAAGTATAGAATGATTGTGGTTTAGGAGCAAACGTCTCACGTAGACTGCGCGAGGGGCGACGGGTGGTATACTGGGTCTGCTTTAGCGGCGATGAATGAGCAGAGGAGAGGGCTATGACGGTGAGCAAAAAGTGTCGCGCGACTCTACAGACCGACGACGAAGCGGCGTTCGCGTACATCATGATCCCGCTTAATGCGCAGGACGTGTTCGGGCGTGGACGTCCGCCGGTGCGGGCGACGGTGATAGCGGGGTAAGACTTTCCAGGTCTTGCCCTCGGTATCATAAAGATAAACGACAGTACGGAATGAATGGCACTTTGGAGCAACCCGCATGCTAGATAATTCGGCCCTGTCCACTCGTGTCAGCAAAGGTTCATTGATCATCAACACGCTGCTTGGGGGACTGGTCGGCGCGGCCTTGGGCATCTCGTTGGGCAATCCACTCCGTGATCTGATCGTTGGCGCGTTTGTCGGCTTAGGGATCGCCGTGATGTACGAGAGACTTGCCCGCCAATGGCGCCGGCGGCAGCGCTTATATCGGCATCGTTTGCTGCTGTTGATCTTGCTGGAATTCCTGCTCGTTATTTATGTCGGTGTGCCGATCGTCGCGGCGTATCTTGACACCCATCCCACACATCTCCCGGTGATGCTGCCGCCCTGGCAGGTGAGCGAGAAGTTGGAAGACATCTCGTTCACCACGTCCGATGGTGTCATACTGAAAGGTTGGTACATCCCCTCGCGCAACGGTGCCGCCATCATCGCCATTCACGGCTTCAACGGCAATCGATCGCACGTCGTGTTTCATGCCAAAGCCTTGGCCGATCACGGTTATGGTGTGTTGCTGTTCGATCTGCGCATGCATGGCGAAAGTGGCGGCGCGATTTTCTCCAGCTGGGAGACGGGGCGTGACGTGTTGGCGGCTGTGGGTTATCTCAAGACCCGATCGGATGTGCAGCCCGATCGGATCGGGGCACTTGGCCTCTCGACGGGGGCACGGGCGATCATGTACGGTGCCGCCGCGTCGCCAGAAGTGCGAGCCATCATCCTCGATGGTTTGAATGCGGGCACGGTGGAGGATTTCCTCAATCCATTCATTCCCGACGTGCAAGGCTTGTGGTTCATGACGCCGATGGTGTGGATGAGCGATCGGATGCTGGAGTTGTTCGTCGGGCGTGCCGCGCCGCCGCCGTTCAAAGAGTTGGTCACACAGATTGCGCCGCGCCCGATGTTGTTCATCTCTGGGGGACAGGCGCCGTATGAGACTTCGCTGGCGCAGCGCTATGTGGCGAGCGCCGGATCGAGTGCAGAAATGTGGAACTTGCCCGGCGTCGATCACGTAAGCGGCATGGTGACTCGGCCGGAAGAATACACGCAGAAGATATTAGACTTTTTCGATCAGCATTTGCGTTGAAAGGATACGACTGTGGCTGCTCAAAAACGTTTTCGTGCCATCCTGGAAGCCGATGATGAATCGGCTTTCACCTACATCAAAATTCCTTTTGATGTAAGGACAGTCTTTGGCAAGGCGCGTCCGCTGGTGCGAGTGACGGTGAATGGCTACGCGTATCGCAGCACACTGGCCCCGTATGGCAGTGAGTATTACTTGCCGGTGAATCAGGCGGTGCGATCGGGCGCGCGGGTGCAGGTGGGTGATCGGGTGACGGTGCTATTGGAATCGGACGAGGCGCCGCGCCCGATCAAAACGCCCACCGATCTGGCGCGCGCGTTGAAGGCCAGTCCGCCCGCACAGACCCGCTGGAAGGAACTGAGCTTCACGCATCAGAAAGAGTACGTCGCCGCCATTGAAGACGCCAAGCGGCCGGCGACACGCGCGCGACGTATTGAGCAAGCCGTCGAACGATTAGCAGGGGAACATCAAATCAGGAGCAAGCAAACATGACCGTCGACCCTCGTTTGGAAGAACAGTTGCGGCAAGGTTTCAAGGTTCTGAATCGTTTCATGTTGATCATGTGGCGGCTGGGTCTGGGGCCTATGTTGAACATGGGGCCAGCCCTGGCGGGGCGCTACATGGTGGTTACTCATACCGGGCGTAAGTCCGGTATGAAGCGGCGCACGCCCGTAAACTATGCCGTGGTGGACGACGAAGTCTATTGCACGGCGGGCTTCGGCAGTGTGTCCGATTGGTATCGCAACCTCATCGCTAATCCGCAGGTGGAAGTGTGGTTGCCGGATGGTTGGTGGGCGGGCATCGCCGAGGAAGTCACGCATCCCGAAGCGCGTCTGCCGTTGCTGCGCCAGGTCCTGATCGGCAGCGGCTTTGCGGCGTTGGCCGCTGGAGTCGATCCCAAACAGATGACGGATGAAGAGCTCGACGCGCTGACCAAAGACTATCGGTTGATCCACATCCGACGGGTGGCGGCGCGCACCGGCCAAGACGGGCCGGGCGATCTGGCGTGGGTGTGGCCGCTGGCGACGATGATTCTGCTGCCCCTAGTACTCCTGCGCCGCAAGGGAAAGTGCCGCGGCTGAGTTTCAGACGATAGCTGCCACTTTTGCGTGAGCTCTGTGTTCAACTCGGTGTTTGTATTGGATGAAAGGCAGGGTGGGGAAGATCTGCTTGTCGACTAAATCAGCACAGGAGGGTGTTGCATGGCGACTTACGTGCTCTTGAGTAATCTGACCGACGAGGGTGCAAAAACGATCAAAAGCAACCCGGGTCGCATCAAAGAAGTCAATAAAGAACTGGAGGCCCTGGGCGTGAAAGTGGTCGCTCAATATGCGATTCTGGGCCCCTACGATTTTATCAACGTGGTGGAGGCGCCGGACAACGTCACGATGATGCGCGTGTCGGCCGAGCTCGCTTCACGCGGGAGCGTGAAGATGCTTACCATGGCGGCCATTCCAATGGATGATTTCATCGCGCGTCTGAAGTGAAAGCAGCGACAGTCCGGTCGAGCTGAACCCCGTTTGATGATTTTTGTCGAAACCCCGGCGGCACACTTCGATCCCCACCCTGGCGCCGCCGGGGGGAAAAACATCCCGCAAGCGCGATTTCTTGATTCTGCCCGCTTGTTCCCGCGTGTAGTGCTATTCTTCCTGATGAATGTCAATTAAACATAGACAGATGTCACTATTCGGTGTCTACCACGTGTACTATATTGAAGGGGCATACTTGGTTGAGGCGAGTTTCACGAATTGTCGCCTTTACCATTGTGACAATCTGCACAAAACTGCAAATCACTCAAAGGCAGGCTCACATGGAAACCATCACAATCGATGTCCCGAGGATGTACGGCGACCATCATGTCGCAGCCGTCCGGCAGTTGTTGCTGGCAATGCCGGGTGTAGAAGATGTCTATGCCAGCAGCGCATTTCACGTTGCGCGCGTGCGTATCGATCCGGCGAAAGTGAGTGAAGGTGATCTTCGCACTCAGCTGGGTGAAGCGGGGTATCTGGGTGAGCTGCAAATCGCCACTGAAGCGTGGAAGAGCGGCACCCCCAAAGACACCGAGGACAATCCTTTCCGGCACACGTCCGCGTCTGAGCAGATGAAGGGGCTGGCCTTCGGGCAAGTGGTTGAAGCGACGGGCCGGCCGCTGTGGCCGTGCCCCGGCATGGGACCCGTCAAAGCAATGGAGGAGGCATAAATCATGGCAAAAGAAAAGAAGACCGCACAGCAGTTGTCAATCGATCCAGCCACGCAGCAGATGCTGATTCGCGCGGATGCGCTGGGTATCGGCACGGCGTTTTCGCGCGCGGAAGCAATGCCGGCCTGCAACATCGGCTCGGCGGGCATGTGCTGCAAGATCTGCGGCATGGGCCCGTGCCGCCTGACCAAAGACGGCTCGACGGGTGTGTGCGGCGCGACGATCGATACGATCCAGGCGCGCAACTTTATCCGCATGATCGCGGCTGGCGCAGCGGCGCACTCCGATCATGGCCGCGACATGGCCTTTACTTTGAAGGCGACGGCTCTGGGCGAGGCCGAAGGCTATACGATTCGCGACGTGGCGAAACTGCGGATGGTCGCGGCGAAGTACGGTATCCCGATCGACAAGCGCAGTCCGAACGAGATCGCCGTCGATCTGGCCGATCTGTATATCGCGCAATTTGGGCAGCAGCGCGGTACGCTCGCGCCGACGAAGCGCGCGCCGGCTAAACGCCAGAAGTTGTGGGCGGAGCGGGGCGTGATGCCGCGCGGGGTCGATCGGGAGGTGGTGGAAGCGCTGCACCGCACCCACATCGGCGACGATCAGGATCCCATCCACATTTTACAGCACGCGGTGAAGGTGGCGCTGTCGGACGGTTGGGGCGGCAGCCTCATCGCCACCGATGTGTCGGACATTTTGTTTGGCACGCCCGCGCCGGTGGTGGGGCAGGCCAACCTGGGCGTGCTGAAGGCTGAGATGGTCAACGTCATCGTCCACGGCCACGAGCCGACCCTGAGCGAGATGATCGTGGCGGCGTCGCAAACGCCCGAGATTATCGAGTACGCCAAAGCGGCGGGCGCGCAGGGCATCAATCTGGCCGGCATCTGCTGCACCGCTAATGAGACGTTGATGCGGCAGGGTATCCCGGCGGCCGGCAACTTCCTCCAGCAAGAATTGGCGATTCTCACCGGCTCCGTCGAAGCGATGGTGGTGGATGTGCAGTGCATCATGCAGGCGCTGGTCGGTCTGGCGGAGAACTTCCATACCAAGATCATCACCACGTCGCCGAAGGTGAAGTTGAAGGGCGCCACGCACATCGAGTTTGACGAGCACCACGCGATGACGATTGCGAAGGACATCCTCCGGGTTGCCATCGACAACTTTAAGAATCGCGGCGCGATCGAGATTCCGCACGATGTGGAAGATTTGGTGCCGGGCTTCTCGCATGAGTACATTAACTATATGCTGGGCGGTTCTTATCGCGCTTCATTCCGGCCGTTGAACGACGCCATCATGTCGGGTCGTATTCGCGGCGTGGCCGCCATCGTGGGCTGCAACAATCCGCGCAGCCAGCACGATTATCTGCACACGCACGTCACGCGCGAACTGCTGAAGCAAGACGTGCTCATCGTCGAGACGGGCTGCGGCGCAATTGCGTCCGCGAAGTTGGGCTTAATGCTGGGCGAAGCGGGACTCGATCAGGTTGGAGCGGGCCTGCGCGAAATCTGCGAGACGGTGGGCATTCCGCCGGTGTTGCACCTGGGCTCGTGCGTGGACAATACCCGCATCCTGACGGTGCTGACACAGATGGTGGAAGAGGGCGGCCTGGGCGACGACATCGATCAGATTCCGGCGGTGGGCCTGGCGCCCGAATGGATGAGCGAGAAGGCGCTGTCGATCGGCACGTACTGCATGGCGTCTGGCGCGTATGTCATCTTCGGCGGATCGTCGCCGCTGGAAGGCATGCCCGACAAGGTCAGTGGCAGCGCCGATGTGCTAAGCTATATCAGCGAAGGCTGGGAAGCGTTGTACGGCGGCAAGATGGAGTTCATCGAAGACCCCGATGAGATGATCCGCCGGACGCTGGAGCACATCGACAAGAAGCGCGCGGCGCTGGGTCTGCCGGAATGGAAGGCGGACAAGTTTGGCCGCAGCGGCGACAAGCGCATGAACGAACTCGAAGCCATGCCGCTGGAACTGAAGATGGAAGCGGTGTACGGGATGAATTAAAACGTGAAACGTAAAACGTAAAATGAGAGTTGCGCCTTACGTTTTACGCTTTACGTTTTACGGAACCGGAGAAAAACCATGTCAAAATATATTGCCACTCGTGCGATGCGCGGGGCTAGCGCCCTGGTTAATGAGACTGAAGCGATGCTGCAGAAGGCGCTGGCCGAAAAAGGGCCGGACTGCAAAGTCGCTTTTCCGAACACCGCTTACTATCTGCCGACGATCTTCGGCATGACGGGCACGGCGGTCGAGACGTTGGGCCAGCTGCCGCCCATCTTGCAGCACGCTCGATCGTTGCTGCATCCGCTGCCGTCCGATAAGCACTGGACGCCCTACCTGGGCGAGACGCTGGACAGCGGTATGGCGACGCTGCTCGCCGCCGAAACGCTGGAAGCGATCCGCTTTGTGTATGGCTTGCAGCCTGAACCAATGGAAGGCTTCAAGCTCGCGGGCGGGACTTCATTCACCAGCCCCGATGCGGGCAACGGCAACGGCCAGAAGAATCTCGATGGCGGACACCTCAACGGCCCGATCGACGACATTCAACTGCGATCGTGGGGCATTCAACTGGTCGATGGGCGCATGCCCGGTTTCGCGGCCATCGTCGGTTGCGCCAAGAGCAACGAAGTCGCCGTGAAGATCGTTCGGGAGTTGCAGCGCCGCAGTATCCTCACGTTCCTATCGGGCAACGTGAACGGCCGCAGCATCATCCATCAATTGCAAGAAGAAGGCGTCGAACTGGGCTACGATACGTTTACGGTGCCGTTTGGCACGGATACGCTGAGTGCCATCTACGCGTTGGGCTTCGCCACCCGATCGGCGCTGACGTTTGGCGGTATGAAGGGCGGTATGCCGCGCGAGATTTTGAACTACAACAAAGATCGCGTCTTCGCCTTCGTGCTCGCGCTCGGCGAAGTGGACGATCTGAAATACGCGGCGGCCGCGGGCGCCATCAACTTTGGCTTCCCCGTCATCGCCGATACCGTCATTCCCGAAATTCTGCCGACGGGTGTCACCACTTACGAGCACGTGGTGTCGATGCCGTTCAACGAAATTGGCGGCAAGGACGACATGGAACGCGCCGAGCAGTTGGTGCAGAAGTGCATCGAGGTGCGCGGCGTCAAAGTGAAAGTGTCCAACGTGCCCGTGCCCGTGCCGTATGGCTCGGCGTTTGAGGGCGAAGTGGTGCGCAAGAACGACATGCGCGTTGAGTTCGGCGGCAAGCATTCGCGCTGCTTCGAGTATCTGCTGATGCGTGATCTCGACGCGGTCACCGACGGCAAGATCGAAGTGGTGGGACCGGACTTCAGCGCGATCCCGGCGCAGGGCCACATGGATATGGCGATGGTTGTCGAGGTGGCGGGCCGCAAGATGCAGACCGACTTCGAGCCGGTGCTGGAGCGGCAGATGCACTACTTCGTCAATGGCGCGTCGGGCATTCAGCACATCGGGCAGCGCGATATCGCGTGGATTCGCATCAGCAACGGCGCGGCCGATAAGGGCTTCAACCTGGAGCACTTCGGCAAGATTCTGCACGCGCGCTTCCACGCCGACTTCGGCGCGATTGTCGATAAAGTGCAGGTGACGATCTACACCGATCCGGCCAAGCACGCCGAGTGGTTGGCGAAGGCGCGCGAGGGCTACGACTTCCGCAACCGCCGCCTGGCCGACCTGACCGACGATAAGGTGGACGAGTTCTATTCGTGTACGCTGTGCCAATCGTTCGCGCCCAATCACGTGTGCGTGGTCAGCCCGGAGCGATTGGGCCTGTGCGGCGCGTACAACTGGCTCGATTGCAAGGCGTCGTTCAGCATCAACCCGACCGGCCCCAACCGGCCGATCAAGCTGGGCAGCCCGATCGATCTGAAGAAGGGCTACTGGACGGGCACCAACGACTACGCCAAAGTCGGTTCGCACGATGTGGTGCAGGAAGTGGCGATGTACTCGATCATGGAGAATCCGATGACGGCCTGCGGCTGCTTCGAGTGCATCGTGATGCTGATCCCCGAAGCGAACGGCGTGATGGTGGTCAGCCGCGAGGACACCAGCATGACCCCGGCGGGCATGACGTTCAGCACGCTGGCCGGTGTGGCCGGCGGCGGACAGCAGACGCCGGGCGTGATGGGCGTGGGCAAGTATTACCTGATCAGTCCCAAGTTCATCTCGGCGGACGGCGGCTTCAAGCGCGTGGTGTGGATGAGCGGCACCTTGAAGGAGTCGATGGCCGAAGAGTTCAAGGCCGTGGCCCTGCGCGAAGGCGATCCCGATTTGATCGAGAAGATCGCCGACGATAAGAGCGTGTCGACAGTGGAAGAATTGATGGCCTGGATGGAGGAGCATAATCATCCGGCGTTGACGATGGATCCGATTTTTTGATGGTGTCAACGAATAAGCAACGGATCAGCGGATGAACAACGAATGGCGACGGCGCGCATCCGCCCATCCGTTGACGGGAGCACTGCACCGCATGTGTTCGATGTGTATCCGATGACGCGCTTGACAATCATCCGGCGCTGACGATGGACCCGATTTTCTGAGGAATGAAGGCGGAAGGCTGAAGAATGAAGCAAGAGGCAGGATGCAAGTAGGGGTCCTGCCTCTTGCGAGATAATTGCAGTAGAAAATCACGGTGCAACTTATGAATGATGATGCGGTCAAGCAAGCTATCGCAATAATTAAGTCTGGCGACAAAGCTAGCGGACAGAAAATTCTTGCAGGTGTAGTGAGCAGTGATTCCAAGAACGAAGCCGCGTGGATGTGGTTATCAGTATGCGTCGAACAGGTATCACAGAAGAAATTCTGCTTGAATCGCGTACTTGCGATCAATCCAAACAATCAACAGGCACGCCAAGCGTTGTCAGAATTGGACAAGCCGATTGAATTGCCTGTACTTAATCAAATTGTTACGGTGAAATCTCAAATGCCGCCTGAATCTGGCACCCCTCACTCGGCAGAGTCAAATATAACAAGAGCAGGACCAGCTAAAGCTGCTGTTACACCTGTAGCGACTGGTTCGCATCAGGCGCAGCGAACTAGAACAATTGCTGTGCGAAAGAGCAAACGACCATTGATCGTAGGTTTGTCATTGATGGTGATTGCCGTTTTCATGGTAGTCGGTATCTTTCTCGTGTTCATAGAACCGCAACTTGCCCGACAGCAAAAAATAGATTCTTTCCGTGCTATTGAATTAGCGAAAGAAAAGACGTCGCGAAATCGAAATGAATGGATTCAAGCATGGGCTCAATTGGCCATGCAAGCATATCGGATGACTGGAGGAAGCAACGTATCGGCTGCCAGTCTTGAGTTTGCTGAAGATTGGACGGCCAATATAACACGTCCAGGCGAATATTCTGTGTCCACCAAATTGAACGTCGTCGGTGGTCCTGAATTGGTCTATGGCTTGTCAGAAGCCAGAAGTGACTGGTCAAAGATCTGTCCTGGAAGTAAAGCTGAATTTACTGTAATCTTGGACACGGCTACGGTGATGCCAACTAATGGTTGTGCGAAGAACCTGATCAAATAGATCTGTCGTCTGGGATTCGGTGATCCACGTCGGCATTGAGGGCAGATTGGAAGCAAGATCTACATATTACCAAGTTCATTGTATAGCTTCGTTAGCTAACGGTTGGTGGACCGAGCTTGGAGGTTTTGACAATCCGTCTGGCGGGGGTGGCGGGTGGGGCGTCAACGGATAGGCAGCGAATCAGCGGATGGCGACGGCGCGCATTCGCCCATCCGTTGATTCGATGTATATTCGATGACGCGCTTGACAATCATCTGGCGCTGACGATGGATACGATTTTGTAAAGGATGAAGCAAGAGGCAGGATGCGGGACGTAAAAGAGTGTACTGCCTCTTGCGACCGAGTCGGAATTTGGGGGGACGATGACTAATCGCACATTAAAGCATTTGCCTTGTGTAAGCCTGGGAACAATCGAGACACACATTAGGGTCTACGCTCAGTTTTCAGAGCCGAAATATGTTAGCAAACGTCAGCTAAGGGCAAGGCTTAAGAAGACTAACTGGGATGTGATCAACAATGTAGGTGGATTCCTTTCCAAAATAGGAGTCCTTCAGGAAGGGGAGAAAATAGAAGGAAGCTTTAGCAGACGCCTTACTGAAACAGGGCGAGGTCTGGCAACGATGCTGGGCCAAAGCAAAGACGATATAGAAGATGAAGTTACGTACAAGTTATATTGGCGATATATCGTGCTTTCTGATGACAATATGCGGTACTGGCTTACGCTGCTCGATGAACAACTGATCGATAAGAAGCCATTAGAAACGCTATTTCTTGATCACTTGTCACCCGTGAATGCTACGGCGAGCGCAAAATTAGCCTATGCGATATTTGATGTCGCTGACCTGGCAAAGGAGCGTGAACATAGATATCGATGTGATTCTAGGTTTTGGGATCATGAACCCGAACTCGAACGTGTTAAAAAGTTGATAGAAAAACACAAAGACCAAAGGCCAAAGCCTGCATGGAACGTTCACTACATTGGAGAAGACCAGCTAAGAACTGCTAGAAAGAAGCTGGCACAAATCATGAATGATCTTTCTGGTGAAGTTAAAATCTGCGATCAATACTATGGAGTTGGAACTCTTGAAATTTTGGAGATGATACCACCTGACTGCACAGTGCAGTTCTTGACTGCTAAGACTAACGATAAGCAGACCAAACTGGCCGATGAAATAGCAAATTTCAGACGAACGTACCGTAATACTGAACTACGCCTATTCCCTGATCGGGACGTGCTTCACGATCGGTATATTATTTCTGATGATAGCCTGTTGCTGTTGGGGAAGGGAATTAAAGATTTCGGCTACCAAGAGTCATTTGTTGTTGTTATCCCGGCAGAGTTTGCTGGCGACTTAATCGAAACCATTCGTAAGGTCTTTGATGAAAGATGGAAGCGTTCAACGCCGCTAGGGGCAGGAGCTAATTGATATGACGTGCAAATGCTTGATTCCTGTAAGCAAACAACTTCCGCCCATGTCTGGTAACTTAACGCCGGTTACTTATCCGTCTCGTACGTGCGGCCTGAATCGATTGAGTGATGAGAACTTCGTGCAACGTTGCAGGGTGTCTTTGCCAGATGGGCCTTGTTGGAGTTGGGCAACTAGACACGGCGACGAGCCTGATCAGGAGTTTAACAATTATCAGTGATTGACAAAGGACTAATAAGCATGTCCACTAGCTTTATGGCGTTTGAAATTCCTATCCCAATCAGCGATTGTCCACAACTTGTTATCAGAAGCTTCAATCGTGATAAGCAATGGCGATTTTCTGAACAGTTCTATGAAGAAGGCAAGATTGTATATGAATATCACGTCAGTTCTATGGCTGGTTGGAAGTATTTAGATGTGCAGTTCCGGTCTATTGATGCAAAACGAACAATGATCCGTGCTACGGCATGGGATTACAGCACCATGGACGTTTTTGGCCTTCTGGATAAGACCCATAAGGCGTTCAAAAAGCTGGTTATGAAAGAAGTTGAAATCGAGAAACAAGTTCCAAGCAAATAAAAGCGGACCGGCAGACCTCGGAGGTTTTGATCGTTTGGAAGCGGCGTCAACGAATAGGCAGCGAATCAGCGGATGGGGTGATCGTCATTCCCGCGCGTTTTCGCCAGGCGCGCCCCCGCGTAAATCGCGGATAGGGCGTGGCGGGAATCCAGCGTGGAGCGGATGAGGTACTCTCAACGGATGCATGCGGCGCGGCAGACCTCGAAGGTTTTGATCGTTTGGAAGCGGCGTCAACAAATAGGCAACGAATCATCGGATGGGGCGAGTGTCATTCCCGCGTGCTTTTGGCGGGAATCCAGCGTGGGGCGGATGAAGGCCCTCAGCGGATAACCAGCGGATGAGCGGATGGCGGACGCGGCGCATTCCCTTTCCTCCCGTATCCACGCAGCGGCGGGACGGCTGGCCGCAGGGAGAGGGTGAGGGTGTTTGCTACGACTCAGGCGGTTTCACGTAAGTGATTTGATCGGCGTACTCATTCGGTTCGGCAGTGAGCCAGATGGTGCCCAGCGCTTCGACGATCTGGCCGATGGACATCCGGCCACGCAGTATAAAGATGCCAGAAATGTGACGACCGGCGGCAAGGTGCTCTTTGAGGTGGCTTGGCATTGAGGCGCGGTTGTATGTGATCAGGGCGAAACGATGAGCCTCGCACCACTTCGAGATAACAGGATCAGGAGTGCCTCGAGGTGGCAGCCCGGGATCACCCACCATCCATACGATCATATCAGGCCAGCGTCGGCTCAAGCCGTCACGCAGACTGCGGCTGATATTTTCGTCGAGTAGAAATGTGAGGTTACTCATCTGAGTCTATGTGATACTTGGCGCGGGCTTCGGCGAGAATCTTTTTCGTATCGAGTTGCATGAGCCGGCGCAAGCCTGGCGGCGGATTCTTTTCCTGTTCAGCCAACATCCGTTCGCCGTGCTCGATCCAATCGGCCAGATATTGACTGACCGCTTCCTGATTGTGGTAGTAATATAGAATCGTGGCGTAAATCTCTTCCAGTGTCAGTGATGGATACTCAGCCGCAATTTGATCCGGCGTGCGGCGGCGATGGATAAACTGATACAGTACCGTCTCGATGCCGATGCGATGGCCTTTGATCCGAATATCATCCGGCGCGAGAAAGTCGAAATAGTCTTCCAGTTGCATGGCGGCACCTCCGTGCGAGGATTGTAGCGTTGAACGGCGGAGGCGTCAACAGACGGCGGACGCGGCAGACCTCGGAGGTTTTGACAATCCGGCTGGCGCGGGGTGTCAGGGGGCGTCAACGGATAGGCAGCGAATCAGCGGATGGCGCGACACGCAAGACCTGTCAGGTTTAGCGGGCAAGCATGCTCGGCCTGACGGCTAAGCGCGGAATTGGTCAGGCGAGGCCAGCCGGCCACATCAAACCTGACAGGTCTAGACAAGCAGCAGCGTCAAGAACTCGCGCGGCGTGACGATGTGGATGTTCTGAAATTCGCGGAGGTCCAGCAGGTGACGGTCGCCGGAGACGAGGTACTCGCAGTGAGTTTCGACGGCAGCCGCAACAACGTGATTATCTTTGGAGTCGTCGGGCACGACATCGAGGACGAGTGAGCCGGGAGCAACTTCGGCCTCAGTTCGCAAAGTGTCGAGATGTTGGCTGATCAGTTGTTCGGTGAGATGATACTTTTTGAAGATATGGGGCCGGGGCAAAACGTCGGCGAGTTCAAGCAGCGTCCCAGGTGAAACGGCTAACTCAAACTCACCGTCGAGCCAACGATCGAAGATCTGGCGACTGACGCCATCTGGTCGGAGCAGGACACTGACCAGCGTATTCGTATCGAGCAGCGCTTTCACTTGGATTTGTACTCATCACGAACTTCGCGAATGGCTTGCTCGATATCGGCTTCTACTTCTTCTTCGGAATAGGGTAGATCGCGGGTCGGCAGGTTGTCCAGATAGGCAAAAGCCTGTCGGCGCGCGGCGAGCAAACGCTGGTAGGCATCGTAGGCGACCAATACGGCCACTGGTTTCCCGTTCTGTGTCATGACCAGATGTTCGTGGCGGCGATTGACTTCATCGACCGTACTTTGCAAATTGAGTGCAACTTGTTCTAAAGTGGTTTCGGCTTGCATGGCTGGTCTCCTTGAAAAGATTGTAGCGTTGAATGACGAGGGCGTCAACGGCGCAGGCAAGACCGGTCAGGTTTAACGAGCGAGCAGGCTCGGCCTGACGGCTAAGCGAGGAATCGGTCAGGGAATGCCAGCCGGACACATCGAGCGTGACAGGGCTATCAAAAATTATTCTTCCGAAGAATCGGGGCGAGCCAGCGGGAGATACTTGATCTGATCGGTCAGTTCATCCGGGCTGACGTGTTGCCAGATGAATTCCAATTCGTCGATGAGCACGCTCCAAGGCATGTTCTTCTTGATGACCAGAATGCCCGGCATATGGTGACCACTGTTGAGATGATCGGCGAGATGAACGGGCATTGAGGCGCGATTGTTGGTGACGAGGACATGTTCATTTTCCTCGCACCAGATGAGAATATCCGGATCGGGCGATTGCAGCGACGGCGCGGTGATGTCCCCGACGCGCCAGACGAGTATTTCGGGTTGGGCGCGCTTCAGGGCGCGGCGGAGGGCCGGATCGAGGTTTTCATCCAGCAGATACATGATCATGACTGCGGTGCCTCGTATTTATCGCGTTTTTCCGCGATAACCTGTTCTGTTTTGAGGCGGCGCAGTTTGAGCATCAAAGGATCGGGGTTGCGTTCCTGTTCGGCGCGCATCCGGTTCCCGAATTCGATCCACTCGCGCAGGTAAGCATCAATCTTGGTCTGATTGCGGTGATAGTAAGTTAAGGTTGCATAGATTTGTTCCAGAGTCAGTGTTGGAAAACGCCGTTGTAGTTCATCTGGCGTCTTGGCGTTGAAGAGATATTCATACAGCACGTTTTCGATACCGATGCGATGGCCTTTGATCCGAATATCATCCGGCGCGAGAAAGTCGAAGTAGTCTTCCAGTTGCATGGTAAGCCTCCCTGCCAAGATTGTAGCGCAGGGCCAAATGAACGTCAACAACGCAGGACTTGCATCCTGTACATCCGTAAAATCCGTGTAATCCGTGTTCAGAAATATGACCGACCAACCGAACCTGGCCCCAAGAAAACTCGTCCGCGACTTGATGACCGTCGGCGTCCCGACGTGCCCGCCGGCCACGCCCCTCGTCGATCTGACGCGCTTGATGCTGGAGAAAAACTGGGAAGCCGTGGTCGTACTCGATGGTGATGAAGGCCACGCGATTGGTGTCGTCGGTCAGGACGAGATTGTCAAGGCGTATGAGCGCGAAGAGGCCCGCACCCTTACCGCGGAGCAAGTGATGCAGGAAGGCGTGCCGCAGATTCCCGCTGACATCCCGTTGTCCGTTGCCGCGCAGATGATGCTCGATCAGAACGTGCGCGCCTTCTGGGTGATGCACAACGCGGCGGGTGTCACGTACCCGGCGGCCATGATCACCTATCGGCACATTTTGCGGCACCTCGCCGCGCAGAGCGATGACGAATTGAACGACATGGGCATCGCCGCCGCGCGCCAGGCTCCGCTGGAGCAGTTCATCGCACGTCGAGATGCGGCCAAGAAAGCCGCTGATAGTCGGAAAAAGTAAAATCTTGGACACGGATTACGCCGATAAACACGGATAAATCAGTAAATCCGTGGAATCCGCGGTTATCCGTGTCCCAAAATTCAGGAGTGAACTATGCCCATTGAAATCCCGAAAGACAAGTGGCCCGGTTCCGTCAAAACGATTACGCTCGGTGCGAATAGCGACGGCGGCACGCGCACCAGCGTCGTCACCGTGGGCGGCGAGAAGGCGCTGCCCTTCATGCACTTCGAAGCCGAAGTGCCGCACAGGCCGGTCGTGGCGATCGAAATCAGAGATCGTAAGCCGGATGATTGGTCGCCGTTGCTGGCCGAAGTTTGGGGCGCTGCGATGAACGATCCGGCGGCCTGGGCGAAAGCCGCTGATACAGCAGGAGCCGATCTGCTGTTGATGATGCTCAGCCTCACTACATCCGATGGGCAGCCCAACACCCCGGCGAATGCCGTCGCCGCGGTGAAAGCCGCGCTCGGCGCGACGGGTCTGCCGTTGATCGTCTTCGGTCCCGGCAACGCCGAACTCGACAATGCGCTGCTCGTACCCGTGGCCGAAGCGACCAAGGGCGAGCGTCTGGTGCTCGGTATCTGCGAGGACAAGAACTACCGCACTATCGTGGCGACCGCGCTGGCGAACGGTCATCTCGTCAGTGCGCGCACCGCGATGGACGTCAACCTCGCCAAACAATTGAACATTCTCATCAGCGACATGGGCCTGCCGCTCGATCGTGTTATTATGGACCCCACGACGGGTGCGCTCGGTTACGGCATCGAGTACGGTTTCTCGGTGATGGAGCGCCTCCGCATGGCGGCGCTGCAAGGCGACGCCATGACGCAGCTGCCGATGATCGTGTGCGTCGGCTTCGAAACCTGGAAGACCAAAGAGTCCAAGGTCGGTGAAGGTGTGCCCGCCGCGTGGGGCGAGTGGCACGCGCGCGGCATCAACTGGGAAACCATGACGGCGCTCACGCTGCTCGAATCCGGCGCGGACATCGTCGTGCTGCGGCATCCCGAAAGTGTGAAGCGCGTCAAAGCGGCCATTGCCGAATTGATGACGGGGTAGTACGTAATGCGTGAAACGTAAAACGTGATGGCGTTTTACGTGCTCAAGGAGCAATGAACATGGCCTTAAGTGGCATTCAAATCTACAAACTTCTTCCGCAGACCAACTGCAAGGAATGCGGTTTCCCCACGTGTCTCGCCTTCGCGATGAAACTCGCCGCGAAGCAGGTGGAACTCTCGCTATGTCCGTATGTCAGCGATGCTTCCAAAGCACAGCTGGCCGAATCGGCCGCGCCGCCCATGCGCCTCGTCACGCTCAAATCCGACGGGCACGAAATCAAGGTCGGCAACGAAGTGGTGTTGTTCCGCCACGAGAAGACCTTCTACAATCGGCCCGGCATCTTCATCAAAGTGCGTGATGATGAGGACGTGAAAGCTAAAGTCGAGCCGGCCGAAAAGTTCGCGGTGTCGTATGTCGGCATGGATTTGACGATTGATGGCTTCGCCGTGGAAGCCACGGGCGATGCCGATCGATTTGTGGCGGCGATCAAAGCTCTGCGCGAAATCAGCAAACGCCCGATCGTTTTGATCAGCCCCGACGTCAAAGTGATCGCGGCCGGGCTACAGGTGCTCAGCGGCGAGACTCCGTTGATCTGCGGCGCGGACGCGAACAACTGGGAAGCGATGGCCGATCTCGCCAAAGCCAATAAAGCCGCGCTCGTCGTTAAGGCGGATTCGATCGAGACGCTGGCCGACCTCACCGAGAAGATCAAAGGCAAGGGCGTCGAAGATCTGGTGATCGATCCGGCGGCGAAGAGCCTCAGCCAGTTGTTGACCTTCAGCACGCAGGTGCGGCGGCTCGCGTTGAAGAAGAACGTCCGATCGGTGGGTTTCCCGATTGTGGTCTTCGCCAACGATGCGCTGTTGGCCGCTCAAGCCGTGACCAAGTACGGCGGCTTCGTCGTGCTCGATGAATTCAAGCCCGAGACGATCTATCCGCTGTTGGTGCTGCGCCAGAACATCTACACCGATCCGCAGAAGCCCATTCAAGTGCAGCCCGGCCTGTACGAGATCAATAATCCCAAGCCCGAATCGCCGGTGCTGGTCACGACCAACTTCAGCATCACCTACTTCAGTGTGGCGAACGAAGTGGAAAGCAGCGGCTTGCCGGCGTGGCTGCTCGTCACCGATGCGGAAGGCATGAGCGTGCTCACCGCGTGGGCCGCGGGCAAGTTCGATGCCGAGCGCATCGCCAAGGCCGTGAAGACCTTCAACGTCGCGGACAAGGTGAACAAGAAACGTGTCGTGTTGCCGGGTCACGTGGCAGTGTTGTCCGGCGAACTCGAAGCAGAATTACCGGACTGGGAGATCAAAGTCGGGCCGCGTGAAGCGGTGGATATCCCGACATACTATAAGCAAGTGTTGGTATAAAGCTGACGAGTGACGAGTGAAGAGTGACATCTTCACTTTTCACTCGTCACTCGTCACGGAGGTCGCCATGACGACCAATTCAATTCCGAAACCCGTTGGGCCTGTCGATCAAGAACGCTGCGACGACTGCCCGCCCGAGCGCGTGTGCGCGTGGGACTGTGAACAGGGGCAGGGTGTGCTCGAAATCCTGATGGGTGAAGCGCTGGCCGAACAGGCGCGCTCGACGTTGCCCGTCGGCAGTGAACCAACGCAGCAGGCGTTGTACGATATTTACACGTAAAACGTGAAACGTGAAACGTAATGGGTACTTTTACGCATTACGTTTTACGTATTACAACACATCATGGCCCAACATCTCGTTACTTTCCATCTCGATGATCCCGCACTAGGGGCGCATGCCCCGCTGCATCCCGTGCATGTGCCGACCGGCACGTTGCTGACCGAAGCGGCGCACATGGCGGGCGTGGAGATCACGCAACCCTGCGGCGGACAAGGTCGCTGCGGGCGATGTGCCGTGCAGGTTACGAGCGGTGACGTGCGCCGTCGCAGTTCCTTGCGTCTTACTGCCGAGGATGTGGCGGCGGGCTACACGCTGGCCTGTCAATCCGTCATCGAAGGCGATGTCAGCGTGACGGTTCCGCCGCAGGAAAAGATCGAGCGGCGCTTGACCACCGATCGGGTGGTGGCCGAAGTTGAAGTCCCGATCGGCTACGACGCCCGCTCGATGCAGACCATCCAGCGCGTGTCCCTCTCGCTCATCCCGCCCTCGCTGGACGATCAAACCGACGATTGGAGCCGCCTCGTCACGGCGCTGCGCCAGCAGGCAGATATCGAAGAAGTCCATGTCTCCTTGTCTCTGCTGCGCCGTCTCGGTTCGATCTTGCGCGATGTTGAGTGGCAAGTTACCGCCGTTTTTGATTCCGCACTCCGCATTCCGCATTCCGCCATCAGGCTAATCGATCTGCGACCGCAAGAGTCACCCTTGTTCGGCCTTGCCATCGACATCGGCACCACCACTGTTTCATGTTGGCTGGTTGATCTGATCAGCGGCAAAGTTGTGGCGCAAGCGGCGGAATACAACGGTCAGATTGCGCGCGGCGAGGATGTGATCTCGCGCATCATCTATGCCAGCAAGAACGGCAGCAGCGCCGAGATGCAGGCGCTCGTGATCGACACGATCAATTCGTTGATTGCGGCCGCGTGCGAGAAGGCGAAGATCGATCCGCAGAATATCTTCAAGGCGACGATTGCGGGTAACAGCACGATGATGCATCTGCTGCTGGACATTCCTGCGGCAAGCATCCGTCTGGCGCCGTTCGTCACGGCGATCAATCACGTGCCAGCGTTGACGGCAGTCGATCTGAATTTGAAGATCAACCCTGAAGCAACGGTCGATTGTCTGCCGGGTGTGGCGAGTTACGTCGGTGCGGATATCACGGCCGGGGTGCTGTCGTCGGGTATGGAAGATGGTGAGCAGCTGACGTTGTTCATGGACGTGGGCACCAACGGTGAGATCGTGTTGGGCAATCGGGATTGGCTGGTGACCTGCGCCTGTTCAGCCGGCCCGGCCTTTGAAGGCGCGGGCGTGGTGCATGGCATGCGCGCCACCCGAGGCGCGATCGAGGAGGTGTGGATCAACGGCGAGACCTTCGAGCCGACCTATCGCGTCATTGGCAACACCAAACCGCGCGGTATCTGCGGCAGCGGCCTCATCTCCCTGTTGTCGGAACTGTTCTTGACGGGCGTGCTCGATAAGGGCGGCAACCTCAATTCGAGTTTGATGCTGGTCGACGAAGACGACCTCCACTTCGCCACGCAGTCCGCGCCGCCGGTTGATACCGGGCCGAATGTTCGCGGCAAGACCCGGCGCATCCGGCAGGGCGAGCATGGCCTGGAGTACGTGGTGGCGTGGGCGCATGAAGCCGGACACGGCAGAGACATCGTCATCACCCACGTCGATGTCGATAACCTACTGCGCGCCAAAGCCGCGATCTACGCGGGTTACACCGTGCTGGCCGAGCGCGTGGGTGTGCCACTGGAATCCGTCGAGCGTTTCTTGATCGGCGGATCGTTTGGCAAATATATCAACGTCGAGAAGGCCGTGCAGATTGGCCTGCTGCCCGATCTGCCGTGGGAGCAATTCCAGTTTCTGGGTAACACGTCCGTGAAGGGCACGTATCTGGCTCTACTGAATCGCACTGAACGCGCGCGCGTCACCGAGATCGCGTCGCGCATGACGTACATCGAATTGTCGGCGGACAACATGTTCTACGAGGCGTTTACGTCGGCGCTGTTTTTGCCGCATACGGACCTGTCGAAGTTTCCGACGGTTGCAGAAGCGTTAGCCAAATAACGAGTAATGAGTAACGAGTAAGGCGCAAGCGCTGGTTACTCGTTACTCGTTACTGGTTACTCATTACGAAAGGACTCTCATGTATATCATTGGCGAAAACATCCACATCATTTCTGAAAAGGTCAAAGAGGCGCTCAAAGCGCGCGATGCCAAGTTCTTCCAAGAGCTAGCCGTAAAGCAGGTGGAAGCCGGCGCGCAGGCACTGGACATCAACCTGGGGCCGCGCAAGGCCGACGGGCTGGAAGTTTTCCCCTGGATGGTGGAAACGATCCAGGCCGTGGTCGATGTGCCGCTGAGTTTCGACTCGACGAACCTGGCGGGCATCGAAGCGGGTCTGAAGAAGATCACCAAGGCCCAGCCGATTATCAACTCAACCTCGGCGGAACCGGAACGACTGGAGAAAGTGCCACTGGTGGCGAAGCAGTACAACACGCGCCTCGTTGCGTTGACGATGGGCAAGGGCGGCATCCCGATCGCGTCCGATGAGCGTGTCAACATCGCGATCGAGTCGTTGATCCCCCGCATGGTCGAGATCGACTTTCCGATGACAGACCTGATCATCGATCCGCTGGTGTTGACGGTGAGCGGCTGCCAGCAATACTGTCCGCACCTGATCGAAGCGGTGCGCACGCTGCCCGTGGCGTGGGACCCGTCGCCGGCGATCTCGGTCGGTTTGTCGAATGTCTCTAACGCCGTGCCCAACGAGAACCGTCCCTTGATCAATCGCGTGTATCTGGCGATGTTGATGGGTGTCGGCTTGAACATGATGATCGCCAATCCCATGGACAAAGAGCAGAACGAAGTGATCCGCGTGATCGAGACGCGCGACGCCGGTACGCCGGTGGGCGGCCTGTACTTGAAGATCGCCGATCGCATCGCCGCCATGGAAGAGCCGCAGCTCGACGACGTGGACATGAACGATCCGGAGCAGGCCGCGATCTGGAAGACGGTGCAGATTTTGCTGAATAAGGTCATCTACGCCGAAGGCTATTTGTCACAATAAGTTATGACGTGACGCGCTGGGGCGTGTCAGCGGTTGATGTGGATGAAGCGAGGTGTCGGACGGCTCGCGGAAGGTCGATCGGGCTGGCCGAAGCCTCGCTTTGTTTGTGCCATTTCTAACTATCCCTTACACTCGATAATTAAATCGATGACATTCCTCACTAAGCGCGCTAGGCAGAAGTCACTATACTTATTGTATAGTTTTCTGTAGGAGAAGAACGTTATGCCCATTTTTACACCCGCCCGTCGTTGGCAACCCCCCTATTACGGGTTCAAACGCGAGAAGCCTGGTCGCCGCCTGCTGGCCGCCACCGAACGCGTGATCAAAGGCACACTGTTTGGCTGCCGCATGTGCGGCAACTGCTTGCTGCAAGAGACCGCCTTCATCTGCTCGATGGAGTGTCCCAAGGGCGCGCGCAACGGCCCCTGCGGTGGATCCACGTCCGAACATTGCTACGTCGATCCGACGCGGCCCTGCATCTGGTACAAGATTTACGAACGAGCGGAGAAGCTGGGCCGATCGGAGAAACTGCTGGAAGTGCTGCCGCCGCTCGACTGGGACAAAGTCGGCACGGAGACGTGGGGCGACGTGTGGGAGCAGATGCGCAAGGTCGGAGTCAGAAAGTTCTTCGGCGGGGTAATGTCGAAGGAGACGCGCCACGAAGCGTGGGAGTCGGTTTTTGAGCCGGTACGCCAACCCGACTGGTGGCAGGGCGATGCGAAGTATCATCCGCCCGCGTACAACGAGCCGATCTCGGAATTGGAACGTCACCTAAAGGCGGGTGAATTCGTCGTGACGGCCGAAGTCGCCCCGCCGCAGACCACGGCGACGAAGAAATTATGCACCAACGTCAATTTGATCAAGCCCTACGTGGCGGCCATCAACTTCACCGATAGTCCTTCGGCCACGGCGCGGATGTCGAGTTGGGCGTGCAGTGTCCTGGCGCTGCAGAATGGCGCGGAACCGGTGATGCAGATCGCGGCGCGTGATCGTACCCGCGTGGGCCTGCAATCGGAAGTGCTGGGCGCGACGGCGCTGGGTGTGAAGAACATCCTGTGCCTGTCGGGCGACAATGCGCGGATGGGCCCGTCGCCGATGAGCCGCCTCGACGTGATCGACATCGATTCGATCCAGATGCTGTGGATTCTGCGCCGGATGCGCGACGAGGGCAAGTACTTGGACGGACGCGAGATCAAGTTCCCGCCCAAGATGTTCCTCGGCGCGGCGGCCAGCCCGTATGCCAGCGAGCCGCGCTTCCAGGCGATCCGCGAGCAGAAGAAGGTCAACGCGGGCGCGCAATTCTTCCAGACCAACCTCGTGTTCGATGCCGATCGGCTGGACATCTGGCTGGAGGAGCTGGCGAAGCGCGATGTGCTCGATAAGGTGTACATCCTCATCGGCATCACGCCGATCAAGACGCTGAAGATGGCGAAGTACATGAATGACGAAGTGCCGGGCATCACCATTCCCGATCAGCTGATCAAGCGCCTCGAAGCCGCCGGCGACAAGGTGGAAGAAGAAGGCGTGCAGATCGCGCTGGAGTTGATCGAGAAGGTGAAGGTCAAGCAAGGCGTGAATGGCATCCATCTGATGGCGGTGGGCTGGGAAGAGATCGTGCCGCGCATCGTGCGCGAAGCGGGGCTGCTGCCAGTGGGCTTTGTCGAGCCGCCCGCCCTGCCGAAGGAAGCCGTGAAAGAGAAGAAGCCGAAGTTGGAGCCGGTGGTGTCAGCGAATTAACAACGAATACACGAATAGCGAATTAACGAATCATCGAATGGGCAAAGTCCGTTCGGTGATTTGTTGTTTAGGCGGGCTTGACAGGCGATGCCGGGTGATGTAACCTGATGACATCACTGGCTAGAGGCAATACTGTTTAGATAAGGCTCACAGCCCGCGTCCCCGCGGGCGATCCCACCGCGCGGACGCGGCTGGGTGAGCACTAACTAAACAGTATTGTGGCTAGAGGGAGCGCTATGGCAACCCGTATGCACCGTCTGCAAATTTCACTGCCTAAGGCGCAGATTCACTTTTTGCGCGAGCGTGCCCGGCGCGAGGGCATCAGCGCGGCCGAGGTGATCCGTCGCTTGCTGGAACGCGAAGAACAAGCCGTCTCCGTCATCACGCAGGCCGACATCGATGAGGCGCTGAGCTTCATGGGCATTGGCGAGAATCACTTGCCGCTTATCGATGGCAAGGCGGTAAGCGAGTATCCCGATCTGTATCTGGCGGAAATCTACGCGGACTTGCACGAGTCTGATGCGCCCCCCCAGAAGGTTGTGCGTGACAAGCCCGCGCCTGCGAAAGCTGCCCGCCGGAGTAACCGCCGATGAAGACCGCGTTGATTGACACGAGCGCGATTTGTGGAATGATCGATCGCACGGACAAGTATCATCTGGCGGCGAAAGACTTTGGCACGCGCTGGCTGATTGCGGCAAATCAATTTGTGTTGTTGGGCTGGATTTTTGTTGAGTCAATGACGTTGCTGAAGCGTCACTTAGGTGCAGCGTTAGCAATCCAGACCGGGCGGTTATTGCGCAAGAGTCCGCTGTATCGCTGGGTCGCCGTGACCCCCGACGACGAACGCGAGGTCTGGGCGGTGTTTCAACAATATGCGGACAAAGACTGGTCATATACTGATTGCGCGCTGCTGGTGCTGAGCCGCCGCTTGAAAATTCCGCAGGTGTTTACGTATGACGCGCACTTCGCGCAGATGCCGGGCGTGAAACGCATGGGATAGAGTGCGCCGGCGAATCAGCGAAGGGACACTGGTCGATGATTCGTCGTTTGTAGTCAAGCGGGCATGGTGGAGATATTAGAATGTCTACCGTGATCCAGATCCTTCAAGCGCGAACGATCGATGTGTTGCTCATCGCCGGGTTGGTTGTCGCCCTCTTGATCGTCGCCCGTTTTTTTAAGCGCCGACGTCGGGCTGAGACCATCCGGTCGCAGCAGAAGTCGCGGCCAGGGCAGCTCCTGCTTCACGTGCTGAAGCTGATCGGTTTTGCCGTGGCCGCCTTTGTCATGATCGGCGGGGCGGTCATGATCTACGAAGACTATCAGTACGTCGAATCCGATCTCGCACCCACACCCAGCCAGGTTGAGATTCCAGCCAATCTGTTATTCAAAGTCGAAGAAGTAACATTTAAGGGCGGAGACGATCTGACCCTGGCGGGCTGGTTTACGCCGCCTCAGAACGGGGCGACGATCATTCTGCTGCATGGCTATGGCGGCAACCGAACGGCGATGATCTGGCATGCTCAGACGCTGGTCAAAGCGGGTTACGGTGTGCTGCTGTACGATGAACGCGCTTCTGGCGAAAGCGCAGGACAGCGCCGCTCTTATGGATGGGAAGACCCCAGCGATGTTGCGGGGGCGCTGCGCTATCTGAGCAGCCGGCCCGAAGTTGACGCGCAACGGATCGGCATCGCCGGGTGTTCGATCGGGGCGCAGATTGCGCTGCAAGCGGCGGCCCGTCATTCAGACCTCAAGGCGGTTTGGGCCGATGGCCCCTCCATCGTCCGCCCGGCCGATCTGCCTTCTCCCACGAATTGGGCCACGGCCATTGCTTTCCTCTCGGATCACGTGATCGATGCGATGTATCAGGCGCGGCTCCAGATCACAGCGCCAGCCCCGCTGATCGACATCATCGACGATATCGCGCCACGTCCGATCATGCTGGTGGGCGGCGGTACACCCCATCCGCACTTTGGGAGTGAAGCTCCACGCATGGCATACTTCGCTCAACATGCCGGCAGCAATGCGGAAGTGTGGGTCATTCCGGAAGCCTATCACTGCGATGGTCCAGTCCAGCGGCCCGAAGAATATACTGCGCGCCTGGTGAAGTTCTTCGATACGGCGTTTGACGTGGAACGTTGACGCCGTTGGCCTTTCAAGTGGATTTGACATACAATGAGTCATCGAATGGACTTGGTCTGTTCGGTGATTCATTGCTTTGAGGCAACTGCATCTGGAGCCAGAAGCACTGAATTGTCATTCTGAGCGCCCGCAGGACGTGAAGAATCTCTCAGTTTCATAGGCAAAATTGGCTCGTTGAAGAAGAGATTCTTCACCTCTGCTTCGCTCCGGTTCAGAATGACACATGATGGAGTGATGACCCCATGACTGACATTCGCAGCGGCGGTGCGGAACTCAAGGGCAAGAAGATTGAAGTTGGTCAAGATGTTGTGGGCCGCGATAAGAACATTTATTACGGTCCACCACCCGCCGCGCCCCATCACAACAGCCTGCCGAATCAGCCGTATTTCTTTGGCCGCAAAGACGAATTGGAGAAGATCGCCAGCGCACTCGATCCCGAAGCGCAGGGTTGGGGCGTGCTGATCAGCGGGCCGGGCGGTATCGGCAAAACCGCGCTGGCGATCCACGCCGGACACCTCACGCCAGAACAAATTTATCCGATCAAGATTTTCCTCTCCGCCAAAGTGACGCAGTTGACACCGCAGGGCGTGGAGAAGTTGGAAGACTTCATGCTGTCCAACTACATCGCACTGCTGGCCGAACTGGCTCGCGAGTTGGGCGACGAGAATATCGCCAAGATCGACCCCAATTTGCGCGCCAACGAGGTACGCCGTCTGTTGGCTGATAAACACGCCTTAATCATCATCGACAATTTGGAGGCCTTTGACGAAAAGACTGAGCGCCCCCGCGTCTTTCAGTTCTTGTCACGTTTGCCCCATACCTGCAAAGCGATTGTCACCAGCCGTCGCCGCATCGATACGCCGGCTGAGATCATCCGGCTGGATAAGTTGGAACGCGACGATGCGTTGCAACTTATCGCTAGCATTGCCAAACGCAATCGCCATGTCGCCAAAACCACCGAGGCCGAACGCATTGAACTGTATGAGATTACACGCGGCAATCCGTTGCTGATTGAATGGCTGGCCGGACAATTGGGCAACCCACAGAGCCAGTGTCGTACAGCGGCAGATGCCTGCAAGTTTATGGAGAACGTGCCCAAGGACAACGACCCGCTGGAATTTGTCTTCGGCGATTTGCTGGACACTTTTACCGAGCATGAAACGGTGGTGCTGGCTGCGCTAACCTACTTTACCCAACCCGCCGAAGTAAAGTGGATTGCGGACATTGCCCAGATTGCGACGCCGCAGGCCGAAACTGGGCTGGAAGATCTAGCCGACCGGTCGGTGCTGGTAATGGGCGACAAAGCTGCCACTTATTTTCTATCGCCACTGACGGCAACTTTCTTACGCCACGCTCGGCCAAAAGTGATTTTGCAGGCAGGCAATAGCCTTGCTGATCACGCCTACGCAGTAGCAGTGGAAAATGGCTTTGCACAATACGACCGTTTCGCTACGCTAGAAGCTGAATGGCCGACCATATCCGCAGCGTTTCCGGTGTTGGTGCAGGGCGGGAATGCCCGCTTGCAGACGATGTGCGAAGCATTGATGCACTTCCTGAACTTCACGGGGCGCTGGGATGAATGGCTATCGCTCAATTTGCTAGCCGAGGAAAAAGCAGTGGCGTCCAAAGACCTACGTAATGCTGTATGGCGAACATACAATGCGGGCTACGTCTACTATCTGCGAGGTCAGTCTGCCGACGTGCTAGCTTGCGCCGACCGTGCCACTGCATATTGGGAGTTGGGCAAAATGGGTGTACGTGAGCAGGCTGCCGCTATCCGGTTGCGCGGCCTCGGGTATCAGTTGGCGAATGACTACTTAGCAGCGATCGCGACCTACCAAGCGGCAGTAGATCTGTGGCGCACTCTGTTGCCAGAAAGCAAGGATGTGGCGATTGGGCTGAATGACCTTGCGGGAGTTGAGCAAATGTATGGCGACTACGCTGCCGCCGAACGCGACTACGGTGAGGCATTGCGGATTGCTAGAAAAATCAACTGGCGTGAAGGACTGACTATTGTTGGCAATCTCGCCTCTCTAGCTTTGGAGCGTAAAACTTGGCGATCAGCAGAGCAATGGGCGCGGGAAGCATTGCAGCTTGGCGAAGTTGTTGGGCGAAAGGAATTCGTCGCTGCCGTTTCTGTATGGCTTGCTCAAGCGTTAGCGCGCCAGGGTCGTAAAGCCGAAGGCTTGCCTTACGCTCAGCATGCCGTCAATATGTTTACTGAATTGCGCTCGCCAAAACTAACAGAGGCGCAGGCGGTGTTGAAGGAGTGCGAGGAAGGAGTGCAACGAATAGACAACGGATAATCGGATGGTTAGACGCGACATTCGTTTACGCGAAGCGGTTGGTCATCCGTTGCCGATCAAAATTTCCAGCCTAATTGGGGGCAGTGCTATAATTCTAGTAAGCCAAGAGCGGATCGATGAAAGTAGGTGATGTCTCATGACGGCGCTGCAAGAGGCTGAGAAAATTCTATCCCATCTGACACGCGCCGAGAAGGCGCAAGTGCTGCAATGGGTCGTGCGCGATCTCGGCGAAGCCTATCCGGGGATTGAAAGTACGCCGGGGGTTAGTGGCGGCGAGCCCTGTATCATGCGGACACGCATCCCGGTGTGGCTGTTGGTGCAGGCCCGCCGGCTTGGTACCAGTGAGGCCGACCTGCTGCGCGCTTATCCAACACTGCATGCGGAAGACCTCGCCAATACGTGGGCCTATGCGCGTGCCCATCAGGCCGAGATCGACCAGCAGATTGCGGAAAACGAGGCGGCCTGAACATGGCACGGCTCTATTCGAATGAGAATTTCCTGTTGCCGGTCGTTGAGGAACTGCGGCGGTGGGGACATGATGTGTTGACGGTGCAAGAAACAGGCCGAGCAAATCAGGCAGTATCGGACGAGGCCGTGTTGGATTTTGCGCGAAGTGAGCAGCGTGTCCTGGCAACCTTGAATCGCCGGCATTTTGTACGCCTGCATGGTGAGCATCCCGATCATGCTGGAATGGTTGTCTGTACTTACGATCCGGATTTTGTCGCTTTGGCGCAGCGCATCCACAGTGCGATTGAAGCACTACCCAATCCTGCCGGACAACTGATTCGCATCAATCGCCCGCAGCGGTAAAACCTTAAGACTCGTCTGGCCGACGGGTCTTCTTGTTTGTCGTCATTCCATGTTCGCAAGGAGAACCCATGTCCAAAAAAGACGCCCCCAAAGAGAAGTCCAAGAAGCAAAACCACAACGGCAAGGACAAAGAAGCGGCGGTCGCTGTGGAAAATCTCGACGCGAAGAAGACAGACGTGCGCGTCAAGCGCGAGAAGATGAATAAGAAGGATTACGAGCAGGAACTTGCCAAACTCCAGATCGAGTTGGTGAAGATGCAGGAGTGGATCAAGGCGCAGGGCCTGAAGGTCGTGATCATCTTCGAGGGACGCGACGCGGCGGGCAAGGGCGGCGCGATCAAGACGATTACGATGTGCCTGAATCCGCGCTATGCGCGTGTAGTCGCCCTCGGCACGCCGACGGAGCGCGAGAAGACGCAGTGGTACTTCCAGCGCTATACGCCGCATCTGCCCGCCGCCGGCGAGATGGTGCTGTTCGATCGGAGTTGGTACAACCGCGCGGGCGTGGAACGCGTGATGGGCTTCTGCACCGAGGAAGAATATCAGGAATTTCTGCGCTCGTGCCCCGAGTTCGAGAAGATGCTGATCCGATCGGGCATCATCCTGATCAAGTACTGGTTCTCGGTCAGTGACGAAGAGCAGGAGCAGCGGTTCCAGGCGCGCATTGACGATCCGACCAAGCGCTGGAAGCTTAGCCCGATGGATTTGGAAAGCCGCTCGAAGTGGGTGGAGTATTCGCGCGCCAAAGACACCATGTTCGCCTACACCGACATCAAGCAGTCGCCATGGAACGTGGTCACGGCCGACGATAAGAAACGCGCGCGCCTGAACGTCATTGCGCATTTGCTGAGCAAGGTTCCGTACCGGGACCTGACGCCGGAGCAGATCAAATTGCCACCGCGCCAGGACGACAAAGGCTACGTCCGTCCGCCGCTGACGGATCAGACCTTCGTGCCGGAAGTCTATTAGAGCCCAAGCATTTTTGGACACGGATTGCACGGACACTTGCACCCACTGTGTGGTTGCAGTGCGGTGTAACACGGATTTTTCGGCCTTAATCCGTGCAATCGGTGTGAATCCGTGTCCCATTTACCGGACATTTGTCACTAAAAAATGTGACGCCCTCTCATTGACTTTGCCGCTGAAAAGCCTGAAACTATCATCAGGCGTTGAGCCTACCCAATGACCCGATCCCTGATCCCTACCCACCTCACACCCTGAAAGCTTACTATTATGAAGTCAAGACCGTTCTTTCCAGGTGGTGAACACGTATACGATGAGAACTCGCAATGGAATCATTGGAGTCAGCGGTTGACGATGGAGCTGGACCACGCCGTTGGAGCGGCTGAGTCAAACCTGA
>JBGSPW010000117.1:0-40386 GCA_041738395.1 Thermoflexales bacterium
GCGGCTTCGGCCACCTCGACGGTTCCGCCCAGCCCGACGGCGACGGCGACACCATCGCCCACGCCTACCTTCACGCCGACGCCGCAGCCGGAGCAGGCGCTGCAAGAAGCTGCGCTGGCGCTCCGTGATGGCGACTTCAGCACGGCGATTCAGAAGTATCAAGTCGTGATCGATGGATCAGCCACGCCCGATCAAATCGAAGCCGCCCAACTGAACCTCGCGGTTGCCACCGCCCAATCGGGTGACGTTTCCGGCGCGATCGAGTTGTTCACGCAGTTCATCGCGCAGCATCCTAAATCGGATCGCGTGGCCGACGCCTGGTTTCATCTCGGCGAACTGCACTTTGATCGATCGGCGTGGCAAGAGGCCATCACGGCTTATCAAAATTACTTGAAACTGCGCGGCGATCTCATCCCCGATTTTGTGTCCGAGCGAATCGGCGACGCCTATGTGCAGTTGAATGATGCGACCAATGCGATCAAATCTTACGAAGCGGCGCTGGGCGCGGCCAGTGGCACTTCCAACGTGGCGAATCTGCGCGAGAAACTGGCGTTAGCTTATCGGCAGGGGAACCAACCCACCCACGCCCTGGCGCAATACGATGCGATTCTGTCTTTCGCGCAGCAGCCCGGCTATCGCGCCTCGATCATGTTGCAGGCCGGACAGACTTTGTTGGATGCGGGTGAAACCACACCAGGCTATGCGCGCTTCATGGAATTGGTGAACACGTATCCCGATCGCAACGAGGCGTATCAAGCCTTGCTCGCACTGGTCAATGCCGATGTGCCCGTGTACGAATTTCAGCGCGGCCTGGTCGATTACTACGCCAAGCAATATGATGCGGCCATCGCGGCCTTCGAGCGTTTCATCGCGGCGAATGAAGATCATGGCAATGCCCATTACTACATCGGCCTGTCGTATAAAAGCGCGGGCAACATCGCAGCAGCGTTAAAGGCCTTCGACGAGATCATCACACAGCATCCCGAAGCTTCGCGCTGGGGCGAGGCGTGGATCGAGAAGGCGAACACGCAAGCGGTGGGCGGCGACGTGGCTGGCGCGGTGGAGACGTTGGCGGCGTTCGTCAAGAAAAACCCGACCGCTCCTTTGGCCCCGACGGCTATCTGGAACGCGGCCGGTCTGCTGGAAGATAACGGCGACTTCAAACGCGCGGTCGATTTTAATCTGCAATTGCAGACGGATTATCCCAACGATGCGAATGCGTCTGAAGCGCTGTTCGATGCCGGACTGGATGCGTATCGCAGCAACGATCGCGCTACAGCGATCACCGCGTGGCGCACGTTGAGCAACACGTATCCGTTCAGCGACCTCCATGCGGCGTCGCTGTTGTGGCAGGGCAAAGTTGCCAACGATCGCGCGCTGCTGTCACAGTTGGCAACGTCGGATGCGTACTATGGCTTGCGGGCGGGTGATATCCTCAGCGGCACGGGCGCGTTGCCGTTTGTGCGCGGCAACTTCGAGGTCGATCCTGACGAGGGCCGCGCCGAAGCCGAGCAGTGGCTGGCGAACTGGCTGCAAGTGAAGCCGGAGTCGCTGCGGCAATTGCCCGCCGCGGTGATCAACGATGCGCGTTTCAAGCGCGGCAACGAGTTGTGGCAGCTGGGCAAACTCAGCGAGGGCAAAGCGGAGTTTCAGGCATTGCGCGACGCCTACAGCGACAACGCCGCGGTGCTGTATCCATTGGCGATTTACTATCGCGACATCGGTCTGTATTATCCGGCGATTGTGGCCGCCAACCAGGTGGTTCGTCTCTCGCCCGCCGGATCGATCGAGAATGCGCCGCAATTCTTACAGCGATTGGTCTATCCCATCTACTACGCCAATCTCATCATCCCGGAAGCCGAGGCACACAACATCGATCCGATGATCATCTTCTCGCTGATGCGGGCTGAGAGTCTGTTTGACGGGGCGGTGACTTCCTCGGCAGCCGCGGGCGGCCTGATGCAGATCATCCCGCCGACGGGCGAACAGATTGCGGGCGATTTGCGCTGGCAGAACTATCAGCAGAGCGATCTGTATCGACCGATGGTCAGCGTCAAATTCGGCACGTACTACCTGCGGCGTTACGGCCTCGATTTTCTGGATGGCGATATGTATGCGGCGTGGGCGGCTTACAACGGCGGGCCGGGCAACGCGCAGCGCTGGAAGGAAGCGTCGAACGGCGACATCGATCTGTTCGTGGAGAATATCTCGCTGGGTGAGACGCGGTTGTACATCGATCGACTGCGAGAGAATCTGGCGTGGTATCAGGAGTTGTACGGGAAGTAACGAGTAATGCGTAAAGACGCGGGCGATCTCATTCCTCTGAGATCGCCTGCGTGATCGTCAGGAAAGACCTGGCAGGTTTTCACCCGATAGTCAGGCCCGAAGTGATAATCGATCTGATCGATGACCTGGCTAAGCTATCAGGAATAGGAAAACCTGCCAGGTCTACGCATCCAGCATCTTCTCTCGGTCTCACCTGCTTCGACGTCAGCTACGTGCCGCCATCCTGAACGCCTGCCGCACTTCCCATTTTCCCGACGTATTCTCAATCAACAGCACTTCACTCGCCTTCGCCCTTACCGGCAGTTGCGCGCCATGCTGCTGCATGAACTCGCGTTCGATGTCGTCGAGTTGCGCGGCTTCGAGCCGATCGGCGATGGTCAGGTGCGGCGTCATGTCGGTGTATTCACCGCCATACGGCGGATAGTCGGGATAGCGCTCGACCACCGCTTGCGTCAAAGCCTTGAAGAGTTCAGCGGGCGAGGGGGCGAGATACAACACGGCGGGGAAGCGCTGCGTTTCGGGCAGCGTAAACTCAAAGGCAGAGAACTGCGCAAAGAGATCACGCAATTCGGCCACCACCGCTGGCGTGATCTTGTGCGGCGGCATGAAGGGATACAGAAGCGTGATGTGCGCGGGCACACCCACTCCCGCCGAATAATCGAAGCGCTCGCGCAATTCCTTGACCAGCGGCTCCGCTTCCGGCACGGCGATGATGAGCGCGGATTCGATCTTCATCCCTCATTCTCGATGTAATCGCATTGAAAAATATTGATCCACGAAGACCACGAAGGAACACGAAATCTTGTTTCATTCTTCGTAGCCCGACCGCATGTCCGTTTCAGTCCCGCGTAGCGTGTCCGCTTCGAAGTCCGTTGACGGCCTTATCCGTTCTGATCCGTTAATCCGCTTTGCCGCAGGCATCCGTTGAAGACTTACTCTGTTCCCGCCTGCTGTCGATTGCGGAAACTCATCCGGATCGGCGTCCCTACGAACGGATACACCTCACGAATCCGATTCTCCAGATAGCGTTCGTAGGTCACGTGCAGCAACTTGGTGTTGTTGACAAAGAACAAGAACATCGGCGGATCAGTGCGCACCTGTGTGCCGTAGTACAGCTTCAAGCGTTCTCCGGCGTGTGTCGGCGGCGATTGTCGGTCGACGGCTTCGCGCAGGATGCGATTGATCTCGCTGGTGGGGACGCGCGTCAGGCGTTCTTCCTGTACCCGCAGCGCCATCGCCATCACGTCGTCCACGCGTAGACCGCTCTTGGCCGAGGCAAAGATGATGGGCACGTAGGCCATAAAGTTCAACTCGTAGCGCAGGCGTTCGGCAAATTCTTCCTCGGTGGTGGTCAATGATCCATCTTCACGCGGCTGCAAGCCGGGCTGAATCTGATCCCATTTGTTGACCACCAGCACCACGCTCTTATGCTCTTCCAGAATGTAACCGGCCACGTGCGCGTCTTGCGCCGTTTCCCCCTGGGTCGCATCGATCAGCAGCAGCGCCACATCGGCGCGTTCGATCGCGCGTAGCGAACGCAGCACGCTGTACTTCTCCACGCCCGGATCGATGTGCCCACGCCGCCGGATGCCCGCCGTATCGATCAACGTGACGGGCAGGTTGCCCCACATCAGCGGCGTGTCGATCGCATCGCGCGTAGTGCCCGGCACCGGGCTGACGATGGCGCGTTCTTTGCCGAGGATGGCGTTGAGCAGTGAACTCTTGCCGACGTTCGGTCGTCCCACAATCGCGATCTTGATCGACTCATCGACTTCCTCGGTCTCGATCGGCTCGAACGACGCGACCACGGCATCCAGCAGATCGCCCGTGCCTTGCCCGTGCAGCGACGAGATCGCGTACACCTCACCCAGGCCCAACTCGTAGAACTCCACCGCATTCTGGCGGCGTTCCGCGTTATCGGCCTTATTCGCCGCGATGAAAATGGGCGGCCACGGTTGACCGTCGCGTTCGGTCTGGAAGCGGCGCAAAATCTCCGCCACCTCTCGATCGGCCGTGGTGAGGCCGCTATCGCTGTCCACCACAAAGATCACAGCGTCCGATTCTTCGATGGCGACTTCGGCCTGTGCGCGGATTTGCGGGAGAAATTCCCGGTTGGCCTGTTCTTCCGTGGCGTGCTGGTCTAATGCCCGATCGCGCGTAGCGTTTCGCGTCCGATCGCCGACCACTTCGATGCCGCCGGTATCGATCACCGTGAAGGTGCGGCCATTCCACTCACTATCGGCGTGGAGCCGATCGCGCGTCGTGCCGGCAACTTCATCTACCACGGCCAACCGTTCACCGGCCAGCCGATTGAACAACGTCGATTTGCCGACATTCGGTCGGCCCACCAGTGCTACAAATGGTTTAGTCATGCCGCCCATTGTACCGCAAACAACCAAAAGAAACCGGGTTTCTCCCGGCTGTCGTTCAGTTCCATTTGGAATTGAGAAACCCGGTTTCTACTTGCCTATTTCTTCTTAAGTGTCGGCGTGGGCAGGGGACTGGTGATCGTGGTTGTCGCCGTGATCGTCGGTGTAACGTAGGGGCCTACCGTCACTTGAATCGTCGAGGGCAGGATACTGACCACATCGATGCCGCTGGGGACCACGACGGTTGGCGTGATCTGATACGTGCCTTCGCCCAGGCTAAACAGATTGACGAAGGACTGCACGCCGCTCGATTGCAGAGGCGTCAGACGCGCGATCGGGCCGCGGAGGATCACGTCGATGGTTTCCGGCGAGAAGCGCGCCGAGAGTTCGGGCGACAGGCCCTGTGGATTGAGCGGCGACATCATCGTGACGCTGCTTTCGATTGGCTTGATCTTCACATCGACCTGCACCGTGGGATCGCCTAGAAACGACACGCCCGGCGGCAGCGCCAGGCGCACGCGGTTGCTGATGTCTTCGGTGGCATCGGTGACGCTGACTGGTTCGGTCGAGATAAAGCCGGGCACCGCCTCAAGCGCGGCTGAACTGCCAAACACTGTTACGATTTGCGGATCGACCGTCACGTTGGTGGTCAGATAACCCGGGGCCACGTTGCCGCGTAGTTCGATCTTGACGGCCAGATCGCGAAATCCACCTAATGGTTGCAGCCGGACAACGGCTTGCGTGGTACTGGGGATCAGCGTCACATAGGGCACGTTTTGCCCATTGCGATCGTGGGGTGACAGGCTGACGGTCTGGGAGATCGTGGCACGCGCATCCTGAATCGAGAGCTGCCCGCTGGCTGAAGCCACCTGACGCACGAAAGAGATTGGGCCGCGAACGGTGATGGTGGCCGGGGTGGTTTCGAGCGGACGGGAGGCAAACTGTAAGGCCGGATCGCCGCTGACGTTGACCATGACCGGGAACTGCGCCTCGGCCAGCGGCTCTATTTTCAGACTCACGCGAGGCGGATCGATCTTGGTGACACGCGCGGTGCGATTATCGACAGTGACTTGCACCGGTAGTTCCAGTGTGCCGGACACTTGCCCGCTCAGATCGAGGAATGCTGCTACCCGATCGGAGGTGAGTACCCCCCACTCGCTCTCGGGTGCGCTCAGGGTTACCCGCGCGGTGCGGGCACTAGGCTCGTAGGTCATCATGCCCGCCGGCACATTTTGCAGCGTGATCGGGATGAAGTTGGTGAGAGTACGCTCGGTATCGGGATTAGCCTCTCGTTCGGCCACAATCCACACCAGCAACGCCAGCACAATGGCCAGCAGCAGGTTTCCCAAACTACCGAACAGACTGCGTAAAGGTGAGTTAGCGCGATTCATTCGTTCACCGCGTCTTCGATGCCGGTTGTGCCATGCGGGCCTGCGCCACTAGGCGCGTCCGCTGAAGTGGGCCGGGGCGGTTGCGGGTTGTTACTCGTGGCGTTTTCGGCCCTCGTGGCGTTTTCGGCCCTCGTGGCGCTTTCGGCCCTTGTGGCGTTTTCGGCCCTCGTGGCGTTTTCGGCCCGCAGGCCGACTACCCGGCGCAGACTGCGGGTCAGCCGTGAGGGCGGCTTGCGCCGATCGAGTTGGTAAAAAGCTCGCAGGATCATTTCCAAACGCGCGGCATCCAGCCGCCTAATAATCCGCCCATTATGCGCAATCGAGATTGTGCCGTGTTCTTCGCTCACCACCACGGCCAGGGCATCAGTGGCTTCGGTGATGCCGATCGCCGCGCGATGCCGCAGTCCCAAACGTCGATCGCTCATGTAGCTGCTGGTCAACGGCAAAATGCAGGCGGCCGCCAGCACGCGGTGCTGGCGAATGATGACGGCTCCATCGTGCATGGGCGAGTTGCGAAAGAAGATATTTTGCAGCAGCTCAGACGTGATGACGGCGTCGATCTTCACGCCGGTATCGGCGTAATTCTCCAGACCGGTCGCCCGCTCCAGCACGATCAGCGCACCGTGCTTGCGCTCGGCCAAGCGCTGGCAGGCCAGCGCGATGATGCTAATCATGTGATCGGTATCATCGGCGTGGCGGGTGGACGGTCCGCCGATTTGCACGACGCGCCCCACGCGCTCTAGTGCGCGGCGTAGTTCAGGTTGAAAGATGACAGGAATCGAAATGAGCAGGGCGGGCACGGCACGCTGAAACAACCAGCTTACCGCGGGCAGGGTGTCAAAGCTGCTGAGAATGGTGAAGAAAACTCCGAGGATGATGACGCCGCGCATCAGCGGCGCCGCTTGCGTGCCACGCGCCAGATACAACAGCCCCAGGAAGATCAGCGCGACAATCGCAACATCGATCAGGCTATACCAGTCGAAGCGCTGGAACAAGGCGGCCAACTCGCCCACACTTCACCCTCCGATCTGGGCGAGCAGTTTTTGATAGGCCTGCACGTTAGGGGGATTGAGTGCGATAATGGCGCGAATGGTGGCAATGGCCTGCTGTGTCAGCCCGGCGTTCAGCTGGAGCTCGCCCAGGACGTTGAGATGTGAGATCCCCTCGTTCTTCAAGCCGGCTTCGATGCAGACCTGCGCCGTGCGCGCGCGCAAGCCGATGTCTTTGGGATGCCCGCGTCCTTCTTCTTCCAGGAACGGCACCAGGCGCTTTAGCTGGCCTTTCGCCCGATAGGCCTTCATCAATTCATCAATCTCTTGCAGGGCGCGCTGGGGTTGCACTTTGTAATACAGCTCCACCAGGTTAAAGCGCGCTTTCTCATCACCGGGATCGACTTTCTTGATCTGCTCATAGGTTTGCAGCGCGCGCCGCCAATCTCCGCGCTCCAGGTCCAGCTCGCCCAGTTTGTGCATGATCTGATTGGCCCACAAGCGGCCCGTGGTGCCGCGCGGCGCGATTGCCAGTGCTTGCAGATATTTCTCGCGGGCCTTATCGGTACTGGCCAGCTGATAGTACGTGTCGGCCAGGGCCATGTATTGCTCCAACGCCCGATCGATCTGCCCGTACGACATGAGCATTTCGATGAGTTTGGTGCGGATGTTCACGTCCATGGGCGCCAGGCGCAAAACACGCTGATAGATCGCCATGGATTGATGGTTGTCACCGCGCGCGGCCATGGTGTTGGCGATCATCACGAACTTGTTGATGGCCATATCGGTTTGGCCGTTTTTGTACATCATCTCGGCCATGCGCAGGTGCAGGGGCAGATAATCGGGGGCCCGCTGCAGCGCCAGATAAGCCTCTTCCAACGCGCTGTAATACTTGCCGCGCTTGGCCAGTTCCTGCATCATCGACAGCGACTGCAACAAACCTTCTGCGTCGCGCAGGCTCAAGATTTCGGCCAAGCTGATAGTGGGTGCGCCTTCTTCAGTCAGGCTATCCAAACGACGACGAGCTTGCGCGACCTTATCGGCCCAACCCTTGCTGCTGAGAAAATCGACGAGGGTATTGACGAACCCGCCGGCTTGTTGCGCTTCGCCTTTGGTCGCGTAGGTTTCAGCCAGGCTCTCGTAGACTTTGATCAAATCATCGGCTTGCTCGCGATTGACGGTTTGCAGATCGATGATCTTCAAGGCTTCGAGGAAGTAGTTGAGCGCTTCGTCAACCTGGCCTTTGGCGCGATAGAGTTCGCCAAGTGCAAACAAACTGCCCAGGCGATATTCGGTGAACCCCACCGCGCGCTGGAGCTGCTCGATCGCTTCATCCAACCGAAAGGTCTCTTGATAGAGCAGGCCCAGGTTGAAACTGACCGCGGGCATGTCGACCCCGGCGGCCACCATCCGCCGGTAGGTGTCGATGGCGCCGCTGACGTTGCCCTGCGTTTGCTGATCGATGGCTTTGCTGATCAGCGCGTCGGCCTCGGCCTTGTTCAGCTTGCCGGTATTCAGCCGCTGCGGCACGTCATCGAAGATGGTCTCGGCCAGATCCAATAGCGCTTTTTCACGCGCCAAGTCAACCGGGCTACCGTGCGCTTCACTTTCGTCAGTTTCATCACTTGCAGCGCCGATAGCCGTGGCAACCCCGGCGGCGCGCAGTCGATCCAGCGCGCTCAGCACCTCGGGGTTGGCGGGGTCAAGCGCATAAGCGATTTGTACATAGCTTAACGCTTCCAGCAGTTGATTCTGCTGTTGATGCAGTTGCGCCAGCACCAAGTTCTCGCGCAGAGCCAGCTGGGTCTTGCCTTGTGTGGCATAGGCAAAGGCCAGGTCTTTGTGTGAGTCGATCAGGGTGTTGTCGAGGCGGGTGGCGTGCTCCCAGAAATCGACGGCTTTATCGGGCTGGTCCTGCCGCGAGCAGGCGGCGGCAATCGTCTGATAGTGTTGGGCCGCTTCAGCCGTATGGCCGAGCCGCTCGTGCACCTCGGCCGTTTTTTCCAGCACCTCAAGATCGCCTGGAAACTCGACGAGGGCGTTCTGGAATTCGGCCAGTGCCTTTTCCCACTGCTTGCGCTCCGAGTGTTCGGCTGCGCGGCGCAGGGCATGTTCGTAGAGACGTCGATTACCGGGCATGATGTAGGTCTGGATTTCTGTGATACGTCGTTGGCTAATGGGCCACCCTGCGACGGGTGGCTCCGCTAAGAGCGGCTACCGCTTGATACTATTTTTTTTTGCTACGGTCTTTTTCGGTTTGATGGCCTTCACCGTCGTGCGCTTGGCGCGAGGCGTAGCGCTGGGTGCCGTCTTGGCGGGAGGCGATGATGCTGGACTAGCCGCTTTCGGTTTCGTGACGGGAATCGATCGGGCGTAGTCCGGCGCCATGAGTTCGACCAGGATTGCTTTCTGTGCGTGCATTCGATTTTCGGCTTGATCCCACAGCGCCGAATGCGAACCATCGGCTACATCATCGGTAATTTCTTGACCGCGATGCGCGGGTAGACAGTGCAGTACAATGGCATTGCGCTTGGCCTTGGAAACGAGGGCAGTGTTGATCTGATAGCGCGGCGCGAAGACTTCCAGCCGCTTTTGCGATTCGGCCTCTTGACCCATGGACGTCCAGACGTCGGTGTAAATCACATCGGCCTCGCGCACGGCTTCCGTGGGATCGTGCGAGAAGTACAGAGACGCCTCGGTCTTGGTGGACAGGCTCTTGGCTTTCGCGACCACGTCGCCGCTGATTTCATAGCCGGGCGGCGAGGCAATGGCGAACGTCATGCCGCTGAGCGCTGCGCCGAAGATCAACGAATTAGCGACGTTGTTGCCGTCGCCGATGTAGGCCAGCTTGATGCCTTGCAGCGTGCCAAATTTCTCGCGGATAGTGAGCAGGTCGGCCAGCCCTTGGCAGGGGTGCGTATAATCGCTGAGACCGTTGATGACGGGCACGCGCGAGTGCTGTGCCAGTTCCACCACGTCACGATGCCCGAAGACGCGCGCCATGATGATGTCAACGTAGCGACTGAGGACGCGGGCCACATCAGCCACGCTTTCCCGCTGGCCCAAAGAGATTTCATTGGGTGAAATATACAGGGCTTGTCCGCCCAGTTGAATCATCGCCATGTCGAAGGAAATACGGGTGCGCAAACTGGGCTTAGTGAAAACCATGCCCAGAGTTTTGTTTTGCAGCAGGGGCGGATTGCCGCCAGACTTCCACTCGGCTTTGAGATGGAGTGCTAAATTGAGCAGGCTGGCGAACTGGTCGGGGGTTAAATCAGCCAGCGATAAGAAGTGTTTCACATCATCCTCCACGCGGTGATTGGATAATGGTTGGTAGTATAGCACAAGTACCAATGTGCGGGTAGGGTAAGGTCTTTGGTGACTGTTTACAAGTGCTCCAAGCCCCAATACTGTTTAGTTAGCGGGCCGAGCTCCCATGCTCGGCGGCGTGGAAGCCACCTCTGCTGACTTATCTAAACAGTATTGTTCCTAGCCTGCGTCTTCGCGGGTGTCCGCATCCGCGAAGACGCATCCAATTGCATCTTCAGGGCAATCAGGCGATAATCGGGTCTATGAATGTCCGCTTTGTGGTGCGCGGGTCGCTGCTGGCGCTAATCGCCGTGCTGGCCGCCTTGTTATTCTTCACTGAACGAGGCCGCCAGCTGCTGCCTTCGCTACCGCCGGAGGTGCCGGCCGCACCGGTGATTACGGCTTCGCGCGGCCCCCTGCCGAATTCGCCGGGTGGGTTGATCGAGTGGACGCGGTACGATGGCGGATCGTATCATCCTGTCGGACGTGGTTTTCTGTTTCGCCTGCGCGGGCAAGGCGATGGCGCACTAGTGGTCGGCGTTACCACTGCGCACAGCCTGTCGTTTGGGGTACAGCCGCCGTTGCGTAATATTGCGCTGGCGTTGCACGAACAAACCCAACCGGTGATCCAATTTGACACACTGCACGGCGAGCCAGGCGAAGCGCGTTCGGGTGAAGATATGTCGGTTGATTATGTGCTGCTCAATGTCCCGACCGATGCCGCGCTCGATCCGGCATTGATTCTCGATTCCGATTCACGCGGACTGCCACAGGTTGGTGAACGGGTGGTGTTGTACACTTTGATGAATGATCAAGCGCGCCGTTTTGACGGGGCTGTGCTCTCGGTCGATCCTACGGCGGTGTGGGTGGTCATGGACGAGGTGTTCGATCCCAGCGGCCTGAGCGGTTCGCCGTTTGTCAGCCAACACACCGGGCAAGTGATTGGCATGGCGATTGCCACGACCCGGCGCGGGGGCAAAGTCTTGTTGGGGCTACACCCGATCGGTTCGCTCGTCGAAAAAGTGCTGAAGGCGCAGACGTTTCCGAAGATAATCGACTATCGCAGGTGACCCGGGCGATGATGCTGCACGAGTCGTCTTAGCGTTGTCTCAAATCCTAATCTTTGACACGGAGGCCCCATGAACATCATTGTCGAACTCAAAACCGATTCCGGCCAACTCATCGGCTTGATGACCGTTCCGCCCAAGGATTTCAAGACCGGCTCCAAGGGTTACTTCACCAGTGGCAAGGTCGAGGTGGAGGGCAAGCGCTATCAGGTGCAGGTGCAGCTGGTGGAGATTGGGAGTAAAAGCCCGGCGAAGGCCGAGGAAAAGTAAAACAACTGTCCTTGGAATTTCGGCGGTTTGATGCTGCGTAGCCGGTTGGCCTTTGCGAAGTTAACTTCGGTCAGCGCTATTTCACTTCGTCCCAATTCTGCCCCGCGCCGATCTCCACCTTCAACGCCGGATCGAGCGAATAGGCGTTCTCCATCAACTCGCGGACGAGCGCTTCTACTTCGTCTTTTTCTTGCTCCGGCGCTTCGAGGATCAATTCGTCGTGGACTTGTAGAATCAACTTCGCTTTGAGTTTCTGTTTGGCTAATTCGCGCTGAATGTTGATCATCGCAATCTTGATGATGTCGGCGGCGGTCCCTTGAATCGGATGATTGATCGCTTCGCGCTCCGCGGCGCGCTGCATGATGTTGGTGCGCGGATCGCGCGTGGCGGTTTGCAGAATCGGGAAATACCGCCGTCGCCCCAGCAGGGTCTCCACGTAGCCTTCGTCCTTCGCCCTGCGCTTCGTTTCGTCGATGTACTTTCTGATGTTGGGGAAGCCCGCAAAATACGCATCGACGAACTGCTGCGCCTCTTTCATCGAGATGCCGGCTTGCTGCGCCAGCGACTGTGTGCCCATGCCATACAGCAGACCGAAGTTCACCCGCTTGGCAAACGAACGCTGATCAGAGGTCACTTGATCCAGCGGGATGCTCAGCACTTTGGCCGCGGTGGCGCGATGGATGTCTTGCCCGGCGGCAAAGGCCGCGCGCAGACCCGGATCGTCGGCGATGTGCGCGGCGATGCGCAGTTCCACCTGCGAGTAGTCGGCGGCGATCATCACATGGCCCGGTTCGACGATGAAGGCGCGCCGCACTTCGCGGCCCAACTCGGTGCGGATGGGAATGTTCTGCAAATTGGGGTCTTGCGACGCGATGCGCCCACTGACCGCGCCCGTCTGATTGAACGACGTATGCACGCGTCCCGTCTTGGGATTCACCAGCTTCGGCAGCGCGTCAAGATACGTGCCCTTCAGTTTCGAAAGTTGTCGATTCTCCAGAATCAGATCGATCACCGGGTGCAGCCCCTGCATCGATTCGAGCACATCGGCGGCGACGGACACTTTGCCCGTCGAGGTCTTGCGCTCGCCCGGCGCTTTCAAGCCGAGCTTGCCAAACAGCGCTTCACCCAACTGAGCGGGCGAGTTCAAGTTGAATTCATAGCCGGCCAGCTGGTAAACGTCCCGTTCGATTTCTTTCAGCCGCACTTCAAAGCGCTGCGACATCTCGCCCAGGAACGCCGCATCGATCTTCACACCGGCCAGTTCCATGCTCAGCAACACCGGTACGAGCGGGATATCCACTGCATCGAGCAATTTACGCAGGCCCAGTTCGTTCAACTTCGGCTCTTGCAGGTGCAGCAGGCGCAGCGTCAGATCAGCATCGGCGGCGGCATAGGGCGCGGCGTCGGCGATGGGCACTTGCGCCATCGTGATCTGCTTCTTGCCGGTGCCGATCAATTCCCCGATTTCGGTCATCTCGATCTGCAGCTGCGCCTTAGCGAGCTTCTTCAACCCGATCGCGGATCCCGGCTCGATGAGGAATGCGCCCAGCATTGTGTCGTAGCGCAGACCGCGCACGTCGATGCCCGCTTCGTGCAGCACGGCCATATCGTACTTGGCATTGTGCCCGACCTTGGGCAACTTCTCGTTCTCAAATAGCGGCTTCAGTGCCGACACGATTTTCTCGCGTGACAGCTGTTGTCCGGCGGCATGTCCGATCGGGAGGTAGTAACCTTCGCCTTCTGTCACGCTCAACGAGATGCCGACGAGATCGGCCAGTAACGGATCGGTTCCGGTTGTCTCCGTATCAAACGCGATGATGTCGGCTTGCTTCAATTCTTTGACCAGTGACTTCAACGCGGCCTCATCGTCCACCACGATGGTAGTCGTAACCGATTCTTTGGGCTTGACGATCGCTGCTTGACGATGGACTGGCGGCTGTGTGGCCTCTCGTGCGGCATCATCGCCTTCACCGAACATCGAGATTTGCTGGACTTTGGTTAGTGGCGGTATTTCGACTTTCGCTTCACTGCTGCCCGGCAGTCGATTGCGCAGTGTCTTGAATTCCAATTGATCGAACAGGGCTTCGACTTGGGTGCGATTGTAAGAATGAACCTCACACTCTTGCCACGTGACGGGAATGTCCACTTGCGTGCGAATGGTAACCAGATCCTTACTGAGGAACGCCATCTCCCGATTGGCTTCCAGGGCCGACTTAGCGCGCGCGGGTGTGACTTCGGCCAGATGGGCGTAGATGTTTTCGACCGAACCATATTGCTGAATGAGCTGCGTCGCCGTCTTCTCGCCGATGCCTTTGACGCCGGGCACGTTGTCGCTGGTGTCGCCCTTCAACGCCTTGAAATCGATCAGCTGCTGAGGCTCCATGCCGTAGCGTTCTTTGACGGTGGCCACATCCACGAGCGACGTATCCTGCCACATGCGGCCCGAGGTGAAGACTTTGATGTTTGGCTCGATCAACTGAAAGGCGTCGCTGTCGCCCGTGACGATGATGGCTTCCAGGCCATCGCGCGCGGCGCGCTTCGCCAACGTCCCCAGGATGTCATCGGCTTCGTAGCCTTCGGCGGTGATGGCGGGCAGACCAAAGGCTTGCACCAACTGCATGATACGATCGATCTGCGGCACCAGCTCATCGGGCATTTTGGCCCGCGTTCCCTTGTACTCGGCATACAGGTCGTCGCGGAAGGTACGGCCCTTGTCGAAGGCACAGGCGATGTAGTCTGGCTGCTCGTCGTTCCACACTTTGATCAGCATCGACGCGAAGCCATAGACGGCATTGGTGAATTCGCCGCTGCTGGTGGAGAAACGCGGACGACCACCTTGATCGTACAGCGGCAAGCCGTAGAAAGCGCGATAGGCGAGCGAGTGACCGTCGAGTAAAAGAATTTTGGGGGACATGGAAATCTCCGTGTTGCGTAGTGCGTGGTGCGTGATCAAATTACGGCAGCGGTACGTTGGTTAATAAATCAGGGCTGTCGGCGTGATAATCGACGCGTTCCTCTTTCATTTTGTAACTGCGTTCGTGTGGAATGATGGTCAACCCATTCACTGCGTTAGTCGATCGATCTCCGCCTGCACACGCGCTTTGTCCTCCGGCGTCTGGGCGATGGTCAGGGCGCGCTTCAAATCGGCGAGGGCGGCGTCGCGCTTGATTTGCTTGTTGTAGACCAGCGCGCGTTGAATCAGGGCGTCGACGTTCTGCGGATCGATCTGGAAAATCGCGCTGAAGTCGGCGAGGGCTTTGTCGTATTGGGCTTGCTCGAAGTAGACGAGGCCGCGTTCACGCAGCGCCGCGATCGAGTTGGGATTAATCTCCAGGGCGCTGTTGAAATCGTCGAGCGCCGCGACGTAATCGCGTCGCACGTATTGCAAGCGGCCGCGCTTGAGGAGCGGATCAAGATTATCGGGTGTGACGACCACCGCTAGATTGTAATCGGCCAGCGCCTTATCGAAATCGCCGCCGTTGACGTAGGCCTCGGCGCGCGCCAGATACGCGTCGATGTTCCAAGGCTCCAGCGCCACGACTGCGGTGAGATCATCGACTACCCGTCGATCGACGCCCAGTTGCTGCTCCGGCCGATCGGCGACGTAAGCTAGCGCGCGATAGTAATAGGCCGGCGCATAGTTGGGATCGATATTCAACGCTTGGGTAAAACTCTCCAGCGCCTGCGTGATGTCGCCCGAGGTCTGAATGATCTGTCCGCGCGTGACGTAAACGGACGGCTCATTGGGGCTGAGCTTGACGGCTTGATCGAGATCGCTGATGGCTTGCTCGAATTTTTGCTGCGCGGCCTGGGCTTGCGCGCGACTGACCCACGCTGCGACGTTCTTCGGATCGAGTTGAATCACCTGCGTGAAATCACTCGCCGCGCCGTCGAAGTCTTGTTGGGCCAAATAGACTTGAGCGCGATTCAAATAGATTAGCGCATTCTTGGGATCAAGTTGAATGGCCTGCGTAAATTTCAACAGCGCGTCGCCGTAGTTGCCTTTTCCGAAAGCCTGCACACCGGCTTGATAATATTGCGTGGCCGGTTCAGCGGTTGGCTCAGATGTGCGCGTGGGCAGGGGCGTGGCCGGAGGCACGGTGGGCGGCAGCGCGGTGCGTGTCGGCAGCACTGGCGCTTGCGCGTCAAGGGTCGGTAACTGCGTAACGGCTGTCCCACCGGAGGAAGTGGCATACGTCTCGCAGCTGCTGAGCAGTAACATGAGTAAACTGAGGACAATGACTTTGCGCATGCATCGATTTTAACACGACTTGGGGTAGTGGCCGGAAGACACGGGTGCTTTTTGTGGCAAAGATTGCGGAGCTGCACGCCGGGTCTGCGCTATCGTTCAAGTAAGGCAGTGTTATAATGCAGCAAATCCGGTAAGGGTAAGTTTCATGACGTTGCGGGACGATGCCAACGAACGGCGCAACAGCGCACAGCTGGAATCGCTGTTTGAAGCTTCCATGACGATTACGGCTGAGCTCGCGATTGAGCGCGTGTTACAGCGTATTGTCGATCTGTCGCGCAGTTTGGTTGGCGCGCGGTATGCCGCGTTGGGCGTGCCTAACGCCAGTGGCAGCGCCCTGGACAAATTCATCACCGCCGGCATGACACTGCAAGAGATCGGCCAGATCGGGCATCTGCCGGTCGGAAAAGGGCTGCTGGGCTTGTTGCTGCGCGAACCTAAGCCGCTGCGCATCCGCCGCCTGGAAGATGATCCGCGTTCGTCCGGGGTGTGCGAGGGTCATCCCGGCATGACCAGTTTCCTCGGCACGCCCATTATCTTCAAGGGCAAACTACTGGGCAATCTGTATCTCACCGACAAGATCGGCGCCGACGAATTTTCGGAGCAGGACGAGCATTTGCTCACCATGCTGGCGGCGCAGGCGGCCATCGCCATCGAGAATGCGAATCTGTACAAGCAAGTGCAGCGGTTGGCGGTGCTGGAAGAGCGCGAACGCATCGCGATGGATTTGCACGACGGCATCATTCAATCGATCTATGGGGTGGGCTTGATGCTGGAATATGTCGGCTTGATGTTCGACGAACAGCCCGCAGATGCGCGCCAGCGCTTGCAGGCTTCGATCGGCGCGCTGAACGAAGTCATCCGCGATATCCGCAACTACATCCTCGATCTGCGCCCGCAGCGTTTTCAGAATAAGAATCTCTCGGCGGGATTGGCCGATCTGGTGCGCGCCTTCAAAGCCAACACGCTGATTACGGTGGAGGTGCAGACCGCCGATCGGGCGGATGCCGATCTCACGACCGAACAGTCGGTGGGACTATTCCACATCGTGCAAGAAGCGCTGGCAAATATTGCCAAGCATGCGCGGGCGCGCAACGTGCTGATGAACTTGCGCCGTGAGAGCACCTGCGTGATTTTGTCGATTCAAGATAACGGGCGGGGTTTTGATGTTTCGACGGTGAAAGCCTATACCGGCCATGGCTTGCAGAACATGCAGGAACGCGCCCGCGCCCTCGACGCGCAGCTGCGCATTGACAGCACCCCCGGGCAGGGCACGTTGATTGAAGTGAAGTTGCCGGTTGCCGGATAACTCATCCGTTTGGACGCCAAGACGCTAAGTCACCAGGACGGCAGAAAACATGATGACTTAGCGCCTTTATTTTCTGCGGAGATCAACGATGATTCCCGAACACTTCCAGATTTCTTTTCAACCGGTGGCCAATCCGGCTGTGATTGTACAAGCCCCGGGGGTCCGCTTCAGCGTGCTAACCTCGCGGTTGATTCGCGTGGAATACAGCCCCGCCGATCAGTTTGAGGATCGCCCCAGCCAGGTTTTCTGGTATCGCGATCAACCCGTGCCGCCCTTTGAAGTTCAGCGCACGCCCGATCGGTTGATCATCACGACCGAGCACTTGTGCCTGACGTATCACCTGACCATGCGTGGACTGGCTAAAGATACCCTTTCAATTGAAGTGTTTGCCACGCAGAAGACCTGGAAATATGGCGATCAGGGAGAGGGGAAGAATTTGCGCGGCACCGCGCGCACGCTCGACGGGGTGAATGGATCGCTGGAGTTGGAACGGGGCTTGTTGTCACGTGATGGCTGGGCCGTGGTCGATGATTCAACTAGTCTGATATTCAACGCTCAAAGCTGGTTGGAGCCGCGCAGCGTAAGCGATAATCTCGATTTATATTTCTTCGGTTATGGGCTGGCCTACGCGCAGGCCGTGCAGGACTTCTGCCGCGTCTCTGGTCAAGTGCCGCTGATTCCGCGTTACATCCTGGGGAATTGGTGGAGCCGGTATTGGGCCTACACACAGCAGGAATTGATCGATCTCATGCGCGATTTCCAGACACACGAAATTCCGTTGTCTGTGTGTATTGTCGATATGGATTGGCACACTACCTCCACGGGCAACGCTTCGAGCGGCTGGACGGGCTACACCTGGAATCGCGAGCTGTTTCCTGATCCGGCCGGCTTCATGGCCTGGCTGCATCAACACGGCCTGCGCACCGCGTTGAATCTGCATCCAGCCGATGGGGTGTATGCGCACGAAGAACCCTATGCCGACATGGCGCGCGCCTTGAACGTCGATCCGGCGTTACAACAGCCGATCGAGTTTGATATTGCCGATCCCGAATTCATGCGGGCCTACTTCGAGATTCTGCATCATCCCTCTGAAGCGTTGGGCGTGGACTTCTGGTGGCTCGATTGGCAGCAGGGCACGCGCAGCAAATCGAGCGGACTCGATCCGCTGCTGGGCCTGAACCATCTACACTTTTACGATCTGGGCCGCACCGGCTCGCGCCGGCCATTCATCTTCTCCCGCTGGTTTGGCCTGGGGAATCAACGCTACCCGATCGGCTTCTCCGGCGACTCCGTGGTGAGTTGGGAATCCCTGGCGTTTCAGCCTTACTTCACGGCCACTGCCTCCAATGTTGCTTACGGTTGGTGGAGCCATGACATTGGCGGGCACATGCTGGGCAGCGAAGACGGCGAGTTGTACGCGCGGTGGGTGCAGTTTGGCGTGTTTAGTCCCATCTTGCGGCTGCACAGCACCAATAACCCCTATCAAGATCGCCGCCCGTGGGCACAAGACGTGCAGTTCTTTTCAGTCATTCGTGACGCCCTGCAATTGCGGCAGCAACTGATTCCGTACATTTATACTATGGCGTGGCGCAATCATGTGGAAGGTCTGCCTCTCATCACGCCAATGTATTATGAGCATCCCGAAGAAGAGGCCGCCTATCGCTGTCCGCAGCAATATCGCTTCGGCAGCGAGTTGATTGTCGCGCCCTTCACCTCCCCGCGCGATCCCGACACGCGGCTGAGCCGTCAACACGTGTGGCTGCCCGACGGGGAGTGGTTCAATTTTTTTACAGGCGATCATTACTCCGGCAATCGGTGGATTATCGTCTACGGCACGCTCGATGAAATTCCGGTGTTTGCCCAGGCGGGGGCCATCGTGCCACTCGCGCCGCGCGCAGGGTGGAGCGGCATCGATAATCCTGACACGCTGGAAGTTCATATCTTCCCGCAGCGCCCGGGCCGCTTTGTGATGTATGAAGACGACGGCGAAACCACGGCCTATCAGCAAGGTCGCTTCTGCCTCACCACATTTGAACTGCGCGATGAGCACTTCAGCATCGAGCCGGGGCAGGGTGATGTCTCACAAGTGCCGCAGGCGCGCACCTATCGCCTGATCTTCAGACGCATCGCCGCTGGCGCGGCGATCCTCATCGAAGTTAATGGCGTAGCACGTGACGCGCAGATGAATTACGACGCAGCCGCGCAGGACTTGACGATCGAATTGCCGGGGATCGCGCCCACCGATCGGGTGGAGCTGACCCTGCGCCCGATCGAGCCGGCGTGGCCGCTAGTCGATCGCCGCGTCGTGCGTTGCCGTCACCTGCTGCGCATCTTCCGCATGGAGTCTGAGAGCAAGCGCTGGATTGACCGGCATCTGGATGAAATGATCGACGAGGTGGAACAGCTGCGCGAGTGTGGGCCTGGCGTCAAAGATTCGCACCTCGCGGTGTTGCGCAACGTCATCGAAGGAAAGGAGGTGTAAAGCACGGCAAATTACGATCGGTTAGATCAGATCGAGGGGCTACGGCCAGCAATGGACGCAATACGTAGACCCATAATGGACGCAACGTATCAGGAGGAATGATGTCTAACCCAACGAGAAGTAAGTGGTCAGTTCTGTTGATCATCGGGTTGTTAGTGAGCGCAATTGGGATACTGGCGTGGCTCATGCCTGCGAATCGTCTGCAAGCCGCTGGCGAGGGGCCAGGCCCGGCAGCCTTTATCAGCCCTATCGGTGATCCCCAGTTGAGTTTGAGCAAACGAGTTGATAATACTGCGCCCGTGCCGGGTTCGCAGATCAACTATACCCTGAGCTATTCCAACACGAATTCGGAGTCGCAAGCTTTTGCCGTGCGCTTATACGACTTCTTGCCGGCGGGTGTGCAGTACCTCTCTTCTAATCCGCCGGCGACGCAGTTACCGAATGGCCTGCTGCTCTTTACCGCGCCGTCAGTTGGACCGGGGACAGAGAATCACCACATCACGGTTCAGGTGCGGGTGCTTGAGGGTTACGCGCAGTTGACTAACCAGGCCTTGGTTTCAGCCGACGGGGCCACGCCCGCCACGGCCTCTGTCAAGACGACGGTCTCCCATCCGTGGGGAGAATTGCAGCTCAATAAAGTGGGCCCGATGGCGGCGTTGATCAACACGCCGATCGTGTATGTGTTGACGTGCCACAATCCCAGTGCAGTAATGTTGACCGACGTGACGCTGGCCGATGTGCTGCCCGCCGGTGTGACCTTCGTCAGTGCCTGGCCTGCGCCGGATGTCGCGACTGTGCCGCTACTGCGCTGGTCGTTGGGTGATCTCGCGCCAGGCGAAAGCCGGTCGATCACCGTGACGACCACGGCTCCAGCGAATGCCGCCAGCCTCGTTAATACCGCCCTGGCCGATGCGCATCAGCTGACCATGGTGACGGCCCTGCGTTCGACGCAGGTCGTCGCTCAAGCGCCAATCTTGCGGGTCTCCAAGGATGCCTCGGCCTCACACGTGAAGGTCGGCGATGTGTTGGTCTATACCTTACATTACTCCAACGTCGGCAATCAACCGACAACAAATGTGGTTCTAACGGACACTCTGCCGGCCGGAATTACGGTGTTGTCTGCCAATCCGCCGTGGGCTACCGCTACGTCGCAAGCCGTCACGTGGCAAATCGGCGCGCTGGCTGCCGGCGCGTCCGGGCAGATCGTCATGACGACAACCGTAAATGGCCCCTGGGACCGCACGCTGCACAACGTTGCCGATATCACCGGAGCAGCGGGTAGTTTTCCAGAGCATACCGAACTGGATACCATCGTTCGGCCCGCTAAACTTCATTTGCCTGTGATGCGAAAATAACGGGGACTGGCGTGCCGCCAGTCGGTTTCAGGCCCGGGTCTGTGCGATCGATTGACGCGCTCGGGTGAAAACCCGATCGAACATGGGCGGCGTCAGCAATCCAGTTTGAGTGTTGCGTTGACTGGGATGATACGAGGCGATCAGCGTGGTGCGATCAATTTGATAAACGGCTTCGTGTCCAAAGGCCGGTCGGGGTTTGGGGATTGCCACACCCCGACCGGCTAACGCCACGAGGACGTTATCAAAAGCAATCTTACCTAAGGCAACGATGACACACACGTTTTGCAACAGGCGCAGCTCTTCGATCAAATAGGGGCGGCAGTTATTCAGTTCTTCGGGCGTGGGTTGGTTGTCGGGCGGCGCACAGCGGGCCGCCGCCGTGATGTAGGCGTCGATCAATTGCAGGCCGTCGTCGCGTGAAGTTGCGGTCGGTTGGTTGGCGAAGCCTGCGCGATGCAGCGCTGCGTAGAGAAAATCCCCCGATCGATCGCCCGTAAACATGCGCCCGGTCCGATTGCCCCCATGCGCCGCGGGCGCCAGTCCCACGATCAACAGCTGGGCCGCGGCATCGCCAAAGCCGGGCAGCGGTTTGCCCCAGTACACTTGCTCACGAAAGGCGCGGCGTTTTTCGTGAGCCACCGCGTCACCATACGCGCGCAGCCGCGGACATTTTTCGCACGCCACCATCGCCGCGTTCAGCGCGGCCAGTGCTTGATTCTCCATGCGTGGCCTTACGGTAGCGCGCAGCCTTCCAGCTTGGAACAAAACGCCTCGCACATTGGGGGCGTGGTGGCGATGTAGGCAATGTAGAATTCGTTCTCGTCTTTCTTCAGCGTGTAAGTTTTGGCGCAAGGCTCCAGCGTCGCCGCCGCGGCGTCGGCGCTGGGCTGCGGCCTCACGACGCAGTTCAGGAAATTTGTCGGGTCGGTCAGCGCATTCCGATCGACGATGGCCACGATTCCGGCGTACAGTGGGAAGGTCTTATCGGTGTACGTGCGCAGCGCGATCGCCCCGACGTTTTGATAACAACTGGCAGAAGTCTCGATGCGTTGAATGACCGGAATTAACTCCGGATTGGCGGCGGCTAAAGCGGCGCCATTGGCTAATTTCGTCAGAAACTGCGTAATGGTCTGACCTTCCACGACCGTCGTATTCGGCACATCGGGCAGCAGGTCTTTGGCGCTGCCCCGCTTGGGCTGGCAGGCGGACAACAGAATAACCGCAGCGAACATCAACCACGTGATTTTACGAACCATGTTTTTCCCCCAGATTTGCAGCAGTTCTGCCGCACGCGGCACTCGACTTAAATGGATGGGACTGAGACTCATTCGCTAAGGCGAATCATTGAGCAGGTTTGCCGAAGTCTATTGTATAGTACGTCATCAGCCCGATTTTGTAAACGCCGATACCCACCACGGTATTATCAGCGTTCAACAGCACCTCTAAATGCGGTGGATCGGTAATCCAGAAATCCCAGGCGTCATCGAGTGTGACTTGTCCGCCAAAGATGTTTTCGACGGGGCGTCCGGAACCATAACCGGCGTTAGCAATTCGCTGGCGTGCACTCAGTCCGCCTGCGCCACTATGCGTGATGCCATTTTGCGCCATGTACTGACTATGTTCCAGCGCTAACTGTGACAAATCTTCGTTCAGTGTCACGGCCGGCACGCTGCTGCTCTGCCGCGCAGTATTCGTGCGGCGCAAGATTTCTTGCACGGCCTCAGCCACATTGACGGCTGGCACCGGCGTCGCGACTGAAGGAACTGTTGTCGTCACGAATTGGACCGAGACCCAGCCTTCTACCCCGTCGTCAGTTTTGACGTTGAACCAGGTAATGCCATTTTCGTCTGGCCCGAAACCGAGACCGCTTGTCTGCAGGCGCCGTCCGTCAGCCAACGTGCGCAGCAGTTGGGAAGACGCACTGGCTTGCGCGCGTAGATTCAGCCCATCGGGCGCGGCGACGTAAACGTAGCCCGCTGGCGCGATGGATGTGACGACGGGCGTTGTTTCCCCGATCGGTCGTGGGGTGGGCGTCGCGGTCGGCGTCGCGCTGATTGGCTTCTGATCGATCAAGAACTGCGTTGCGACCCAGCCGGGTTGTCCATCGTCAGTACTCACGTTCTGCCATGCCACGCTACTCGCGTCGGACACCGACGCAGATCCGATGGCTGTCAAGTGCGTGCCAGGCGGCAGTGTGCGTAACACAGTCCCCGTCGCGCTTGGTTCTGCACGCAAGTTCAAGCTATTGTCAGAAGCCACATATACTTCACGCACAACAAGCGTCGGTGCAATGGTTGGTAAGCGAGTGGCGGCGGGCGTCGATGTCGGAATTATCGCGGGCGAGGCCGTTGGCGCTGGTGAGACCGACGGCGATGGTGAGGCCGCTGGTGCGGTAGTTGGTGTTCTGGACGCCGGCTGAGTCACCGTAGGCAGCGGGGTCTGAGTCGCAGCCTTGGCTCTCGCTATTGGAGCAGGTGCGGGCGGCGCCGTCTGGCAGGCCGCTAATAACATGATCATTGATACACCCAGAAGCCCCCGCTTCATCGTGCCTCCTCTTGGTTTGTAATTACAGGGCCTGACGGATGCGCGTCATCTGCGCCATGTGCCAGTGTTCATGCTTGGCAAAATACGTGCACTGCTGCTGCAACGTCACTGGACCAAATTCCACATGCTGGCCGCTGCGCCCCCAACAATCGGCGGGAGTCGAGCGCAGCTGGATCAACATGGCTTCACGCGACAAGCGGAACTTCGACACAATATCCGCGGCCGACCACCGCGCCGATTCGATCGATTGCCACATGACCTTGGCATTCAAATTCGGCGACTCATGTTCCAGGAACAGCTGCACGCGCAGCGCGATCAACTCTTGAGTATCCAGCAAGTGACCGGCCGCCTCGTGCAGCGACCATTCCCCTGCATCTCCGTCGACGTGGCGGGCGGCCTGATCTTCAGTTAGGCGGCTAAAGATTGCTTCCAGCCAATTGGGGGTACGGGCGAGCTGCGCCATGACGATCGGCGCGGGCGCGGATTCCAAATAGAACGTGGCGGGGATGAGCTGAAAGACCAACTGGCCTGCGCCACAGTTCGGGCACTGCTCGGGCGGGGCGATTTGTCCGACACCGCCATTCGGAATCACTGCGCCGCACACGCGGCAGACATAGATGATTGGGGCTTCTTCATACGACACTAACTGACCGGCGGCCACCGTTTCGCGCGCGCGCTGCAGGGCCATGAGCAAGTGCTGATCGAGTTGAGCCTCACGCAGCTGTGGTTCCAGAGTGGCGACGGCTTCAGCCAGGGTGCGATCGGTGGTGTGCGGCGCATGGGTCCACGCGGCCCGATTGATGTACGACACGGCCGCCACGTTGAGCAGTTTGCTAAGATTGTAATGGCCCAGATCGCTGGCTGTTCGTGATAGGCGGTATAAGGCAGCTAGATCAAGATTGGTCATCCTCGAATTCCTTGGAGTGGTTGGATGGCTGCGTTTGGCTGAACGCGGCGTTGCTGACGAAATAGTAACATCGGCACTACGCAATGTCAATCACAACGGGGCGCGGTTACCCCTTCTTACGATTTAGAGTAAAATAGTTGCTAGCGGCAATACTGTTTAGTTAGCGGGCCGGGCTCCCATGCCTGGCGGCGTGGGAGCCGCCTCGGCTGACTTATCTAAACAGTATTGTTGCTAGTGGTGTTCGCACCTTTAGACCAAAACGCGCGAATTTTTGATGTCGTTCCACGGAAAGGACTGGTCATGAGCCAGCCAGAGATCGACGTTTTCCAACAAGCTCAAGAATACCTTCGCACCCAGCAGCTGTCCAAAGCTCAACGCCTGTTGGTGGAGTATATCAAGCAGAATCCTAACTCCGCGCAGGCATGGTATATGCTCAGCACCGTGGTAGACGATCCGCGCAAGCAGATCGAATGCTTGCAGCGCGTGCTGCGCATCAACCCCGACAATACTGAGGCGCAGTCACGCTTGATGAAAGTGATGGGGAAACCGGCCGTGGTCCAAACGCCGCCTTCGCCGACGGCTAGATCGAGCGAACCAACGCCGTCGGCGCCATTCTCTCCGATCGGGCCGCCCGCTTCTTCGATCAAAAAATCTGCCGTCGCCAGCGCAGTGGGAGCCGCCGCGGTATCTCCGGGGGAAACGCCTCCTTCGCCGATTGAGCCAGCGCTTACGCCTATTACCGATACCGAATTGTCGAGCCTGCGTTCAAAGATGAAATTCGTCAAACCACGTGCACCACGCAAGCGGGGAGTGCGCCTCATCTTGCTGCTATTGCTGGTTGTGGTTGCGGTGTTAGGGGGCGGTTACTTGATGCTGAACAGCCTTACGCCACCGCCGCCGGTTGTCGAAGCCACGCCTGAAGTTGCGGCGGTAACCGCGGCGCCGACCGACACACCCACGCCCACCGCGACACCGACGATTACGCCCACCCCGTCCGTCACGCCTACGCGTTTCCCGCCTACCTGGACGCCCACGCCACCGCCAACGGCGATACCGACGCGGACGCCCACGCCATTGCCTACCTTTGAACCGGCGCTAGAAAACGCTCTGCGTATCTTGCAAGATCAAGTTTCCACCTTGCGCGATCTACCGATCGAAGTCGACATACCGGCGGCCTTGCTGCCACGCGAAAATCTTGAGCCGGCTTTGAAATCGATCGTGAACATTCAAGGGCTATTGCCACAGTTACAGGTTCAAAGTCGGGTTTTGTCGACGTTGGGCCTGGTGCGTCCCTCGACCGATCTGATCCGCTATACGCTTAATAGTTTTGCCGACAACCTCGGGGGGTTCTATGTGCCCTGGCAAAAAGTGCTGTATGTGCTTGGCACAGAATTTGGTGGCATAGAACGCCAGGCTTACACGCATGAATACGCGCGCGCCTTGGTCGATCAAACTTATCGTGTCGATCAAATGGGCGTGTATCCGCTCTGCCAAATTGAAGGTCAGCGTTGCCAGGCCATTCGGGCCTTGTTAGAAGGCGATGCAACCTTAGTCACCGAACAACGCTTCAAGAAATATGCCACTGACGGCGACAAGAAAGACCTGGCGAAATATCAACCTCAATCTCAGGCCTTGCCTGACGTTGCCGCTCCGCTCTTTATCACGCGTGATATCGCCTTTGTGTACGAGCAGGGCGCCAAGTTTGTGCAGGTGTTGTATCAACGTGAGGGTTGGGCTGCGGTCAATGCAGCACTGGAAAACCTGCCGCGCAGCACCGAACAAATCTTGCACCCAGAGAAATATCTGGCCGGTGAAAAACCCATCACGATGACGGCGGTGCCGTTGACATCTACGCTGGGCGCTCCCTGGGAATTAATTGCCAGTGATGCCCTGGGTGAATGGCGCACTTCTCTGCTGCTATCGTCGGGTGTGGATGAAACGGCCCGTTTATCTGAAGAGACGGCCCAACAAGCCGCCGCCGGCTGGGGGGGGGATCGTTACGAGGTTTATCTCAATCCGCAAACCGATCAAACCGTCTTGGCCGCGCAGTGGGCGTGGGATAAACCACAAGATGCGGCTGAATTCAAACAGGCCCTGAGTGCTTACCTCGATCTGCGCTTCCGGGGCGCGAAAGCCCAGATTCCCGATCAGGATTGCTGGTCAGCGAATCGCCAAACCACCTGCCTCTATTCATCGGATCAAGGCGCGCTGCTGTGGTTGCTGGGGCCCGATTTCCCTACCATCGAGCGGGTGCGCCAAGCTTACGCGGGCTTCTAGCTTCCACTTAATTTAACTCGGCGGCACGCAAGCCGGAGTCCGTAACCAAGCGGATCCCGGCGTGCGTTGTCTGCGGGTGGAACCTTTGTACGGTGTATTGCGTCTTAAGAAGAGTGTCAACTCCCTCGCAGGGCTTTTATGTTCTCGTATGTTATGAGGAGCATATGGGTTGCGTCAGGTAGTCGTGCCCAGCACGTAGGTCTCCCGTGGTGTCCTCTCATCTATATTTCATCTATGATTCATGTATCACCACTATACTCAAATGGACGGTAGCGGGAGTTGGTACATAAGAAAGGAGAAGTGATGAGCTTACAATCAATGCAGATTTCATTGTTGAATGTGAATAGCCGTCATGGGGTGGGTTTGCGCCTCGGTGAATCTACTCATTCGGCGCGCGCGATGCGTCGATCAGAAACCGCGTTACTAGATGGATTACAAGCCTGGGCCCGCAGTGGACATGGTCTAGCGGTACTTATCGGAACCGATCACCCTGGTCCCGCTTTTACCTATGATCTGCCAGTGCTGCGTGCCGTTGCTCCCTTAGTGGCGACGCCGTATGGTTTGCTCATTGAACTACTCAACCACATTTCTAAAATGGCCGAAGTGCGCGCCGCACCACGTGCGGTGGCTCACGCGTTAAGCTTGAATCTAGCGCAGTCTGATTCGAGCGATCGGGCGGGTTTGCCTCAAGCACTGTCCAATTTATTGAGCGCATTGGCTGACCTGACTCCGCTGGTGATTCATCTGGAGGGGCTACATCGTGCCGATGCGATCAGCGTGAAGATCGTGCGTGAAGTTACGCAACAGTTGGAGCACAAGCCGATCGTGTTCGTGGGCGTTTATCGGGCTGAGCTGCCCTATGCCAATGGCCTGGGGGACCTGCTCAATACCCGATCGGTCATGCAAGCCGATTTCGCACCAATGTGGACGGATGATATCGCCATTTTCCTGGACGCGATGTTCGGTCGTAAAACACCGCTGAATAGCATGATCGATATCGCCAAGAATCAGGAATCCTTGTTGTTGCTGAGCGGGGTGGCCTTATTGGAGGCTTGCCGCCGTGCCGGCCGTTGGACGGAGGGATTGACATTGTCTGAGCGTGTGATCACCACTGCGCAGCTGCACGGTGCCGAGTATGTGGCGGTGGCGGCGCGGTTGGTGCGCAGTCAAATTCTCATTGGGTTGGGGCAGTGGGCCGAAGCTCAGGCCGAATGCGATCTGGTGATCAAGTCGCTGGTCTGTGCGCACGATCGCAATTTGACGGCGGCCGCCTTGTGGGGGGGGTACAAAGCGCGCGAGATGCTTAACTTACCGGCGCGTAACTTGCTAGAAGCCTTAAAGCGTTGGCGTGCTTATGCGCGCACGGCTGATGATCCGTCGGTGGTTGCGCCGATCCTGGCCGACCTGGTGATGCACTTTGCCCAGACCGATCAATTGAACGAAGCGAAATCATGGCTCAGTGATGCCGAGGAATTGCTGGATCATTCACATCATCCAGCGGCGCGCTTAGCGGTCGCAGCGGGGCAAGGCGCGATTTTAGCGCGGCATCAAGATTGGCGCGCGGCTGTAGGGGCTTATCGTGCGGCGATCGATCACGCGGCGCAGCTGCATGATCTGTTGCTGGAGGCGCGAGCCAACAGTGGCCTGGCATTTTCTCTGCTGGAATTGGGCGATCTTGAAAGTAAAAATGAAGGGCGCGAACGTCTGTCTCTGGCGCACTCGGTGCTGTCGCGTTTGAATGCACGACCCGAGATGGAAACGTGCGAGGCTGGCGCGAAGCAATTTGGATTGCGACCGCGACAGCGGCGGCCTACTGCATCTAATCGGACACCCGGCAGCCTCACTCGGCGCGAACGCGAAGTGCTGGCGTTGGTGGTGAATGGCATGACTAATCGTCAGATCGCGCAGCGGTTGACCATTAGTGAGAAGACGGCCGAAGGCCATGTGGGAAACATCCTGGCCAAACTCAGCTGCTCCAGCCGCGTGAAAGCGGCCGAACTTGCGCGAGCGACAGGGTTACTGGATAGCAGTCCAGCTTAGCACGATATAACCGGCCCATTTAATGGAGATCAAATCGCCAGTCCGAAATTGAGACTGGCGATTTCTGTTGTGATAGATCAGGTACAATCAAATTTACCAGGAGGGGAGAACCATGACGAAAGCATCTCAAAAAGTTACCAGGAACGATAACCGAGTACGTGGCGGGAACTCAGCACGAAACAAGCTGCTGTGGATCGGGGGAATTGGGGCGGCCATTGTCGCGATGACGGCTCTAGCCTTTGTCGTGTTCGCGTCCCCCGCCGTTCCAATTTTGGACGGCGTGATTGTGTACAACAATCTTTCACGTGCTCACAGTGAAGCGCCCCAGACTTATGAGCAGACACCCCCGGCGGGCGGGGTGCATAGTGCGGAGTGGCAAAATTGCGGCATTTACGATCAGCCTGTGCATAATGAAAAAGCTGTGCATTCATTGGAGCATGGCGCAGTGTGGATTGCTTACCAGCCCGACTTGCCGACGGCGATGATCGATCGCCTCCGTAGCTTGGCACGCGGTCACGATCATGTGCTGGTGGCACCTTATCCCAATTTGCCGAAGCCGGTGGTGGCGTCGGCGTGGGGACTGCAACTGTCACTGGATGATGCCCATGATGCGCGCTTGCCCTTATTCATCTCACGCTACGAAAAAGGCCCGCAGACACCGGAGCCAGGTGCTGTGTGTAATGGCGGCATCGGCACGCCGCTTTCATAAGGGTTTCACTCAACCGCAGCACATCAACACACCAGCTCGATACTTTGAGCTGGTGTGTTTTTGATCGTCGCCAGCCTTCCATAATCCGATCGATTTGACAATTTACCTTCAAATAGGCTAAGCTAGCTTGTAACCCGATTGTAACTTACAGTCCACGGGGAATTTGGCCGCTGAAGCGTTGTGCGCTGTTGTGTTAGGAACCCAATATGGCCGATCGCATGCCTTCTGATACTTTCACCGATCTTGAAATCCGCATTTTCCAGAAACAAGACCCGGGCTATCCGGTCGAAATCACGCTGGGCGGGCAGCAGGAATTTCCGCGCGGTTATCTGCCGTCCGAGGTGCTGCCCTGGGGCCCCAGCGGCGATCTGGTGAACGATGGGCAGAAATTATTCGAGACGTTGTTCAAAGACAGCACGCTGCGCAGCGCTTGGGCCGAGGCGCGCGGCCGGGCACCGCAGCGCCGCCTGCGTTTGCGTATCGATACACAAGCGGCCGAACTGCATGGGCTGCCGTGGGAGTTGTTGCAGGAAAATCAGGCGCTGATCGCCGCGCAAGCCGATACGCCGTTCTCGCGCTACTTGCCGATTGCGCTGCCGTGGAGCGGGGCGGTGGACAAGCGCCCGATCAAAGTGCTGGTGGCGATCTCGAATCCGGATGATCTGAAAGAGAAATATGGCCTGGCGCAAGCCGATGTGGCGTTAGAGCGCAAAGCCCTGGAAGAGGCGTTCGCCAACGTCGACCAGAAAGATCTGGAAGTCACGTTCATGGAGGCGCCCATTACGTTGGAGCGCATCGAAGAAGAGCTGCGCCAGGGCTATCACATCTTGCATTATCTGGGGCATGGCGCCTACAACAGCAAACGTCAACAGGCCGCGCTATATTTGCAGGACGCGGAGGGTCATGCTAAACGGGCGCTCGACGATGAGATCGTCGCGATGGTCGCACGACAAGGCGTGCGTCCGCATTTGATCTTCCTGGCGGCGTGTCAAAGCGCGGCGCGATCTTCGGCCGATGCGTTTGTCGGGCTTGGTCCGAAGTTGGTGTCAGCGGGCGTGCCAGCGGTGATCGCCATGCAGGACTTTGTCACGGTCGATACCGCGCGCAAGTACAGCAGTGGGTTCTACAAACGGCTCGTCGAGCACGGCCAAATCGATCGGGCCGGTAACGAGGCGCGTAGTTCTCTCCTCACCGCCGGTCGGCCTGATGCGATCGTGCCGGTGGTGTTCATGCGCCTGAAATCGGCGCAATTGTGGAGCAACGAAGTCGATGCGCGCGGCGAAGTGTTGGGCTCCAAGAACCCCAAGATTTTTTGGACGGGCCTGATGCGCATGATTCAACAGGGCAAGTGCACGCCCCTGATCGGTCCACGCGTGCATGGCCGCTGGGTTCCGTCACGGGACGAGATTGCCCAGCTGTGGGCCACGCAGCACGAATACCCCTTTGGCGATAAGATTAACCTGGCACGGGTCGCACAATATATGGCGAGCAGTCAGGGCGAAGATTTTCCACGAACGGAATTGATCGACACCTCGATAAAAGAATTGCTGCGCCGCCTGCCGGAGGAACTGCGCCCGACGAAGAAGGCCAATTCGCTGACTGAGTTGATTCAAAGCGCTCACCTGCAAGACCTGATCGCGGCTGATCCGAATGAGGTGCACAACGTGTTGGCTTCTTTGAATCTGCCGCTGTATCTGACCACCAACTTCGTCAGCTTTATGAGTGAAGTGCTGACCGTGCGCGGACGCAAACCCACGCGCGAGTTGTGCCGCTGGAATGAACGGCTGGACGGGCTGCCCTCCATCTTTGAAGAACGGCCCGATTATGTGCCCACCTCCGAAGAGCCGTTGATCTATCATTTCTTCGGCACCGACGAAGAGGTGGATTCGGTGGTGCTGACTGAAGACAACTATTTCGACTGGCTGGTGAAAGTGTCGGCCGAGCCGGAACGCGTGCCGCCGGTGATTCAGGCCGCCATGACGAATACCTCGTTGATGTTCCTGGGTTACAGCATGCACGATATCGAGTTTCGTGTCATTATGCGTGGTCTCGTTGCTACGCGCGGCCAACGCCGTAACTTCAAACATGTGGCCGTCCAGTTAGATGTGGAGGATGTGAAAGTTGAGAACATCGATTCGGTGCAGACTTTCTTGCAACAATATTTCCAGGATGCCGAGATCAATGTGTACTGGGGCAGCCTGGAACAGTTCATCGCGGAATTGAAAGAGCAGTGGGAAAACGCGAGCCGTTAGTTGCTAGTCGTTGGTTGTTGGATTTTCGCTCAACCAACAACCAGCGACCAATTACCAATCACCAATCACTGACATGAAAGACAATCCTTACATCGGCCCACGTCCCTTTGAACGTCTCGATCGCGATCGGTTTTTTGGCCGCACGCGCGAAGCACGCGATCTGCTGGCGTTGATCATGGCCGAGCGCGTGGTGTTGTTTTACGCGCAATCGGGTGCGGGCAAGACCTCGCTGCTCAACACGCAGATCATTCCCAGCCTGGAAGATGAGGGCTTCTACGTCTTGCCGATCGTGCGCGTGGGCAGCGAGCTGCCACCGGGTCTGCCGGATACGGCGGTGAAGAACATCTTCGTCTTTAGCGTGTGGATGGGCCTGATGGGCAAGGATACCCCGCTGGCGACGATGACGGGCAACAACCTGCTGGCCGCGATCAAAAATCAATGGGCCGGTGCCGCGCGCGACGAATACGGCGAACCCCGCCCGCCGATCTTGATCATCGATCAATTTGAAGAGATTCTCACCACCCATCGCAATCGCTGGCAGGACGCGCGGGGTTTCTTTGAGCAGCTGGCCGAGGCGCTGGAGAAAATTCCGAAGCTGGGCGTCGTGCTGGCGATGCGTGAAGACTTTGTGGCGGGGCTTGATCCGTATGCGCCGTTATTATCCAAGCGCTTGAAGGCGCGCTTTCGCATGGAGCGGCTGGGTTACGCGGGCGCGTTAGAGGCGATCAAGAAACCGGCGGCCAGCGCGCAGGTGCCCTTTGACGCGGGCGTGGCCGAGCAGCTGGCCGATGAACTGCGCCGGATCAGGGCCGCGCAGTTCGGCGGCCACGCGGGCCAACAAAGCCACGAGGGCCAACAAAGCCACGCGGGCCAACAAAGCTACGCGGGCGATACGGTGTTGGGTCCCTACATAGAGCCGGTGCAGCTGCAAGTGGTGTGCAGTCAACTATGGGCGAATTTGCCGGAACAGACTGATCAGGTGATCGATCAGGAAGATGTCCGTGAATACGGCAATGTCGATCAGGCTTTGATTGGTTTCTATGAAAGCTGTATCCAGCACACAACCGCAGAGGTGCAGCTGCCCGAACGGAGGCTGCGCCGCTGGTTTGCGGAGAAGCTCATCACGCCCATGCAGACGCGCGGCCTGGTACTGCGCGGCGAGCAGGACACGGCGGGTCTGATCAATGCCGCGGTCGATCATTTTGAATCCGCGCACCTCATCAGCAGCGATGTGCGGGCGGGGGCACGTTGGTACGAAATCTCGCACGATCGGCTGGTCGATCCGATCTTGCATTCCAATCGCGCGTGGGAGCAGGCGCGCCAGACGACCTTGCGTTTGACGGCGCGACAATGGAAACAGACCGGGCAGGGCGGCCTGCTCTTTGTGGGCCCGGCGCTGCGTGATGCTGAAGCGTGGATCGCCGCGCACCCCGACGAGGCCGAAGCGGAAGAGCTCGAATTTGTGCAAGCGGGCCAGCAGCTGGAACGATCGCGCCAGCGACGGCGTCTGCTCAACATCGCCGGATTCGCCGCCGCCGCGCTCGTGATCGCCGTGGTCAGCGTGTTGGGCCTCGTCGCGTATCGCCAGAGCCGCATCGCCGCTTCGCGCGAAATGGCCGCCATCGCTAATCGCCTACAGTACAGTGATCAAGAGCAAGCCGTTATCCTGTCGCGCCTGTCGTTGGAGGCCGATCACACATCGGAGTCTGAAATCGCGCTGCGGCAGGCGATCCTCGATTACTACCCCGCCGAGATTTTGCCTGATGTGGCCGATGTCGTTTACACTGTGATTTTCAGCCCGGATGGCACACACATTCTAGCGGGGCTGGTCAACGGCGAAGCGCGCGTGTGGGATGCGCAGACGCGCCAGCTCATCCGAACTTTTCCAGTGGGCACGGGACTCGCTGTTGATCAATCGGATCAACGCGGCATCTGGGGGGCCGCGTATCGATCGGATGGGCAGCAGCTCGCCTTCACCGTCGGCAATCATGTACAAATCTGGCAGGCCGATGGCACGCCCGTGATCACCCTGACGGGTCACACGGGCCCGGTCTATAGCGTGGCCTATAGCCCCGATGGGAAGTGGCTGGCATCGGGCGGCGGCGACTCCACCACATTCATCTGGAACACGCAGACGTGGCAGCCCATCACATTGACCAATCACACGCGCACGGTGCGCAGCGTGGCCTTCAGTCCCGATGGCAAAACGCTGGGCACGGGTTCGTGGGATAAAACGATCACCCTGCATCCGATCACGCTCACGGCGAGTGGCGCATTGTCGATCGGGTTGCCGCTAACCTTGACCGGCCACACTGCCAACGTGAATGCTATTGCCTTCAGTCCAGATTCCAAGAGTATCGCATCGGCCTCGGATGATCGCACGGCGCGCGTGTGGGATATAAAAACCGGCTTAGAGAAACTTACTTTGACGGGGCATACCGATACAGTACGCACGGTGGCTTACAGCGCTGATGGACAATCACTGCTCTCGGCGGGTGGCGATGCGTTGACGCTGATCTGGGCAGTGGGACGCGGGGACAACCAGTACACTGATTATCTGACCGGCCCCACCAGTGTGATCAATGGCGCGGCCTTCAGTCCCGACGATCATTGGGTCGTGGGCGGATCGGGTGACGGCACGATCTGGGTGTGGGATCGTGAGCCGGCGGCGAACGCTGCGTACATGGCCTTGAACGGGCACACCGGCGGCGTGCGGCGTCTGATCTACCGGCCCGATGGGGCTGAGCTGGCCTCGGCGTCTTCCGATGGCACCGTGCGGGTGTGGGCAGGCGAGACGGGTGACAAGATCATGACGTTGCCCAAAGTCGGCGGCGCATTGTGGAGTGCCGCGTATAGTCCCGACGGAAAATTGATCGCGACGGTGAGCGCTGATAGTTTCACGCGCATCTGGGATGTCTCTCACGGCCAGCCGGTGACGCCGACGATCACGCTGCGGGGACACGGGAAAGATCAAGTCAATGCGGTCGCCTTCAGTCCTGATGGACGGTATCTCGCCACGGGCGGTTGGGATGAGAACGCAGTATTATGGGACACACAGACGTGGCAGTCGGTGCACACTCTGGAAGGTCATCTCGACGACATCTATGCGGTGGCCTTCAGTCCCGATGGTCGCGTGTTGGCGACGGGTTCCGGCGACGATACCATCAAGTTGTGGGACGTAGCAGCCGGCAATTTGATCACGACCTTGACGGGTCACACCAACGATGTCTTTGGCCTGGCGTTCCGACCGGATGGAAAGCAACTCGCGTCGGGATCATGGGACGATACGATTCGATTGTGGGATCTGCGCACATACACCACGACGGAAATATTAGAAGGTCACGCGAGTTACGTGTACGATGTGGCCTATAGTCCTGATGGACAATATCTCGTCTCAGGTTCACGCGATCAATCGGTGCGGCTGTGGGACTTAGCAACATCGCCGCCCAGGACAATCGGGATTTTGTACGGGCACACGGCCCTCGTGCGTGCCGTGGCCTATCGACCCGACGGAAAAGCGTTCGCGTCCGGTTCGACCGATACAACCATCCGGCGTTACCCGGCGCTATTTGATGAAGTGCTGCGCGTATCGAAAGAATACGTGCCGCGCGAGTTGACACCGGAAGAGGAGCGATCGCTGCTGGGGCAGTGATGACGATTGTCGATTGCTGATCTTTGATTGTTGATTGAAACCCATTTCACACCAGGAGGCAAGGTATGGCCGAAGATACTAAACTCTTCTTCAACGGCATTAACGGTGCGTCCGGCGATTACGAATTGCCGCCGATGACGCCTCACCAACTCGCCCAGGTAGTCAGTGGTGAGGAAATTGACGAAGGTTTCCTGAGTGAGTTGAAGCAGCGTCGCGAAGCGCACTGGGGCGTGAAAGAAGGCGTCGATCCGACGAATATTGGACAGTCGGGCTGGGGCATCGTCATGGCCCACAACGCCGATCCAGCGATCGCGGAAGCGCTAAGCGAGCTGCTGGTTCACCGACAGAAACAGGCCGGCGAGAAATATCGCGAGTATTTTGGCCCCGATGGTTATCGTCCTGGCGAGTCGAAGAACAAATGGCTGGCGCGGCATGGCATGGGGCCTGGCCCGGCCGATCCGGATAAAGTGCCGTATTACCTGCTCATCGTCGGCGATCCCGAAACGATCCCGTATCGCTTCCAGAATCAACTCGATGTGCAGTATGCGGTGGGACGCCTGCATTTCGACACGCTGGATGAATACGCGGCCTATGCGCGCAGTGTCGTCCAATCCGAAACGAGCGGACTGGCATTGCCCAAACAGGCGACCTTCTTCGGTGTGCGCACGCCCGATGATCCAGCGACCACGCTGAGCGCCGATCACATGATCAAACCGCTATCGGTCGAGATGGCAAAGCAAGCCGGTTGGCAAGTCAATACCTTGTTGGAAACGCAAGCCACTAAAGCGAATCTAGCGGGGTTGATCAACAGCGGTAAGACGCCGACCTTGCTCTACACCGCCAGTCACGGCATGGGCTTCCCCCACGGTGATGCGCGCCAGCTGCCACATCAAGGCGCGCTGCTCTGTCAGGAGTGGCCCGGCGCGGGCAAATGGAAGAAACCCATCCCGCCCGATTTCTATTTCTCCGCCGATGATGTCAGCAGCGATGCGCGCCTGCTCGGCTCGATGGCTTTCTTCTTCGCGTGCTATGGCGCGGGCACGCCACGGCTGGATGAATTCGCTCAGCAAGCTACCAAGCAGCGCACGGAAATCGCGGCGCAATCGTTCATCTCGCATTTGCCGCGCCGCTTGCTCAGCCATCCCCAAGGCGGCATGTTGGCCGTCATCGGGCACGTCGAGCGCGCCTGGGGTTACTCGTTCATGTGGGATCGCGCGGGCGAGCAGTTGGTCCCCTTTGAAAGCACGTTACAAAGCGTCATGGCCGGCAAGCCCATCGGTTATGCGTTGGAATACTTCAACGAACGTTATGCCGAAATTTCATCCGATCTCACCGTGATGATCGAAGACCTTAACTTCGGCGGCAAGGTCGATGAGGTGGCGCTGGCCGGCATGTGGACGGCCAACAACGATGCGCGCGCCTACGTCATCATTGGCGATCCGGCGGTGCGGCTGTCGCTGTCCGATAAGCCAGCGGCGGCCCAACGGCCCGTCATCGAAGCGATCACGGTGAGCGCCAAACTGGCGACGGCACCTACAACCGTCGCGGCTACGCTGGTATCCACTCCAGTAGCTACGACCTCCGCCTCGACTTCTGAGGGGTCTTCGTTTGATGCGGCTTCATTTTCGTTTGCGGTGCAAGAAGAACGTTCCAGCCTCACCGACTCGATCAAGCAATTCACCAATCAACTGGCCGCATCATTGAAGAAAGCGGCCGAAGACATCAGCAGCCTGGAAGTTATCACCTACTCCACCGACGATCTCAACAAGGTCACTTACAGTTACGATGACAAGAAATTGCAAGGCGAACTGAAGATGCGCGCGTTGACGCGCATCGCTTTTGACGGCGACGTGCAAGTGTGCGTGCCGGAGAAAGACGGCAAGATCGATCAGGCCGTGTGGGACGTGCACCTCTCGATGGTGAAGGCAGCGCAGGAAAATCGCGCGGCGTTCATGCAGACCATGGCCGAGCTGGCGACGAAACTCATCGGCATGCTGGGCGGCAAGTAGCATCAAGACCTGGCAGGTTTTCACCAGATTGATAGGCTGAGTTGTTTGGCCCGAGGTGCTTACCACAGGCAAATGTAGATTGACTTTGAAAAACCTGCCAGGTCTGAAACGACAACCATGACTGATAACGTCTTTCAACTTTCCGGCTTTGTCTTTCCCGGGGTCAACGAAGATCCGTTCGGGCTGTGGGATGTGGTGCCTGCCGCCAGCGGAGTCTCGTTCGGCGTGGGCGAGGCCGCTGCGCCCGAAGAACCGGTCCATCGCGTCAATTTTACGACGCCGGATGAAGGCATGGCACTGCTGGCAGCGAAGCAGCGCGAGTTGCAGGATCAACAAGCCACCCTGACGCAGATCGAACAACGCCTGGCGGAGATCGGCCGATCGGGCAGTGGGGTATCCTTCGCCGCGCCGATCGATCAACCGCCCGAATTTGTGATGCCAGAGCAGTCACTCGACGCGGCCTTGCAGCGATTGACCGCGCCGGTATCCTACGGCCTGTTCGATCGCAAGCAGCAGGCAGAACAGGAGGCCGATCTCGAAGCGACCAGCCAGTGGCGCCAATTTTTGGAACAAGTGCGCGAGATGATTGCGAACTACGCGCGCGTGGAAACCGCCCTGGCCGGTGTGCCGATCGGGCGAACGGCGGTCGGTTGGACGGGCGACTTCCGCACCTTCTGGACGCCGGCCGTCACCGCCGCCGATATGCAGGTGCACCGGCGCAATGTCGATCTGACGCTGCAATGGCGGCTGGGCACGCTGCGCATGGTCGGTGTCGTCGGGGCGGGTGCGGCCAACATCGCTGTTAAACTTGCCATGCCCGGCGGGCAACTGTTGGCGATACCGGCAGTGTGGAACTTCGTTAAAGATGTGTTGAAGGAATGGCGGAAACTACAGGCGTTGAAAAACTGAAGCAGGATACAGGAGGCAGGATGCACCTTATCTCCTTGCCTACTTGTTTCCTTAATCCATACCCAAAGGAGAGCTATGTCTGAGTTACAAGATGCGGTTAAGAAATATGCGGCTGATTTGGCCGGCAAGTTGAACAGTTTCATGGAAGACATCAGCATGTTGGAAGTCCGCACCTACACCACCCCGGCCGATCAGGTTCCGACCGATCTCTCTGGCGACAAGATCAAGACCGAGGGCAAAGCGGTGCTGCGCGCTTACACCACGATCGGGTTGGACGGTGACACGACCGTCCTCGCGCCGACCGATGCCGCGGGCGAAGTAAACGCCGTGATCTGGGAACTCCATCAAGCGATGGTGCAGCAAGCCTTGACGAATCGCGCCACGATGATCAAGACGATGGGCGACGCGGCGGCCTCGGCGCTGAAGGCGTTGGGGCAGGCGGGCGGGTAAGAAAGAAACCGGGTTTCTCCATTTTGGAAGGAATGGAACGATTAGCATTGAGAAACCCGGTTTCTTGGACGAAGCCGGGTTTCGCACAGAGGCCCAGCTTTTATTTGGGGGATAGCGGTCAGACAGCCGTCAACCCCTTTTGGCAGAGCGGAGTATAATCTTGCCAAATGGGAAGATCCATCAACCCAAATCTGTCTCAAAAGAAGGATGCTAAAAGACTATGACTATCTCTACCATCATTACGCTTGCAGGTTGGGCGCTGTTGATCGGCCTGGGGCTGTACGTGTTCTTCGTCGTCTCCATGCGTTCGCAGCGGCGCGATACCAAGATTTCGGTACTGGCAGTAGCCGTGCTGCTAATCGGTAGCCTGGCGTTGTTGACGCTGGGCGCCGGACTGGTGTTCATCGATCAATTTGAAGCGGGTGTGGTGGTCAGCCCGTTATCGGAGGGCGGCGTACGCCCGCAGCCGATCGGCGCCGGCGTTCACTTTGTGACGCCCTTTATCGAATCGGTAGATCGCTTCAGCACGGCGAAGCAGGAATATACCATGTCCGGGGCGGTGAACGAGGGTGCGCAGCAGGGCAATGATGCCGTCGAAGCCCGCACCTCCGACGCTCAGCAAGTGTACGTGGATGCGACCGTGCGGTTTTACGTCGATCCGCTGCAGGTCGTTCAACTCCGCCGAACGTGGCAGAGCCAGGAGCGTTATATTGACGGCTTTGTGCGTCCCACCACGCGCAACGTGATCTACAACACGACTTCGCGGTATCGCGTGGAAGATGTTTACGGCGCCAAGCGTACTGAGCTGCAACAAATCATCTCCGATCAACTGGTTACGGAGTTCAAGAATCAGGGCCTGGTTCTCGACGCCTTCCAACTGCGCAACATTACGTTCTCGCCGGAGTATGCCCAGTCGATCGAGCAGAAGCAGATCGCGCAGCAACAATCGGAACAAGCCAAGCTGCTGGTGCAGAAGAGCCAGCAGGAAGCCGATCAGCTGCGCGCGAAGGTCAAAGGCGAGGCCGATGCCGTCGTGCTGCGGGCGACCGGTGACGCCGAAGCGGCCGTGACTAGAGCAGAAGGCGATGCCAAAGCCTTGAAGTTGATCGCCGAAGCGTTGAAGACTAATCCTGATTTGTTGACGTACACCTATATTCAGAAACTCGCGCCGAATGTGGGATTGATCATGCTGCCGGCCGGTGGCAACAATCCGTTCATTCTTAATTTGAATGACCTGCAGAACCAGGCCGCACCAGTGACCCTCCCGTCGCCCAGTTCGACTGCGCCGGTTACGACCACGACGCCCTAAACTCACCTGATGCCCGCAGGCTGGCAGCAATCGCTGCCAGCCTGCCTTTGTTTTACGAGGCCAGATGTCAACCCCTGTCGAAATCGTCCTCGCAATTGTGGGCTTGTTGTTGATCAGCAGTGTGCTGGTCAGCAAGGTGTCCGATCGGTTTGGTGTGCCCGCTCTGCTGCTCTTCTTGCTGTTGGGCATGTTGGCCGGATCGGACGGGCCGGGCGGCATCTACTTCGACGATCCGGCGCTGACGCAATTCAT
>JBGSPW010000123.1:0-45100 GCA_041738395.1 Thermoflexales bacterium
GCCGGTGGCCCGCTAGGCGTCGCGGGCGGGCCAACCGCGCGCCGGAAAAAGCGCCCGGCATCTTCGAGGACGCGGTTGACGAGCGCTAACTAAACAGACGCCATGAACTGCGTTCACCACAAACCATGAAAACGCTCCGTTCCCCGTCCTCGGGGAACGCCCTCGCAGACGAGGGCTACGAGCATTTTCAGATCAGTATTGCTTCTAGGGGCAATACTGTTTAGATAAGGCTCACAGCCCGCGTCCGCGCGGGCGATCCCACCGCGCGGACGCGGCTGGGTGAGCGCTAACTAAACAGTATTGCTTCTAGGGGGCGTTTGGTCATCAACGCATGATACGCAACTGCCGCTGCAATTCCTTCTCCGCGCTCTGCGCGTCCTGCCCCTGTCCGCCGTTGTGAGGTGGTGGGCCGCTTGGCACCACTGAATAGTTCTTTTCGATGGCACGCATCAGGGAAGTGAGCAGCATATTGACGGGCGTGGGGATGCCCAGCGTTTGTCCCTGCTCGACGATTTTGCCATTGATGGCGTCGATCTCGGTGGGGCGTTGCCCCAGCACGTCTTGCAGCATCGATGAATGATTAGTCGCCGTCAGCGTCGCCACCTGCTTCACCCGCTCGACCGGATCAGGAAACGGCAGCGTGATGCCTTGAGCTTGTGCCACGGTAGCGGCTTCCCAGGCGGCGACCTTCATCAACCCGATCGTCTCTTCACTCTCGACGAGCGCGCCGTTGGGGATGCGTAAAATCGCCGTCAACGGATTGATCGCCGCGTTGATGATCATCTTGCCCCACACCAGTCCGTCGATGTCGGCGGTGACGTGTGACTTCAACCCTGCCGAGTTGAACAACGCCGAGACTTCATAGGCGCGATGTTCCACGGCGAAATCGCGGGGCGCGGCCAACTCGATCGGGACGTAGCCCAGATGCGTTGCGCCACGCCCGCTGGTGCGAATGCGCCCTGGGCCGAGCAATGTCGCGCCCTGCATCGTCACACCTTGCATTGCCCGATCGCGCCCCACGTATTCCGAAAGAATCTCAATGTTGCCCAGACCGTTCTGCAAGGTCAAGGCGAGCCCATCGGGTTTGATGGTTTTTGCCGCGACTTCGGAGGCTTTGACCGTCTTGTAGGCTTTGGTCAATATCAGCGCTAAATCAGCGGCGGGGGCATCGTCGGGGTGATAAGCCGTATGGACTTGGTGGCAGCAGCTGTCGCCATCAATGACAATGCCATGCTGCTTGATTGTCTCGATCGCATCTGCCCACGAACCGATCATTGCGACGTCGGCTACGTCAGATAAGCGCGCCGCGAACAACGTCGCCATGGCACCGGTGCCGATGATGGAGATTTGCATCTTATCCCTCCTTCTCTCTTTCCCTCTGTCCCTCTTTCCTCTGATTGACGGAGGGATTGAGGGACGGAGAGACTGAGAGAACAAACGCCTCGAATTCCGCATCGTCGATGGCAAAGGAATTATCGGTGGTGGGAAAAGCGCGTGTGTGGACTTCAGCCACGTACTGCTTCACCGCATCGACGATGATCGGCTTGAGGTTGGCATAGCGCTTGTTGTGCTTCGGCGAGAAGCGATCGAAGTAGCCGAGCAGATCGTGAAAGACCAGCACCTGCCCGTCGCAGCCCGCGCCGCCGCCAATGCCGATGGTGGGAATCGACAATTGCTGCGAGACAAACTCGCTCACACGATCGGGCGTGGTTTCCAACACGATGGCATACGCGCCCGCCTCTTGCAAAGCCAGCGCATCTTCCAGCAATTTCTGCGCGGCCCCTGCTGTTTTACCCTGCACCCGATAGCCGCCCAACTTCGACGCGGATTGCGGCGTCAAGCCGATGTGGCCCATCACGGCGATGCCCGCGTCGACAATCGCTTTCACGATCGGGGCCATGGCTGCGCCGCCCTCGAGCTTCACCGAATCCGCGCCGCCTTCTTTGAGGAAGCGTCCCGCATTGCGAATGGCTTCGTGGGCATCGGCCTGATACGACAGGAACGGCATGTCGCCGACGATGTGCGCGAACTTCGTGCCGCGTTTAACAGCGGCGGTGTGGCTGATCATCTCGTCCATCGTGACGGGCACGGTGGAATCGTAGCCCAGTACTACCATGCCTAGCGAATCGCCGACGAGGATCAGATCGACGCCCGCTTCGTCGACGGCGAGCGCGCCGGGATAGTCGTAGGCCGTGATCATGGTGATGGGTTCGCCGCGTTGTTTCTTCGCGTGCAGCGTGGGGATCGAGACTTTTTTGCGTTCCATGTTGGCTCTCCTTGCTACGGTAGGGACAGGTCTCGCGCCTGTCCTCGGCGACCGCGAGGGTCGCCCCTACAGAAACAAAACACCCGATCGGCTGGATCGCCGATCGGGCGTGAGAACACACAGGGTTTTGTGTTGTCTTCGTCTCGGTCGTGTGACGATCCAAGCGGTGAATCAGTTTGTTAGCGCAATACTTGCTCGCTGCTCACGCGTGAGTCAGCGGCACTTAGATTATACCTCACCTGTCGCTCGAATGTCGCGCCCCTCTCCCGAAAACGCTTTTTGTTTTCGGGAGAGGGGCGGGGGGTGAGGGTTACCCAAATCTGCCCGTAATGTAATCTTCCGTCTGCTTCTTCTGCGGCTTCACGAAGATGCGCTTCGTCTCGCCATGCTCCACCAACTCGCCTAGCCAGAAGAAGCCGGTGAAGTCGCTGGCGCGCGCGGCCTGCTGCATGTTGTGCGTGACGATGACGATGGTGTACTTCTGTTTCAGTTCCTGCATCAAGTCTTCGATCTTCAGCGTCGCGATCGGATCGAGCGCCGAGCACGGCTCGTCCATCAAGATCACTTCCGGCTTTACGGCCAGCACGCGCGCGATGCACAGGCGCTGCTGCTGGCCCAGCGACAGATCTAGCGCGGGGCCTTTTAGCTTGTCCTTCACATCGTCCCATAGGGCGGCATCGCGCAGCGATTGCTCGATCACATGATCGAGGCTGGTCACTTTCATCTTCAAGGCGCGCGGCCCGAAGGCGACGTTGTCGTAGATCGATTGCGGAAACGGATTGGGCTTCTGGAAGACCATGCCCACGCGCTGGCGCAGATCGACGACGTTGAACGCCGGATCGAGCACGTTCTCGCCGTTGAGCATGATCGAGCCATCGGCACGCGTGCCGGCGATGGTGTCGTTCATGCGATTGAGGCAGCGCAGAAACGTCGATTTGCCGCAGCCGCTGGGGCCGATCAAGGCCGTGATCTGCCGCTCGGGTATGTCGAGATTGATGTCACTGAGGGCTTGCTTGCCGTTGTAATAAAAATTGAGATGGTTCACTTCGATCTTGTTGATCATTTAGACGGTCCTCTGTTCCCAGGCATAAGCCACGGCCTGTTCCAGCGTCATGGCGCGGCCGGTCGCCGTTTCGGTCGCGATCGTTGCGGCGGTGAGTTGGGCGCGAATGAGCGCATAATCCCGATCGACCTCCGCTTGCTCAACGAACGGGCGCTGGTCGCCGATCGAAGCGCGGGCGGCATCGGCCCAGGCATACAGGCGCACGGCGCGCTCCAATTCGTTTTGTCGCACGGCCAGACTCGCCAAGCCTTCCAGCGCATACACGACGCCAATTTTACTCCCCATCTCGCGAAAGCGTTGCTGCACTTCGGCGAACGTGTCCTGCGCGCAGTCTTCTTCACCTTCGCGCAAATACACGTACCCCAGATTGACCGTCGACCACAGGGCGATCACCGTGATGCCGGTGGCCTGGCACACTGCCAGGCCCTGCTCAAAGTAAGCGCGCGCGCGATTATACTGGCCCTGACGTAAAGCCAGTTCGCCCAGGTGCATCAGAATCATCGGGTCGGGTCCGCCGATCGAATCTTGCAAGTGCAGACTTTCTTCCAGCCAGTGCTGCGCCTGTGCAAATTCACCCTGCCGTAATGACAACATTCCCAGATCGCTCAAGGCGTAAGCGGTTCCGATCACATCGCCGCACTGACGAAAGATGGTCAGGCTCTCTTGCAGGTAAGCGCAGGCCCGGGACACCTCTTTGTTGTCGGCGATGCCGCCCAGATCGAGCAAGGCCGTGGCGATGCCGGCTTGATCTCCTAGCCTCCGATAGAGCCGCAGACTTTCCAGCACCTGCGGGCGGCCGGTTTCGTAATCGTCCATCAGGCACACGATAGTGCCCAGCGAATCGAGGCAGTGCGCTTCGCCCGGCACGTCGCCCAGTTCTCGATAGATCGCTAAACTGTCTTCGGCTAACGCACGCGCTTCCGCCAGATCGCCTGCCCACGAGATGAGGTTGGCCGCCGTCTCCAACGCTTTGGCGCGCAGCGCCGTGTGTGCTTGCGCCTCAGGCTTTTTCAGTAACTGCAACAATCGTTCGGCTAACGCACTGATTGATCCATAGCGCGTCGTGAATTCATACAACGCACTGGCCAGGCGCAGACCCGCTTCAACGTAGTCCTCCAGCGACCAGTCCAGCGCGGCATGCAGGTTATCTACTTCATCTTTCAGTCGATTCAGCCACGGCACTTGCTGCGATCGGCGCAGTTCCGGCTCGGCGCGTTCGGCCAGCTGCACAAAATAATCCAGATGCCGATCCCACACGCAATCGGTGTCGCAGAAGTCCGACATCTTTTCACGCGCATACTGGCGGATCGTTTCCAGCAGACGATAGCGCACCCGATCGTGCTGCGCCCCCTCGGCGCTGACGAGCGATTTGTTCACCAGCTGTGTAAGCAGGTCCAGCACCTCGTCAGGCTGGATCAAGCCCGCGGCGTCCTCATCCGTCCCGATCGCTTCCGCGGCCTCCAACGTCCAACCGCCCGCAAAGACCGACAGCCGTCGCAACAAAGCGCGTTCTGCTTCAGAGAGCAGGTTGTAACTCCAATCCATCAGGGCGCGCAGCGTTTGCTGGCGCGGCAACGCGGTACGACTGCCGCCCGTCAACAGCCGAAACGCATTGCCGAGCCGCGCGGCGATTTGTTCGACGCCCAGCATATTCACACGGGCTGCGGCCAACTCGATCGCCAGAGGAATCCCATCAAGCCGCCGGCAAATTTGCACGAGGGCGTTGGCGTTCTCGGCAGTTACGGTGAACTCAGGCATAGCCAGCCGCGCGCGATCGACAAACAGCTGCACCGCTTCGTAGTGCGCGAGTGCCTCAAGCGAGGGTGACTGATGCAGCTGTGGAATGGAAAGTGAAGGCACGCGAAACGCCGTCTCCCCAACGATGCCCAACTGCTCGCGGCTGCTGGCGAGGATCGTCAAATCGGGGCAGGCCTGCAGCAGTGACTCAACGAGCTGCGCGCTGGCCGCAATGACATGCTCGCAGTTATCCAGCAGCAGCAGGGTTTTTCGGCCGCGTAAGTAATCGATCAATGTGGCCGAGATCGGGCGGCCTGATTCTTCCCGCAGACCCAGCGCGGTTGCTATGGCCTGCGGCACCAACGCGGGATCGGCCACCGGCGCTAATTCGATCAGCCAGACACCTTGCGCATAATCAGCTAACACTTCTTGTCCCACCTGCAACGACAGGCGTGTTTTGCCGCAGCCGCCCGTGCCCGTCAACGTGACCAATCGTGCCGGGGTGGAGGTGAGTAGACGCTTGACCTCGGTGACTTCACGTTCACGCCCGATGAAGGTGGTGAGCTGGCGCGGTAAGTTGTGCGTGGCCGGTGGTTTCACTTCAAGCGGTGTTCGGTTCCCCACCGGTTCGCTGTGCGAGAGTTGTTCGTACAACGCGCGCGTCAGGTCCGACGGTTCGACGTCGAGTTCGTGGTGCAGCGCCTCGACGCAGCGTTGATAGGCCGCAGCCATGCTCGCTCGATCGCCGGCCGCGCTGTGGGCCAGCATCAACGCGCGATAGGCGGGTTCCGGCACGTGCCCCACCGCGATCCAGCGTTCAGCCCACTCCAGCACTGCGGGCCAGCGTGGTTCGGCCACCAACCGATCGAGCAGCAGGGAGAGCGCGTGTTCGTAGATCGCTTGCAGGCGTTCGCGTTCCGGTTCGACCCATTCCTCATAGAAGCCGGGCAGTAGCTCGCCCTGATAAACCTCAAGGGCGCGCAATAGATCATCGGTTGGAGAATGCGCGCTGACTTCCTGTTCCAAAATCGCCACATCCAGCCAGTGATCGGCCTCCGCATCGAACGCGATGGTCAGATTGTCGGTGACGAAGTAATCACGCTGGGCCGCTTCCAGCGCTTTGCGAATACGCCAGAGTGCTTGACGCAGATAACTGCGCGCATTGGTCTCGGTGGCGTCCGGCCATAACAGCCCGGCGAGTTTCTCACGCCGATAGGCCGTGCCGGGTTTCAGGGCGAGATAGGCCAGCAGCGACTGGGCCGGTCGGGAGGGAAGATCGATCGGGCGGTGGCCTAACTGGAGATTGAATTGTCCCAGTAGTCTGATTTCAAGCATCGAAGACCTTCGGCAGGAGATGATCAAGTTGCCGCCCAGAGTATAGCAGAAAATACGCCCGGCAGATGCGGCGCATACGCGGCGCATACGCGGCGCATACGCTGCGACATACGCTGAAAAGATGGCGCTTTGATAAAGTAAGGGCGTAAGACGAAACATTAAGGAGGCCATAATGAACAGCAATTTTGACGGTGGCAACGGGTTGTACGGAGTGGTGCAGTTGGGCGCGCTGGCTGAACTGGGTCGGTTGTGGGACAAACAGCCGAAAGGGTCGGTCGGACAGGCGTGGAAGCGTGGGGTGGTGGTGTTAGTGGTCGTTGCGACGCCGGTGGCGTTGCTGCTGGCGGGCGGACTGAGTTCGTAGTGTATCGCACACGATGTGCGCGCTGCGGAAACACATTAGGAGGTTGTCATGAACGGTCAGCGTGATTGTGGTCCTGAAATTGAAGCACAGGTCTGGTTGTGGGAGCACAAGGTGATGCTCCTCGTTCTGGGAGTGCTGTTGGTCGTCGGGTTGGCTGTGAGCGGTAACGGGATATAGTTTGGTTGATTTTCTAGCTTGGTGGGGAGATAATCCTCGCACAGCTATTTCCGCGAAAGGGGATCAGGCAGATGAAACGCACATTGGGACGTTCTGGGATCGAAGTCAGCGCGCTGGGGTTGGGGTGTTGGGCTATCGGCGGGCCGTGGATGATGAACGGCGGACAGGCCGGGTGGGGTGTGCTGGATGACGCCGAATCGCTGCGCGCCATCCAGCGGGCCAGCGAACTGGGTGTCACTTTCTTCGATACGGCCGCGAACTACGGCTGCGGCCACAGCGAGCGCCTGCTGGGGCAGGCCGTTAAAGGCCGCCGCGATCAGGTGGTCATTGCCACGAAGTTTGGCTATCATGTCGATGAAGCCGCAAAGATCGTCACTGCGTACAACGAGAAGGAAGAAGACAGCGATGTGGCCAGTCATCTTCAGGCCGATGTGGAAGCCAGCCTCAAACGGTTAGGCACTGACTATATCGATGTGTATCAGCTGCACGTCTGGGGGCTGTCCATCGATCGGGCGTTGGAAGCCCGCGAGGGTCTGGAAGGTCTGATCAAAGCGGGCAAAATCCGCACGTATGGCTGGAGCACCGATCGCACGGATGCCGTCAAAGCCTTTTCAACTTCGCTCAATTGTGGCGTGGTGCAGCAACAGTTGAGCGTCCTTGACGGTAACGCAGAGCTGTTGGCGTTGTGTGAAGAACTCAATCTGGCTAGCATCAATCGCGGTCCGCTGGGCATGGGTTTGTTGACGGGCAAGTTCGCGCCGGACTCCACCTTCAGCTCGGATGATGTGCGGCACAAGGTAAACTGGCATCCGGGTTTCAAAGACGGCAGGCCCACGCCTGCCTGGCTCAATGCCCTGGCCTCGATTCGCGAGGTGTTGACCAGTCAGGGCCGCACTCTGGCGCAGGGCGCGCTCGCGTGGATTTGGGCGCGTAGTGAGAGGACCGTTCCCATTCCGGGCTTTAAGACGGTTAAGCAAGTTGAAGAGAACAGCCGGGCCATGGAGTTTGGTCCATTGACGCCGGCGCAGCTGAAAGAGATCGACACTTTGCTGGCGAGGTAGATGATTGACATGCCTGATCCTCCCGGAGCGCTTCGCGAGCCTCCGGGAGGATTTTTGTTGCAGCGCTTTTGTAGAAGTGATACGCGCGTGATATAATCACGCCCGATGCGCAACCTCTGCTTTTTACTCCTCCTGTGTGGCTTACTTCTGACTGCTTGTGGCGGCCGCGCAACTGCTCAGGCGGACGCCCCGGTCCATAAAACGATCGAAAATTCCGGCTCCGATACGATCGTGAATTTAGCGTTGGCCTGGGCCGAGGCGTATCAGAAGGTGCGGCCGGATATTCGTGTTTCGGTCTCCGGGGGCGGTTCGGGCACAGGCATTGCCGCGCTCATCAACAAGACAGCCGACATTGCCAACGCCAGCCGCAAGATCAAAGCCGAGGAGCAGCAGAACGCCGAGAAGAACGGCGTTCTGCCCTACGAAATCGAAATCGCGCGGGATGCCATCGGCGTCATTGTGAATTCCCGCAATCCCGTCCAGCAGTTGTCGCTGCCGCAAGTCTCTGACATTTATAGTGGCAAGATCACCAACTGGAAAGAGCTCGGCGGCGACGATCGCCCGATCGTGTTGTTGTCGCGCGAGTCTAATTCGGGCACCCACGTCTATTTTCTGGAAGAAGTGGTGCGGCTGGGCAGCAGCAAAGATAAGACGTTGTTTTCCCAGGACACGCTGCTGCTGCCGTCCAGCGAGGGCATCATCGCCGAAGTGCGCCAGAATCCCAATGCCATCGGTTACGACGGGCTGGGCTACATCACGTCGGATGTGAAGACGTTGGCGATTGCGCCCGCAGCCGATGGCGAATACGTGAAGCCCAGTGTCGAGACCGTCAACAATGGCAAGTATCCCATTGCGCGTCCCCTGTTCATGTATACGCCCGGCGAACCAGCCGGTGATGTGAAGACGTACCTCGATTGGATTCTAAGCCCTGACGGTCAGAAGATCGTCGGGGATCTGGGCTTTGTTCCCTTACAGTGATATGAACACCTCCATTACTGAACGCAAACGCGTGTCGTTCACGGAATTTGCCGCCGAGCGCCTGATCAAAGGCAGCGGCGCGCTGTCCATTGTTTTTGTGTTTCTGATCTTCGCGTTTTTATTACGCGAAGGCCTGCCGGCGTTTACCGAAGTTCCGCTGGATAATCTCTTCTCTTCACGTTGGTATCCCACCGAAAACTATTTCGGCATCCTGCCGCTGATTTTTGGATCGCTGGTGGTCACCATCGGGGCGGCCATCATCGCCATGCCGATCGGTTTGTTGACTGCCATCTTCATCGCCGAGATCGCGCCCCGCTGGCTGCGGGAAATCCTCAAGCCGATGATCGAGATCGTGGCCGGCATTCCGTCGGTGGTGTTGGGTTTCTTTGGGATGGTCGTCTTATCGTCGGTGGTGCGGGAGACCCTCAACCTCCCGACCGGTTTGACGGCCTTTACCGGCTCGGTGATTCTGGCGTACATGGCGCTGCCGACGATCGTCAGCGTGGCGGAAGACGCTCTCGATGCGGTGCCGCGCAGCTATCGCGATGCGGCGCTGGCCCTGGGCGCCACCAAGTGGCAGACCATCTGGATGGTCACGGTGAAGGCAGGCAAGTCGGGCATTCTCACGGCGATGATGTTGGGCGTGGGCCGCGCCATCGGCGAGACGATGGCGGTCTTGATGGTGACGGGCAACGCCGCGCGCATTGCGCTGGAACCGGGCGCGCTCTTCATGCCGGTGCGCACGATGACGGCCACCATCGCCGCCGAGATGGGCGAAGTGGCGCAGGGCAGCACGCACTTTCATGTGTTGTTTGCCATCGGCATCGTGTTGTTTGTCATCACGTTCATCGTCAACTTAGTGGCGTCGTTCGCCATTTTCCGGCAAGCCAAGCGCTCGGCACGCTTGTTGTCCTGATCCACGGATTTTCACGGATTTACTTTGTTTTTCCCAACGGTGATAACATGCCTGAGGACAAACTTTTGTACCGAGAACTGACGGGGGCCATCATTGGGGCGGCAATGGAAGTGCATAGGATTCTTGGGCCGGGCTTCTTAGAGGCCGTATACGAGGAGGCACTTGCTCATGAATTTGATTTGCGAGGTATTGCTTACGAGCGACAAAAAAGTTTTCAAGTCGGGTTGACCATCAACTTTGGCGAATTGTCCCTGACTCACATTCGGCGCGTGCTGTGAAGTGAGGAAGAATCCGTGTTAATCCGTGGCTAATTCTATATGTCTCGATTTGCGATTCAACGCTTAGGCATAGGTTTCCTCGTGGTGGTGACGATCGCCGTCATCATTCCGATCATTGCCGTGATCGGCGTCATCGTGGTGCAGGGCCTGCCGGCCATCACGGCGGATTTCCTCTTCACCGCGCCGCGTGACGGCATGCGGGCGGGCGGTATCTGGCCGGCGATTGTGGGGACGTTCTTGCTCACCGTGGGAACCGCCATCTTCTCCGTGCCATTGGGCGTGGCGATTGCCATCTACCTCAGCGAGTACGCGCGCGACAACAAGTTCACGCGCACCATCCGCCTGGCGATCATCAACCTCGCGGGTGTGCCATCGATTGTGTACGGCTTGTTCGGGTTGGGGCTGTTCGTGCTGGCGCTGGAGTTTGGATCGTCGATCCTGGCGGGATCGCTGACGTTGGCGATCATGACGCTGCCCGTCATCATCAGCACGGCGGAGGAAGCGTTGCGATCGGTGCCGCAGAGCTTCCGCACCGTCAGCATCAGCCTGGGCGGCACCAAGTGGCAGACGATCCGCAAAGTGGTGCTGCCCAATGCGCTGCCCGGCATCATCACCGGCGTCATCCTCGGATTGGAACGCGCCGCGGGTGAGACGGCGCCCATCTTGTTCACGGTGGCGGCTTTTTACTTGCCGACTTTGCCGAGCAGCATTTTCGATAAGACGATGGCGCTGCCCTACCATTTGTTTGTCATCAGCACACAGGTGCCCGGCATGCCGCTGCAATTGCAGTTTGGCACGGCGCTGGTGCTGCTGGTCTTTGTCTTGTCGATGACGTTGATCGCCACGATTATTCGCAGTTACTATCGCCGCAAGCGCGTGTGGTAAGACGTAGCTAGAAACCGGGTTTCTTCATTTCCAACGGAATGGAAGATGGCGCGTAGAAACCCGGTTTCTGGTACAACGATTGATTTGTGACTATGGAACGCACACCCAAGATCGTCATCGAACATCTCAACTTCACTTACGACGACGGCACCGAAAGTCTGGTCGATATTAACTTCGCGATCTATGCCCACGAGATCACGGTGATCTTCGGCCCGGCGGGCGGCGGTAAATCGACGCTGCTGCGCGTGATCAACCGGCTCAACGATCTGACTGACGGCACACAGATGACGGGACAGGTGCTGCTGGACGGGCAGGATATCTACGCCAAAGAAGTGAACGTCACCGCGTTGCGCCGCAAGGTGGGCATTGTCTTTGCGCAGCCGCTGCCCCTGCCGCTGTCGATTCGCGCCAACCTCGAGTATGGCGCCCGGTTAGCCGGGCTGCGCGACAAAAAACGCTTGGACGAATTGGTCGAGCAAAGTTTGACGCAGGCCGCGATGTGGGATGAAGTCAAGGATCGACTCGACGAGTCGGGGTTTGCGCTATCGGGCGGGCAGCAGCAGCGCTTGTGTCTGGCGCGCGTATTAGCCCTGGAACCGGAAGTGATCTTGATGGACGAACCGATGTCGGGGCTTGATCCGTTGTCCACCGCGAAGATCGAAGATTCGATGCAGGTCTTGAAGCAGGATTACAGCATCGTCATTGTGCCGCACAATATTCAGCAGGCCGCGCGGGTGGCCGATAATGCCGCGTTCTTTTTGCAGGGGCGGCTCATCGAAGAAGGGCCGGGTAAAAAACTGTTTACCAACCCCACCAACAAGCAGACGGAAGATTACATCACCGGGCGGTTTGGGTAAAGAACTGAGCCGATCAGAAACCGGGTTTCTCCAGTCCAGTCGTAATGAACGATGAGAGTGGAGAAACCCGGTTTCTATTTCACAGAAACATCAGCGTGCCGATGATGTCACGCAAGATCGGACGCCAGTCTTCCCACAACGATTGCGGCGCTTCGATCAGGACGCCGAAGTTCATGCCGTTGTGCACGAACGCCATCAACTCCCCCTGTACGCCGCAGCCATCCTGGTAGCCGATGTATTTGCCATCCTCGCCGCCGACGTTGATCGAGCCGCCCACCGTCAACGTCATGGGACAGACTTTCACGACCAGCGCGGCAACCGCATAGGCTTGTTCCCACGCATTCTCATTTGAGATTGGTCCACTGTTGGGCCATTTGTAGAACATGAAGATGGCGGGCTGCGGCGCAGTGCCGGGCGCGCTGAAGGTCACGTAGTTCAGCTGGCTTTGATCGCGCGATCCCAGGAGCTGGCGCTGCCCGGCCTGGGTCGTCCAGTTCGACGGAATCTCAAGCGTGAAGATCGCATCGGTGGTCGTGAAGACTTGCGAGGCCGCCGGGGTCGCCGCCGGACCGATCGTGCGGGTGGGGCGCGGCGTGTTGGTCGGCGTGACTGTCACGGCGCGGCCTGGTGTCAACGTCCAGGTCGGCGGAAAGGACACGGCCGAGCGTTTGGTCGGAGTCGATAGCGCGCGTGGCGCCGGCGCGGCACACGCACTCAAGCAGAGCAGCAACAGGATGATCGCCCCGCGACGCATCATGCGAAATCATCTACCAGAGGTGCCGGTAACCGATCGGCCCGCCACTGCCGATAGGCCAGCGTCCACACGCTGGTTCCTAGAATTGTCGCCAGCATGTTTCCGATCAGGCCGAAGGAGATCGAGAGCACTACGATCGGGTTGCTCAACAGGCCGCCGCGCGTCAGGGCCGCGGGCGAGGCGCCGCTGAACATCAAGCCCAACAGCGGTTGGCCCACGCAGGCAAAGAATATCCCGACGAGAAAACTCAGCCCCAGGAAGATCAAGCCAATCATGATGAAATCCCCCAGCTGAGTCGCCAACAGTTGCCCGCTCAACCCCAGCGCCTTGCCGATCGACAGCTTTTCGATCACGATGGCGCGTTCGGCGCCGACCGACAGCGCCGAGGTGAGCAGGTTGACCAGAAAGGCGATCGCCATGATGCCGCAGAATGCGCCGAACAACCCCGAGAGCGGATTGGTGCGCGAGGTGAGTTCAATCCGGGACAGCTGGCCCCACATCACGGCGAAGGCCAGCACCACCACCAGCAGATTGGGCAGGATCAGGATCACGCGCACGACGAGCAGTTGAAAGATTTTTTCTCCGCCGTCCAGCCCCTTGCCCAGTGTCGCACGTTCACGCATTTCCAGCTGGTTGATCAAGTGGATCAGCGCCGCACTGCCGAACGTGGCAAATACAAACCCGATCACGCCGAGCACGACCAGGATGACGAAGATCGGGGTGAGCGTGGCTTGCATGCTCTGGAGCGTGGTCGCCTTACTCAGGTTCCGTATGGTCTGATCATTGAACAGGAAGAATGCACCCAGGTTACTGGTCGCCACGGCGATCAGCAGGCTATACACCCACAACACCGGATGCAGCATCTTGCCGAAGGAGTTGGTGAACAGCCCCCAGTGACTCACGCACTGCCTCCCTGGGGCGGTTGGTTATTCGATGATCCCGGAGGTGTCAGTGGTTCGATTTGCGGAATAGGCTCGATCGGCGGCATTCCGGCGGCGGGCAACTGCGCGGAATCGTTCCATTCCCGATAGGCCAGCGTCCAGACACTGGACGTGAAGGTATTAACAAACGTGCCGAACAACAGTCCGAGCAGCACCGTGAGGATCAACGCCGGCCCGGCGATCAACATGATGGCCGCAAACGGATTGGCGTCACGCGCACTGGCGGCCGAAAAAGCGGTAAACCCGATCGAGCCGCACATGATGGGGATCAAGACGCAGGCCAGGATCAGCCCGACGACGATGCCCAGCACGATGAACAACAAAGCGATCGTGAAGTAGTCGCCGAACTTGCTCCATAGCAATTTCCAGCCTTTCACGATCGACGGCCAGATGGGCATATCGTCGAGCACCACGGCGCGCTCGGCCGAAACGCCGATGGCCATCGTCAACAAGCCGACCACAAAACTCAACGCACCCAATCCGGCTGCGGCGCTGAAGGTTCGCGCAAACATGTTAAGCGGCGCTGCATCTTCGGGGCTGTTGAGCACCATCTGGCTGACACTCACCGCAGCGATCAAGCCCAAAATCAAAGCGGGTAGCGCCAGCACAAAACGCACGGCCAGCAGCGGCAGGAAGCGCTTGCTGCCGGCGCGGAAGCCATCGCCCACGCTGACTTTCTGCCCGCCGCCGATGGTGTTGATCATGCCCATCAGCGCACCATCGGCGAAGGTCGCCAGCAAGAAGGCGAAGATCATCCAGAGGATGCCGATGGCGACGATGACGCCAAACGTCTGGCTGCTGAAGATCTGATTGAGCAGCGCGCGAAATTCGATCGGCGCGGTGGACAGCTGCCGCATATTAGGACTGAAATCGAAGTTGAAGTTGTAGCGCAGGTTAAAGCCTCCGCTCAACGCGGCCAGCAGCCCGAACACCCATAACGCCGAGTTGCGCCAAAAGATACGCCATGATTCTTTGAAGAGATTCCAATGGTTCATGATCACTCCTTGAGGTTGTACACGAATCTCACGAATGGCACGAATAGAGCCGACTTCGTATTGATCCGTGGATCGCTAAATTCACTCGGTTGCAACAGATAACTCGCTGTGTTCTTGCGCTTGCCATTCGCGGAAGGCCAGTGTCCAAACGCTTGAGGCAAAGACTGCAAACACCGCGCAGATCAAAAAATTTGCTATAGTGAAAAGCAATCCTACTGGCGATGTGAAGTAGAGTGGCAGGGAACTCTCACCAAGCAATGATGCTAAGGACTCAACTAGCGGGCCAGTGATGCCGAGGAAGAGAGCGCTGATAATAAGGCCCAATCCCAGCAGGACTAATCCAATAACAATGAAATCCCTAATTCGGTTGATCAGTAGCTGAACTCCACGCTTTAAAGCTGCCAAAATAGATCGGCCTTCCAGCACCACGCTGCGTTCGGCACCGATGCCAACAGCATTCATTACTAAAGTAACCATCAGAAGCCGGCCAATCTCCGTGAAGATAAAGTGGGCATAAGTAAGGAGGTTGGTAACCTGGACTGTACCCGGATGAGAATAATAGCTGCCAAAAATGGTTAGAACGGTACCAGCAGGATTGAATAGAATCAACCACACTGGAATCATCAATACAACAGCGATCAATGTCAGGGGAAGCATCCAGCGCAGGCCAGCACGAAATCCGCCGCCAAGGGTAATCGTCTCGTGATTGGTGATTGAGTTGACCAGGCTAATCAACGCGCCTGACACAAAAGCCGTCGTTAAGAACGCAACAATCACAGAGACAGCTGCATAGAGGGCAAATAGTGATTCGATGACATCTATTGATTCCTCAAACGGGGGTAGCGGGTGATATAGCGCTTCAAAAACAAAGTAGGCGACGCTTCCAAAAAGTGATATTGCCCATAGCGCTTTATAACGCCAGGTGATTAACCACGCCTGTTTGAACAATGCTGTGCGCTGCATCGACTTTGCCTTGGTGAGTTAAATCTGTAGCAGAGTATACCGAAGCGACTTCCGCTCAACCTGACATTTGCCCACTGGCAACCCGCTAAATGGCACGAACACAAATCTATTCGTGTGATTCGCGGAATTCGTGTACCACTACTCCCATTCAATCGTTGCGGGCGGCTTGGACGAGATGTCGTACACCACGCGATTGACGCCGGGCACTTCGTTGACGATGCGGCTGCTGATGCGGGCCAGCACATCGTAGGGCAGGCGCGCCCAATCGGCGGTCATGAAATCTTCGGTGGTCACGGCGCGTACGGCGACGACGTTGCCATAGGTGCGACCATCGCCCATGACGCCCACACTGCGGATGGGCGTGAGCACCGCGAACGATTGACCGATGGCGCGCGTCAATCCCGCTCGATCGATCTCTTCGCGCACGATGGCGTCCGCCGCCCGTAAGGTCTGCAGGCGATCCCACGTGATGTCGCCGATGATGCGCACGGCGAGGCCGGGGCCGGGGAAGGGCTGCCGCCACACGATGGCTTCCGGCAGGCCCAACGCCGTGCCGATGGCGCGTGCCTCGTCCTTGAAGAGAAAGCGCAGCGGCTCGATCAACTCGAACTGCATATCTTTCGGCAAGCCGCCCACGTTGTGATGCGTTTTGATCTTCGCGGCCTGCTGGCGTTCCGGCCCGCGCGATTCGATCACGTCGGGGTACAGCGTGCCCTGCGCCAGAAAGCGCGGCGCTTGACCGTCGATCATGATCGCGTTCGCTTCGCGCTCGAACAGGCGGATGAACTTCTCGCCGATGATCTGGCGCTTCTGCTCGGGATCGATCACGCCGTCCAGCGCCGACAAATATTCTTCCACCGCATTCACCGCAATCAAGCGAATGCCCAGCGTGCGCTGAAAGGTCTCGACGACCTGTTCCGGTTCGCCCAGACGCAGCATGCCGGTGTCGATGAAGATGCACGTCAGTTGATTGCCGATGGCTTGATGCAGCAGCGCCGCCGTCACCGCGGAATCCACACCGCCCGATAAGCCGCACACCACTTGCTCGGTTCCGACGCGGGCGCGAATCTGCGCGATCGATTCTTCGATGAACGAGGCGGGTGTCCACGTGGGCTTGCACTGCGCGATGTCGTAGACGAAGTTGTGAATGAGCTGTGTGCCCTGCGGCGTGTGGCGCACTTCGGGATGGAATTGAATGGCGTAGATTTTGCGCTCATCATTGGCCATGGCCGCCACGGGCGAGTTGGCCGATCGGGCGATGACGTGAAATCCGGCGGGCAATTGATCGGTGCGATCGCCGTGAGACATCCAGACGGGAATTGCTGATTGCTGATTGCTGATTGCTGATTTGAAAAGCGGAGACTCGTGATCGATGATTTCGAGATCGGCGTGGCCGTATTCACGGTGGGTAGACGGTGAGACTTTGCCGCCCAGCGCTTGCGTCAGGAGATGCTGCCCGTAGCAGATGCCGAGGATGGGCACGTTTGCATTGAGGACATATGAGGGCAGCGTCGGCGCGCCGTCGTCGTAGACGCTGTTGGGGCCACCCGATAGAATAAACGCGCGCGCGTTGAGGGCCGTAACCCGATCGGGCGGGGCATCCCACGGAAAAATTTCGCAATAGACATTGGCTTCGCGCACGCGCCGCGCGATGAGCTGCGTGTACTGTGATCCGTAATCGAGAATGGCAATGGAATCTTGGGGCATGATTCTAATGAGTAACGAGTAACGAGTAATTCGTCTTTTACTCGTTACTTGTTACTCCTTTGGTTTCTTGCTGATCTCCCACACGCAGGTCGGCGCCCCTTGCGCGCGGCACTGCACTTCGTCGATGTCCAACTCTTTGCCGGTCTGCCAGTTCAGCAGGCCCTGCAACACTCCGCCGAAAGTCCAGCAGATGTGGCTGTTAGCCTCTTTACCGGCGCAGAGTGAACACGTCTCGGTAATGTAAGCGATCTTGTCCCCGCGATCTTCCAGGCTGAGCCGCACGTTCGGCATCAAGCGGCGATAACCATTCTGCATCGAAGTCAGGCCCTTGTTGATCTGCATGGGCAGCGGCAGAATCTTCGAGGCAATGAGCACCGCGATGCCGAAGAGCTCGCTCTGCTGCTCGATGCCGTGCCGGGCCGAGAGGCGGCCCACGCGCATGGTCATGCTCTTGCCGGCGCGCCCGAAGAATTCCAGCAGGCCGCAGTTGAGGTTGGCGTAATCGGCGTACTTGAAATTGCCCGTGACCTGCAGCAATTCCGGCGGATAGTTGTCGATCAAGCGGGTGAGGTGGCTTTGTCGGAGCACGGCGGCCAGACCCGCTTTGCCGACCACTTCTTCGGCGGCCAGCAAGGCCCAACGGATGTACGCGTCGACGATGGGCAAATCGGCGACGGGATCGTGAACCGATCGGTTGTGGATTTCCAACGCGGCCATGGCGTCCTCCCAGTTAGTCTTGACGCAAGCCGATCCAGGTGCAATACTGTTTAGATAAGTCAGCAGAGGCGGCTCCCACGCCGCCGGGCATGGGAGCCCGGCCCGCTAACTAAACAGTATTGGATCCAGCTGGCCTGCCTAATCGACGAAGACGATGCGATCGTCCGTCAGCGACGCGATGCGCGCCAGCGCTTCCACTTTCATGCCGGCGGCTTCCAGCAATTCACGCCCACCTTCAAATGTTTTCTCGATCAACGCGCCCACGCCGATGACGGTGGAACCGGCGGCCTGCGCCAGTCGAATGAGACCCAGAATGGTTTGACCGCTGGCCAGGAAATCGTCGATGATGAGCACGCGCTCGCTGCTGCCCAGGTATTCCGGCGACACCATCAGATCGACGTAGTTGCCTTTGGTGTGCGAGGGGGCCGTGGTCAGAAACACCGTGTCTGGCATGGTAACGGGCTTGTGCTTGCGCGCATACACCACCGGGACCTTCAGTTCCAACGCGGTGAGCAGCGCCGGAGCGATGCCGCTGATCTCGGCCGTGAGGACTTTGGTCGGCCGATCGGAAGCGAAGCGCCGCGCAAACTCTCGCGCGCATTCGTGCATCAACATCGGATCGACCTGGTGATTGACGAAGGAATCGACTTTGAGGATACCGCGTCCGAGGTTGCGGCCCTCGGCGAGAATGCGTTGCTGTAGTGCTTCCACAGTCACACTCCATGTGTAGGATGATCCATTGTACAACAGCCCGCACGATTGCGCCAAGATGGCGCGCCAAAATGGCTTGATTCTGATCGATCGAATAGGTATAATGAACACGTGTTCGAGTCACAAAAACCTGTCAGGTCTCGTGTGGTCTGCTCAAGTTGCCTGACAGGGGTGGACCACCTGGTCGATCCATAGCGCTCGATCGCAGAAGACCTGACAGGTTTAACAGCTATGACCCTTGAACTGAGCAAAGTCACCACACAGGTGACACATTTAGGCGAGCAAGCCGCGCAGCGTGCGCAGCGGGTGCAAAAGACCGTGCCCGACATCATCCGCCGCCTGATCGAATTTGCGGCCGATGCCGAACTGCGCGAAGTGGTCGAAAGCGCTGTGCGCGCTGGCTGGAGCGGCGCAGTGCCGGCGAACGAAGCTCTCGACGTGGTTCATCCACCCGATCAGCTGCCGGAACGTGTCACGATTGTAGCGGCCGACGGTTCGCAGATCTATCCCGATCGACATGGGTTGGCTTTGTATTACGCCATTAACCTCGGCAGCATCGTGCTGCGGCTCGGCTCTGGCGAAGCGCCGCAGGTGGAATCTGAACCGACGCTGTGCTTCGAGGATGAACTTCTGTATGACGATCAAGACAATGTGGTCGCCAGCCAGTTGATCAATGCCCGTCGGACCGTGCAAGAGATTGTGACGCTAACACGCGTGGCCTGCGCGGAAGCAGGCGAGGTGCCGGTCGTGGCATTGAGTGATGGCAACATCGCGCTGCGTGTCAAGCAAGAAAGCATTCCGGCGCGTGAGGGAGCGGCCTTGCAGGCCGAGTATATGGCACAGCTCAATCGGTTGCGAGCGGCGGGCGTAACGCTCGGCAGCTTCATTTCGCGCCCTAGCACGACATCGGTGGTGCGCCTGATGCACCTTGCCACCGAGTGCCCGCGTGATCGTATCGCCGAGTACGTCAAGAACCGGCCGCGCCCTTTCGAGGGTATCACCGATACGCCTGTCTTTGCCTCCCATTTGAGGCCCGGCGAACGATCGGCCATCTTCAAACAGACGACGCAGTGGAGCAAGCCGTATGAAGAGGCGGGGCACGCCATTTATTTCTTCTACGTCAACGTCAGCACGCCAGAACGAAATGCGCTGGTGCGGATCGAGCTGCCTGAGTGGGTGGCGGCCAACCCTGATCGAGTCGCACTGCTGCATGCTGTGGTGATCGATCAATGCCGTGTCACTAACGAGCCGTATCCTTACGTGTTGACACGCGCCGATGAGCTAGCCGTGATTACGACACGCGAGAAAACCGCGCTCGACGATTTGATCGCGGCCGAGATGCTGGCTCACGAATTGACGGCCCTGCCATCTGAAAAGGCGGCAACTAAAACGCTGGCGCGCTATGGCAAACGCCACTGAGGTAAGGTTATGAGCGACTTATCGATTCCTGTCGGGCGCGTTTTGCGCTCAAGTACCAGCATGTTCACCATCGGGACGCGGGTACTGCCCGTCGAGGTGCCGTTGTTTGGCGCATTTGTGAAAGCGCAGATCAACTCCAACTGCGATGCGTTCGGCCTGGTGTACGATGTTCTGATTGAAGACGATCAACTGTCGCGGCAGCTCATCGCGGCCGACAAGGCGGAGTATGTAGCCGATCATCGCTTCAATCGGCAAGTTCCGATTGACATCAGCGTGCTGATCGTGGGACACCGCCTTGGCGATCGGTTGTGGCAGTATCTGCCGCCACAGCCGCCCATTGCATTGTCCAGAATTGGCACCTGTACTCGCGAAGAAATCGTGCAGTTCACGGTGGACTTCACGTACTTCCGCACGGTGCTGAATGCGAAAGATGCGCCCGCCGATGAACTGCTGGCTGCCTCGCTGCGCCTCGCTGCCACCGCGCGCGGATCGCAGGGCCGCGAGTTTTTAGTGAAAGCCGGGCGTGAACTATCGCGCTTGCTGGCGTTTGATGCGGTGAGACTGGAAGGCCTGTTGCGACGGATTAAGCCGTAGTTCAGAAAACGTCATTGCGAGGAGTCCGCAGGACGACGAAGCAATCTCGTATTCGGACGAGGAGATTGCTTCGCTGGAAAGCGCTCGCAATGACGCTGTTTAGGACGTTAAGCCATGACTGATTCCACATTCTCCATTCCGCATTCCGAATTGGACGAGCATTTTGGCCCGCACAAATGGGACGTGCCCAACGAGCCGGCCGATAAGGTGCTGGGTGTGGTCGTCGGCGGATCGCTGAGCAAGGGGCTGGAAGTGAAACTCGATCGGACCACCAGCACCGAAGAAACCGCCGTGGGCCGCTACGTCGTGGTGCAGGGGCAGGCGCGTCGCTTCTTCTCAATGATCACCGACGTGATGCTGGATGCCACCGATCCGCGCTGGGCCAAGGTTGCGCCGGACATGAGCGACGCCTTCATGCGCGAGGTGATGATCGGCACGAACACCTTCGGCCTGCTGCACGTCTCGCCGATGTTGATGCTGGAAGAAGGCGCGACCGAAACCAAGCCCGTCAAGACCGTGCCCGGTCACTTCGCGCGTGTGGTCGAGGCAACCGCCGAGGATGTCAATCAAATCTTCGGCGAAGAACAGCCCGGTTACTTCTACGTGGGCGAACCGCTGGACATGGATGGCATCCGCATCTATCTCAACCTCAGACGGTTGGTGGAACGATCGAGCGGGGTGTTTGGCAAGAGCGGCACGGGCAAGACCTTCCTCACGCGGATGCTGCTGGCGGGCATCGTCAAAGAGAACGTGGCCGTCAATCTGGTCTTCGACATGCACAACGAATATGGCTGGAAGAGCCAGGACGAAGCGAAGACCGAAGTGAAGGGTCTGCGGCAGTTGTTCCCTTCGGGCAAGGTGGCCGTCGTCACGCTCGATCCCGAAAGCAGTCGGCGGCGCGGCAGCAAAGTCGATTACGATGTGACCATCGGCTACGAGCAACTGGAACCTGAAGACGTGGCGATGTTACAATCGATCATGGGGTTGAGCGATGTGCAGGTCGGCGCGTTGTATGCGATTCATCGCCGTTTGGGCCGCAATTGGATCGGTCGTTTGCTCAACGACGAGCGTCCCGAAGAGATGCAGGATATGATCGATTCCGGCCTGATTCACGAAGGCACCCTCGGCGCGATTCAACGCAAGTTGAGCATGTTCCAGCGCTTTGGCTTCCTGCGGCCTGCGGTGCAGGACAACGTCGTGGAGAAACTGCTCGGCTTCATCAATCAGGGCGTCAACGTCGTGCTGGAGTTCGGCCGTTACGGCGGATCGCTGGAAGCGTATATCCTCGTGGCGAACTATCTCACGCGCCGCATCCATCAAGCCTACGTCGAACGCAAAGAAGCCGCGCAGGGCGGCGGGCGCGATGAACCGAAGCCGCTCGTCATCACCATCGAGGAGGCGCACAAATTCCTCGATCCGGCGATTGCCTCGCAAACGATCTTTGGCACCATCGCGCGCGAACTGCGCAAGTACAACGTCACGCTGCTCATCGTCGATCAGCGGCCTAGCGGCATCGATCCCGAAGTGATGTCGCAGATCGGCACGCGGGTGACGTGCCTGCTCGACGACGAGAGCGACATCCGCGCGGTCTTCAGCGGTGTCTCGGGCGCGAGTGAACTCCGCAACGTGCTGGCGAAGTTGGATACCCGGCAGCAAGTGTTGATCATGGGCCACGCCGTGCCGATGCCCGTCGTCATCCGCACGCGCGATACCACTTCGGCGGCGTATTACGAGGCGCTGGGTTACAAAGCTGGTAAGGATATTGACCTTGAGAAAAACAAGCGAATGTTGGGACGGGATGATAGCGGATTGGGGTGACGGGCTGATCGACTTGACCGGGCCGGTTTAACCGTATAGACTTTAAGCAGGAGGGTGACATGGGCGAAACAACCTTGGCTGATGTTGAGCGATTGGCCGATCAACTTCCGGTCGAAGAGCAGATTAGTTTGGTCGAACATGTGGCGCGCCGGGTGCGGCAGTCGTTGCCGCGCCGTCAGCCCCAGGATTTATACGGCATGTGGCGCGATCGGTTTCCGGCTGACTTCGATCTCGATGCTGCTTTGCATGAGATTCGCCATGAATGGGAGAAAGAGTGGTCTGTGGAGTTTAACGCATGAACTGCTATGTGGCCGACACGCACACTCTGTTTTGGTATTTAACGGCTGCGCCACGCTTGGGACTTCACGCAAAGGCCGCTCTCGACGAAGGGGCACGCGGCGAAGCCACCATTTACGTGCCGGCCATTGTGCTAGCTGAGTTGTACTACCTCAACGAGAAACTGGACAGGCCGTTTGACCTTGCGGCTGAGTTTGAGCGTTTGCGTCGCAGCAGCCAATTTGTGTTTGTCCCTTTCGCGCCTGAAGATGTGCTTGACTTCGATGCAACAGCCACTGTTCCCGAAATGCACGACCGCATCATTGTCGGGGTGGCGCGGCGTTTGAACGCTGCCTGTCTTTCGGTAGACCTCGCAATTACGGCCAGCAAACTGGTACCCGTTATCTGGTGAGCTCGTAAGCATCAAGCCACGATGGTCATCCGCACACGCGATACCACTTCGGCGGCGTATTACGAAGCGCTCGATTACACCGAAGGTGATCAGCTACAGAGAAACTGGAGAAGAACCGCCGCGCGTTGGGACGGGATGATAGCGGGTTATGAGTAGCAATTACTTGACTCCCCCAATAGACTCATAATACAAATCTCTCATCTGGGGAAACCACCAAGCCTGAACCTCCTCTGCAAATCTGCACCTGATCAGATTATTCAGGCAAATCTTGGTCGAGCATGGAAAATGGCTTGCTTGCGGCTATATCGATGAATTGCAGGATTCAGAAGGACAATGAACGAAGAAAGCGACCTTGATGAGCTTGCGCCCTGGTTGGTTCTCATCATCACATTGATTGGTGGTGGGCTGCGAGTTGTATTTCTCGATAAAAATGGGTTGTGGTTGGATGAAACGTTCAGCGTGTGGCTGGCCAACTACAGTGTTGGCGAGATGCTGCCATGGATTGTCAAGATTGACCAACATCCACCCCTTTATTATCTCCTGCTCCATTACTGGATAGCACTCACTGGAGATACGCCCTATAATCTCCGTCTGCTTTCTGTCCTATTCGGCGCAGGCACCATCCCGATGATTTACCTGATCGGCAAACGCCTATCCGGGGCGGTGGTGGGATTGGCGGCAGCCGTGTTCCTGGCTCTTTCGCCTTTCAACCTCTACTTCGCCCAGGAAACGCGCATGTACACTCTCCTGACGTTCAATGCCGCCGTGGCGATTTATGCACTGGTCAGGCTGCTGACGGATTCGCGCTCCGTCAGGCCCATCGGCAGCCAATTTCGGGAATATCTGCATGCCTGGCGTACCTTAGGACCGGTTGAACCAGACCCCAAAACAGAATTCAGCTATCAGGATGAGACCCGCCATCAAACCGGATGGCGCGCCTGGATATTCCGCCATCGCTGGTCGCCCATCCAGACCATTGAGACTGACCTGGCCTGGGTGGCCTATATCGTGTTCTCGGCGACGACCCTGCTCACCCACAATACGGCGGTGCTTTTTGCTTTAGCCGCCAATATCTTTGTTCTCGGCCTGATGCTTTTTCAAAGGCTAAACAAATCCGGGTCTCAACCCGCCTTGCAGGCTCCCTCTTTGGGGAACTGGCTGAAGGCTCAGATTGGCATCTTCTTACTCTGGAGTCCGTGGATCATTGCCTTTATCCAGCAAGCCAGCCGGGTCGATCGGGAGTTTTGGATTCCTGCACCAGACTGGGACACCGTTACCCGGACGCTGCGCTACCTGCTGAATAATCCGGTGCCGACTCAATCTAGCCAGGTCATGATGTGGATCCTGGGCGCAGGGCTTTTTCTCGGGCTGGTGTATTACCGGAAAAAACTGTCGATCTTCGTGTTTCTGGCGGCCCTGTTTGCGGTTCCCTTCGTGGGTGAGCTGATCGTGAGCGTCCGCCGGCCGATTTTCTTTGATCGAACTCTGATCTGGATCACGATCCCGTTGTTCCTGCTGCTGGCGGCGGGTATCGCTCAATTAAGATTCCGTCTGCTGATGATCGTGGTGCTGGGGATTTTAGGCACAAACTACCTGTTTTCTGCCGTCGACTATTTTCGGTACGTGCAAAAAGAGGATTGGGACACGGCGGCCGGCTACGTCGCAAATTTCGCGCAGAAGGATGATTTGGTCCTTTTCAACTCCAACTTTGTGGAAGTTCCGTTCGACTATTATTTTAAAGCCTATGAAGACCTGTATTCTATCCGGGTAGAGAAACAGGGGGTTCCGCTCGATCTGTTCGATAGCGGCATCCTGGAACCCAAGATGACGAATAGCGACATCCCCCAGTTGATTTCATTGATGAGCGGGCATAACCGAGTCTGGCTGGTGTACAGCCATAACTCGTATACTGATCCATTGGGGCTGGTCCCGCAAACGCTTGCCTCGAAAATGAAACTAACCCGGACGCGCGATTTTTATGGGGGGCAGGTTCAGTTGTATGAAACTCCTTGAGCCTGATCCCCGGTCATGGCAGATCTGGAGACAGTGACAGAGGGATGATAGTGGATTGTGATTGATCTAACCACGGAGGACGCGGAGCACACGGAGAAGGAAGTGATACTCAGTGTACTCCGTGAATTCCGTGGTTTTTTTGGCGGCTGAAATGAATACACAAGCCTTCCTCTTCGATCTCGACGGTGTCTTCTACAACGATACGCAGCCCATTCCCGGCGGCGCGGACGTGATCGCGCAATTGCGGGCGCAAAACGTACCCTTTCGCTTTGTCACCAACACCACCAGCAAAGGACGTGTCTCACTCGCCGCGAAGTTGCAGGGTTTTGGTATCAGCGCGGAGCCGCGCGAAATCTTTTGTCCCGCCGTGGCCGCCGCCGCATTTCTGCGCGAGAAGCAGGCGAGCGGTGTGTTCTTCACGACCGACGATACCCGCGCCGAATTCGACGGCCTGCGCGAGGATGTTACTCAGCCTGATTACGTGGTGCTGGGCGATCTGGGCGATGACTGGACGTATGCGAAGTTGAATCAAGTGCTGCGCTATCTCCTGAACGGTGCGCAGTTGATCGCGTTGGGAATGTCGCGGTATTGGCGCGCCGATGATGGCCCCCGGCTGGATGTGGGTCCGATCGCTTCCGCCTTCGCCTACGCGACCGGCACTGCGCCGATCGTGCTGGGCAAACCCGCCAAAGATTTTTTCCTGCTGGCACTGCGTGACTTGCACGTCGATCCGGCACGCTGTACGATGGTGGGCGACGACATCGTCACCGACATCGGCGGGGCGCAAGCGGCCGGCCTGCGCGCAATCCTCGTTCGCACGGGCAAGTTCAGGCCGGGGGATTTGCAGGGTGTAGTGAAGCCGGATGCGATGATTGATTCGATTGCCGATCTAAAACATGACGTGTAGCAGAAACCGGGTTTCTCTGTTCCTGAAGCAAGGAACGACTCCTCTGAAAAAACTGCTCACGTCGTACCCGGCGCTCAGCGCCGGCGACGCGCTAGGCGAAGCCCCGTCCTCGGGGCGGATTTGAATGTGGAATACGCCGTCCCCATAGGGGAGGACGGCGGCTAGAGCCAATACTGTTTAGTGAGTGCTCACCCAACCGCGTCCGCTGGGATCGCCCGCGAGGACGCGGGCTTGGAGCCTTATCTTAACAGTATTGCGGCTAGAGCCTTTTTTGCAGTAGCGTCAAGGAACGATTGAATGTAGAAACCCGGTTTCTCACCGTTTCACGCACCCCGCACCACGGTCGTGGTAGAATTACCCTCGATGTCTGATCTACTTGAAGAAATCAACCAGCCGCAAGGCAATCCCGAACTTAGCGAGCGTGAACTCGAACTCCTCAAGCTGCTGGCCACCGGCTTAAGCAACAAAGAGATCGCCGCGCAGCTATTCCTCAGCGTCAATACTGTCAAGGTTCACCTGCGCAATATCTTCGCCAAACTCGGCGTGCAAAGCCGCACCGAGGCGACCCTGATCGCCATTCAGCGCGGCTATGTTAGTGTGCCCGGTCCGTTACTTCCCATTAACGGCGAAGCGCGTGAAACGGCGGATGAAGCCGTTGAAGTGAGTGAGCCGATCGGAGAAGCCGCGCCAGCGGGCACAGCGGGTGTCGCCGCACCGGTTCTTGCGCCCGCCATCCAGATCGAACCGCCGCTGCCCATCGGGCGGCGTGTCGCGTTGGTCGCGATCGCGCTGGTGGCGCTGGGGTTGGCCCTCGTCGCCGTGCCGCGCGGATCGGCGCAGAGTGACAGCGGGCCGTGTGATCCTTTTGTGGATATGTGCACTGGGGAAAGTGTCACGACGCCCAATCAGACCGATTGGCAATCGGCCGCGCAGATGTCATTGGCGCGGGGGCGTTTAGCGGTGGCGGCGGTGGGCGCGGAGATTGTCGCGATTGGCGGTCATACGCCGAGTGGTGTGACGGGGTTGGTGGAAATCTGGGACAGCGCCAAACAGCAGTGGCGCACCGGGCAAAACAAACCGCTTCCTGTCGCCAACATCGGAGCCGCTGTGCTGAATGGTCAGGTGATTGTGCCGGGCGGTTATACGTCGGCGGGAGCACCGACGGCGGTAGTGGAAGCCTACGATCTGATTTCGGATACGTGGACTACCCTAGCGCCGTTACCTGCACCGCGTTTTGCGCAGGCGTTGTCGGCGTATAACGGCAAGGTCTATGTGTTTGGCGGTTGGGACGGCCGCGGCTACGCCAATACGACATTTATCTACGATTCCAAGTTAGATCGCTGGACGACGGGTGCGCCGCTGCCGATTGGACGCGGATTTGCCGGAGCCGCGACATTGAACGATGGCATCTATGTGGTGGGCGGTTTTGCCGACGAACACGAGATCGATCGCTGTGATCGTTATCTGCCTAAGGAAGATCGGTGGGAGCCGTGTGCGCCTTTGTCGGTGGCGCGCGGCGGCCTCAGCCTGGTGCCGGTGGCCGGACGTTTGTATGCGCTGGGCGGTGGCTGGACGGGCTACCTCACGTTCAATGAGCGGTACGATCCGGCCGTGAATGCGTGGAGCATCGTGCCGACGCCGTTTACGGGGCAGTGGCGCGGTTTGGGCGCGACGAACATCGGGAATGACATTTACGCGCTGGGCGGTTGGAACGGGCAATACTTGAGCACGGTTGAAAAATATAATCCGTTTCCGTTCAGTATCTTTGTTCCGGCGACAGCGAAATAATAAAACGTGACGAGTGATGCGTGAAGAGTGAAAAGAAAACACCCGCAGGGCTTCAATCGCTCAGCGGGTGTTTTGATTGATGCACGAACCTTGCGAGGGCTGTCTACCTCTCGCAGGGTTTTGTTACGGGCGACCTAGAGCCAATACTGTTTAGTTAGTGGGCCGGGCTCCCACGCCCTGACTTATCTAAACAGTATTGGACCTAGATCGTCACCGATCCGCCGGGCTGGATGACGTGCACTTTCGTCGATGTTTCAGCTTCGACGCGTTTGGCCCAGGCGGCGGGATCGGCGGCGATCAGATCCCACGTGTTGTAGTGCACCGGCACGACATTCTTCGGCTGGATCAACTTCACCGCGCGCAGCGCGTCATCTGGCCCCATGGTGTAGTTGTCGCCGATCGGCAGCGCGGCCAGATCGATGCCCTCTTCGCCGATCAGCTTCATGTCGCCGAACAGCCCAGTGTCACCGGCTAGATACACTTTCTTCCCATCGGTGCTGAGCAGGAAGCCGGCGGGATTGCCGCCATACGTGCCATCGGGCATTACCGAGCCGTGAATGGCAAAGGTGAGTTTCAAATAGCCGAACGGGTAGTGATAGCCGCCGCCCAGATGCTGCCCGTGTCCGTTCTCGATGCCCTGATCGGCAAACCAGTTGATGATTTCGTAGTTGCTGATGACCAGGGCTTTGGTGCGCTTGGCAATCGCCACCGCATCGCCCACGTGATCGCCGTGGCCGTGCGAAACCAAGATGTAGTCCGCTTTTACTTTATCGGCCGTCGTCGAGGCCGCCGGGTTGCCCGTAAAAAACGGATCGATCAGCAGCTGCGTGCCGTTGACATCCAGCCCCATCGTTGCGTGTCCATACCAGGTGAGTTTGATCGTCATGCGTGGCCTCCTGTCGTGTGTGTTAAAGAAATGATAGCACAAAGTAATGCGTGGTGCGCGGGGTGCGTAAAACGTGAGCGGTAAGAACTTAGCCTTACGTTTTAGTGCGCAGCCTTCCCGCGGGACGCTTTACGTTTTACGAACAAGACCTCCCACACGAAACGCGGCAACGCCAACTGTCGCCGCCAGCGCCACGGTTCACGCACCAACCGATAGAGCCACTCCAGCCCCACGCGCTGCATCCAACGGGGAGCGCGTTTTTGAGTGCCCACGATGAAATCGAGCGAGCCGCCGATGCCCATCGCTACGGCGACGCCGGTGCGTTCGAGGTTGCGCGCGATCCATTTGTCTTGCTTCGGCGCGCCATATGCCACGAGCAGGACATTAGCCTCAGCCGATCGGATCCGCGCGGCGATGTCGGCTTCATCTTCCACGCGCGGCGATCCGGCATACGTGCCGACGATATGGGTCTGCGGATAGCGTTCCTTCAACTTGATCGCCGCTTGCTCTGCCACTCCTTCGGCCGCGCCGAGCAGGAAGATGCGCCAGCCGGTCTGCTGTGCCCGATCGGCGATCTGAGCCACCAGGTCCGATCCGGCTACGCGTTCGCGCACGGGATGTCCCACTCGCTTCGCCGCCCATACCACGCCGATGCCATCCGGCAGATTCAGCGCGCTGCGATCGAGAATCTGCTTGAATTCTGCGTCCTTCTGCGCCAGCATGATGAATTCGGGATTGACCGTGCAGATTTGATGCGGCACACCTTCACGCACGAATTGATCGATGAGCGTCAACGTCTCTTCGGTCGTGACGTCGTGGATGGGAATATCTAAAATGGAAAGTGTCGCCGGTAGGTTCATGGCAGAATCAGGAAGACAGGAAGACAAGAGGATGGGAAGACAGGAAGACAAGAGGACGCGGCATACAAGATCATCTTGTCCTCTTGTCATCCCTTCTTCTTGTCAGGTTCCAGTACATTCTCAAAGACGCTCAACGCAACATCCGCGCACGCTTGCCACGTGAACGTCTGCGCTTGCCGATAGCCGCGTTCGATTAGCGTTCTTCGCAAGTCCTCGTTCGTCGTAATCGCGTGCAGTCCGCGCGCGATGTCATCCACCTCCAGCGGATTGACCATCACCGTCGCGTCGCCTGCCACCTCTGACAGCGACGAAGTATTGCTGCACAACACGGGCAGGCCGCAGACCATTGCTTCCAGCACCGGGAAGCCGAAGCCTTCATACAGCGATGGAAAGACAAAGGCTGTCGCGCCGGAGAGCAGGGCGTTCTTATCGGCCGCGTCCACATAGCCGATGAACTTGACACGATCGTCGGCCTGTCGCAGAAGTTGATCGGAATACCAGCCGGGTTTTCCGGCGAGGACCAAGGCAGGCTGCAAGTTGCAAGATGCAAAGGCAGCAATCAGTCGTTGCAAATTCTTGCGCGGTTGAATGGTGCCGAGGTAGAGCAGATAGTCGCCGTCGATGTGGTATTTGGCTTTGATGCGCGTGATCTCGGCAGGATCGTCAACGTGCTCGATCGACGGATCGAGACCGGGATAGGCCACCGTGATCGTGTCGGGATCGGCGTGATACTGGTTGATGAGATCGCGCTTTGTCGCCGCCGAATCCGCCAGCAGATGCGCCGCGGAGGTTGCATGCCAGCGTGTCGATCGATCGAGATACCAGCGCTGCCGGGGCGGATGTGCTGCCGGAAAATACAGATAGCCGAGATCGTGCACCGTTACCACGCTGCGGCGCGGATGGATGATCGGCAGGACGTGCGCCGGAACGAAGAGCAGATCGGGTCGGTGCAGGATCATCTCGGTGGAGAGGCGGATGTGCGTCCACAGGCGCGGGAACTTCAGAATGCGGAATTCGGAATGCGGACTGCGGAATGTCTGCGGTGGCGGCTGGTTGAAATAGAGACGGAAGGAAAACCGATCGGGTGCGCGGGACAGCAGTGCTTCGATCAGATAGCGCGAATAGAGTTCGGTGCCGGTGGGCTGCGCGGAAACCGATCGGCTGGCATCGAGGCCGATCGTATAACCTTGCGAGGGTTGGTAGCGCAGATCGGCGATCGACATGGATCCCCTCGCAAGGTTCCGGGCGTTACTTCGAGCGCGAGCGCGTGACGGATTGAATCAGGATGGCGATGCCAAACACGATGAGCAGCACCGGCCACCATTGCAACAGATTTTGGAACACGGTCATCCCTTGCAACGTAAATGCGAAGCCGCCGAAACCTACCAGTAGCAAGATGGCCGCCGGCACCAACACCCCCGCATCACGGAAGCGATCGGCGATCCACATGATCACAAAGGCGCTGCCGACGATCAACGGGAACGCCGGCCATAAGCGTCCCATGTCGCCCCACTCGACCAAGCCGAAGCCGGGGATGGTGACATTGAGCGTGAATAGGAAGAAGAACAATCCGACGAGCGTGACGATGGTACCGACGAAGGCCATTCCCGCGTCGTGTTCGTGTCCGAAGATGAACCCCAGCCAGAACATGACGCCCACCAGCACGACGATGCCGGGCCACATCTGCGTAAGGCCGAACGAGGGAATGAAGTTGAGATTGACGAGCAGGAAATAACCGCCGATGAGGATGAGGGCCAAAGCGGTGACGATGGTGCTACGACGTTCCATGTTGTGCCTCCAGAGAAGAGTCATGTCCACGACGGCACGTAGCACTTGTAAGGCACGCTTCGCGTCCATATCTGCCCTGCTGTGGCGACGCATCGCGTAGAAACTCGCCCTACTGTGTAAGCGTCTATGTTTCGTGGATGGCTTTAGCGCGATTGTATCACAAAGCGCTTCTACTCAACCCACCGTCATTGCGAGCGCTTTTTGCGAAGCAATCTCCTACACGGAGGGCGGTGTTCGCTGCTGGGGGCTGAGATTGCTCCGTCGCAAAAGATGCTTCTCGCAATGACGGCTGAATCATTACGCGCCTTGCAAGAATTCTCGCACACGATCGGCCCACGTGCCCTCACGCAGAATGACGGGCGTCGGTTGGGTGCAGTCCAGCACGGTTGATGGAACACCGCCGGGCGTCGTGCCACCGTCGAGGATGGCGTCGATGCGGCCGCCGAGTTGATCGAGTACTTCTTGCGCGGTGCGCGGATTGGGACCGGCCGATCGATTGGCGCTGGTCACGGCCAGCGGGCCGGTAAGACGCAGCAACGCGCGCGCCAGATTGGAATCGGGGATGCGTAAAGCGACGGTGTGGGTGGTGCTGACTTCGAGCGGAACGGTGGGCTGCTTGGGCAGCACGATCGTCAAGGCGCCGGGCCAGAAGGTTTCCATCAGCCGATAGGCAAGCGGTGGAACGTTGATCGCCACTTGATCAAGATCGCCGATGTCCGCGATCAAGATCGGAATGGCTTTTTCGGGCGGGCGTTCTTTGGCGAGGTACAACTTCAGTGCGGTGGAACCATCGAAGGCGAGTGTGCCCAGGCCATAGACCGTATCGGTGGAAAACGCGACGAGACAATGATCGCGCAGCAGTTGCGCGGCAAGATCGATCTGATCCGCAGCGAGCAGCCGGGTGTTCACATTGATCATGATTCAACCCGCAGAATCTCTACGTTGACTACGGTATCACTCTCGAAGGTGAGGCGTGCGCCTTCGCAATGGCTGCACGCTGGGCCGTAAGTCGTACGGGCCGTGGGCGGCAAACACCCGATCGTCCCCGCTTCGACGATGCCACCGTGACTGATGATCAGCGCGCAGCCATTCTCCGGCAGCGCCCGCACGATCGAGCGCCAGAGTTCCGCTTGCTCGTGCGCGAAGCGGGCGGCGGCGCCGCCGCGTTTCACGACGTGTGCCCACGCGGCAAAGCCCGCATTCCATTGAATTTCGGCGTCGACCTCGTCGCCCATCGTGCTGAGTTGTTCGATCTGTTCGTCGACGGCATAGCCCATCGCAATGGCGGTTTCAAAGGCGCGGGGCAGCGTGCTGGTGACCACCCGATCGAATTTGCCCAGCCCCTGGCCGACCCGGCGCGCCAGATCGACGCCGTCCTGTGAGAGGTGCGGGCTGGATGAACTGCGAATGGTGTGGCGGCGAACTTCGAGGATGCGCATGGGTGCTCCGTGGTACGTAAAACGTAAAACGTGATGCGTAACGACGGCTTCTTACGTTTTACGCATTACGTTTTAGATCTCAATAACCGCTAATCGATCGAGTCCCGCATAATCGGGTTTGATTTCCACGCGGGCCTGTGGAAAGTTCAGCAGGGCGATCTCCGTGACAGCCTCGCCGTGATACGCGCCGATTTCGAGCAGGATGACGCTGCCGGGATGCAGCACGCGTGAGGCGTCGCGCAGCAGCGCACGTACTAAATCCAATCCATCCGGCCCGCCGGTGAAGGCCATCTTCGGTTCGTGGCCGCGGATGGTGCGTGCCAGGTAGGGCCAATCTTTGTCGTCGATGTAAGGCAGATTGGCGGCCAGCAGATCGAGCGATTCGGCGATGGGTTCCAGGAGGCTGCCCACGCGAAATTCGATGCGCGCGTCGACGCCAATCCGCTGCGCGTTGGCGCGCGCCAGCTCGACGGCGGCGGTGGAGAGATCGGTGGCGATGAGGCGCGCCTGCGGCAGATGCTTGGCCAGGGTGACGGCAATCGCGCCACAGCCCGTACCCACATCGGCGATGAGGGGCGCGGGGCGATCGGCCATGATCTTGATCGCGTATTCGACCAGGCATTCGGTCTCGGGTCGTGGGATCAACGCGCGGGCATCGGTCAGTAGATCGATGTCGTAGAATTCGCGGTGACCGACGACGTAGGCCAGTGGTTCATTGTTGACCAGCCGATCGAGATCGCGTTGAACGCGAGTCAGCTGATCGGGCGTGAGAGGCCCATCGGCCTGAGCTAACAACTGCGTGCGGGTCAGCTCGAGCGCATGGGCCAACACAACTTCGGCCGTTAAGCGCGGCGCATCGACATCGGCCTGAGTGAGGCGTTCGGTCACCGTCTGGAGCAGCGGATAGAGGGTCTGGGTTGAGTCCATCAAATCCCGGCCGTCTGCAACTTCTCCGCCTCATCGCGCGTCGTCAACTCTTCGATGAATTGTTCCAGGTCGCCGTTCAGGACGCTGTCGAGTTGATACGACGTGAGATTGATGCGGTGATCGGTGACGCGGCTCTGCGGGAAGTTGTAGGTGCGGATCTTCTCGCTGCGATCGCCGCTGCCCACTTGCGAACGGCGCGCCGCGGTCTGCTCGTTGAGCTTCTTTTCTTCTTCCATTTCATATAGCCGCGCGCGCAAGATCGACATGGCGCGCAGGCGGTTCTGCAATTGCGAGCGCTCGTCCTGGCACTGCACGATGAGGCCGGAGGGCAGGTGATGGATGCGCACGGCGGTGGCGTTTTTCTGCACGTTTTGCCCGCCCGCGCCTGCCGATTTGTAGACGTCAATCTCGATGTCTTTGTCGGGAATCTCGATTTCAACTTCGTCCACTTCGGGCAGCACGACGACGGTGGCGGTGGAGGTGTGAATGCGTCCCTGCGATTCGGTGACGGGCACGCGCTGCACGCGATGCACGCCGCTTTCGTATTTCATCTTGGAGTAGGCGCCCTTGCCTTTGACCATGAAGATGACTTCTTTGAAGCCGCCCACGCCCGTTTCACTGCTGGAGAGCAATTCGGGTTTCCAGTTGTGCGTCTCCGCAAAACGCGTATACATGCGATAGAGATCGGCGGCAAAGATGCCCGCTTCGTCGCCGCCTGTGCCGGCGCGAATCTCGACGATGACGTTCCGGTCGTTGCGCGGGTCTTTGGGGACGAGCAGGGCCTTGAGGTTGGCTTCCATCTTGATGATCTGCTCGTCGAGCTGGGCCACTTCTTCCTGCGCCATAGCCGCCATGTCCGGATCGGTTTCCGACGCGACGAGGGCCGTGGCCCCAGCGCGCTGGCGCAGCGCCTCGCGGTAGTCGCGGTACGCTTCGACGATGGGCTGCAAGGCCATGCGTTCCTGCCCCACTTCGCGCAATCGAGTGTAATCGGCAATCACCGCCGGATCGCTCATCAAGTTGTTGAGTTCTTCGTAGCGCGCTTCAATGCCCGCCAGTTTTTCAAGTAAGTCCATGATTTGTCCTGTGAATCAGCGAGGCGACTCGCTTTGCGTGCGGTCGCCTCGCATGTGTGTCGTTATTATATCAGAGGTGAGAGGTGTGTCAACGAATGGACGCTTAGCCGAAATATTTGAAGACTCTACTGAAAAAACTACTCACGTCGTACCCGGCGCTCCGCGCCGACGACGCGCTCGGCGAAGCCCCGTCCGGCCATACCCGGCGCTGCGCGCCGGTGGCCCGCCAGGCGTCGGGGCAGATTTGAACGTAGAATACGTCATCCCCATAGGGGAGGACGGCGGCTAGAGTTTTTTTGCAGTAGCGTCATTTGAAGCGTTTCCAGAATCCCGGCCAGGTCGATCGCAGTTCGCGGCATACCAGGATGTTGGGTGCTCGGTGGTCTCTTCATTTTTGATGGGGTACCGATTGGTGATGCATTTTTGGATGTAGAACACTTTCGCTAACGTAGTACCTCGTTCGTCCATCCCTCAATCCAGCGCTCGCGATTCTTTGTGATTACATCTGGCAACAAATTCGCCGGCTCTTGCGCTGTCGACGACCACTTCACAAACGCCTCCGGCAATTTCGCCTGTGGATTGATCGGATACACAAACTGATTCAGTGGCAGGTCTTCTTGATATGGCACACTCAACATGAAGTCCATCCACTTCTCAGCCAGATCGCGATTCTTCGATCCCTTTAAGATGCCGGCAAACTCGATCTGACGGAAGCACGTCTGGGGCGACGTGATCGCAGCCGTGGGTGCCTGATCGATTGGCGGATCGGCGAAGATCACCTCGGCGGGCGGACTGGAGGCGTAGCTCACCACGATCGGGCGTGGGCCTTTGCCGCTCGATCCGCTGAACTCCGTGTAGTACGCCGTGCTCCAGTCCTCGACCACCTTCACGCCATTCTTCTTCAGATCAGCCCAGAAGCCCAACCAATGATCTTCGCCGAACGCTGACACCGTCGCCAGCATGAAGGCCAGACCCGGCGACGAACCGGCGGGATTCTCGATGACGAGCAGGTTCTTGTATTCCGGTTTAGTCAGATCTTTCAGCGTTTGCGGCGGCTGTAACTTCTTCTGCTCAAAGTAAGCCTTGTCGTAGTTCAAGCACACATCGCCGTAATCGATCGGCACTAAATGTTGCGTCGGATCGAGTTGAAACTCTTTCAGCACGTTTGCCAATCCGATCGGCTGATACGTGTCTAAGATCCCCGCGTCCAGCGCGCGGCCCATGAACGTATTGTCCACGCCGAAGATCACATCGGCCTCGGGGTTGTCCTTGATCAGAATGGCGCGCGACAAGGCCTGGCCCGCATCGCCTTGCTTGATGAACTGAAGCTTGACGTTGTTGGCCTGCTCAAACTGTTGCAGCACCGCATCGCTCACGGCAAACGATTCATGCGTCAGCACGGTCAACGTGCGCGCCTCGCCGCTCGGCGTCGCCAGCGGCGAGGCTGCGACAGCCGCCGGTGGCACCAAGGTTGCCTTACTGGTCGCCTGCGCTGCCGACAAAGGTGTGACAGTGGGCCGCGTATCTATTGTCGGTGCCGGTGCTAGAGTTGTCGAGGCACATGCCGCGCTGAGCAGCGCGGCCAAGAGGTACAGCAGAACCATTTTTTTCATTTCTATTCTCCTCGTTCGTATTCCTCGCGCATTGTATGAATGGCGAGAATTTCACCTTGTTTGACCGTGATTTTCACGGTGGGTTGGGTCAGCACATTGCTAATGCCCAGCGTCGCGCCGAAGGGCAGGACGGCATCACTTAACGGATATGCGCAGCCCTCGATGGTGACGCCGTGTGCATCGCCTTTCAGCGCGATCAACGAGAGCGTATCGCCCACCCGACCGTTGATCGCGGCTCGATCGCGAATCACCTCGATCGAGACGGCGCGATCGATAATGCGCGCCGTGACGTTTGCCAATTCCGGCAAGCTCAACAACATTAAATTCGCCAGCGATTGATCCCAGCGTCCGCCTAAGGCGCTGAAGATGATGAGGTCGATCGAGCCTTGTTCGAGCGCATGCCGGATCGCCAGTTCGAGATCAGTGTAATCCTTGTGGGCAGGATAGACGATGAACGGCACTCCCGCCCGTTCCAGCTGCTTCCGATCGGCTTCGGCCAGCGAATCGAGATCGCCGATTACGACCTGCGGTGTAATTCCCACGGACAGCGCGTTGCGCGTGCCGCCGTCGGCCGCGATGATCCGATCGGTGGGCGTGATCCACCGCTCGATCGTTTTTCGATCGGGCGCATCGCCGTTGGCAAAAATAATCGCGCGCATGTTTTCCTCGCCCAAAACAAAAGCCACCCGGCAGGGGTGGCTTGGTGAAAGTCGTTTCCCTCCGCCGGCATTATCCGGATCAGGTTTGTGGGTCGGCGATGGAGTGATCGCCCTCTCAGCCCGCCTCCGCGAGCTCCCCATGTGTGCTTGTGGTTTTGATTATACCACTTTCGATCCGCCCCTTGTCGAAGGGATGTGAGCGTGTTACACTCTACGCACGAAGGGAGCGAATCATGGCGCAAGCCCTTTACCGCAAATGGCGTCCCCAAACATTCGACGATGTCTCCGGGCAGGAACATGTGCTGCACACGCTGCGCAACGCGATCAGCAGCGGGCGTATCGCGCATGCTTACTTATTCTCCGGCCCGCGCGGCACGGGCAAGACGACGATGGCGCGTCTGCTGGCGAAGGCCGTCAACTGTCTTAATCCTGATTCATCCGCGCGCCCCGATAACACCTGCGCTATCTGCACGGCGATTGCCGAAGGCCGCATGCTCGATCTGATCGAACTCGACGCGGCGTCCAATCGCGGCATCGACGAGATTCGCGACTTGCGCGACAAGATCAACTTCGCGCCGGGCCAAGCCCGCTACAAGGTCTACATCATCGACGAAGTCCACATGCTGACGGAGCCTGCTTTCAATGCGTTGCTGAAGACGCTGGAAGAGCCGCCCGCCCATGCCATCTTTGTTTTAGCCACCACCGATCCGCAGAAAGTCCCCGCGACGATCGTGTCACGCTGCCAGCCGTTTGCCTTTCGCCGCTTAACCGTGGCGGAGATCGTATCGCGCTTGCAGGAATTAATCACGGGGGAAGGGCTCACCACTGAGCCAGAAGCGCTCACGCTGATCGCACGTCAGGCGACGGGCGCGATGCGCGACGCCGTGAGCCTGCTCGATCAATTAGCGGCAGGCGACGAAAAGATTACGGTGGCACGTGCGCAAGCGGCGTTGGGAGCAGGGGCGCTGCGCTGGGTCACAGACGTATTGAATGCCTTGTGCGATGCGAGTGCGGCGGCAGGGTTGAATGCGATCAATCAAGCGATGGACAGCGGTGCGGATGCACGACAGTTCGCGCGGCAGATTGTGGAACAACTCCGCTCGTTAATGCTGATCAAGCTGGGCGATCCCGCGCTCGTCGATATACCGGCTGAACAACGTGCGACTTACAATGTTCAAGCGGAACGTCTTGAACTCGATCGACTGACCCGCGCGATCAAGTTGTTCAATCAGGCGGCCTTGGATTTGCGTGGCGGTTGGCAACCGCAGCTGCCTTTGGAACTGGCTCTGGTTGAAGCGTTGCAGCAACCGACTGCATCGCTGATGAGTGCTTCTCCTGCGGCCCCTGCAACGCGGAAGCCCACTTCATCAGCGGTTCCTGCCCAGTCGATAACTGTCAAAGCGCCTGAGCCCGAAGTGAAGCCTCCACCTACCAAGTCTGCTCCATTTCAGCCTCCTGCAAAAGAAACACCACCCGTTGCGACGACCAGTGAGCCAGCTTCGTTGATAACGGTTGAACAGATACTGGCACACTGGGACGGCATATTGAGTGCGATCAAGACGCGCAGTATTCCGGCGGAAGCGTTGTTGAAGAACTGCCATGTATCTGGCGTGGAACACAATACGGTCGTCCTCAGCTGGCCGACGGACAATTTGAAAGGCCGCTTCGAAGGCAGCAAACATCAACACTTGTTGGAAGACATGTTAAGTCACACATTTGAACAAAAACTGCTCGTCCGTTCTGTGGTTGAAGATCCGATGTTGCAGACGGCGTTGAAGTTGGGTGCGAAAGTAACACCCGTGAATCGTTAGCTCAATCCATTTTAAGTGAGGAGTATCATCATGAGTAAAGGTAAAATGTCTCTGGGCGGTGGCGGTATGCTGGGGCAGATCCAGAAATTGCAAGCGGATATGATGAAGGCGCAGGAGGCTCTGGCTGACGAGACATTGGAAGTTACAGCCGGGGGCGGGGCGATCACGATCGTGGTTACTGGTCAACAGCGTGTGAAATCGATTAAGCTGCAGCCGGAAGTAGTCGATCCCGCTGATCTCGACATGCTGCAAGACTTGCTGGTTGCCGCCGTCAATGAGGCGATTGAGCGTTCGCAGGCGTATGCCGCGCAGAAGCTGCAAGGTCTGACGGGTGGACTGGGAATCCCTGGTTTCTAAGGCTATTTCGAAGCCTGTTGAAAGATGGACACCACACCTCAACCCGTTCAACGTCTGATCGAGGCCTTCTCGCGCTTGCCCGGCATCGGGCCGAAGTCGGCTTCGCGGTTGACGTACTATCTGATCCGATCGCAATCCGATGAGGCGATCGAGCTATCCGGTGCGTTGCGCGAACTGCGTGAGAAAACTCAATTCTGCTCGATCTGTTTCAATATCACCGAGCACAGCCCGTGCCCGATCTGTGAGAGCGACGAGCGCGATCGTAACGTGATCTGCGTGGTTGAAGAGCCGCTGGACGTGATGGCGATCGAGCGTACGCGCGAATATCGCGGACTGTATCATGTACTGCATGGCGCGATCTCGCCGATGGATGGTGTCGGCCCAGAGGATTTACGCATTCGCGAGCTGAGCGATCGGGTGTTGAATAGTGCCGTGAAAGAAGTCATTCTGGCCACGAACCCCAGCCTCGAAGGTGAAAACACGGCGATGTACATCCAGCGAAAACTGGTCGCGCCCGGTATAAAAATCACGCGCTTGGCGCGTGGCCTGCCGATGGGCGGTGATCTCGAATACGCCGATGAAGTGACACTGGCGCGCGCGTTAGAAGGTCGACGCGAGCTGTAGAACGGCAGTTTAATTTTTAAGGTAGCAATAGCTTGACACGGGAGCGATCCTGAATATAATCACCTGTGCAGTGTGAAACACGGTTTCGTCCGGCTGAGCCGGAAAAACCTAACAACTGAAGTACGGGAGGCGAGACGCGGACAACCCCACACTGGAGTTGTAGTGACCACCTTAACAGAGGTGGTTTTGCGTCTCGCGCTGATGTGAAGAACATCAGCGCTTTTTTTCGAGAATGTAAAAATGCCTCTTGACAAGCAGAGGTCGATGTGATAAACTCTGCAAGCCCTGGTGAGGGGCAATAGAACCTTAACAACTGAAAAGTGATAGGAAGTTATACGAAGCTCGGGTTCAAAGCGTCAAACCTTAACAGTCCTCGGACTGTTCTTTATACTTGACGGAGAGTTTGATCCTGGCTCAGGATGAACGCTGGCGGCGTGCCTAACACATGCAAGTCGAACGAAGAGGCCCCTTCGGGGGTACTTCAGTGGCGGACGGGTGAGTAACACGTAGGTGACCTACCCCGAAGTGGGGAATAACAGTCCGAAAGGATTGCTAATACCCCATGTGATCGATGAGGTTAGATCCTTGTCGATTAAAGCAGTAATGTGCTTCGGGAGGGGCCTGCGCCCCATCAGCTAGTTGGTAGGGTAATGGCCTACCAAGGCTACAACGGGTAGGGGGCCTGAGAGGGTGACCCCCCACATTGGCACTGACACACGGGCCAAACTCCTACGGGAGGCAGCAGTGAGGAATATTGCTCAATGGGCGAAAGCCTGAAGCAGCAACGCCGCGTGCGCGATGAAGGCCTTCGGGTCGTAAAGCGCTTTTGAGAGGGACGAGATAGGACGGTACCTCTGGAATAAGTCACGGCTAACTACGTGCCAGCAGCCGCGGTAAAACGTAGGTGGCAAGCGTTATCCGGATTCACTGGGCGTAAAGCGCGTGCAGGTGGCTCTGTAAGTTGGATGTTAAATCTTCCGGCCTAACCGGGAGCGGTCATTCAATACTGCAGGGCTTGAGGGCAGAAGAGGGGGGTGGAATTGCCGGTGTAGTGGTGAAATGCGTAGATATCGGCAGGAACACCTGTGGCGAAAGCGGCCCCCTGGTCTGCTCCTGACACTCAGACTCGAAAGCTAGGGTAGCGAACGGGATTAGAAACCCCGGTAGTCCTAGCCGTAAACGATGGATGCTAGGTGTGGGTGGTATTGACCCCATCCGTGCCGAAGCCAACGCGTTAAGCATCCCGCCTGGGGACTACGGCCGCAAGGTTAAAACTCAAAGGAATTGACGGGGACCCGCACAAGCAGCGGAGCGTGTGGTTTAATTCGATGCTACACGAAGAACCTTACCCAGGTTTGACATACAGGTAGTAGTGAAGCGAAAGCGGAACGATCCTTCGGGAAGCCTGAACAGGTGCTGCATGGCTGTCGTCAGCTCGTGCCGTGAGGTGTTTGGTTAAGTCCACTAACGAGCGCAACCCCTGTCGCCAGTTACATGTGTCTGGTGAGACTGCCGGCCTTAAGCCGGAGGAAGGTGGGGATGATGTCAAGTCAGCATGGCCTTTATATCTGGGGCTACACACACGCTACAATGGCCGGTACAATGGGTTGCCAACCCGCGAGGGGGAGCTAATCCTATAAAGCCGGTCTCAGTTCGGATTGTAGGCTGCAACTCGCCTGCATGAAGCCGGAGTTGCTAGTAAACGCGCGTCAGCTATAGTGCGTTGAATACGTTCCCGGGTCTTGTACACACCGCCCGTCACGTCATGGGAGCTGGTAACACCTGAAGCCGGTACGCTAACCGCAAGGAGGCAGCCGTCGAGGGTGGGACTGGTGACTGGGACGAAGTCGTAACAAGGTAGCTGTACCGGAAGGTGCGGCTGGATCACCTCCTTTCTAGGGAGTCTTGGTGGAAAGCCGACAGGCTGGATACCTACCTCCTAGGTCAATCGCGAATGATGGTGTTATTCGCGTCCTCGAGCAAGTTACTTCCTATCACTTTTCAGCAGTTAAGGGCTGTAGCACTTTAAAACACTGGGCCTTTAGCTCAGCTGGTTAGAGCATCCCTCTGATAAGGGGAAGGTCTCTGGTTCGAGTCCAGAAAGGCCCACACTAACCGGCGAGCGTATGAGTAATCATCGCGGGGCCGTAGCTTAGCTGGGAGAGCGCCTCCCTTGCACGGAGGAGGTCAGGGGTTCGAATCCCCTCGGCTCCACTTCGTTAAGGGTGAGTCTCCTGAAAGAAGATTTCTCATAATTTTGATGCAGACAAAAATGACGAACTCAGACTAAATAGAAGTCTGAAGGCATTTTCTACAGTGCAGTAACAACCTGGGAATGTGCCAGGTTGTTTCGTCTCTGCAAAAGCCATTGTGAAATTGATGACTGGTGCTCAAGCGGGCAATAGTCATCAGCGGCACAGTCGCTGAGCGGAACCAAGCGGTTCCAGTGGCACTTTAAAAACTGAATAGAATGTAGAATTTCAATTTCTCCGCATCACGTGTAAGCTACTAAGGGCGTACGGTGGATGCCTTGGCGCTAAGAGCCGAAGAAGGACGTGGTACACTGCGATAAGCCTCGGGGAGTCGTGTGCAGACGTTATATCCGGGGATGTCCGAATGGGGAAACCCACCTGAACGATCTTCAGGTACCGGCAGCTGAATTCATAGGCTGCACGGAGGGAACCAGGGGAACTGAAACATCTTAGTACCCTGAGGAAAAGAGACTATTCCCTAAGTAGTGGCGAGCGAAAGGGGAAAAGCCCAAACCAGAGCGGCTTGCCGTTCTGGGGTTGTAAGGCCCGCATATGGAAGTTACCAAACTGATCTCTAGTTGAACGGCACTGGAAAGGCCGACCATAGAAGGTGATAGTCCTGTAGACGAAAGAGAATCGGACTTCCGCGGTGTCCTTGAGTACCACGGGGCACGCTAATCCTGTGGGAATCCGGGAGGTCCACCTCCCAAGGCTAAATACTCTTAGCGACCGATAGTGAACAAGTACCGTGAGGGAAAGGTGAAAAGCACGGCTGCAAGCCGAGTGAAATAGAACCTGAAACCGTATGCTTACAAACAGTCGGAGGGCTATGATGGGTCTTCGGATCCGTCAGGCCTGACGGCGTGCCTTTCGGAGAATGATCCGGCGAGTTATTCTGTGTCGCAAGGTTAAGGGAGTTACACCCGAAGCCGTAGCGAAAGCGAGTCTGAATAGGGCGCGTAGTGGCACAGAGTAGACCCGAAACCAGGTGATCTACCCATGGCCAGGGTGAAGCGAGGCTAATCCCTCGTGGAGGCCCGAACCTACTAATGTTGCAAAATTAGGGGATGAGCTGTGGGTAGGGGTGATATGCCAAACGAACCTGGATATAGCTGGTTCTCCTCGAAATAGCTTTAGGGCTAGCCTCGTGCGTTCAGTTACGGAGGTAGAGCACTGGATTGGCTAGGGGGCTTACTGCTTACCAAACCAAACCAAACTCCGAATGCCGTAACTCCAGAGCATGGGAGTCGGACTGCGAATGATGAGATCCGTAGTCGAGAGGGAAACAACCCAGACCGCCGGCTAAGGTCCCTAAGTTCAAGCTAAGTGGGAAACGATGTGGGATTACTCAGACAGCCAGGAGGTTGGCTTAGAAGCAGCCACCCTTTAAAGAGTGCGTAATAGCTCACTGGTCAAGTGATCCTGCGCGGAAAATGTAACGGGGCTCAAGCTTGACACCGAAGCCACGGAATTCCCCCCTTTGGGAGGGGGATTGGTAGAGGAGCGTTCTGTACTGCAACGAAGGTCGATCGTAAAGGACGGCTGGAGCGTACAGAAGTGAGAATGCCGGAATGAGTAGCGTAAAACACGTGAGAACCGTGTTCACCGTAAGTCTAAGGTTTCCGACGCAAGGTCAATCCGCGTTGGGTTAGTCGGGCCTAAGCCGAGGCCGTCAGGCGTAGGCGATGGACAACAGGTTAATATTCCTGTACCACCGGTGATGAGCGATGAGGGGACGCAGTGGGGTAGGCCAGCCTCCTATTGGATGGAGGTGCTAAGCCTGTAGGCGTTGAGGTGCGTAGGTAAGTCCGCGCGCTGAGCCGAGGGGTGATGGCGGTGCCTTGAGCCAGAAGTGGTTGAGCCCTGCTGCCCAGAAAATCCTCTAAGCGATGATTCATTGGTGCCCGTACCGCAAACCGACACTGGTAGACGGGTAGAATATACCAAGGTGACCGGGAGAACCTATGCTAAGGAATTAGGCAACATGACCTCGTAACTTCGGGATAAGAGGTGCCCTCTGACGTGAGGAGACTCCGTCGAGCGTCGGAGGGTCGCAGTGAAATGGCTCTAGCGACTGGTTAACAAAACCACAGGTCTCTGCCAAGCCGCAAGGCGATGTATAGGGGCTGACACCTGCCCAGTGCCGGAAGGTTAAAGGGAGAGGTTCGGCGCAAGCCAAAGCTTTGAACTGAAGCCCCGGTGAACGGCGGCCGTAACTATAACGGTCCTAAGGTAGCGAAATTCCTTGTCGGGTAAGTTCCGACCCGCACGAAAGGTGTAACGACTGGAGCACTGTCTCGGCATGGGACCCGGCGAAATTGAAATACGGGTCAAGATGCGCGTTACCCGCAGCAGGACAAAAAGACCCCGTGGAGCTTTACTGCAACTTGGCATTGCGTTAGGGCTTGGTCTGTGTAGAATAGGTGGGAGGCTTTGAAGCTGGGGCGCTAGCCTCGGTGGAGCCATAATGTGAAATACCACCCTGATTAAGTCTTGACCCTAACTCCTCGCCGTCATCCGGCAGGAGAACCGTGCCAGGCGGGCAGTTTGACTGGGGCGGTCGCCTCCTAAAAGGTAGCGGAGGCGCCCAAAGGTTCTCTCAGGCTGAATGGAAACCAGCCATAGAGTGTAAAGGCACAAGAGAGCTTGACTGCAAGGCGAACATGCCGAGCAGATGCGAAAGCAGGGCTTAGTGATCCCACGGTACTGAGTGGAAGGGCCGTGGCTTACCGGACAAAAGCTACCCCGGGGATAACAGGCTGGTGAAGTCCAAGAGTCCATATCGACGACTTCGCTCGGCACCTCGATGTCGGCTCATCGCATCCTGGGGCTGAATAAGGTCCCAAGGGTCGGGCTGTTCGCCCGTTAAAGCGGTA
>JBGSPW010000213.1:0-17875 GCA_041738395.1 Thermoflexales bacterium
ATTCACACTATTAGAAGCAGTCACTACAGCTGTGTACAGCCCCGCTGCTAAGTAGGTGTGATTGGCAGTTGCCCCAGTCCCTGTACTTCCGTCACCAAAGTTCCAGGTATACAGCACATTGGTCCCGGACACCACCGTCGCTGTGAAAGCGGTACTTCCGCCCAGATTCGTCGGACTGCTGTTGGACGCAGACAGTCCACTGATGGGATCGTCTGCCAGGATCTCAGTCAGAGCACTGCCATAGGCAGTGCCAGTGCCGTTATCCGACTCGATGCTGGCCAGGTTGATCACCGCCAACGACGGATACACGGTGCTGTTCAGCTTGGCATCGTACGTCACGGTAATCATCTGACCAACGGCGAGGTCGCCTGTCCATTCCAGCGTGTGCGTGCCGGTCATGTAGGTCACGCCTGCCGGCTGGATGGTCGAGGTGATCACGTCGAGGTACGACGGCACGCGATCGATGAACAGCGCGTTGTCCGCCGCGAGCGGGCCTGTGTTCTCGAACACGACCTGGTACTTCAACGTGTCGCCCACCCGACCAATCAGCTGGCTCACCGACTTCATCAGGTCAAACTCGGCGCTCGGCTCGATCGATGTGCTGGCGCTCTTGGTGGTGATGAGCGCGTTGGTCAGGCCGTTGTAGAAGTTAGCCGTGTTCTGGTACGTCGTACCCACGGTGGCCGTAGCCGGAATCTGCGCGACGATGTGCAGATCGGTGCTGTAGAGCGCGGTACCAGGCACCGTTGTGGAGACATAGACCGTGTGCAGCCCGGTATCATACGTGCCACCAAAGTCGTTGGAGACATACGCCACGCCCGACGGCAGCGTGTCGGTGATCTTGATCGGCTGATTGATCGAGCTGGGATTCATCATGCTCAGCGTGTAGATGATGGTCTCACCCGGCAGCGCACTGGCCGGCGCCGACTTTGACGTGAAGGCCGGGAAGCCCGTGGTGGTGCTGGTGCTGAAGCCACGATAGAACGCCCCCGCCCACGCCCCTTGACTATACGGCAAAAGGGTAGCGGTTGTGTCGTCATACACATCGACGTAGTTGGAGTAGTAGCTGTTCAACGTTGCGACCGTGGTAAAGACGTTAACATAGGAGAACTCGAACACCTGACCGGGTGTCAGAGTCTCAGTCACATAGATACCGTACCAACCCGCACTCGTATAGGAGCTGTAGTTCGTCGGCGTGACAATGAAGTGATCGAACGTGAACCGGGTCTCACCCCAGTAATCATCGATGCCGACCACGCCCGCCGCATCACCCGTATTGGTGACACGCACCGTGTAGGTCACCAGCTCACCAAGCCCGACCATGCCCAGTCGACCATCCGGGTAGCCATAGGGACTCACGATCGGGACGGAATACAGTCCGTGCGCCGTAGAGATGGTCTTCTGCGCCACCGCATCAAACTGCGGCGTGGGCGCGTTGGCCCGGGTGATAGTCACCAGCTCATCGAAGACGCCGGGCATGACGGACATATCGCCCACCAGGCGCGCGCTGATGAAGTCACCCACCGGCCAGCTCGATTTGTCGAAGTGCAGCGTGACGCTGACCATTTCATTGGGCTGGATAGCGTCGACGTGCACATCGGGGTGCGTGGACGACAGCCAGATGTTGTGATGATCCCACCAGATGTGCAGGTCCGCATCGGCGGGCGGCGTGGGCACGGTCTTGCCATGCACCCACACCGTGTACTGTGCGCCGGTGGCGAAGCGATAACCGGTCGCCGGCATCACCGTGACCATTTCAGTGGTCGCCGTGGTCGCAGCGCTGGCGACGATGTTGCCCAGGCTGTCGGACACGTACAGATCGAGATCGGCGGTGCTGGTGAAGCCGCCTACGCTGGCGTGCAGCGCAGCCGCGCGATTATCCGCCGTCACCACGTAGGTGTACGTGTTCGTTGAGGTCACGAACGGCGTCTGCGTGATCTGAACGGTGTTGCTGAACACGGTCAGCGGTTCGGTAGGCAGGCCGCCGGGCGCGGTGATCTCGTACCACCAGCTGGCGTTGACGCCCGTCGGCGGATCGACCGTGTAGCCGGCCATGACGGCCAGATACTGACCCAGCACCGGGTTGGCGACGACGATCTCTTCGTCTGCACCCGTACCATTACCCGACGAGCCCACTTGCACGTCGATGGCCTGCTCGGCCAGGCCGTTGTTGTTGACATCACGCACGACAAAGAAGTCAATGTCTTGCGCGGCGGGCATGATTAGGTGGACTTTCAGATTAGTCGTACCCGCAGCGTCGACCGTGAACGGCACAACGCTGTTATCCGGGTCCCAGGCGCTGAAGACGCCGCCATTGGGCAGCACCAACACCGCGGGTTGATCGTAGTGCACGGTGGACAGGCCGCCCGCCAGCGTGAAGCTCAGATCGGGGACACCGATGGACGGCGTGATGTTGACATCGATCTTACCGGTATTGGTGTAGGCATCCGCATCGATCGAGCCAAGCGTGGCGTGACCGACCGCCGGATCCATGACCGGATCAAACGCGATGGTGCCCACGTCCACACGGAACTGTTCGGCCAGATCGATACCGGCGAACAGCACGTTGTGCAGGGCGATTTCATGCAGGCCGTCCGTCGTCAGCGGGGCCTTCACCCAGTCGGCGGGGCCGCCCGTGCTAGTGTCGAACGGATAAGCCGCGCCAGTGCGGAACGGCTCACTGCTGGCGATAGGCTGCAGCGTGTACGGGCCATAGACCAGTGGATTGGGCTGAGCGGTGCCGGGTTCCCAGAAAGCACACTGCCCGGTACCGTTAGAGGCGCAGTCTTCCGTGGGACCAAGCACCCAGGTGTTGAAGTCGGTGGGTGTATAGCTCCACGACGAGTGAATGAGCAGGTTCTGGTTGGCTACGTCGCCGGGCATGATGTCCAGGAAGTAGTGTCGCCAGTCGCCTGCGCCTGTCCAGCCGCCACCATACCAGTTGAAGTAGCCGTTAGTCCAAGCGTTCTGATACATGGTGTCGGCCATGGGCGTACCGCCCAGTGTCACCGCGCCGTTGGTGGCCAGATCGGCGATGACATTGACGACGACGGGCAGCGCCGATTCGTGCGCCGCGTGATTGGCATCACCGGGATCGGTCATGTAGATCACGCCTTCGTAGTCGCCGGGCAGCGCGTTGGCGGGGATGGTAGCAACGGCCTCGAAGGTGGCCGAGCCGTTGGCGGGCACCATCAACGAGCCGGTGCTGACGCTGACCCAGCCCCAATCCGCGCGCTTGTAGAACTCCACGCCGATGTGCAGCGTGGTGGTCCCCACGGTGTGGTCATTGGCGCGATGCTGGAAGCCGAAGAAGTAACCATCGGCCATGCGCTCCAGCGGGTCGCGAATGATGATCGGGATGCTGAGGCCGCCGAACTCGTAGTCCATGCGGACGTACTCGCCCTGCTGGATTTCGCTGTTGGCGTAATTCACCTGATGGAAGCCGTCATTGTCCACAACGGACGAATCACTGTGATTGACCACGCCATTAGCATTGGCGTCCGTCCACAATTTGCCGTCGTTGTTCTGATCGGTCCAGTTGTAAACCATGAAGCGCCAGCTGCTGTTGGCCGTGGTGTAATCGTAGTTGGGATCGTACGTGCTGTACGGATGCGCGTACTTGACGATCATCACTTCGGCGTCGGCAGGAATCAGCGCCGGATCCATTTTCACCAGATAATCGGGCGAGTGGAAGTTGAAGGCGCTTTCCTGATTTTCAGGCGACGTGGTGAACGTCGTCTGCGTCTTGGTGATCAGCTTCATGTAACTATCAGCCAGGCTGACGTTGATATTGTAGCCCGACGGATTCACAACTTCATAGGTCTTGGTGTACGTCGAACCGGGCTTCGCGACCTTCGCAAAGTTCAGGTATTCGACGCCTTGCCAATCGCCCACTTGCCACTCATCGGGGGTGGCATACACGCCATAGATGCCGGCGGCCACATCCGTGGCACGATCCGAATTGACGACGCCCGCGCCCTGGAAGAACGGCGAGCTAACCGAATTGGTGGCGCTGCTCTTGAAGATGGGCAGGACTTCTTCCCAGGTCGGCCAGACGCCATGTCGATCCTTGTACGCTTGATACACCAGCGCCAGGTTGCCGGCCGCTACCGGGGACGATCGGCTGGTGCCGCCCCACGTAGCCCACGACTCCGCGCCGTTGAAGCCGTAGTAGTTGATGCCTTCATCGCCCGCGCCGCGGCCGCCGTTGGCCAGAATGTCCAGACCGGCCGACCCGTCACGATTGGGTCCCTTAGCGCCGAAGGAGCTGGGATCGCCATAGACGATCTGATCGATGCCCATGATCGAGTCCCAGTTGGTGGAGCCAAACTGCGTGGACGTACCGACTTTGATGATGGTCGGGCCGCCTTCGCCTTCTTGCGGGCCGTAGCCGGGGCCTTCATTGCCGCCGGAGAATAGGTACGCCGTGCTGGGCGCGATGCTCAGATTCAACGCCGTAATCAACCGGCCCGTGTAGCCCCAGCCGCCCCACATCTGCGTGAAGTTGCCGTAGCTGTTGCTGGTAATCTGGATTTCATCGCCCGAGTTGGGCGTGCCATCGTAACCCAGCGCCGCCACCAGATAGTGGTCATCGTCCGAGAAGGTCGCATAGTAGTTACCCATGTCCATGAGACTGGCCTTGGGCGCAGCACCCTGAACCATGCCGCCCACCGCGAACGCGGGCGCGCTGGCACCGCCATTCACGACGCCTTGTCCGGCAACGTTGGAGGCGCACTGCGTGCCGTGTGTGTAACCAAGCGCGAAGGCGCCCGCAAACAAGACCAGCGAGCCGTCATCGGGGCAGCCCTTCATCGTGGCCGAGTTGGTGGCGCAAGACACACCCCACAACCAGTCGGTCACCGGCGGCGGATTGTCGCCGTCGCTGATCCACACGATCTGGCCGCCGGAAATGTCGGCGAAGCCGTCGCCGTCCATGTCACGATAGACTTCGGGGCTGGCCTGGGTGGCAGGCTTCTCGTCCGTGAAGTCGTAGTTGTTGTCGAGGTCGACATACACCGTGTCATACACGCCGGCAGTGTGAGCATCGACCACCAGCACGGCCACGCGCTCGCCATAGACGTCGCGCAGATTCATTTCTGGCAGACTGCCCAGGCGATACAAGCCGCTCTGGCTGAGATTGGGGGCGATGTACGTGTGCGCGGCGGCCGCGCTGAGCGGCTGGAACAAGAAGCGCACTTTCGTATCGTCCCACGGCAAAACCGTACCAGTGCGCGTTACCGCGGTTGACGACCAGCGCGATGAGGAGGCCCCGGTCGCGATGTAGTTGGTGTTGTAGAGCACATCGTTGGCGAAATACTGCGTTGAGGCTTGCGAGAACGCCATCGGCCAGCCGTAGTACGGCGAGGCCGGATCAACCACGCGGGCCGTGGTGCCTTGCAGGTCGGGGTGTCCGTAGTCGATGCCGTCATCGATCACCGCCACAATGACGCCATTACCGTCAAAGCCCTTGGTCCAGGCTTCGCTGGACTTATGGCCGTCCAGCACGTCGAACCAACCCTGTGCACCGACATCGCCGCCTGTCCTGGCCTGCGCTTCAGCGTAAGTCAGCGCATTCGCCCGCAGGCTGTCCAGACGAGCTTTCAGTGCGGTCTGGCTAAGCGCGGTCTTGGGTTCCGGATCAAACGGCAGGGAACGATTTGACAATTCAGCGGAAACGATCGAGACCACCCCGGACAACTGGGCGATCTTGGTCAATGAGCCGACTGACGCCTGTCCAAAAACGTATTGTACCCCGCCCAATATCATGGGGCGCACGATCAGATTGGACAGGTAGGATCTCAAATCGGTGCCAGAACGAACGGTTACGTAAATATCGACCCGCTCGCTACCGCCCTTTTGCACAGCTTCACGCAGCGCCGGATCGATTTTCTCCAGCGCTTGTTCGGGTGTCAGCGCTTCATCTACTGAGACGGCCTCGATCGGCGGCTTCGGTTGCCCAGGGCCATCTGCGGATGGCGCAGCAACGGCTGGGTCAGCGGCAGGAACCGCAGCGGCCGGGGCAATACCCATCACCGACAAAAGGAGCGCTAACACAACCATCAAATTAAACACAGTATGTTTACGGCGAATCATTTACCTTCCTCCTAAGTATCAATTTGTCTGACTAACACAGGAGCAGGGGAGAACTAGTGATCTTGGGCTATTCACCTCCTTGCGTAGCGCTGCAACATCACGGCAAGAATGATCTCCAGCCAACCGGCCAACCGTCTGCAGGGGACTCCCTTAGCCGCCTGTGAAGCTGCGTCGGCAAACAATCAGCCCTGTGCGCGTGGCCCAGCTGCCGATTGGCAGCATCAAAACCAGCGCGCGGTTTTAGAGAAAGGTGGGTGATTTCTGCCTCTGGTGAAACAAAGTTGAGCGGACTCACACGGTGTGGCCGTTGGGCATCTGTCAGGGCCGTCATTCATTTTGCCACAGTTTAATAGTGTCTGTCAATACTTGACGCGGGTCTTTCCAAAATTGCCCGCCCTTACTGAAATGCCTCTTTTCGAAAATACGATTCAACCCCGGGGGACACTGCTAATACTTTGTGTTTGTTTTGCACAGTCACCTTACAACAGCCTATCCAACTTCACTTCCGGTCCTGCGCGATAACCTTTCAACGCTCGGCCAACCCGCTGGGGCAGCTCAGTCTGTTCGAGCCGCTCAGGCCGATCGAGTGGGTAAACTTCCGCGCCTAAAGTGGGATCGATTTCTACCACAGCCACAATCCATGTGCCATGCCCGAGCACAGCGATCGGCGATTCTTCAATATCGATGTCGCGCGCAAAAATCTGCTCGTCTTTGCCGCGCACGTCAAGGCCAAACACCTCCGAACGCGGCATGCGATAGCAGCCTTCTCTCAGCCAATCAAAGACCGCTTCACCTTCAAGGCTCTGCTGCAATTCAGTGATGACGCGCGTGGGGGTGAAGATGAAAGGCCGATCGAACAGCGCCACGCCTAAATGCAGAGCGATCTCACCCTGCGCGGCGATGGTCCACTTCGAGCGCGCCGCCACTTCCTCCGCGCCCGGCCCGCTCAATATGAGCGCGCGAAAATCGTACTCAAGACAAAGGCCGCTAAGAATCAACTCGATCATTTTGGAATTAGGATCTGTAGATGTTCAGAAAACATTTTGAATTTGTAGTAACGACTTCAGTCGTTTGACGGCTGGACGACTAAAGTCGTCACTACAATTCAAAAGCATTATCTGGCGAGGTATGATACAGCTAATCTAGAATCTGCACTCTACAATCTAAAATCAAGGCTTTGGCCCGGCCGGTGCTTTGAACTGCGCGAAATTCTTAAGATCACCAGCGCCCTTGCCTAACACACAAGCGATGATAATTTGCCCGCCTGCTATTGTAACTCTACTTTGCAGTAATCCAAGCCAGTGGCGCTTCAATTCTGGAATGGCTGGCTTCCCTCTCCAATCGACGGCTGTTGTCGATAGGAGAGTTGGCTCGTTATGGGCTGGGAATGATCAGCACTTGCCCAGGAATAATACTGTTGATATCGGCCATGTTGTTCGCTCGAGCAATGGCCTCAACTGATACGTCGTATTTTACGGCAATCGCCGACAAGATATCGCCGGCTTGAACCGTGTGAGTTATCGAGGTGGCACCCGACGAAGGCGGCGAAGACGCGACAACCGGCGGAGGCGGTGTCTCCGGCAAGTCCCATTTCAAAAAGGCTTGCAGTCCGGCCAGATTTTGTTCCCAATCAATAGCCTGATGCGTGGTCAGTTCGACTTCGACCGCGTTAACACCCTCAACGGTCAGCCAATCGATCGCGTCCCCCGTGGTGATCTGCCCTGGCACGCCTTCCGGCGCATAGCGATAGCCTGTTTCCTGTGCCAGCAATTTCGCTAAATCTTCTGTCTTTGAAGTCGTAATCCCTGCGCCCTGAAAAACAGCGGTAAAGGCACTGTGGTAGAAGATAACGTCTTGAATCTCATAGTCGCGGATGAAGTCACGCAGCGCGCGTGTTTCAGGTTCGGAGAAGGGCGCAGTACCTGCCGAGACTGGGCGCGTGCCGTGTGTCGCGGTCGGCCCCCAATGATAGTCCCAGTTGCGATTCAAGTCGACCTGATTGGCATTGACCCGGCCATGGATTGCATCGCGTCCGGCGGCATACCCATCGGGGTTGGCTAGCGGCAGAATGTACAACGTCACTTCGGGCGGGATCAAATCAGGATTGCGCCCCAAGTAATCAAGTGTTTCGGTCATCAAGTCGACGGTGTTCCACTCGTAGCCCCCATGAATCGCGCCGATCAGGGCGCGTTTGCGCGGCCCGTACCCCAGGCGATAAACCAGCAGCGGGCGGTCCTCTATCGACCACCCGATGGTCATGGGCACGCTGATGAACGGCTCGGCTGGCGGGGTGGCGGTAGGAATTTCACTTGCCGCCACCACGGGTAGCACCGTCGGCGTGAGCGGAGTTGAGGTCGGTTTCGGTGTTTGAGTAACGTGTGCCACAAGCGCTGGCGCTGTCGGCTCAACAGCCACGACGACAGCCGGCGACTGCTCGGCCGAAGTGGCCCGTTTGTTCAGCGCAACAATCGTCAATACGCTCAGCAACAGTACGATCACGAGTACCGCGCCGAGAAACGCCGCCCACCACGGAAAGGGTTTCGCAGGCCGCGCCGCTGGTCGCACAGCGGCAAATGGGTCATTAGCGCCCGCAGCTGGTTGAGGGGCAGGCTGCGAAGGTGGTGAAGAAGGATTAGTCACTTGGCTGACTCCAATCGGGAAGATGGCTAACGCAGAATTTCTTCAAGCACACTTATCATTGCCGCACGCGCCGGCCCATGGTTTTTTAGCGGTACAATATCCACCGATGGGATGCCCTGCTCGGCGGCCCAGGCAATCGCTTCGCCCGTGGTGTCATAGCTCCACGCCGTATTATACCGGTAGCCGATGAGATTTCCCACCCGCTGCGTCAATGTTTTCGAGGCGTCGTGAATGCCGACCGAGGTATAACCCGGAAAGACTTGATCGCGCGAGCCTGAATTCACCGTCGAGTGCAGGGTGATTAAATACACCGTTCGCCCCGAACTATAAAACTGATTCAACAAATCACGCAGCGCGCGTGTCTCCGGTTCGGAGAACGGAGCAGAACCGCCCGCGCCGGGTTTGCCTTTGGGATAGCCGGGCACGATGGCATTACCAGTCCAATTGCCCGAATCCCAGTTGCGATTAAGATCCACCTCATTGGCATTGAAGCGGGAACTGCGGGCATTGCCATCGGGACAGAGGCTGGGGATCAGGTACAGCAGGCCGCCATTGGGGACCTGATCCGGTCGTGAACGGTACCAGTCCATGAGTTGTCGGACCACATCGGAGGTGTCCGCTTGATCGCCTTCAATGCTGCCCACGAGGACGACCACCGGCCCGTCGGGATTACCGACTTCCAGCAGCGGGATCGAGCGGCCCCCAGCCGATCGGCCCAGCTCGCGATCTTGAGCGATAAAGCTGGGCTGTGGCGGCGGCGGAACGCTCGGGGTAACGCCTATCGGCAGCGGAACGACTGGTTCAACCGTGACCGGGTCAGGCCGTGGCGGAGTGGGCGATGGAGGCGCGTCCGTCACGTCGCCAGCCGGAATCGCTGGCGCTGCTGAAGATGGGGGTAAAGGGGTGGGCGTAGATTTCGATGTAATAGCAGGCAGCGCGATCACCACAAACAGCAAAAGCACGATCACGCCGGCCGCGGCCCAGATCCACTTGGGTATCGCAGGCGATCGTGACGGCGGCACGGCGATGGGCGGTGTGCCTGCTGTCTGCGGCATGATGGTTGTCGGCGGATATACGGGCGTCTGGTACAGCGCTGCCGCGGGACCAGACATTTGCGGTGCCGGCGCGCGCAAGGCCTGCCGAAATTCGGCCACAGCCTGAAATCGCTGGGCGGGAGTCAACTGCGTGGCCCGGCGGATCACATCCTCAATCACGGGTGGTATCTGTGGATTTAAGCTGCGCGCGGCCGGCAGCAGGTAAGGCACCTGCGCCAAAGTGGGATCGTAACCCGTCACCAACTGCAATACAAGTACGCCCAAGCTGTAAATGTCTGAACGATGGTCGGTCTGCCCGCTGCCATGCTCCGGTGAAGCATACCCCGGCGTTCCCAAATTGACGGTATTGTGGGTTCGCCCCGGCTTGAAGAAACGGGCGATGCCAAAATCGATGAGCTTGATTTCGCCGGTCGGTTTGACCATGATGTTGCCGGGTTTCAGGTCACGAAAAATCACCGGTGGGTTTTGCCAGTGCAGGTATTCCAGCACATTACAGAGCTGATCCACATAGCTGAAGACAGGCTGCGGTGGCAAGCCCTGCGGCCCCAGGCAGGCTTCCAGCGTCTGACCCTCGATGTATTCCATCACCAGATACCAATTGCCATTTTCGGCAAAGTAATCTGAAACGCGCACAATGCCGGGATGGTTGAGAGTGGACAGCATTTGAGCTTCCTGCTTGAAAGCACTAATGGCCCAATTGCGATCCTGCGGCGACACCTGACCGGGCGACATTTCTTTGATCGCGCAGTAATAACCGAGCAGATGGGTATCTTCGGCCAGATAGACCGTGCCCATGCCGCCGCCGCCTATCTCGCGCGAGATACGGTAGCGGCTCTGTAAGATTGTGCCAGATGCTAACATTTTCGATTGCCCCTGTTGTCCGTGGGTGCTGACTTGGAATCGATTGGAGTGAACACGCTTCACCTTCAACCTAGTCTAGCGTCAATGCTGTTTAGTTAGCGCTCACCCAGCCGCGTCCGCGCGGTGGGATCGCCCGCGGGGACGCGGGCTACGAGCCTTATCTAAACAGTATTGAGTCTAGCGTAAGTCTTGATAGCCCAATGCGCGCATCCAGTTACACAGCACCGGGCCGCCGTAGCGATCGGGCTGGGGACCGCCGTGTTCCGGCGGCACCCCGTCCAGGCCGCGAAAATAACCTTCCGGCCCGTCCAGTTGACGACGGGCCGCCGCCGAAAGTTCACGATCACCCACGGCAATCGCGTGAATATGAACCCCGTTGAGCGCATCGAGATCGCCGGGCAGGCGCGCCCAGGCGGCAAACCCGGCTTGGCGCAGCGCCATGACCAGCTCCGTTATTTCATGCTCGCTGAGCAGCGACGCTGGCTCCGATTTAACTCTCACACTGATGTCGACCGCTCCTCCGCCGGCGTGCGTGCCGAAACTCTCCGGTACATTGTCTACGTATGAACCTTGTGTGATGTGTAACGGGTCGCCGCGGCCCTGATACAATGCTTGCGCCAATTGTAGCATCCATAGCGTCCGCGCGTTGACGATTTCCAAACCAACGGACACGCGTTGATAATCATCCGGCGGCGGCTGGCAGGGCTGGAGCGGAAGTGCGATGCGCGTGGGCGAGGGTTGCGGCATGGCCGTGAACGTGGGCGGTAGCCGCGTTGGAGTTGAGGTCAAAGTCGCCGTCGGTCGCATGGCAATTGGTACGATCGCCGCTGTCATCGTAATGCCGGAGGCGGGTTGAAAGTCAGGCGCAGGCAGCCGGGTACACGCGGTGAGCAAAGCAACCGTTAAGCCGATCAACTCCAGCCGGGTTTTTGAATATCGATGATTAGCCATGTGACGATTCTTAGCCGATCAAGCAACGGCTGCGCCTGATGAACGGCGTGTACCACGAACGATGAAAACGCTCCGCGCTCGCGTCCCGTCCCCGGGGAACGCCTTCGTAGAAGGACACCCTCGGAACGAGGGCAGCGAGCATTTTCAGATCGGTTTCTAAGGATAAATGTCTGCACCCCAGTCCTGTATATTCGCCGTCAGTTGCCGTTCGACCGTGAAATTGCCGCTGTCTTCGCGCAACAACCACATGCCGCCATTGACTTCATTCGCCACACACCACTGATTTAGCCCACAGGCCGGTCGCGCGAAATGCTGACCGTTGGGGCTGACGCCGTCCCAGGCGGTGCTGTGGCGCGTGTCCAGATCGACAGTGTCCAGGGCAATGGTGTTGAAATTTTTATCAGTCACGTTGAACAGCACGCGGTTGCTATCGCCCAGCCAGTGCGGCATGCGGGCATGCACACTCCCGGCAACAGAGCTTGGGAAGGACAATTGCTCCGGGTTGGCGAAAGTGCCATCACCGCGTGCCGCCGCCACATAGACGCGCCAGACGCTACCGGCTTGCCGCATATAAGCAAGATACCGGCCATCGGCCGATAGCATAGGCTGCCGCCCACTGAGGCCCGTCGCACGTTCATCACTGCCGTCGGGCCGAACCGAGTAAATCCGGCCGCCCGTTTGGGTGGTGCCCCTCACAAAATAGATGCGATCATCGCGGCCCCAATCGGGATCGATCATGTTGCCGCTCTGGACGATCGGGACAGAGCGCCCGTTGACCAGTGTAAAGACAAACAATGCTTGATCGCCATTGGCGCATGAACCCGAACTGGCGACAAACTGGCTGCCGTCGGGCGACCATGTGGGTTCGATGGTATTGTCCTGGCCACGATAAATCGTCTCAGCCCGAGTGTCCAGATCAAGCGCGACAATAAACGAACAGCCTACTTCACCGCGCGCAAAAACAATCCGACGGGGCGCATTCGGATCAGGCGGCAGGTCAGTCGGGATAGAAGGCGATGGCGGTGCGACGGATGGGGGCCTGGCAGAAGGCGGTGCCGCCGATGGGGGCACGGTGGATGGTGATCGTGTCAAACCAGGGCCAAGCGTTGACGGGGCTGCAGTCGGTGTGGACTGCGATTGAGGTAAGGCGGTGAACGCAACCGCACCGATCAACATCAACCCGATGACGACCGCCACCCCAATCGGTCCCCACTTCGCGGTCGGGCGGCTGGCGCGCTGCGGTGGTAGTTGAGGGGGCAGGCGGCCGGAGGCCGGCATCGCCGGGATCGGCGCAAATAGCGCCTGACGAAACTCGGCGACGCTTTGATAGCGCTGTTCAGGCCGCAGTTGTGTCGCGCGTTGAATCGCCGCAACCGCCGAATCCGGTGCCTGCGGATTGAGACTGCGAACCGGGGGCAATTGAAACGGCACGGACGCACTGACCGGATCATAGCCGGTAACCAATTGATGGAACAGCACACCCAAACTATAGATGTCTGACCGTGGATCAGTTTGCCCGCGACTGTCATGTTCCGGCGACGCATAACCCGGTGTTCCCAAGTCGATCGTGTTATGGGTCTGGCCCGGTTTGAAAAAACGCGCAATCCCGAAGTCAATCAGTTTGATTTCGCCGTTGTCGGCCACTATCACGTTGCCCGGCTTCAAATCGCGAAAGATCACGGGCGGCGTCTGGCTGTGCAAGTACTCCAGCACGGCGCACAACTGGTTGATATAGTTCAGGGCGATGGGGATGGTAAAACCGTTGGGCAGCTGGGTTAGCCAAGCCTCCAAAGTTCGCCCTGACACGAAGTCCATCACTAGGTACCAATTGCCGTATTCTGAAAAATAATCGGTAACGTGGACCAGCCCGGGATGTTGCAAATTCGCTAAAAGACGAGCTTCTTGCTGAAATGCCGCAATTGCCCAAGCCCGATCGGCTGGGGCCTGCTGATTAGGCGACATCTCTTTAATCGCCCATGTCAGCCCGGTCAGGTGCTCATCCTGAGCGAGATAGACCACGCCCATTCCACCGCCGCCGATCTGACGGAGGATGCGATAACGACTTTGCAAAAACGTACCGGGCATCAACATAGGAAGCGGCCTTTTAGCGTGAAGACCAGTATTCAATCCAGGTCACACTGCGACCGGGTCTAAGCGTGGCGTTTTCATCGAAGGTGCGCGTGTAACCGCCCCACAGCTCATAATACCGGCTATCATCATCCGTGTACAGGTCAGCCGGCAAGTCGCCCAACAGGAAAAGTTTAACGCCACGCGCGATCGAGACGGGAAATGAGCGGGTTACTTTAGCGCCGGTGGCCGGGTTGAAGACGCTGACTTTGCCTTTCAAAGCGGGCGCGGCAAAAACTCCCAGGTATTGACGCCACTCGGCAGCGCGCGAGAAGTCACGCCCATTAAAGATCGGCCAAGTCATTTTTTGACCCGGCTCTGGCAGGCTCTCGTCGCCGGTGGAGTGAACTTCAACCGTTTGGGCGGGGAGCTCAAATTGCCAATCAGGCGAATAAGGCAGCATGGCATTGATCCAGAACAGGAACGATTGCGCTGAACGAGTCCGATTTACGATCCGCGGAATAATGGCCAGCTGATCGTTGGCATACAGCACAATCGAGACAGAAACATCCAGGCCGGTGCGATCTTCGTGATCCGAGACGACCACCGCGGCATAGCTGCCGCCACCGTAAGTCTGATATTTCCAGGGCCGCCATTCGTTCAGGCCATGCTCGTTGGTAGGAAAGGCCCATTCGATGCCGCCCGTCGCCAGCCACCAACCCCGATAGCCCCAGCGGGTGGGTTTGATCACGGGGTTGACGTAGAGCACTTCACGTTGATTGCGCTTGTCGTACCAGCGCAGAATGCGCCCGCCATATTCCGGCGCAATCGTCAGGCGCACGCCCGGGCTTTCCAGGATGATGACGGTGGTGGTGATATCGGCGGCCGGGCCGACTTTATCGAAATCGAGGCGCGGGTAAGGATAGATCGGATCGTCGGGTGTGGTGGGTATCAACCCCGATCGCCAATCGTAGGAACGGAGGGCTAGAACATCACGATGCACGCGCACCGCTGCGCCCGCCTGGGCCGAGGCCCCGCTCAGGAGAAGAACGCTGGCGGCCACGAGCAGTGTGAAGAATCCCATCCGGGTCAGTCGAAAGTGGTAATGATTTCGCATATCAGCCCCCTGTCATGCGCCTCAATGGAAGTTCTACCGTCGCTCCCATGTTTGATCATTGTACAACACGACAGTTCGATCCTCCGTTTTCAAAATGAACCCATTGGCAAATTGTTGTACGGTGATGCCCAGTCCACGCTCACCTTCTACGGCATTGCCTAGCCCGTTGCGGATGCTGGCAAAGTTGCACCAGGCCCGGCCAAAGCCCCGAACGGGCGTGGGCGGCGTTTCGGAACCGCCGCAGGAATAATCGGCATCGCCTTCGTTCCAAGTGTCGGCGTGGCTTTCCCAGCGACCGCTATTATAGATGGCGTAAATCCGATCGTCGTCTTCGCGCCAGACCATGCGCCCATTTTGAAAGAGTTCCTCGGCGGCATTGATGGCAGAAGCGGATCCTTGAGCGCACCCCAGCCGGTCTTGCAGCTGTGTTCCCAGGCTGGCAAACGGGCCGGAAATGCTAGGACAAACAGGGGCAGGTGTGTCTGTCGGCGGAGGCGGTATAGTCGGTCGAGGCGTCGAGGTAGGCCGCTGCGTATTGATGGGACGCGGTGTGGCGGTCGGTAACGGAGTTGATGTGACAGGCATCGGCGTTGAAGTATCATTTCGATTGGAGTCGCCGCCCACATCGTTCACAGTCGCGGTCGGCGAGGGCGTGTCATGCTGGGCAACCGGAGTAATCGGGATAGGCGTCGTATCATCGAAGTTAGGCCGTGAAGTGAGAACCGCCGCCAATGCCAGGCTAATGATCGCCAGCAAGGCCAGACCGGCCCAGAGCCATTTGTTTGACGCCGGAGGCCTGGCTGGAGGATAAGGCTGAGGCGGTGGAATGTAAGGCGGCGCAGGTGGCGTAGGCGGGCCAGCAGGTACGGGGGTGGTCGCCGCATAGGGCAGCGCCACCGGCACGTAGGTCGTGGGCGTCGGCGTTGCCAAAAAGAGCGCCTGCCGAAACTCCTGCACATTTTGAAATCGAAAGGCGGGATTCATCTGGGTGGCGCGGACAATCACCGCTTCACCCGCTGCCGGGATCGCGGGGTTGAGCGATCGGGCGGAGGGCAAACTGAAGATGGTGGTCGTCGGATCATGGCCGGTCAGGATTTGATGAAGCAGCACGCCGAGACTATAGACATCCGAACGCGCGTCGGTCTGACCGCCCTGCCCGTGTTGTTCGGGCGCGGCATAGCCCGGCGTGCCCAGGTTGACGGTGTCCTGCGCTTTGCCGGGCTTGAAGAAACGCGCAATGCCAAAGTCGATGAGCTTGACTTCCCCGTGCGGGGTCAACATGACGTTGGAAGGTTTCAAGTCGCGGAAGACGACCGGCGGATTCTGGCGATGGAGGAAGTCCAGCACATCGCACAATTGGTAAATGATACTCAACGCTTCTTGAACCGGCAGGCGGCTGCCCGGCGCTTGTTGCAAGCGGTCTTCGAGCGTGAGGCCTTCCACATATTCCATCACCAGATACCAACTACCGCCTTCCGCAAAAAAGTCGGCCACCTGGGTCAGGCCGCGATGCCGCAGCGTGGCGAGCATCTGCGCTTCCTGTCGAAAGGCGGTAATGGCCCAGTTGCGATCGGCAGGCGGCAGGGCCGCGGGCGACATGCCTTTGATGGCGCAGAAACGCCCGATCAGACGGGTGTCTTCCGCCAGGTAGACATCGCCCATGCCGCCACTGCCCAGCGAGCGGAGGATGCGATAGCGCGTTTGAAGGACGATTCCGAGTGAGAGGCTCATGGTTTAGTAACGCCAGGCCAGATACACGACGCCCATGCCGCCGCCGCCAATCCGCTGCACGATGCGATACCGGTTTTGCTGAAGCAATGCGCCTGTGTTAAGCATGGAGGAAATCCTTTTGTAAAATAGACCCCATGAACTTCATTCACCACGAACCATGAAAACGCTCCGCGCTCGCGCCCCGTCCCCGGGGAACGCCCTCGGGACGAGGGCTGTGAGCATTTTTAGGCTATATGAGCCTGGCGGCCGTCATCAGCGATTCACGAACGCCCTCGGGACGAGGGCTGTGAGCATTTTCAGACTAGTCGATGTGTAAGACGCGCGCTCACTTGACCCGGACCCAAAGGCAATCACCTGGTTGAGGCCGATAGTCTCCGCGCAAATCATTGAGCCGAGTTAAATCACCAACACGCATGTGATATTGTTCCGCAATTCCGTCCAGCGTTTCATCTGGTTTTTCGACGGAATATTTCTCCACATGACTTTCCCCTCGTGGCCTGGGTGGACAATCACGCGGGGAAGCCACAAGCGTATTGGTCGGCAAAGGCATTGCCTGTGTTGGCGTTGCGGAAGGCGCAGCCGATGGTGTGGGCAAGGCCGAACTGGCAGGCGGGGTAGTCTTTTTTAACGCTTCCTGCAAAAAAGAAAGAGCCAGTATTCCCAATATCGCCCCGACGATAACCCCCGCCACGATGAGTGTCGCCTTCCGACGGCGTGACAAGCCCTTGTGGGTGGGCGTGTAAGTCGGCGCAGCATAGGATGGAGGCGGCGTGGCGGGAAGACCCGGCGTCGGGGCAGCCGCTGGAGCGGCAGGCGGCGCGACCGCTGGCGATGGGCTGAACGGTTGGCCGCAGTAATTACAAAACTTGGCTTTCACACTAACAGCTTTGCCGCACTGAGGACACGCCATCGTAGGAGCCGGCGGCAATCCGGGCGAAGCGGCGGACTGCGCTTGAATCGCGGCCAGAGGCGCACCGCAAGAGAGGCAAAACTTCGCGTCCGAGCGATTGAGACTCTGACAGTGGGGGCAAGTAAGTTGCATGGTTGCGCCTCACGCTAATAATGCGCCGCATCTTTGACAGTGATGCGCGGTCGAAGTATTGGCAAATTGGCAACTAGCACAGATTTTCTCAGCCGCACCAGGGGTAGACGGGAGCGCTGACTGGCCTTGAGCGATAGGCCCGGTCACCGCGACCGGCCAAGGCTTTCCGCAGGTCAAACAAAAGCGTGCCGCAGGTTTGTTCGGAGCTCCGCAGTGCGGGCACTTTTTAGCCACAGCGGGCGTGGGCGGAATCGTCTCCAGCGCCGACGCAGGGGCTGCCGCAGCTATCGGCGCAGGCTGCGCCTCAGCGGGCACCCC
>JBGSPW010000217.1:0-13988 GCA_041738395.1 Thermoflexales bacterium
CTTGCCTGTTCACGCCCAGCCGCAAGTGCTCCAAGCGGTGTGAGCCCACGCTTGTTGTTCGTTATGCACCGCTGTTGGGCGCAAATCCCACGCCTGTTTTAAGTCCGCTGTCAAGGGTCTTGCCACATTGAGAATTGCTGCGCTGCAAGAGCAGACGGCAGGGTGAGTGTCACGATCGTCGTTGCTTGGGGTTAGGCATGCTAGACGTTGATGCGGTGTCACTCCCTCGCAGTGGATCACCCTCGCCCCCTGGGAGAGGGACGGGGTGAGGGCGCTGAGGTCGATACAGCGCTTGCCCGGTGGATCAAGACCTCGGAGGTTTTCATCTGATGATCAGGCCATGCCGATCATCGTTCTGTGTGATTTGTCAGGCAAAGCATGTCGGATTATAGAAACCTCCGAGGTCTCACTTCGCCTCGCATCAAACGCCCCAGTGATGAGCGCGATACCCCATCCGGTGATCCGTTGTTTATTCGTTGACATCATGCGCCCGGCACAGCGTTAATCCATTGCGCGGATCGTCGGTGCCGTTTTGTTCTTCGGTACGATGTGCGCCGCTTGCGCTTCATGCAGATTCTCTCCACGAATTCACGCGAATCTCCGCGAATGAAAAACGCGGCGACCCCATCCCACCTCAGGCTGCCAGGTATTGCTTCCCGGCGCGCAACCCCATCCGTTGCCCACATAGCACTGCGCAGCACGTGTCCGGTGATCCGCTGCCGATTCGTTGACGCCCTTTACCCCCGAAACACATTCGCTTGATGCCACTCAATCGCGGTGGAATGTGGAAGAATCACTTCGCGCTGAGGTCGATGCAGCGCTTGCCCCGCAAGGGATTGCATCTCAAGCTTGCGAGTGTCCGCGCGTTGAACGAGCGGACTGACAACCACAGTGTAATCCGAGGTGAGCGTAAACAGGCCCGCATCAAATGCCCAGTGATGAGCGCGGCACCCCATCCGTTGCCCATCCGGTGATCCGCTGCCGATTCGTTGACGCCATCTCCAACTTGCGACTGTCTGCGCGTTGGACCTCGCTCCCCCTATCGATGTGTTGCCCATCGACGGGGGGAGCCGGAGGGGGCATCTGTGCCGTTTTTGTTAGAGACACCCGCATGAGATGAGCTGTCCGCCGCAACGAGGGCAACGTTCGTGGTCGCATCCGGGGTGATGAAAACCGCCCTGGGCCACATTGCAGTCATCACAGCGTTGAGGTTTGTCATGAGTGACGGCAGGCATCGTCACGCCATCAGGAAAAACGATGGTGCTGTTGGCGGCGCATGAGATTATTTTTCTCGCGGACATGACGCGATTGCAAAATTGGCAAACAACCATGACGTTTGATCCTTGTTTTGCCTTTTGTTTTTATTTCGCTTATACTTAATGTTGTTGCAGCTGATTCTGAATCATGGAGGCGCACATCATGCCGGCTTTTGATGAACTTGTCAATATCATTGCTTCAGGTTATCCCGTTGATCGAAGCCAATGGACTGAGAAGACTGACGAAGCAATCAAGGGTTTGTTCGGTCAGCGCTATCGCAAAGACACGCCATACGCCAAGCGTGTTGCTTTCATGCCCGGCGATGAAAATGTCCCATTCGCCGGATTAGTGCACCGCGACAGTCCATCGAGCGGAATGTATGGTGGTATGTCGTTAATTTGGTTCCCGGTTGAAGGCGATGGCGAAAGAGCGCCATCTTCTTTGTTGACTTTTGTTTGCGGTACTCGTGGCCTAGACCCTGATGCTCAAATCTTGGGTCGACCTGGACATGCTCGACATTTGCATGCACTGCAAAGATTGTTGAATCAGCAGTTTGGCGTGGCTGTCTGGACTAAGCGCGATCCGACGAATCTCTCTCAACCACTTCCCGAAATCATCAAAGAGCAGTATCCGCACTTTAGTAACGTCATTAGCCGATATGGTAATTACATTTATGCCTTGGTAGAAGTGCCGTCCGAAATAGACACAGCGCACGCCATTATTTCAGCCTTCTTGGACTTCTATGCTTGGGAACGGGGTTGGTCGCCGCTAGTCGCCGTCCGTCCTGAAGTTGAAGAATTGCGCAACAATCTGCGCGCCAATCTGTTCCCGCAAGTCGATCGCGAGTTGGTTCACGCCTTGCTGCGTGAGCGCCGATTCGTTATTCTGCAAGGCCCCCCCGGCACCGGCAAAACACGACTAGCGCAATCAGTGCTCGATGAAGCCTTCAAGCACAATGGCTCCACGGTTCAATTTCATCCAGCGGTGACTTACGAAACCTTTGTTGCCGGTATCAGTCCAAATGTTCATAATCAAAGCCTAAGTTTTGAAGTGAAGGCGGGTTGGCTAGTCGATGCTGTCCGAGCCGCTCAGCAGCAAGATTACTTGCTGCTGATTGACGAGATCAACCGCGCTGATTTGGGTCGAGTGCTGGGTGAAGCCATCTATCTCTTTGAACCGCGCGAGATCAAACAAGGCAAGGCGCGAACGGTAAAACTGTCTTATGCACCAGATGGACAAAGCGATCTCAGTATTCCATCAGGACTCTACATCTTGGGTACGATGAACAGCGCGGATCGTTCAATCGCTATTCTTGATCTGGCCGTGCGACGCCGCTTTGCATTCGTAGATGTTTGGCCCAATCTGGACGTAGTCCAACAGCAGGGTTATCCGCTGGCGACGCAGGCCTTTGGGCAACTTCAAGACATCTTCGCGCAATATGCCCCTGAAGATGCGCTCGTGCTATTGCCGGGTCATGCTTACTTCTTGGCAGATTCAGAGTCAGAGCTCATCAACCGACTTCACTATGAGTTGATCCCACTCCTAAATGAGTATCTGCAAGAAGGCCGACTCGGTTCTTGCGAAAGTGAATTGCGCGCTTACATTGATTGGCTTGAGGGAGAGTTGCTGCGACATGCCTAGAACGCGTCGAGCAACTGCGGCTGTTGTTCCTGCGTGGCGACCTCGCACCTCCAGCGCGATCAAGCTGGACGATCAGGGTGCGCCTTACATTGTGCCACCGTCTATGTTTCCAATTGCGGGACGTGATCAGAGTTGGAACACACGCGCTGATAGTTTCATGCAAGCGAATCGGCCCCAACTAAACGAGCTTGAAGTTGAAGCGCAATTAGTCTCCAAGCGCGACGAGATTCAATTGCGGCTGAAACCGGGCGGTACAATCGGCGCAGTGCCATTACGCGCTCCCAATACGCACAAAATTACCACTGGACTAATCGTTAAGCCGCGTTTTGGCTGGGCTGGCATTGGGCCGCTGTTGCAGTACATCGGCTGGGCCGCTACACCACGCATCTTGGAGATGCCGCTTGTCCCAGGTAGTGCGCGTGAGGTACCAACGTGGGTTTTGGCTGGGCCAATCTTGCGACGACTTGAGCAACTATTGCAGAACTTGCGCCGAGGCTTCAATGTGCAAGAAGAAGTTCGCCAAACACCACGCGGCCAAATCTTGTGGCAACTTTACATCACCAATCACGTAGTGCATGGTGCTTTTCATCAACTGCCATGCCGCTACCCCGATCTCGAATATGACCGCTTGTTGCGCTCGTATCTGCGGTGGGGGTTCGAGCGCGTTTATCATTCGCTCATTCCCTATGCGGCACTCGACGTGATTGCGCACCAGTTGGCTGAGCAAGCGCAAGCATTAGTCATGCAAGTGCAAGATACCGCGCCGCGCGCACCTGATCGCCGCACCCTGCAGCAAATTCTTCAGGGCGTTGGCTTGCCCTCGGACATTTTGCGTCACGGCTTACAGGCATTAGGTTGGATTGTCGATGAGCGTGGTTTGGCGGGTGAAGCAGACATTGATGGTCTAGCGTGGACATTGCCGATGTATGAACTTTTTGAGCGTTGGGTCGGGCATCTTGTCTCGCATTGGGCGAAGAGCGTTGGTGGTGAAGTTCGGTCGGGCTATCGGGGGCAAACTAATGTTGCGTTGGATTGGTCGCGTCGCTCTATCGATGCTTTAGGCAGTCTCATCCCTGATTTTGTCGTGCGGCGTGGTGATCAAGTGTTTATCTTTGATGCCAAATACAAAGGGCACTTCGAAGAATTTGACGAGCAGCGCTGGTTTGAAATGCGCGATGAGTTGCATGCCGAACATCGGCATGACGTGCATCAAGTCTTGGCGTATGCGTCTTTGTATGAGGCTCGTACGATTTCAGCCGCGCTGATCTACCCGATGCGTTTGTCTCAATGGGAGAGACTAGCTCGCCACAACCAGACGGTTATTACTGCTCTGCTAACGCAAGCTGGACGGCAACTCGATCTTAGACTGATTGGAGTGCCGATAGAATTATCGGCTTCAGTATCGCCCGAAACCATCGTGCGAAATTGGAACGTCACCTAACAAAACCTCCGAGGTTTCCCAAACCTCGGAGGTTTATCTTGCTTCCTCTTCCCTTCGATCTTCCCTCAACGCCTTCATCAAACCCTTTCCCTTGAACTTCCCCCGCAACGATCTCACATACTGCTCCATCGTCATCACCACAATCCGATCATCCACCTCGCGCACGATCAACTTCGTGCCCGGTCGTAGACCCAATCTGCGCCGCAACTCAAGCGGGATGGTCACCCGTCCGCGTGCATCTATCTTCGTTTCCATGCTGCCCATCATAACCCATCCACGCCTCCCTCGTCAATCGGTTGGCGCTTTTTCCTGGCGCATGATAGCATCTACTCGGCCAATGCCATCTTGGGGAGGAATCAGCCTGACAGCCAAGGCGACTGCGAAATCCAAACCCGCAGCCACGGCCTAGCTGTATTCCGCCCCTCATGGAACTACTCGGCCTGGCCGAAGTGGAACACAACGCCAAAAACAAGCGCATGCGCGCGCATTAACCGGTATCACACCCGCCCCAATCGTCGACGCCTTTTAGAGCCAATACTGTTTAGTTAGCGCTCGTCAACCGCGTCCGCGCGGTTGGCCCGCCCGCGCGGACGCGGGCTTGGAGCCTTATCTTAACAGTATTGCTTTTAGAGCGATTTCCTTAGGAGGCCCCATGACTCGTCAACCCCTTGCCCGTGGTATGGCCGCGCTGGCGGCAGCGTTGAGCCTCATCGCCCTGCTGCGCGTGGCCTCCAGCGCCTCGGCGCACACGCTGCCGCAGACGCCACTTGCACTGGACGCCGCTTCCGTCGTCTTCACCAAAACGGTCGGCGCCAATCCCGCTGTGTGCGCGGCGACTAAAGCCATCACGCTGACGGCCGGTGGCGGCTCGGCCACCTACTGCTACACCATCAAGAATACGGGCAGCCTGACCCTGACGCGGCATACCCTCGTCGATGCTCGGCTGGGCACGGTGCTATCCGATTTCCCTTTCATTCTGGAGCCTGGCGCTTCGGCCTATCTCACGCAGACCGCCGTCATTACGGCCACCACGATCCACTCCGCCACCTGGACGGCCTTCAATCCCGGCCCGATCGATGTCGCCTCCGATTCGGATACGACCACCGTCAACGTCATCCCCAGCCTGCCGGCGATCGCGCTGGCCAAAACGGTGGGCACGAATCCCGCCGTGTGCGCGGCCACCAAGACCATCACGCTGCCCGTCGGTGGCGGCTCCGCCACCTTCTGCTATACCATCAAGAATACGGGCAACCTGACCCTGACGCGGCATACCCTGATCGATGATCAGCTGGGCCTGGTGTTGTCCAACTTCCCTTACACGCTAGGCCCTGGCGCTTCGGCCTATTTCGTGCAAGCCGCCGTCATCACCACCACGATCAGTTCTGCCACCTGGACGGCCTTCAACCCCGGCCCCGTGAACAGCACCTCGGCGAGCGCTGCCGCCACAGTCACGATCATCACGCGCGTATACTTGCCGCTGGCCTTGCGCGAATAGCCTCAATACACGTTGAGCAATAAACTTCCGATTTACGTTTTACGCACTTACGCTTTACTCTCTCCATACACCGGCCAGCCCCGCGTCCGCGCATACGCCGCCAAATCGGCCGCTGGATACACCGGCCGCGGCCTGCCCACAATCTCGAACAACCCCAGATCCGTCAGACTGTCCGCGTACGCAAACGACTGGGCGTAATCCACGTCATAGCCCAACTGCGCCAGTTTCGCCCTGGCCGAAATTCCCTTTTGCTTTCCGATCACCACCGGCGGCACGATGCGCCCCGTCGCGCGTCCGTCCTTCATCTCCAGATCGCAGCCCACGGCATACTCCGCCCCGATCGATTTGCCGATCGTCGCGATCATCTCTGTGAAGCCCGTCGAGACCAGCATCGTCACGTGGCCCTGCGCCCGATGGTCGGCCAGCATCCCGATCGTATCCTCGCGGCGATGCGGCACGACGTACTCGTGCGCGATGAAGTCGTACAGGTCTTGCAACTGCGTTTGATCCCAGCCTTTTACCAGCCACGCCAGATGCGCCCCCCACGGCCCGCGAAACTGCTCCTCGCTGATCACCTTCAACTTGCGCAGCCCGTACGACGGCAGATGTGCATACCAGAACCGGCGCACCGCCCACTGGCCGCCCTGCGCCTCAAAATAATCCAGCATCCCGCGCCACACGTGCCCTGTAAACAACGTCCCATCCACATCAAACAACGCCGCAATCGTCTTCAAGATCACCTCTCTTCCGTCATTGCGAGGAGCGCCGTCGCCACATCGTACCCGGTGCACTGCACCGGCGACGCGCTGGGCGAGCGCGCCCCCGCTTTGCGGGCAGGGCGTGCGACGAAGCAATCTCCGTTCGCCGAGGGTGAGATTGCTTCGCTGGCGCCGTATCCGCGAAGCGGCGGCGTGCTGGGCAAAGCGCTCGCAATGACGGATAAACAAAATTCACCGCAGAGCGCCGTCTTCCGGCCTCTGCGGTGATCTCACGTTTTACGCTTCACGTTTTACGCTTCACTTCTTCTTCGCCAGCCGCGCCTTCTCCTGCGCCACCAACTCGCGGCGCAGCACCTTGCCCACCATCGTCTCCGGCAGATCGTCGCGGAACTCGATGGACTTGGGCCGCTTGTAATTGACCAGCTTGTCTTCACAGAATTTCTTCAACTCGTCCTCGGTTGCCGTCTGGCCGGGATTCAACACCACCCACGCCTTCACCATCTCGTCGCCGCGCGCCGGATCAGGCACGCCGGCAGCCGCCACCTTCAGCACCTTGGGATGCTGCTTCAGCGCTTCCTCGATGTCGCGTGGCCACACCTGGAGCCCGCCGATTTTGATCAATTCCTTCTTGCGATCGACGATGTAAAAATACCCGTCCGCATCCATGCGCGCGATGTCACCCGTATACAGCCACGGCACGCCGTTGGGATCGTTCGGATCCTGGCGCAGCACGTTCTGCGTCTCGGTCGGATTGCTGTGATAGCCAAACATCACCTGCGGCCCGCGCACCACCAACTCGCCGATCTCGCCCTGCGGCAGCGGAGTCACCTCGTCGTCCAGGCTGATGATGCGCGCTTCCACGTCGGGCATCGGTAAGCCGATCGAGCCTTCTTTGTTCAGGCCCAACATCGGATTGCAGTGTGTGGCGGTGGGCGCTTCCGACATGCCGAACCCCTCCACCAGATGGCCATGGGTCAGCGTCTCGAATTTCTGCTTGATGTCCAGCAGCAGCGGGGCCGAGCCGGAGATGCACGCCCGGATGGTCTTTAGATCGTGCTTGCCGATGTCGGGGTAATTGTTGATGGCGTTGTACATGCGCGGCACGCCGGGGAACAGTGTGGGCCTGTACGTATCGATGGCATCCACCACCGAATCCAAATCGCGCGCGTTGGGCACTACCACAATCGAGGCCGCCATCTGCACCGCCGCCAGCATGCCCACGACCATGCCATAGACGTGGAACAGCGGAATCGCCGTCAGCATCACCTCTTGCGCTTCCTGGCAGTCGGGAATCCACGCGCGAATTTGCAGCGAATTCGCCAACAGGTTGCGGTGCAGCGCCACGGCGGCTTTGGGCACGCCGGTTGTTCCGCCCGAATACTGGAACAGCGCCTTGTCATCGGCTGTGACCGTGACCTTGGGACGCTGTGACGGCAGATACTTCTGCAGCACATCCTTAAAAGCCAGATGCCCGGGATCCAGCGTTACCCTATCGCCGCTCTTCTTTTCCTTGGTCAGGCCGAACAACAGCCCCAGCAGCGGGCTCATGTACTCCTTGATATTGGTCACGATGACGGTCTTGATCTGCGTCTTGGGCAGCACCTTTTGAACCGTGCCATAGAAGCGGCTCATGCACACCAGCGCCACCGCTCCGCTGTCCGTCAACTGATACTCCAGTTCCGGCTCGGTGTAGGTGGGATTGCTGGCGACGACGACCCCGCCGGCCTTCAAAATCCCGTAGAACGTGATGATGAATTGCGGGATGTTCGGCATGAAGATCGCCACCCGATCACCCTTCTTCACACCCAGCGCGGCCAGGCCCGCCGCCATCCGATCGGACAGATCGTTGAGTTCGCGGTACGTCAGCGCGCTTTTGGCAATGCCTAGATGCGATGGCTTGAAATGGATGGCGACTTTATCGGGATACTTGGCCGCGCTGTCTTCCAGAAACTTGAACAGCGGCACGTTCGGGTACGGCTTCAGTGTAGCAGGCACACCTTTGTCGTAGAACTTCAACCAGGGCTGGTCAGTCATGACATTCTCCTTGGCAAGATGTGGGGGCTATTTCAGTATAGCCCAAAGACGCGCGCCCTGTCAATATAAAAATTCTGGCTTTTCCGGCTCAAACGGGAAGAAGAAACCGGGTTTCTCCGTGCTAAACGTTCCATTCCATTTGGAACCGCTTGCGCGGAAACCCGGTTTCTAAATCGGCCATTTCCCGCTGAAGTCGGATGACCCAAAATTCTCCAATTGCCAGTGGCTAGCCGCCAGCCGCTAACATCCTCTGCACTTCCGGCGGAATCGTCCGCACCTGATTCTGCTTGTCCACCGCGATCAACTTCACCGTGCCCGTCACCAATGTCTGCTGCGAATCCGCATTGACGATCTCGTACCCAAACACAATCTGCCGGCTGCGCAGCGACTGGACCCGTGTCCGCACCGTCACGCGCTCGCCGTAGCGGGCCGGCGCGTGATAGCGCAGATTCAACTCGCTCACCGCAAAGCCGATGCCGACCCGCTCCCACTGATCGAACGTGAAGCCCTTGCGGCGCATGTAATCCGAGCGGCCTTCCTCCATCCACACTACGTACTGGCTGTGGTGGACGATGCCCATCAAATCGGTTTCCGCAAATCGCACGTAAAACGTCGTCTCAAAGATTTCTTTGTCATTGGTCATTTGTCATTTGCTCAATCTAACCGGGTCAGGTTTCACTCGTCACTCGTCAGTGCAAAGCCTCCCCGTGGCACTCATCACGCTTCCTTCTTCAATATCTCCCGAATCAATTCTCTCCGCTGCGCGCCGCTCAACGTCTCCAACTTACGCACACCCAGCGGATCGATCTCTTCACGCAGCAGGCGCACTTCTTCTTTGGTCGGCGGTTCGGATTCGCGCAAATCCGGTGCGACTTCCAACTGAAAGCCGGTCTTGGCCTGAATCTTCTCGATCGATTGGCCGGGATGATACGCAGTGAGCCGCATCACGCCGTGGGCAAAATCGAACTGGCCCAGATTGGTGATGCAATACTGCGGGCCGCGCCCGGCCGATCGGTGGGGCGTGTGCCCCAGGCCGCTGATGAAATCGACCTGCTCGACGAAGACGGCGCGCGAATGACGCGGCACGTACAACATCGCGTGTTGATCGAAAATCGTCACATCGGGAATGCCGGCGCTGCCGGGCAGGCGCATCTGCGGGCGGGCGTAATCGCTGCCGATCATCACGTTGTTGAAGTTGCCCCGCGCGTCCACCTGCGCCGGGCGGAAGAACTCTCGGACGTTGAAGCGCGGCAGAAATTCGCACGTGATGCGCGTGAAGGGCAGCAGCAGCAGGCCGTGATCGAGCCACGGCTTTTCGATGCTTGCCAGGCCCAACGGCGACCAATCGCGGCAGAGCGTGCCGCCCACCGCCGAGGCAAACCAGATGTCGGGCGCGTGCGTGAGTTTGGCCAGCAGGATGCCGGCGGCCACCAGCGGCGTGGCGATGCCTTGCCCCACCACTTCGCCGTTGACGATCTGGCGGCAGATACAGACGGAGATCAATTCGTCGCTGGTGTAGTCAGTGGCTGTGGTCACGGTGTCGTGTCGTGTGGTGAAAGTTGGAATGCGGCCTGATTATACCTCATTGAGCGTGCTCCAAGATAAAACAAACCGGCCTCGTCACACTGACGAGGCCGGCGAAGGTTGCGCGATAAAGCCTATTTTCGGAACAGCGATCTTAGTTGCTATCGGCGAGGGTGACCTGTTCGTCGATGGTGCCATCACTGCCGGCGTCGATGCCTAACTCCAGGGTCCCGCCGTTGCCCGACCACTTGCCGTAGTAGATGTACATCAAGTCAGTCGGTTCCAGCACGATGCCGTCGCCTTCATAGGACTCCTCGCCGTCGTCGTCGTAGCGCGTCATAGCCAGCGCGTACTCGCCCGCGGTTTCGGTGCCATCGGTGTCGATGAGGATGAGGCCTTCTTTGGTATCGAGACTCACGTTGATGGCGCCGCCACCGACAACATCCACGCCCATGATTTCGAATTCATAGTCCGCGCCGTCGAGCTGCACGCCCAACACGATAATGGGCGATTCGCTGCTCTCGGTCTGGTAAGACAGGGTGGTACCGTCGGGTGACAGGATGAGCGTGTCTTGCTGGCCCGGATCGAGACCGATGTCGAAGATGCCCAGATCGTAGCCGGGGCCGATCATCACGACGTCGGTTAGATCGGCTTCCGTGAGCGGTGTGCCATCGATCGTGACCTGGAAGGCCATGCCCGTCGGCACAAAGTACGTCGGCTCGGGCGTGTCATCGTCGAGACCGCTGAAGACGCGCTCGGACTTGACGCTGGCTAGCTCGGTGACGAACTTGCCGTCGGGCAAATAGCCGTAGCGCTTGCCCGCTTCGTCGGTGATGAGCAAGTGCGCATGCACCTCCGGATCGCCGTCCAGATACAGTTCATTGTATTGTGTGGCTGCCGCTGCCAATATCGCACCCTGACTGCCGCTGCTGGCGCCGTCCGCGCAAAAAGTGCAAGCTTGCTGGTTCAGGCCCGGTGTCGTCGGGAAGAGGAACAGCGATTGGGACTCGGCCGTGCCCTGATACTCGCTGGTCGGTTCGCTGGGATTGGTGGTGGTCGTGTAGTTCCAGGTGTTCGCGTTGCGATCGAACAAAATGGCGCGCGTTTCTTTGGGATAGTTGTTGTCGTAGATCAACACGGCATAGATGCCGTTCCCGCGATTTTCAACCGCAAACGGCGTCACGGCGTGGCCGCCATTGCCGTCGGCCCGGAAAAAACCAATCGTGTAGATTTCCGAGGTGTTCGTGCCGGCCTTCAAAATTTCGATCAGCTTATCGAGCACATCGTTCGGTGTGCCGGCGATCACGCCGCTGCGCACCGGATCGAAGCCCTGGAACACGAAGGAATAGGCGATCTCGCGCTGTAGTGTTTCGTTACCGTTCAGGGATAAGTCGATTGCGGTCGAGCCGCCATAATCGGCAGGATTGATCACGCCCGCAAACATACTCAGCGCGGCCACCGAAAAACCAAAGCAGTGGCCGCCATCCATCGCCTGATTTTGCTGGGTCATCCACTGCTCGGCGGGCGGGGTCAACGTGCATTGATTGTTCGTCTTGCTGGCGCACACAGCATCCCCATAGATGCGCTGCACTTCAGCGGGTGTCAGGTTTTTCGCGTCGCTCTTCCCGTAGTTCTCGAAGCCAAAGCCGTTGACTTCCGGCCGGAAACCCAGGTCGGCAATCATGCCCGGTTCATTACTGTCGGTGGGCGTACTGCTTTGATCGGCGGGCGGTTCTGCCGTGGGTGTTTCGCTCTGGGCCGCCGCCGGTTCTGCCGGGGTCGGCGTGCTGCTTTGATCGATTGGCGGTTCTGCCGTGGGGGCTTCGCTCTGGGCTGCCGCCGGTTCTGCCGGCTCCACCGTGGGGGCTTCGCTCTGCGCCGCCGGTTCTGTGGGGGCAGGCGCAGCCGGAGCTGCGCCTCCTCCGCAGGCCGCAAAGGTGAGGCTTAGCACGATGAGTACGCCAAAGATGCGATACATTTTCCGGTTCATGTTCTGCTCTCCTAGTCGAGTGGAATGGGATTGATCGACAGCGATAATGAAGGTGATCGCTGCGGATGTCGGTGGAAGGTTGCCTCAATGAAGGAATACGAATCGTTCCGTCGTAATGATAGGCCAGCTCTAAAATGACGGTGGCCGATCACTTCAGTTGATAAGCGGGCAGAGGTGATCATGGGAACCATTGGGTGCGTAACACAAGCTGATGTGCTTGATGATGTAACGGACTGAGACGCCCTCAGTCTACACGATATTGCGGCGCGGATGTATTGCAATTTGTAAACAGATTCATTACAAATGCAATAAAACTCTGCGATAAGTGAAATGGTTTTCCTGCGCAACCTGGAAGAAACTCGTGCACGAAAGAAGAACGGGCGACCCACTGATGATGGGTCGCCCGTTCTTTGATGCGCACAGCATGCCCTTTAGCGATCGGGCGCGCTGCCGCCGGTCACTGGCTTAACGGCTTACTTGACCTCAGACAGCACGACGACGAGGCCGACATCCTCGGCAAACATGACGTTAACAGCCTGGTTCCCGCGCGCATAACCCAGATTTGTGTTCTCGTCGGACATTTTAGCCTGCGTCCAGCCGGCCTTCTCCAGCGCAGCGCTGTAGAAGGATTTCACTGCGTCCCAGGTGGTGCCAGCCGGTACATCATACGCTTTGCCCTCACTGCTTTTAACCGTACTGTCCGCTTTGATCTGATCGAGCAGCCCGCCCAGTGAGGTGGTCAACGCTGCATTGCTCGTCTCTGTCGCACCGGTGAAAAGCGGCAGCTGACCGTAGGTCACCGGAGCGGGTGCGCCGCCGCAGGCGGTCAACACACTGACGATCAATAACGCTAACACTACAGCCCTACTCATTCGTTTGAACATATTCTTTCTCCTGAAAGACGATCTGGTCGATATAACGGCGGCTCGATAAATTCGGTCTAGCTGTGCTGCTTGAGTGTGCTTCTCCAACTGTTTTATCGCTTGAGACAAGCTAGGGACATCTTACATCACGGCGCATATTTTTGTCAATCGAAAGTAGACGCATCCCCAGGGGCTTGCAACATGCTTGCAGATGGAGTTCGGTGGCAAGCATCGATAAATTGCGCTGAGATCAATCTCATCCTACAATCTCATTCCATACAGCAGAAAATCCACCGAGTGCCCCACGCTGGTGATATAGAGATCACTCGGTGTGCGCTGCAGGAGTTGGAAGCCGAGTCTGGCATACCACGGCGCGGCGATGACGTTCTCGCTGCTGGTTTCCAGATGCACGCCGGGAACATTTTCATTACGGAGTTGATCGAGGTAAGTCTTCATCAAGGCCGTGCCGATGCCGCTGCCGCGTTTAGCGGCGCGCGTGTTGATGTGCAGATGGGCGGGATAGGGTGAGAGATCGATGTACGGGATGCGCACGTGGCAGTAGCGCCAGATGTACCCCGCCGACTTGCGGGTGAACACACCCCGATAGCGCAGGGTGGCGGCGCGCCAGGCTACTTTCTTGACGTTCGCACGAAACCACTCGTTGTAGTCCCGCGTGTCCGGGCAGCCCATGAGGTAGCCGAGCAGCAGGCCGTCCTCTGCGGCGATCCACAAATAGTTGCCCATGACATCCGTGTAGAAACTGGCGAACGCGTCCAGAAATACCTCGCGCGCATCCAGAAAGCGCTCGATGGGATCGCCAAAGTGCGCGGTATCTCCGGCGAGTTGGCGCACGGCAGATCGATCAGCAGGTTGATAGCGACGGATTGTCCACATGGTTTGTCACGAGTAATGAGTAACGAGTCTGTGAGCGTGCAGTGTGGATGATGCGATCGGCGATGTGTGCCGCGGCGTCGGGACGCGCCGCTTGCCGTGCCGCGCGACGCATGGCGTCCCGTAGTTGCGG
>JBGSPW010000003.1:0-39269 GCA_041738395.1 Thermoflexales bacterium
GGCTCCATGCCCTTGCCTCCTGGTGCGATGATCACTGGCGATGTGATTTCGATCTTCGCACCAGAAAGCGGCGAGCAAGCAGGGGGTCTACAATATGTTAATGTCCGATGAAATGTAGCCTAATTTGGGCAAAAATTGGGTCCGAGGTCTTGTGGGTAAACATCACACGGCGACCCGGTGGGTGATCCGGCCGCCGCGTTTTCATGCGGGTTGATGCATGCACGGCGCGCGCTTCGTGGTAGAAGCAGCGTGCCGCGCGTATCACTGCGCTACCGTTACCGCGCGGCCAGTTAGGCCGTCGGCAGCCACACGGTAAACGCGGCACCGTGATCGGCTTCGCTTTCGACGGTGATGCGCCCGCCCAGCCGTTCCATGATTTCTTGTGAGATGGCCAGTCCCAGTCCCGTACCGGGCGCGCTGGTTTGACGGCCCGCTGCTCCTCGATAGAAGCGTTCGAACAAGTGCGGCATATCCTGGGCCGCAATGCCGGGGCCGGTATCGCGCACCGTAAACGCGACCATCTTCTGCCCTCCCTGACGACGCACCTCCGCCCCCACGCTAACGGCGCCCCCCGCCGGGGTATAGTTCAGCGCATTGGTCAGCAGATTGGAGGCCACCTGGATGAGTTGCGAAGCATCGGTCAAGACCGGCGGCAGATTGGGCGTCGGCTCATACGTGAACGTCAGGCCGTGTTGCTCGGCGAGCGCAGCGCGATCGGTCACCAAGTGATCGAGTAGTTGGTTGAGATCGATGGGTGCGAGTTGGATCGGCACGACGTTCCGATCGAGCCGCGAGAGATCGAGCAAGTCCTCAATCATTTGGCGCAGGCGCTCGGCTTCGTGTCGCAAGGTTTGCAGGTAAACATCGCGCTTGTCCGGCTTGCCCTGCTCCAGCAGTCTGATGTGCAGCAGGACATTGGCCAGGGGCGTACGCAGTTCATGGCTGACGTTGGAAACGAATTGATCCTTCATCCGATCTAGTTCTTTCTGGCGGGTGATGTCTCGCTGCACGCCGACAAAGCCCACGATTTGACCGTCGGGGTTGGTCAATGGAGCGGCGTTTAGTGCGGCGTCATACAACCGGCCATCTTTGCGGCGATTGACAAGCTCGCCTTGCCAGATTTCGCCGCGCGTCAGCGCACTCCACATTTGTTGATGAACGGCCGCCGGCGTCTGGCCACTCTTCCACACGCGCGGATTGCGACCGCTGACCTCAGCAGCCAGGTAGCCCGTGAGCCGCTCCATGGCGGGATTGATATACTCGATCGTGCCCTGTGGATCCGTAAAGACGACACCTTCACCGGCCGTGTCGAGGATGGCGCGCAGGTGCTCGTGGGCGCGCGCCAGTTCGGCGGTACGGTCGATCACTCGTTGTTCGAGTTCCTGGTTGAGCGTGTAGATTTCCTCTTCCGCTCGCTTGCGCTCGGTGACATCAAACTGAATCCCTTGTGTGCCGACGACCTTGCCTTCAGAGTCAAAGACCGGCATTCTAATGACGTGCATGCACTGTCTCCCGCCGTCCGCACTGAGATGCTCTTCCTCCATCTCGACGACCTGCCCGGTTCGCATGATCAGTTCGTGGATTTCCTCGCCTTGAGCGGCATACTTGACGGCTTGCCCGCTCTCACCCTGCTCAGTTAATTCGCTATTGGCGACTTCAGTGGGTTTTCTGCCCAGGAAGTCTTCTGCTTTCACGCCCTTGAGCTGGCAGAACTTTGAATTGACCATGACGTAACGGCCTTCGTTGTCTTTGCGAAAGACCGGGTTGGGTAATTGCTCAATAAAGGAACGATAGAGCGCCTGCGATTCGCGCAGCGCCTCCTCTGCCCGTTTGCGCTCGGAGATGTCTTCAAAGGTACCCAGCACGCCGATGACGTCCCCGGCGGGATTTCGCAGCGGAACCTTACTGGTTCGTACGGCGGCGACGCGGCCATCAGCTATCAGCTGCGTCTCTTCATAATTGATCTTCGGAAGGCCGGTTTCCATGACCAGCCGGTCGCCGGCGCGGTAGCTCTCTGCCTCGGCGTCTTTCCACGGCAAATCGAAATCGGTCAAGCCGACGATTTCCTGTGGGGAGCTCAATCCCGCATTTGCGGCAAAAAGATGGTTGCAGCCCAGATAGACGCTATTGCGATCTTTCCAGAACACATACGCGGGCATATTGTTCAGGACCAGCTGCAACATTTGCGACGATTCCCACAGCGCCTCCTCCGCCCGTTTGTGTTTGGCACGTGTGCGCAGAGTGGTAATGCCAAATGCCAGATCGCCGGCCAATTCCTCCAGCAGCCGCATTTCGTCCGACGTGAAGGCATTGGGGGCCGTGGAATAGATAGTGAGCGCGCCGAATGTATTGGCGCTGTCATCCTTGAGGGGCAAGGCGATATTGGAACGATAACCGCGCTGCACAGCATTCTCGCGCCAGGGGGCGGTTTGGGGATCAGCGGTGAAATCCTGAATGCAGACGCTTTCTCCGCTTCGGATCGCTGTACCAGTGGGGCCACGCCCACGCTCCGTGTCGGTCCAGGTGATGTGGGCATGGGCAAGATAGCCAGCCTCGACTCCGGCCCAGGCCACCGGACGCACCGTCCGGGCCTCATCGCTCTCGGCATAACCTACCCAGGCCATGCGGTAGCCGGCCTCGTCGCACACGATACGGCAGATGTCGTCGAGCAAGGTCTGCTCGTCTACGGCTCGCAACAGAGTCTGGTTACAATCGCTGATAGCTCGCAGTTCGCGATTCAGACGGCGCAGCGCCTCCTCCGCTTGCTTGCCCTCGGTAATGTCCATAAAGGCACCCACAATACCAGCTACTTGATCGGTTTCATCGCGAAAGACATCCTTGGAATAGATGACCGGATGTTCCAATCCATCCTTGTCTCGTACTTTGAATTCATAAATCTGCCGTGCAGGGTTTCTCATCAGCTCCAAATCTTTGCTATGGTAAACTTCCGCGTGTTCGCTGGGCCAGAGTTCATATACAGTTTTCCCCTTTATCTGATCAGAGGTGACGCCCATGAACTTGGAGAAAGCGCGGTTGCAGCCCAGATACCGGCCTTCCTTGTCCTTATAGAACACAGGCGTTGGAATTGCTGAAAGCAGTGCCTCGGTAAATCTCAATGCCTGCTCCAGAAGCAAATGCGTGTTTGTTATGGCCTCTTCCGCCTGCTTGCGCTCGGTGATGTCAGTGAGCATGCCAAAGGAACCGCGGAAATGGTGACTGGCATCAAAGAGAGGGGTCGCTGAAACAATCGTCCACACATCCTCACCCTCTTTGTGGCGGAACCGGCGCTCGTACTGCTCGGCCAAGCCTTGACGACGGGACTCCATCCTTCTTGCATGATCGGGCAAATCCTCGTCAAACACAAAGATTTCCAATCTTCGTCCGATCATTTCCTCAACCTGATAACCCAGCATCTGGGCCAGTCGGGCATTGACAAACGTGGTGCGGCGATCCTCATCCAGTACCCAGATGCCCTCATTGGCGGTATCCACGATCTGGCGATACCGTTTTTCGCTCTCCTGTAACGCCTCCTCCGCCTGCTTCCGTTCGGCGAGTTCTTGCTGCAGTCGCGCATTCTGCAACTCCAAGGACTTTAGCCTGGCGGCTGAGGTCTGACGGGCAGCAGGACGCGAGGAGGATTTGCGCGTCCGCGGCTTCTTCTGCTCGTTGCTCATGTGTGCCTCCAATCCATTCCCAGCGAAGGGTCCGAATTAAACGAACTCATTGATTGTCAGGGAAGCTTCACGCAAAATCATTATATAGCCATTTGCGAGTAAGGATGAAAACCATTTGGTCCACCATCAGAAGACGGCGAGGGCAACGCCGCCACGGGATGGCAAGCGCATGTAGACTCCTCCAGAACCGCTGGATTGTCACGCGCAGCGAGTGGGAGCGTTGGCGAAAAAGTCACCAACACTTTTGCGTGATACTCGCCCCTTCAACACATCTTCCCTTTTCACGCATCTTGCGCTATCCTTCTCGCTGAAGGCACAGCGACATTCAACCGAGGTTAATCATGGCCCACTGCTGCGCCGACGAGCAGTACGTTTGATCCCGACGGAAATCGGATCGAAATCATGATTTAACGCCATACCAGGAGGCTGCATGGAACAAATTGGCGAGCTACTCAGGGTAAGCTGTATTGGCTGCTGCGGCCTGCTGGCCCTGTTCATGATCCTGCTGGCACTGCCGCAAAGCCGTCTGCGTTACTACGTGCTGCGCGGACTGGGTATCGTCTTCTTCACCATTACCGGCTTGCTGGCGCTCTACATCGTGAGTCCGCTGGATGCGCTGCCGGATGTGATTCCCGTGCTCGGCCAAATCGACGATGGAGGCGCACTCATCAGCGCGATTGTCACGGGGCTGAGCGGCGCGTTGGCGTGGTGGAATTCAAAGCAAGCGAAAGCTTATCGCTCAGGGAAAATGGGCGGGCCCCCGCAGCTGCCACCTCCGGCATAATTGATCGTGTTCGCTTCTACCCCATGCATTCGCGTTATAATGAGAGACGTTTAGACCTTGGGCCTGGGGCAGCATGGACACCATCGGCGAAATTGCTGCGTTATTGACCTCGTTCTTCTTTTCGATCACCGCCGTCATCTTCACCTTAGCCAGCCGGCAGGTCGGATCGATGATCACCAATCGAGTGCGGTTGGTCCTCGCCCTGCTCTACTTGTTGTTGATCAATCTGGTGCTCTTCGGGCAGCCGTTACCGATCGGGGCGGGCAGCAGCCGCTGGTTCTGGCTGGCGCTCTCGGGTATCATCGGGCTGGCTTTGGGCGATATGTTCTTGTTTGCCGCGTACGAACGCATCGGCGCGCGGCTGGGCATGTTGCTGATGAGCCTCGCGCCTGTTATCGGCGCCGTTACTGCGTGGGTGGCCTTTGGTGAGACGCTGCGCGTGGGACAAATCGCCGGAATTGCGCTGACACTGGCGGGCATCGCGTGGGTAGTTGCCACACGCCCCAACAACGCTACCGACCATCCGCGCGCTTCGCGTCTGGGCGTTCTCTTCGGATTGTTGGCCGCTACCGGACAGGCAGTGGGGCTGGTGTTATCCAAGCAGGGTATGTCGGGCGACTTCTCCCCATTCGCGGGAAATGTCATTCGGATGTTGGCGGCGACGATCGTGTTGTGGGGTGTGACCTTTATGCAGCGACAAGCTGGGCCGACGATTGAGGCGGTACGTGTGCATCCCTCGGCGTTGAAGTTACTGGCTGCGGGCGCGCTGGTCGGACCGGTGTTAGGTGTGTCGGCGTCGTTGTTAGCGATACAGCATGCGCCCATCGGCGTTGCCAGTACCTTGATGGCCCTGCCTCCGGTGTTCCTGCTACCGCTGAGCTACTTCGTCTTCAAAGAGCGCTTCGGCTGGCAGACCGTGATCGGAACGTTGGTTGCCATTGCGGGCGTGGCGCTGCTGTTTCTGGTGTGAAGTTCTATCGCGCATACACCTGCCGGATTTGTTCCGCGTAGTCGCTGATGCTCTTGCGCAATGCTTCCGGTTCCAGCACTTCGACCGCGCGGCCCAGACTGAGGCAGCGACCACGCGCTTCTTCCAGACTCTCGAAGACCACGCGGATCGTCACGCGGCCCTGCTCGTCCGATCGATCGGCTTGCGCGATCGCGGCCTGCACTTCTTCACCCAAATAGTGATGGGCATCGGCCACAAAGTGCGGCGCAAGGCGCACCATCACCTCGTAACGTGGACGGTTCTGCTCGACCTGGTCACACCACGTTTGCCAGAAATCCACCAGATCGAAATCAGCGCAGCGCTCGAAGCGTTGATCCGTGATGCGCGCGTCGATCACATCGGCCACGCGATAGACGCGCAGTTGATCGTCTTTCTGCGCGATCACGTGCCACACCCCAGCCTTGGCGACCAAGCCAAAGGGCGCGATCAAGCGATCGGCCTGTGTGTCCAGCAGCGATCCGAACTTCAAGCGCAGCGTGACCTGCACCACCCGATCGTCCCACATCGCCCGATAGAGCGTCTGTAGATGCGGCAGCGGTTCTTCGGTTTGAAACCACCACGTCGAATCCAGATGAATGCGCTGGCGAATGCGCTCTTCATCGCGGCGGCGCGCTTCGGGCAAAGCGGCCGAGAGTTTGAGCAGCGCGGCTTTCAATTCCTGCGTCACGCCCAGCTGATCGAGCGCAGCCGGAATGTTGAGCATGAACAGCGCGCGGGCTTCGTCGGAAGTAAGGCCGGTGAGGTTGGTGCGGTAACTATCGAGCAGCGCGCAGCCGCCGCCGGGACCCGATTCAGCATAGACCGGCACGCCGCTGGCGCTCAACGCGTTGATGTCGCGATAGATCGTGCGCTCGGACACTTCCAGTTCGGCGGCCAGTTCCTGCGCCGTCATCCGCCCGCGAGCCTGCAACAGCATCAACAATGAGAGTAAGCGATCAGCGCGCATAGTAACTTCCTATTACGGAACTCGGCCGATGGAATTAATATTCCGCATTCTGAATTCTACCTTCCGAATTCCTTTGCATCTTAGCACAAAAACCCTGACAGGAGATGTCAGTGATGATGAAGTAAGATGTGGCTTGGCAGGTGCAGAAAAATTCGGCACAAGGAGAACGCGCGACATGGAAATTCAAACACTGTTTCTGGCGTACATGCTCTGGCAATACAGCCAGGAAAAATATAAGGAGAACAAGCAATGAACGAACCGAAGGTGCGAATCGTGACGTTGGAGCCCATGCGCTGCGCAGGCGCGTCGGGCTTCGGCCCGGAACCGGAAGGCATCGCATGGGATACGCTGTTGAAGTGGGCGGAGCCGATCGGGTTGTTGAGCAAGCCCCATCGCTTCTTCGGTTACAACAACCCCGATCCGTCGCCCGGCAGTCCGAACTACGGCTACGATCAATGGATCACCGCGGATGCGACGATCCAGCCCACGGAGCCGATCAAGATCAAGGAATTTCCCGGCGGCCTGTACGCAGTGACGCGCTGTGTGGGCGTGCAGAATATCCCGTCGACGTGGAAGCAGTTGGTAGTGTGGTGTGAAGATAGCCCGTACCGCCTGGCCCATCATCAATGGCTGGAAGAATGCCTGACGCTGCCCGGCGGCGACATGGACAAATTCGAACTCGATCTGTATCTGCCGGTTGCCGAGTAGTCAGCAGGGACCTGACCGCAGACCGCGCGTCAGGTCTTTTTTGTTCACGGCATACACGAACTCCACTCTCTTTTACCTCGCAGCCGTACGCTGAGTCTGTGACTTTTTGGACAGATCATTTGATCCACGTTTTCTCAGGAATAGATCATCTGACTCCACTGCAAAAAGGCTCTAGCCGCCGTCCTCCCCTATGGGGACGGCGTGTTGCGCGTTCAAATCCGCCCCGAGGACGGGGCTTCGCCCAGCGCGTCGCGCCGGGTACGACGTGAGCAGTTTTTTCAGTGGAGCCATCATCTTTGTCCCGGAAAACAGTCTAGGTGCTGACCCACTATGTGCACCGCCCGCCACCCGACGCTTGACTTGCGCCAGGCTGTGCGCTATGCTTACTGCATGTCCGTGGAATTCATCTTCATCGTCGGGATCATCATCGCCATCATCGGCGCATTGAGCATTGCGGCGGTGGTGTGGCAGAGCGAGGCCAGGCCGCCTGCGACCAAGCCTGTCAACGCGGCTCCCGCCCCTGTGGCGGCAGAGACCACACCGCCGCCCGACACCCCGGTCAAGGCCGACGAACCGGCTGCCTCAACAGCTGAAGCCGCACCACCCGCTGAACTGCTAACAACCATTGACACCGATGAGCCTTCCGTAACCATTGAATCGATCACCGCTTCATACGCGCATGCCAACGACGACTTGGTCGTCGCCGAGAGTTCGCTGCAAATCAATGTTGCGAATATGCTGGCCACCCAGATCGAGCGGCTGTACCAGGAGTATGTGCGGCTGGAGGAAGAACGCACGCGGTTGGCTGAGACCCTGTTGACCAACATGCTCTTCGAGAAGATCGAACGATCGGCGGGACGGTTGGAGATCACGACCGAACGCGAGACGCTGGATTTGCGCGAACGGTTCAGCCAAGTCAGCGCCGACTACGATCGCGTGGAGTTTCGCCTCGGCTCACTACAACATCTCAATCTCCGCCTGAACGATCCGCGTGTCGCGCAGCAGCTGGAAGACCTGGTGCTGGAAGTCAAGCGCTTGGCGCAGAAGCCGGACGCATAGGAAAGCACTAAAAAGCCCACTCACGTCGTACCCGGCGCGATGCGCCGGCGACGCGCTGGGCGAAGCCCCGTCATCGGGGCGGTTCCCCGCGTGAAGTCGCCGCCGAGGACGGCGGCTGGAGCACTTTTTCATCAGACTCCTAGCCTCAATACTGTTTAGATAAGTCAGCAGAGGTGGCTCCCACGCCGCTGGGCATGGGAGCCCGGCCCGCTAACTAAACAGTATTGCTCCTAGCCTCAATCACGCCCCCCCGGTTTTAACCGGAATATCCGCGCAGAAGTTGCCGCCACATGGAGTTGATCACACCCTGTATAACAAATCGATGTACCGCTTCAGTAAGTCACTTACCAAGCCGCGAAACGGAATCGTCGCCGCCATGCCATAGATCGGAGCGAGTCCACCGCGCGTGGCTGGCTGTTCTTTTACCTGCGCCACGGCCGCTCTCAGATCATCGAGGAAACGATCGGCTACGCCGGGTTGCGTATGCCGCAAGGTTACACACAGGTGCACTGCGGCCGGCTTGTGCAAGCCGTTCAGGCTCCACTTGCGTTCGGTCATGAAATCCATCACGCGATAGATATCCAGCGCGTCCGACGTGAAAGCAATCGCCCATAGCGGATCGCCCAATACGCGCAGCTCAGGAATTGCTTCGATGCCCTTGCGAATCTGTGCGGCGGTTTCCAGAATCTTTTTCGTTGCCTCGACGTAACCCTGTTCCCCAATGGTAGTCAGCGCTGCCCAACACGCCGCACTCAACGCCCCCGGCCGGCTTCCTGCAAAGGTCGGTGAGAAGTACAGCCCGCCCGGCCAGTCCGCCGTGGTGTAATACTGATAGTGCCGCAGCTCCGTGCCGCGATACACGACCACCGAAGTGCCTTTGGCTGCATACCCATATTTGTGCGTATCCACCGACAGCGAGGTGACACCCGGCAAGCGAAAGTCAAATGGCGGAATGTGATAGCCTAACTTCTCGGCAAAGGGCAGGATGAAACCGCCGAGGCAGGCATCGGTGTGAAAGCCGATCTGATGCTGGCGCGCGATCTCAGACAACTCCTCAATCGGATCGATCGTGCCGTGCGGGAATGAAGGCGCCGAGCCGGCGATGACGATCGTGTTGCGTGTGATCGCCTGGCGCGCGGCGGCGGCGTCGGCCCGATAGTTTCGATCAACCGGAATGCGGATTGGTTTGATGTTGAAGTACTGCGCCGCTTTGTCAAAAGCCGCATGGGCTGTGACCGGCATGATCATTTCTGGTTGAGTGATGCCCTTTCGATCGCGCGCCCAATCGCGATAAGCTTTCATCGCCAGCAGAATGCTTTCCGTTCCACCCGATGATACCGTGCCGCAGATCTCGTCCTGAGTTGCATCCGCGCCGAGCAGGTGCGCCACCATCGACACGATTTCGGCCTCGTACTTCGTGGCGCTCGGCCACAGATCAGAATGCAGCGGATTACTTTGCGAGTTGAGGGTGTACACCCGATTGAGGAAGGCGATGTGCTCCGCATCGCCGTGATAGACCGCGCCGGAAGCATAGCCCTCCTGCCAGCGCGGCTTTTCGATTTCACACAACGCCTCCATCTCGGTGATGATCTCGTCTCTAGCACGGCCTGCCGTGGGCAGGCGTGTGAAACTGGCGAACTCCGCGCCGTACGGTTTCACGGACGCTTCAAGGTCGTGCAGCAGGTCGTCATACTGCTCTTCGATCTTGGCCTGTACCTGCGGAATAGCTGTGAGCCGTCTTTCCAACAGTGCTGCCAGACGCGGATTGAGACGACGCAAGCGTATTGCCAGTTTCATGAAGTCCATACTGATCTCCGGTCTATCTCTCTCGGTTTAAGCGCGCGTAGATCGACTTGTTGCGCTGATAGATGTTGACGAACTCTGCGAACAACTCATCATAGAGACAGCGCCGATCCGGATTAGGCTCATACGTGGCCGTAATCGGTGTATGCTGTACGATGTCGTCGATCGAAGCGTAACCCAGCGCCAGTGAAGCCAGCCACGCTGCGCCGCGCAGACTGGTCAACCCGGGATCTTTCACCTGCCGGATCGTGCGATTGAATACATCGGCGTGAATCTGGCACCACACATTCGACCTGGCCCCGCCGCCCACGGCGTTGATGGCGCTCATCCGCCGCCCGCTGAATTGCTCAACGTACTTCAACAACCAGCGCGAGTTATACGCCACACCCTCGAACACCGCGCGCACCAACTGCTCGCGCGTCGTGTGCAGTGATTGATTGAAGAAACCGCCGCGCACCAACGGATCATCCACCGGCGTGCGTTCGCCGTACAGCCACGGCAGGAAGATGACTTTGCCGCTCCCGGCGGCGGTCTTCTCGGCCACCCGATCGAACCGTTGATAAGCATCGGCGGGTTGCGCTCCGTTCGCCAGATCGTCGTCGGGATAGATTAGGTTGTCGCGCAAATAGTTCAGGCAGTTGCCGGCGCATTCCTGCTCGGCGAGCAACATATACCGGCCTGGAATAGCCGACGGCAGCGAGGCCATGTTGTGCAGCAAGTCTGCTTTCTTGAACGGCACATGACAGGCCAGCCACGCTGACGTTCCCAGATAGAGATGCGTCTCGTAGTCGTGCATCGCCCCTGATCCAATGGCCGCCGAGAAGACATCGGGCGTGCCGCCGATCACGGGGAGATGATGCGGCAAACCCAGTTCGTCGGCGACCTCCGGCTTGATCGGGCCGAGGATATCGATCGCGCGGCATAGATCCGGCAGCTTCTCCCGATCGATCTGCGCCAGCTTCAACAGGCGCGGATCGTAATCGATGCGATCGATGCGGCGATTATCGGTGACCCAGTGCAGCGTGATCGAATCAGGGGTGGCTGCACAGCGTCCGGTCAAGCGCGCGTTGAGATAATCCTTGGGCTCGAGAAACTTGTAAGTGGTCTGATAAACCTCGGGAACTTCGTGCTTGAGGTACAAGATGTGCGCGATAGGATCTTTGCCGGAATGCGTCGGCACACCGCCGGTCAGGCGCAGCCACGTGAACAACTTCCACAGGTCGTAGCCTTGAATGGCGATCATACCGGCCGCCATCCGATCGACATACGGCGCGCCGCGGGCATCCATCCACACGATGGCACTCATCAGCGGCTGCAGGTTTCGATCGACGGCCACCGTGCCCGCCCATTGCGCGGTGCCACTGATCGCAACGAGGTCATCAAGCGGAACCAAATGCCGATCAAGTAAGCGCGCCAGCGCCAGCTGGATGCCCTGCCACCAGTCGGCGGGGCGCTGTTCCGCGCCGCCTTTGGGCAGCAACAGCGTCGGCGTCGCTTCGAAGTCAAAAGCGATCACCTCGCCCTGGGTGGTCACCAGCGCCACCTTCGGACCGGACGTGCCCAGATCGATCGCGAGGATGACCTTCACGTTTCCTCCCTGCCGGATATGGGCCACCACACTTCCCGATCGTTCAAGGCCCACGCGGGATACGGCTCGTGCTCGATGAAGCGCCGCGCATACAGCGTCGCAAGTTTGGCGTATCGTTTTCCATCTAGTTCCGCAGCACCAGCGGGAGGTATATCAAGTGGAAACGCACGTCATACGTTTCACCACTGGTGAAATTGCCGTTGCCTGTACCCGTCCCGCCGAGCGGATTACCAGCCATATCCACAATGCTGTCATCGTCAGTCACATCCAGGCGGAGTGTGCCGGTGCCGGTGCCAGTGTTAACTGTCACAGTGTAGACACTGCCCGAGCCGCTGACGCCGGTCACGGACGCTCCTGAAATACCCGCGGTTGTAAGAGAGAAGTCGCTCATATCCACGCCCGTCACAGATTCAGAGAACGTGACCGTGAAGCCCACGCTGGCAAGACTCGTAGGGCTGGGATTGAGGCGAGTAATGGAGTTGACCATTGGCGGGGTGGTATCCAATTCATAGAATTCATACGCGCCGATGTCGCAATGCGCGCCGTGCGGGCGCGCCATGCCGCGCTGGTCGGTGGCGGGGCAGATAGCGTCATTGCCCTTATCGATAGCGGATGAACCTGACAGGAGCGGGATGGTCTGGGTGGAGCCGCCATAGTTGCCGAGCGTGCCGAGCACGGGGTCGGTGGTGATGATGTTCGTGCAAGTGATTCCCGCAGGACATCCCGCCTGCACGACACTGTCGCTCACGACGGGGGAGCCGCCGCCATTGTAAATCTGCGCTCCAGCGCTGGAAGCCGTATTGCTCCAGAAAATCGTGTTGCGGATCTGCGGGTTGCTGCTGTTGCCGTTTCTCATCCCGCCGCCGTAAACCGCCGCGTTGCCGCTGAAGGTGACGTTAGTCAACGCCGGACTGCTGGACGAGTTGTACATCCCGCCGCCGTCATTGGCCGCCGTATTGCCATTGAAGGTGGTATTTGTCAACGTCGGACTGCTGCCGGGATTGTTAAACATCCCGCCACCGTTGTTCGCCGAGTTGCTGCTGAAGGTAACGTTCGCCAACGCTGGAGTGCTGTAACTGTTGAACATCCCGCCGCCGGCCAGGGTCGCCGTGTTGCCATTGAAGGAGACACTCGTCAACGTCGGTGTGATGCTGTATTCGTTGGTCATCCCGCCGCCATAGTTCGCCGAGTTGCCGCTGAAGGTGACGTTCGTCAATGTCGGACTGCCGGAACCGTTGTACAGCCCCCCGCCGGATTTCGCCGAGTTGTCGCTGAAGGTGACGTTCGTCAATGTCGGACCGCCGGAACCGTTGTACAGCCCCCCGCCGACGCTGTTCGCCGAGTTGCCGCTGAAGGTGACGTTCGTTAATGTCGGACTGCTGGACGAGTTATACATCCCGCCGCCAGTACCGCTACTGCCCGCCGCCGAGTTACCGCTGAAGGTGACGTTCGTCAACGTCGGGCTGCTAAACGAGTTATACATCCCGCCGCCGCCGCCGTATGCCGAGTTGCCGCTGAAGGTGACGTTCGTCACCGTCGGACTGCTGCCGGAGGCGTTGTACATCCCGCCGCCATTTGTGACGCAGTGAGGAGAACAGAAATTATCTAGATTGGCATTGCCCGCCGTGATGGTAAAGCCATCCAGGGTCGCGCCCGTGACGCCCGTGACCACCTGATAACTGTTGGTGGTATTGCCGGTCACGGTGGTGGTATCGGTAATGATCGGCGTCTGGCTGTCGTTACTGTCAATGTCGCCGCTCAGGATGGTGACATTGACCGCGGGATTGCGCTGATCGCGCGTCGTCTCCGTCGCGGCGAATCCACCGTAGAGCGTCACGCCGCTCTTGAGTTGGAAGGTAGCATATCGATTGGCTGGATCAGTCGTGGGCTTGTGCGTCCCGGCCGCGGCCCAGATCTCGTCGCCGCTGGCGATCGTGCCGAGTGCGCTTTGCAATGGGCAGGCATTCGCCCAACTGGAGCAATTGCCCGCGCCGCTGGCAACCGGCTTGACGTGGTAAATGGGGAAAACGAGGTAATCATATTCATACGCGCCGATGTCGCAGTGCGCGCCTTGCGGCCGCGCCAGGCCGCGCTGGTCGGTGGCCGGGCAGATGGTGTCATTACCCGTGTCAATGGCGGATGAACCTGGCAGGAGCGGGATGGTCTGGGTGGAGCCGCCGTAGCCATAGTCACCGAGCGGACCGAGCCTGGGGTCAGTGGTGATGATGTTCGTGCAAGTGCTTCCCGCAGGACACCCGCCCTGCACGACGCTATCGCTTACTACGGGGGAACTGCTGCCATTGAAAATCTGCGCTTCAGTGTAAGCTGTATTACCCCAGAAAATCGTGTTGCTGATCGTTGGGCTGCCGGAGGTGTTGTACATCCCGCCGCCGCCGTCCCATGCCGAGTTGCCGCTGAAGGTGACGTTCGTCAACGTCGGACTACTGGAATCATTGTACATCCCGCCGCCGTCGCCGTTGTTCGCCGAATTGCCGCTGAAGGTGACGTTCGTCAACGTCGGACTACTGGAATCGTTGTACATCCCGCCGCCGCCGCCGCCGAGGCCGCTGTATGCCGTGTTGCCGCTGAAGGTGACGTTCGTCAATGTCGGACTGCTGCCGGAGGTGTTGTACATCCCGCCGCCGCCGATGTCTGCCCAGTTGCCGCTGAAGGTGACGTTTGTCAATGTCGGACTGCTGCCGGAGGTGTTGTACATCCCGCCGCCGCAAGCCAGCCCGGGGCAAGTTGTCCCGCTATTAGCATTGCCTGCCCTGATGGCAAACCCATCCAGGGTTGCGCCGGTTGCGCCAATGACCACATGGACGGAGTTTTCAGAGTTATTAGTGAAGCCCACATCGTTACTGTTCAAGTCGCCGCTCAAGATGGTGACATTGACCGCGGGATTGCGCTGGTCGCGCGCCGTTTCCGTCCCGGCGAAACCGCCATAGAGCGCCACGCCGCTCTTGAGTTGGAAGGTGGCGGTGCGATCTGTTCCCGTGGTCGGCTTGTGCGTCCCGGCCGCGGCCCAGATCTCGTCGCCGCTGATGGCAGTGGTGAGCGCATTTTGCAAAGTACAGGCATTCGCCCAACTTAAGCAATCGCCGGTGCCGCTTGCTACCGGTTTGACATGATAGATGTAGTTAATGACTGGGTAATATTCATACGCGCCGATGTCGCAATGCGCGCCTTGCGGTCGCGTCACGCCGCGTTGATCCGTGGTCGGACAGACAGCATCGTTGCCTGTGTCGATGGCGGATGAACCCGCCAGGAGCGGGACGGTCCACGTGAAGATGCCATAGCCCGTGAGCGGGCCGAGCCTGGGGTCAACGGTGATGATGTTCGTGCAAGTGCTTCCCGCCGGACACCCGCCCTGCACGACACTGTCGCTCACTACGGGGAAACTGCCGTCATTGAAAATCTGCGTTTCAATGATACTACCCCAGAGAATTGTGTTGCGGATTGTCGGGTTGCTGCCGGAGGTGTTGTACATCCCGCCGCCATGGTATGCCTCGTTGTCACTGAAGGTGACGTTCGTTAACGCCGGATTGCTGCCGGAGGTGTTGTACATCCCTCCGCCCTCCCATGCCGAATTGCTGCTGAAGGTGACATTCGTTAACGCCGGGCTACTGGAAGAGTTGTACATCCCGCCGCCGCCGTAGTTTGTCGCCTCATTGACGCTGAAGGTGACGTTTGTCAACGTTGGACTGCTGGACGAGTTGTACATTCCTCCGCCGCCTCCGCCCCCGGCCGCCGAGTTGTAGTTGAAGAAAACGTTCGTCAACGTTGGATTGCTGCCGGACGAGTTGTACATCCCCCCGCCCCAGGCCGCTGAGTTGCATTGGAAGAGGATGTTCGTCAACGTTGGATTGCTGCCGGAAGTGTTATACACCCCGCCGCCGCTATCGTTGGGAGAAGCGCCATTGGCATTGCCCGCCCTGATACGGAAGCCATCCAGGGTCGCGCCAGTTGCGCCGGTGACCACATGATAAACGTTTTCAGAATTGTTGGTGAAGCCCACATCGTCGCCGTTCAAGTCGCCACTCAGGATGGTGGCATTGGTCGCAGGATTGCGCTGGTCGCGCGCCGTCTCCGTCCCGGCGAAACCGCCGTAGAGCGCCACGCCGTTCTTGAGTTGGAAGGTGGCGGTGCGACCTGTTCCCGTGGTCGGCTTGTACGTCCCGGCCGCGGCCCAGATCTCATCGCCGGATGTTGCACCGGTTAACGCGGTTTGCAGGCTGCAGGCGTTGGCCCAACTTGAGCAATCGCCGGCGCCGCTTGCGGCTGATTTGGCGTAGCGCACACCTGCAGCCTGCACCCCTTGAAGCGGCGTGACTGCCAGCATGACTACAATGACGAACAAAACAGAGAATATGCAAGAGATCGACTTTTTAGCAAACATGGAAACCCTCCTGATTGAACTGAATTGGGCGATAGGTGGCAGCAGTCTCGGTGTACCGACCTCTGAGGTTGCTTGAACTTTGCCGATTGTGCCACCTTGCCTGCTGAAAAATTAGTTCTGACCCAGCCAGCCGCACAACGGCCCGGCGTCCGCGTACCGCCCACCACAATGCTGGTTGCACTCCATTTTTAGGGATGAGGCCGTTCCTCCTCTCCCGAAATCAAAACGACGATTTCGGGAGAGGAGGTTGGGGGTCAGGCTGCGTATTTGCATCGTCATTCGCTTCGGACCACGGCAGGCTGCCACACCTGCGGATCATTCAGTGCCCAGGCCGGGAACGATTCGTATTGCAGAAAACGGCGAGCGTACAGGGCCGCGAGTTTGGCGTAGCGTTCCCCAGCTTGCCCGGCCAGATCGTACAACAGCGCGACTTGCGCGCCGTCGGCCAGCGTGCGCAAAACATCCTTGCTGCGCCACTGCGCTTCGGCCGGATCAAGCGCCAGCACATGCTTGAGTTCATCTTCGATCGTGCGGCTGGCCTGTTTCGCTTCAGGCGTATTGGCGCGTGCCAACATCGGCAGAACTTCGTCGAGAAAATCTTCGTGCGCGTTCTTCTTGCGCATCGCTTCCAGCATATCCAACGCCTGAATGTTGCTGGTGCCTTCCCAGATCAACGTCACCAGTGCCTCGCGATGTAAACGCGCGATGCCGAAGTCGTCCAGAAAACCCAGCCCGCCGAAAATTTCCATCGCCAACTGCGTGGCCGCGGCCCCGTGTTCCGCCGTGCGATTCTTGGTGAGGTGCGACAGGAAGCGCGCGTAATGATAACGATCGGAATACGGCGGCGTTTCGTGCCACACCCGATCGAACCACTCGACCGCGTGGAACAACAATGCCGATCCGGCCGCCGTGCGCACGGCTAGATCGGTGAGGTCGTAGCGCACCAGCGGATGATCGACGAGGGGTTTGCCAAAGGCCGATCGGGCTTGCGCGCGATACAGCGCTTCCAAATGCGCCTTGCGCGCCAGTCCCATTGCCCCAGCCGCATTCGCCAGGCGCGACACGGTGAGATTCTCCAGTGTGTAGTAGATGCCCAAGGCCGCCTCGCCGATCAAGAATGCCTGCGCGCCGTCGAACTCCACCTCGCCGCTGGGCACGGCGCGCGTGGCGCTCTTCACTTTGAAGCGCCGCACGTGATAATTCAACTGCCCCTGATCATTCAGGCGCGGCACCAGAAACAGCGCAATACCTTTCGGGCCGGGTGGCGCACCTTCAGGTCGCGCCGTGACAATCGCCACATCGGCCAGACCGGCATTGCTCGCAAAATACTTGTCCTCGCCGTACAGTTTCCAGCCGTCTCCTTCAGGCTTAGCCAGCGTCTTGTTCGCGCCGAGATCGCTGCCGCCGTGCGTTTCCGTCATCCATGTCGCGCCCCAGGCCTCACCGGACAACAACGGCTCCAGCCACTGCTTCTGATCGGGCAGGTATTTATAGATCGCATACGCCGTTTGATTGGTGACGATCAATGAACAATACAAACCCGGATCGGCCAGCAAGTAGCCGTAGGCAAAATGCTGATGCCACGATCCGCCTTCATACGGCGGGCGATTGATGAACGCGATGCGCTTCAGCAGATCGGCGTGCGCGGGGCTGAGCTGCGCCCGATCGATCCGGTGGCCATCGACATCGTGCATCACCAGGATCGGCACTGCGCCGCGATCGATGTGCTCCGCCACTTCATACGCGCACCCGCCGGCCACCTCGCCGAAATCGATCAGCGCCGGTTCATGTTGCGGCAAGTCTTTCCAGTACTGGCTCAAGATCGCTTTGAGGTCAGGCTCCAGCGCCCAATGGTTCTTGCCGTAGATGTAGGATTGATACTCCATGTCGGCATCCTTTCACGCAGCCTCGGCGAAGAGCAGATACCAATACAAGGCGACTTCATCCGTATCAGGCTGCAACCCTTGATACAAGTAACGATCGAAGCCGCCCAGTTTGAACCCGCAGCTTTCATACAAGCGACACCCGGCGATGTTGTTGTTCTGGGTTTCCAGCATGACGCCTGCCAGTTGCCTGGCTCTGGCCCAGGTCACGGCGTGCTGCAACAGCGCGCGGCCCACACCCAGTCGTCGAAAACTCACATCAACGGCAATGTCGTCGATGTAGGCGAACCGATTCCAGTACTTTCGCACAATCACTTGCCCGGCCAGCTGCCCGTCTGCATAAGCACAAAAGATTGCCTTATCGGGATGATGGAGATAGGTCGGGTAGTCCAGTTCCTCAGCGGGATAGCGTTTTTGATACGACGGCACGCTGACAACCGTGTAGTGGATGACATCATTCTCGGCCTGTAGCACCAGTCGGGCATCCACCGTGAAAGTGCCATCGCAACGATTCACATCGCGGAAGTTCTGCTCGTCGAGTTGTTGAAGGGTGATGTTCATGGGGTCGTCGAACTCTCAATCAACTTGATGATCTCGTCGGCGCTGGTTTCGATCGGCTTGTCGGTCACATCGATCACGGCGAAGCGGCCGCGGCGAAAGACCTTCAGTGCGGCCTGCACTTCTTCGCCAATCCGGCGGGGATTGATGTAATCCAACGGAATCGGCACACCCAACCGGCGGTAACGCTGCTCGCGAAAAACGATCAGCTGATCGGAGCGGATGGTCAGGCCAATGACATGGCGGCGATCCAGCTTGAATAACTCCGGCGCCGGAGGCACTTCTGGCACGAGGGGAATGTTGGCGACCTTCCAACCCAACACGGCCAGGTACATGCTGAGTGGGGTCTTGCCCGCGCGCGAGACGCCGACCAACACAATGTCGGCCTGCGGCCAACCGGCACGCTGCTGACCATCATCGTGCGCCATGGTGAATTCGATCGCAGACACGCGTTCGAAGTAGGCGCGATGGAATTGACGGTATAAGCCAGGCTGGCCCACGGCCTCGCGCTTTAGCACCGTCTCTACACGAGACAGCAGCGGCCCCATCAGATCGATTGCGACGACGTCTTCTTCGCGCGCCAGATCGATCAACGTGTGGCGCAGGCGTTCATCGATCAGGGTGTGCGCGATGGTGCCGCCCGCTTGTTTGGCCTGCGCGACCACGCGTTTGATCTGCGTCAGTTTGCGCACGTTGCCCACGGTGATCACTGGCACATTGCTATCAGGAAACTGCGCCAGCACCGTCTGCACCAACTGCTCGCCGCTGGCGCCCACGCCGCCCGACACGATGTAGATGGGCGGCGGGGGTGTTACGGTACGACGTTTGCGTTGAGGAGCCATAGCCGCGCCTCCGTTATTGCCACACGCCCGAGATCGTCCGCTGACACCACGGGCACTTGCCTTGATCCAGGCCGTTGGTGATAACCTCGAAGCCATGCCGTTCGATCAACAGCGTTGAGCATTGTGGGCAGTACGTATTGTCATAGCGATGACCGGGCACGTTGCCGACGTACACGAACTCCAACCCGGCCTCGCGGCCGATGTGCCACGCCCGCTCCAACGTGCGCAGCGGCGTCGGCGAAATGGTGAATTGATAGGCCGGGTAATAACCGCTCACATGCCACGGCACCTCCGGCCCCAACTCAGCGACGATGCGGGCGGCGATGTCGTGCAGCACGGTCGGTGCGTCATTGACTGTCGGTACGATCAAAGTGGTGATCTCAACATGCACGCCGCGCGCGCGGGCCAGTTGGCACGCAGCCCACACGCGATTGACGTCGATGCCTTTGCCGTACTTCCGCACACCGGCGGCGTCGCCTTTGAGGTCGACATTCATCGCGTCGAGTCCGGCGTCGATCAACAAGTTCAGTGCTTCGGGGGTCAGGTAGCCGTTGGTCACAAAGGTGTTGTAAAGGCCGCGCGCCTTCGCCAGGCGAAAGACATCCAGCGACCATTCCAAGGACAGGGTCGGCTCATTGAATGAGATGGACGTTCCCTCGCAACCCGATCGCTCGGTGAGTTCGATCATGCGCTGCGGCGAAACGTACTCGCCACCATCTGGGGTCACTTTGCTGATGTCCCAGTTCTGGCACCACGGACAGCCAAAGTTGCACGACCAGCTGCCGACGGTGTAGCACCACGAGCCGGGATAAAAATGAAAGAGGGGCTTCTTCTCGATCGGGTTGGCGGCTTGCGAGGAGACCGCGCCGTAGATCAACGTCACCAGTTGACCGGAGCGATTCTCGCGCGTGCGACACCAGCCCTGTCCGCCGATCGGGATCACGCAGCGCCGCGCGCAGACGTTGCAGCGGGCCTTCTTGTCGACTCGTTCCTGCAAGAGGGATTCCCGCACAAAGGCATCTGGCATACTGCACCTCCGGTAGATCCTGCCGGCTGCATCGCCCGCCGTTGCCTCCTCGCCAAATTTAGTATATGCCCGTTTTGGCGAAAAGCAATATGCTATACTGCTAACGGCCACAAATTTCGGAAAGACTTTGATCCGCGAATTAACGCGAATGTCCGCAAATAATTCGTGTAGATTAGCGAGAATTCGCGGACGAAAAAGCGCAGTTTATGCCCACGCGCAGTATACAATGTTCGCAGGGGGCGTCATCAGTATGAGCACGTCACCAGCTGCATCTCGTCGTCTGGGGCTAATCCTCGCCATTGCCTGTTCCTCGGCCGCGGCCTTGATCTTCGAGATTGCGCTCACCCGCATCTTTGCCGTCACACAGTTCTATCACTTTGCGTTCATGGCGGTGAGCCTGGCGCTGTTGGGTTATGGTGCCAGTGGTTCTATCCTCACTGTCTTTCCCACATTGGCCCAGTCGCGTTATTGGGCGGTCTTCGCCTTCGCACAGTCACTCACTACCCTTGCCGCCTACTTACTCTCCAACGCTGTGCCCTTTGATTCATACAGCATCGCGTGGGATGCGCGGCAAGTGATGTATCTCGCCTTGTCGTACTTCGCGTTGGTCACGCCGTTCTTCTTTGCCGGGCTGGTAACGGGAGCGGTGTTGGCGCAACCGTCATTGCGAGGAGCGTCTTCTGCGACGAAGCAATCTCCGACATCTGACATCGAGATTGCTTCGCGTCCTTCGACTACGCAGCCAAACGATGCTGCTCCGCTCACGCCGTTCCCGCAAAGCGGCGGCGCGCTGGGCGGGACGCTCGCAATGACGATCGCATCCCATCACGTCTATGCCGCCAACCTAATCGGATCGGGCGCGGGGTGCTTATTGGCGTTAGCCGGATTGAGTTGGTGGGGCGGCGTTGGGGTGATCATCTTCGCGGCGCTCGTCGCCATGCTGGCCGCGTTGGACTTTCAACTCGCGTCCGATCGCAGATCGATCGCCTTCGCTTCGCTCGAAGCCCGCGTCCGGCCATACCCGGCACAGCGCGCCGGTGGCCCGCTTGGCGCCGCGGACGTTACATCTTCACGCTTTCGACCGCGCGGACGCGGTCTCAGAGCAAGCAACAGTATCTTCACGGCGTTCACCCTCGGCGCGATCGCGCTGTTCACCTACTGGGTCATTCAACCACCCGATCGGTTTGAGCTGCGCCTCTCGCCCTACAAAGACCTCAGCGCGGCGCTGCGTTATCCGGGCGCGCAGATCGTCTCGACCAAATGGAACGCCTCCTCGCGTGTCGATCACGTGCAGAGCGAGGGCATCCGCTCACTGCCCGGCTTGAGCTTCACCTTTCGCGGCAGTCCGCCCAAACAAGACGGCCTGACCTTCGACGGCGACGATCTCGCGCCCATCCCGTTGATCGATCGAGCGCAGGCGGCCTTCGTGCCGTATCTGCTGCTGTCGCTGCCGTTTAAGTTGCGCCCCGGCGGCGAGGCGTTGATCCTCGAACCGCGCGGCGGATTGGATGTGTTCGTCGCGCGCGCCCACGGCGCACGATCGATTACGGCCGTCGAACCGAACGAACTCGCGCTGGCCGCAGCGTCTGCGGTCTACGACGATCCGCGCACGCACGTCATCGTCGATGAACCGCGCGCCTATGCCGAACGCAGCGCCGATCAATTCGACGTGATCGATCTGGCATTGACTGCGCCTTATCGCCCCGTCACTTCAGGCGCGTACAGCCTGGCGGAAGATTATCGCCTCACCGTCGAGGCGTTCGAGCAATATCTCGCGCGTCTGAAGCCGGGCGGCATCTTGACGTCACTGCGCTGGCTGCAAACGCCGCCGAGTGAAGAGACACGCCTCATCGCTCTGGCCGCTGAGGCCGTGCGCCAGAGCGGCGCTGATCCAACACGATCGATCGTCGCACTGCGCGGCTACTCCACCGTGCTGCTGCTCGTCAAACGCGGCGAGTTCACAGCCGACGAATTGCACATCATCCGTGACTTTGCCGATCTGCGCCGTTTCGATCTCATCACCGCGCCTGATCTGCAACCGGGTGAAAGCAATCGCTACAACGTCCTGCCCGTCGATAACTATGCTCGTCTGGCACAAGAAGTGCTGACCGATCCCGCGCGCGTCTACGCATCCTACGCATTTGACCTCACACCGCCCACCGACGATCATCCTTTCTTCTCGCACTTCTTCAAATGGTCACAGGCTTCGGAGGTTGTGGCGACGCTCGGTTTGACCTGGCAGCCCTTCGGCGGAGCGGGGTATTTTGTGTTGATTGTGCTGCTGATCTTTTCGGCGCTGGCGGCTGTGGTGTTAATTGTTGTGCCACTGATGCCTCGCCCCAAATCGCTCCAAGTCCGCGTCCCCGCGGACGGGCCACCGCGTGCCGGAAAAAGCGCCCGGCATCTTCGAGGACGCGGTTGGCCGCGCAAGGGGCCGGGGGTGAGGCAGTGGACGCTCGCCTACTTCGGCCTGCTGGGCATTGGCTTCCTGTTCGTAGAGATTCCGCTAATACAATACTTCATCCTGCTGGTCGGCCGATCGACGATCGCTTTTGCGGTGGTGTTATTCGCGCTGTTGATCGCTTCGGGGTTGGGGAGTCTTGCTTCGCGGCGGGTGCCGTGGCTGATCGGCGCGGTAGGGTTGACGATCCTCATCGCATTGTATCCAACATTGCTGCGCGCGTTGACGAACACGATCCTGCTTGCTTCGATCGAAGTGCGCGTAATCGTCGGGGCACTCGCGCTGCTGCCGTTGGGCTTCTTGATGGGGACGCTGTTTCCGAAAGGGATCGCTTATCTCGAAGAACGCGCGCCCGCGTTGATTCCGTGGGCGTGGGGCATCAACGGCGCGACAGCGGTGATCAGCGCCATCGGATCGGCGCTGCTGGCGCTGACGTTCGGCTTCGCGTTCGTCATGGCGTGCGGCGCGATCTGCTACGGCGTCTGCGCGCTGCTCGTCGCTCAGCAGGGACGGCTCCCACGCCGTCACCTAGCGGGCATGGGAGCCCGCTCTGCATCCAACTGACTATGGACTCGGCGCGCTTCTGGTGAACGGCACAAAGCGCACATCGCCTAAATTGAGCGCGGTCAATTGACCATCCTCTGCGACAGTGAACTGCCACAAAGTCTGGATCGCGCCCACCGGTCCGATCGGGACGACCAAACGTCCGCCGGGTTTCAGTTGTTCGATCAATGGCTGCGGCATATGATCGGGCGCGGCCGTGACGATGATGGCATCGAATGGCGCGGCTTCCGGCCAACCGTAGTAACCATCGCCGGCGCGTACCTGCACGTCATAGCCCATGCGCTTCAGGCGCGCCTCGGCCTCTGCGGCGAGTTCGGGAACAATCTCGATCGAGTACACTTTCATTCCCATGTCCGCGAGGATCGCCGCCTGATAACCCGATCCCGTTCCGATCTCCAACACCCGATCGCCCGGCTGCAATTCCAGGTTCTCGCTCATGTAGGCCACGATGAACGGCTGCGAGATCGTCTGCCCGTAACCGATCGGCAGGGGATGGTTCGCGTAAGATTGATCGAGATACTCCGGCGGCACGAATTCGTGCCGGGGCACGCGGCGCAGCGCCTGCAGCACGATCGGATCGGTGATGTCGCGCGGGATGATTTGATCGTCGACCATACGCTCGCGCTCCTCGATATATTGATCGGACGCAGTGGTAGACGGTAGTGCGGTGGGCGTAGGGGCCGCCGCTCCGCAGGCGCTCAACCCGATCAGCATCAGACACAACAAGTAACGCATTGTCTCTATACTCAATCGGCGCATCACGCTCGACGAATATCACGCCGCCATCGAATACGCACAGCAAGTTGGCTTGCAGCGCCTCGACGAACGGCATCGCCTCAAGCGGGTGTGGTGGTGACGATCGCGCTCCAATTTCAGTATACACCTGCTGGCAAGGGGGGCGCGGCGAAGATAGCGCAGTGAAGAAAGCGGAATAGAAACGATACAAAAGCCGCAGGTCAAAATCGACTTATGGGGCCTTTTGTGGTTATTGATGTGTAGCGTGCCCTGCAGGTGCGTATCGCCAGTTACTGAGTGATCTGACTGGGCAATCTGATTATGATTTCACTGAACCTATTCGCGCTAAGTTGAGTATACACCTGATAGCAAGAGAATAGCTGGCCGGGCGCCGCCGTTCAATTGAATCTGTAAGAAAAGGATGAACCAACTCATGTCAATCGTCAGGGTTTTCAAACACCGGGCTTGGATCGTTGTGTGGCAGTTCTTTGTTCGCTCTTTTATTCTAATCGGATTGCCCCTGCTGGGGTGGGGACTGGACGATCTGGCCGGGTTCTTTTCCAGTCCGGTCCGCACCAGTTTTGTGATCGTGGCGCTGGTGCAGGTGCTGATCAATGCCTGGTTGGTTTATCGCCTGCCGCCGGAGGCTAAACAAGACCAGCGGTTTGAACCGTTCCACCTGCATGCCGATATGATCGAGATGATTTTCTTTCTCGCCGCTCATGGCGATCGGCGCACTCTGCTGGCCTGGAACGAAAACTTGCCATTCGGCTGGGTGGGGCTGAGTATTTATCTGATTGGACTGAGCCTGTCTGTCTGGGCCAACTTCACCTGGGTCACTCACGTGCGGCGCGACGGTGATCGCGCTTGCGCCAACCCGGTTTTGCTGCACGAGGGGCCTTTTCGCTGGATTCGTTACCCGGCGCTGCTGTGTCTCGTGTTTTACGGCCTGGGATTTTCGATCATGTTCCGCTCGTGGTTGGGACTGACCTTAGTGCTTCCCTTGATCGGCGTGATCCTCAATCGCATCAAGGTTTTGGAAAAGGAGCATGCCGAGCAGTACCCGAAGGTCTGGCCGGAGCGTTATAGCACGTCTAGGCGGATCATTCCATTTGTGTATTAGGGCTTACTCAGGCTAACGCTCTGATTCGTTACAACCCCAACCCCATCACGATCGCCAGTCCCTCGCCCACCGCGTCGAGTCCGCCATGCGCGATGGAGCACGCGACCACATCATCGGTTTTCTCGCGCAGCAGGCCGAAGAAGAACCCGCCTGCCACAGTGAACAATGCCCACGGCCATGCCAAAGCATACTGGCCGATCAGCGGATTGAACGTGTTGAAGGCATGCGCCAGGCCAAACAAAATCGACGAGACGATCAAGCCCGGCCCAAAGCGGATGCCCATGATCTGATATGGCTTGTTAAACTCTTGATTCACGCGCGATTGGTAGTAGCTCCGATAACGAATCTCTTCCCCGAAGCCCGACACGATCAACTGCCACAACACGGTCGAAGTTACCAGCAGCATCGCTCGACCCGTGACGATGCTGAGTCCGATCGGAAGCAGCAACAATCCGCCGAGCAGGACGACGTTGTTCTTCACTTTCGATCGGCGCACCTCGCCCGACGGATCTTGCGCGTCCTGTCGTTTGAGCATCGTCAGCAGCAGCCAGATGCCGGCAATCTCCGCCACAAACAGGATCGCGCCGCCGAACCAATCGGTGTAATTCAACTTGAGGAGTACCAGCGCAAACACCGCGCCCACCGGGATGAAGCGTGCCACGTAGCCCGTCATGCCGCTGTCGAAACTTGCACGCCAGTCCTTTAGCGTCAGGCCATACTCGTGCCACGGACGCCGCGTCAAGGCCATGATGGTTAGTGAGATCACGATGAAGATCGCGCCGCTAAGCCAGCGCTGCACTTCACGATCGAGCGTTGACTGAGCGAACTGCGCACCGAGCCACCAACTCAACAATGACGTCAACACAAAGACGACGATGATTTCGAGGATGGATTTACCCTTCATGGATGATCTTTCCTCACCCCCCAACCCCCTCTCCCGAGAACATCCTTCGACTTCGCTGTGCTCCGCTCACGCCATGCCCGCGAAGCGGCGTATGCGCGGCTCCTCGCGCAGTAGTATCCCGTGGGATACGCCGCGAAACTTCAGGCTCCCACACCGCCAGACTTCGGGCGTGGGAGCCTGAACCGCTATTTCATTCTTCACTTGTTCTATCGCATGATCACCGGCAAGTAGTTGCGATACTCGATCACCTGGATCGTCCGGGCGGACGCCCAGTTGGAGTATCCGGCCGCATTGAAGGCTCTAACCGTCCAAGTATACGCGCCAACCGCCAACAACGTGGGCGAGAAAGTGTTGGACGTCGTGATGGTTAAGCCGTTTACCTCTACGTTGTAACCGGCAGGCACTGGGCCTGCGCCCGCTTGCCAACTCAAGGTGATCGCCTGCGTCGTGGTGACGGCGCCGTTAAGCGGCGTGAGCAAGATCGGCACGCCCGGCAGAGCCGAGGTCACTGTGATCGTCCAAGCTTCTGTCCAGGCCGAGTAACCCAGCTCGTTAAAGGCGCGCACCCGCCACGGGTGGCTGCCCAGCGAAAGAACAGTCGCCGACGTCGTGTTGGTGGTCGTGATGACAGCGTTGTCTAGCTCGACGTTGTAGCCAGTCGGCGCGTCTCCTGCGCCCGCTTGCCAACTCAAGGTGATCGCCTGCGTCGTGGTGACGGTGCCGCTGGCTGGTGAGAGCAGAGTTGGGAGGCCGGGCGCCGCCGCGGCCTCAATCTGCACCTGGATGCCGCCGAGCAGTTCGCCATCGACATAGCCTTCTACATCGATCGTCGCCGGGCCGCTGGCGCCTCCCGTGTCCAGCATGCCTTGCGGCGTCAGCCACGACTGCGCAGCCAGTCTGCACGGCGGCGTGATGGTCAACGTCACCGTGATGCCTTGATAAGGCCCCAGCACTGTCTGCGTGATGTTGGTCGTGTACGTCCAGCCGGCCGGCAGGTTGATGGCGTTCGCGCCGATCGATACGGTCACGGTTTGCGGTGTCGAGTTCTGCAGCCAGAAGTCCTTGGTGAACGGCACGCACGGCTGCCAGTCGCGCCGCTCCACATCCACGTTACGCTGGCTACCCTGATTTGGATATTGATTATTCGGATCGCGCAGCGTGATCTGAATACACCAGTGTCCAGCACTCGGCGGCGTCCACACCGCGCCGACGGTTTGACTGAGGCCCGGCCCCAGCGTAATCACCCGATAGGTCGGGACGATGTTGGTACTGGTGAACGGGATGCCGAAGCCAAAGTTCGCCACCGCGAATTCGACACGGATCGTCTGCGTCACTTCGCTCGTGTTCATGATCTCGGTGGTGATGGTGGCCGGCTGGCCCGCTTGCACCGGATACGGATTCACGCTGATTTCACTCTCCGCATACGGACGATCCTGCGGCTTGTGCAGCGGGACGGGCGGTTTGGCAATCTTGCGGATGCCGCCGATCAACTCGCCGTTGATGTAGGCTTCCACATCCGCGATCGGACGTTCGTCGGTCAGGCCTGCCCACGTGGGCGGCTTGACCGTCAGCGTGACCTCACGTACCACACCTGGCCCGACATTCGTCAACAACGTCGGCGTGATCGACACCTGCCATTCAGGGCGATGATTGATCAACGCCATGGTGATCGTCACGACTTCATTCTTCGGGTTGCGCACTTCGATCAGGCGCGCGTGCGGCTGATCGGGACTGAGCGGCTCGCCCACGTCGATGTTGCGCTGGCTATAGACCGGCTCGTGCCCGGCCGATTGGATCTCGATCTGGACGCAGACATGTCCATGAACCTGCGCGATCCAAATCGTCTGGACGCGCGCCTGGCCGTGCGGTGGAATGGTGACCACCATCGTCGGCGAGAGGATGCCCGTCGTACTGAACGGCAGGCCGATGCCGAAGTGCGCCACGCCAAACGTCACCGTTACTTGCTGCGCCACATCGGTCGGGTTGAAGACCAGCGCCCCGATCGTCGTCGGCACACCCAACCACGTCGGATACGGATCGATGAAGATTTCCGATTCGGCATACACGGGATCTTTGGGCGGATGCACCGGGATGGGCGGATGGAACAGCTTGCGGAAACCGCCGATCAGATCACGCCCGATATAGGCTTCTACATCCACGACGGGCGAGTCAGGCTCCGGGAATGGCTGATTCAAGGGTGGCGTCACGGTCAGCGTCACCAGGCGCACCGCGTTCGGCGCGAGGTTGGGCAGCACATCCTGCGAGAGCGCGATGTTCCACCCTTCGACATGCGGCACCAGGCCCAGCGTTACGGTGGCTGGCTGCGTGGTGGGATTGCCCACCGGGAAGACCAGCGTCGAGGGCTGTCCCGGCTTGAAGATTTCGCCCACATCCATATTGCGCTGGCTCCACACCGGCCCATGGCCGGGCAGATCGATCGTGATCTGCGCGCAGAAGTGGCCCGCGAACGGCGGCACCCACATCACGCAGACCATGCGCGTGCTGTGCGGCGGCAGTGTGACAGCCCGCGTGTTGATCGGATGGAACGGCAGGCCGATGCCGAAGTTCGCCACGCTAAACGTGACCGTGAAGGTCTGCGTTATATCGGTCGGGTTGCGAACCTCCGCGCAGATTTCGGTGGGCTGGCCCGCGCGCGGCGGATAAGGATTGATGTGAATCTCGGATTCGGCATAGACCGGATCGCGCGGCTGATGGATGGGCACCGGCGGCCGATAGATCTTGCGGAACCCGCCGATCAACTCGCCCTCGGCGTGCGCTTCCACATCGACGATCGGCGTGTCATCTTCGGGGAACGGTATGCCGGCTGGCGGGCGCACTGTCAACGTCACCGGTCGCGCTTCATGCGGCGGCACATTCAACAGCAGCGTCGGCGTGAGGTTGATCTGCCAATCGGGCAGATGCGGGATGGACACCACTTCAATGTTGAGAGGCCGATCGAATGGGTTGCCCACCGGGAAGACGAAAGGCTCAGTCCACTGACCCGGCTCAAACACCTCGCCCACATCCATATTGCGCTGGCTCTTGACGGGCGGGAAGTTCTGGAACGGATCGATCAAGGTGATCTGCACGCAGAAGTGCCCGGCGAAAGGCGGCACCCACATCACACATTTCTTCACCAGGCTGTGCGGCGGCAGCGTGACCGGCACCACTTGAATGGGCGTGAAGGGCAGGCCGATGCCGAAGTTGGCGATGGCAAACTCCACCTCGATCGTCTGCGTCACATTCGTCGGGTTGCGCAGTTCCACGCAGATCTCGGTCGGTTCACCCGCGCGCGGCGGATACGGCTCGATCGTGATCTCACGCTCGGCGTAAGGTGGATCGCCCGGTTGATGGATCGGAATGGGTGGATGGAATTCTTTGCGGATGCCGCCGAGCAGCTTGAGCTGTTGCTGCTCGTCGACGAACATCGCTTCGATATCGGCGATCAGCGTACCAGGCTCCGGCACGAGGCCAGGCCGGCGCGTGATGAACGCCGTCACCGGGCGTATCTCGCCCGGCCCCAGCGGGAAGATCGGCACGTCAACGAATACGTCAAAGAACGAATCGACCCGCTGCGCCGTCAGCGTGACGACGGTGGCATACGGATGCGGATTCTGCACCGGGAACACAAACGGCACCTCCACGCCCGGCAGCAGAACCTCATTCACATCCAGGTTACGCTGGCTATACTGATCCACATAGAGGTTCTGCGGATCGCGCAGGATGATCTGGACGCAGAACTGTCCGGCCTCCGGCGGAATCCACATCGTGCAGACCTTGAGGGTGCTGTGCGGCGGGATCACGACCCGTTGTTGGTCGATGGGCATGAAGGGCAGGCCGATACCCAGTTGTTCGGAAAGTTGGAAGAGCACATCCATTTCCTGAGGCAGGTCGCTCTGGTTGGTCAATTCGACGCAGATGCGCGTCGGCTCACCGGCCAGCGGCGGATATGGCTCGATCGTGATTTCGCTTTCTGCATAGATCGGGTCGCGTGCCCGGTGCAAAATCACGGACGGCCAGTCCAGCTTGCGGAAGCCGCCGATCAACTGTGGCCCTTGCCCGGTCAGAGCGATCGCTTCGACATCCGCGATCACATCGCGCGTGCCCAATTTCGCGCCGAGGGGTGGTGTCACCACCAGCGTCGCCCACAGCGGCTGGCCCGGCGGCAAGGCGCCAAGATCCAGCGGAAACAGGCTCATCTCCCAGTCCGCTCGGTTGGGATTAGGCTTCAATTCCAGGTAAATGGGCACCGGCTCGGTGAGCGGGTTCATGACCTGGAATTCGGTATAGGCAGGCACGCCGGGTTGCAAGGTCTCCCAGATGTCGATGTTGCGCTGGCTGATCTGATCGGGGGAATTATCCTGATGCAGCACCGCTTGCAGGCACCAGTGACCCACTTCCGGCGGAATCCAGTGCAGGCAGACCTTGGTCACGCGCCCCGGCGAAATGGGGATAGTGCGGCTGCCGATGGGCATAAAGGGCAGACCGATGCCAAAGTTGGCGAAGGCCAGATCGACGGCGACGGTCTGCGTCACGGCGCTGGTGTTGACGACCCACACGCAGATTTCAGCAGGTTGACCGGCGATGGGCGGATCGGGAAAGATCGTGATCTCGGTCTGAGCATAGGGGGGCCAGGCCGGATCGTGCAGAAAGACGACGGGCGGCTCAGCGGCCGGCGCTGCGATCTCATCGACGGCGATGGGGAGCAGGTTGGTTGGTGCGCCGACAGTGGCCGGCGTTGCCAACAGGAGCAGGACAACGATAACGACGCTGAGACCACACAAGGTCACGGCAGCAAAACGTGCGTGCGACTTCATCTGTTGGCTCCTTTGCAACTGGCAGACAACAGTTCCGGTCAAGTGTGTCCGGGCTGGCCGGAACCGGATGACGCAATGTCAGGTGGACAGACACCTCCTGCTTGTGATGTGGCAAAGCGACGAGGACAACGCACCGCCAACAAACAGACCGGATAAACTTGAGCGTGAAGATTGATCGGGTGCCATACCGCCTTCCGGCATGACACCGCCCCCGCTCAGTTTCCGGCCTGAACCCGCTGGCTAGATTTAGTATACACCCGATGGCAAGGGGGATGCAGAGGTGGTTGACCCGCGCCTTCAATGTCGCTATACTTGCCGCATTCAATTGAACAAGGAGACCTAACTTGATCCTTCCTTGCAAACATGAATCACGTGTAACCGAACAAGTACGGCCTACAATTGATTTGCTTTCAAACATGGATGTATTGCATCCTGATGTGTTGTTGCAACACGCTATTCAGCCGGTTGATTATAAAAGTGGCCTGGTCTTCCGTTCGGCTGTCGAGAGTATACGGGGTAGCTTTATCGCTTCGTCGACTACAGGACGCGAAGGACTGGTGAGAGACGTACTAGAGAATTTGCTGCAACGGGGTCGGATTGCGAAGTATGAGCAAACAAGCAGCAGCGGGCGATACGATTTCACCATTGAAATCGAGCAAGAGCCCAATTATTTTGCGGCGCTAGAAGTGAAGGGCGGAGAAGGTAACAGTATCAATATTTCTGATCGCCCCATGTGGGCCAAAGAATTTGGTGTGTGGTGTCATCTCGATGGAGCAATTATTAATCAACCCGCGCATGGCGCACATTCTATTGTCAATCGATTAGTCAATGAATTGGTGAAGCGTCGCAAGCTGGTCGATGTTCTGTTTTTCAAAGACGTGCTGTGTGGAACACGAGCGAGGCCATGCCCGAAGTATGCAGGACATGAGGAAGAAGTTGGATTACGAACTGCGCCCGATATATTTCTTTTTCCACAACGTATTCCTTCAGTGGAAGATCCAGAACCGCCAGTGCATACGCTCGATATGCTGAAGCTGCCCAGTCTGATTTTAGATTTATTTGATGTGCCGCTTGAAATGAGGACTATGCATATCTGGGAAGTTCATGTCAGAATCATCAGTTTGAACAATGGTAAGATGCAACATACTATCGAAATCACTCATCACGGTGATATTGTTGATCAAGGCAAAGCTCGCCCATGGAAGAGTTAGGAGTGCAGGTCGTGACACAGAAGGTAAAAGAAGCACAACAACTTTATCTCTTTGAGGATGAAAAGCCTGATCAGCTGGATGCGCAGCTTTGGCATGGTTCTTTCAACGGCCGTGAGAGCACTCTGCAACAACTCTCGCCATATGTCGGCAAAATGAAGTCGGGTATGGCTAGGATTCTGATAAAATTGTATTCCCCTGATGGTGGCATTGTTCTCGATCCTTTCTCTGGTTCCGGTGTAGTGCCTCTTGAAGCTGTATTGGCTGGACGAAAAGCATGGGCAAATGATCTGAGTCCCTATGCGTATGCACTTACTCGCGGAAAGTTAGAAACGCCTGGGCAGGAATCCGTTGCCATTCAACGTGCGAAGAATCTGGCTGATCTGGTTGAGCGCGATGCCCCCAAGGTGGATATTAGTTTTGTTCCTGAATGGGTGCGTGAATTTTATGATCCAGCTACTCTACGCGAGATAATTCTTGCTTTTCAAATACTTAGACAACAGGAGGATCATTTCCTCATCTCGTGTCTGTTAGGAATTTTGCACCATGTTCGCCCTGGCTTCTTGTCGTATCCAGCCAGCCATCTTGTTCCTTATTTGCGCAAAGCTAAGTATCCTCCTGATCATTTTCCAAAAATGTATGCCTATCGCGATCTGCGTTCACGATTATTGGCGAAGGTAAAGAGAGCTTACCGACGATCTTTCCTTCCTCAAAAATGGGGACAACGCGAATATGAAGTTTGGCAAACTAACGCAATGAATTTACCCATTGAACATGAAGTCGTCGATGCTGTTATTTCTAGCCCGCCCTATTTTGGCGCGCTTGACTATGCGCGCGATAACCGATTGCGATTATGGTTCTTGGGCTGCGAAGACTGGAAGCAGCTTGATGCTTCTCTAACTGCTAACAGCAAAGTCTATCTTGAGCAAATGGCGGCATGCCTGAAAGAAATGTCGCGTGTTCTCAAGCCGGGCGGTCATTGTGTACTCGTATTAGGAGATGTTGAAAAAGACGGAAAGACACACCGTACAGCAGAAATTCTTGGAGAACTAGCAGCAGAAGTAACTCAACGACAATTGACAACTGAATTGATCTACGATGATCGCATACCAGATGAACGGCGCTCTCGGCGGCGAACCCAAACAACTAAATTTGAACGAATTCTTATCATGAGGAAAGTGAGTGGCTGACATCTATCCTGATCGCCGCGCCACGCAAAAAGCATTGTAAAAATACACAGACCTCGCAAGCATCCAAACTTGCGAGGTCTTTTGCTGCACTGACATTATCTGCCTGCCCAAATTTCAAAACAGATTCCATGAACTGCGTTCACTACCAAGCCTGAAAACGCTCCGCGCTCGCGCACCGTCCCCGGGGAACGCCCTCGGGACGAGGGCTGTGAGCATTTTCAGATCAGCGGATGCCACATCTGCGAGAGGACGATCGCCAACGCGGCGAGCAGGACAATGACCGACGACGTGTGCGTCCCGAGGCGGCACCGGCTCCACGCGCGACGCGGCCGTTGCCAGCGGCGTCGAAACTCGCCATGGCATCACGCCGCCCGACAATCATATTCGCAACGAGAATAGCCAGCGATGGTATGGACGAGTGGCGATAACCGAGCACCTTAGCCTGCACGGCTAACTGCCCGTGCACGGCGCCAGCGTTCCTGCCAGACAGTTTTCCACGCCGAACCGCGTCGACGCCACGTGCCGACAATGCCGTAGGGGAAGAACAGCACGATCAAGATGAAGACGATGCCGAAGATCAACGGCCAGCGCGGCCCAAACCAGATGTTGAGGAAATAACCCATGAGCTGAAAAACGCCCGCGCCCAACATGGGTCCGATCAAGGTTCCCGCCCCGCCGATGATGGTCATCAGCAGCGCGTTGATCGTCGTGGTGAGGCTTAACATGCCGGGGTTGGCATTCATGTTCCACATCGCGTTCATCGATCCGGCCAAGGCCGCCATCACGCCCGACAGTGTCACCGCAATCAATTTGAACACGAAGGTGTTGTAGCCGATCATCTGGGCACGCGGCTCGTTCTCGCGAATCGCCACCAGCACCCGACCGGTGGGCGAATCGACGACGCGCCGCAGGATCAGATAAGCGGCCACGCAAAACGCCAGTGTAATGAAGTAGAAGCGCAGGCGTTCATCCGTGGGGCTCATCCATGCAGGCACGGGGACGCTGTGCAGGCCGTCTTCCGCGCCCGTCCACTGGCGGAAGTCCGTGGCTTCCGCCAGGATAAAAAACATCTGCGCGAATGCCAGCGTTACCATGGCAAAGTAGACGCCGCGCACACGCAGCGACAACACGCCGATGATCACACTCTGCACGATGGCGACGGCGATCACGACCGCCAGCACTTGCCACAACGGCCAACCCACGTGCTTCAGCAGCATCGCGGTCACGTACGCGCCCGTGCCAAAAAACATAGCGTGTCCAAACGACAAAATGCCGGTATAGCCCATGAGTAGATCGTAGCTCATGGCAAACACGGCCCAGATGAAGACCTGCACCAGCATGCCCTGCCAGAACTTCGGTGTGCCCGCATCGATCGGCTCGCCCGTCAATATTGACAGGACGAACGGAAAGGCGATGAACGCCAATAGTGTGATGAAAAAAATTGAGTTACGCTTGATGAAGGTCATAATGAGTGACGAGTAATGAGTGAAAAGTGATGAATGAGTTCACTTTTCACTCATCACTTTTCACGTTCATTCTTTCTTCCCAAACAAGCCGGTCGGTCGAATCAACAAGACCAACGCCATGATCAGCACCGTCGACGCGCGCGCGATGGAGGGTGAAAACTTGATCGGCTCAGCTAAGCCCGGCAGTTGAATCCCCGCCAGCACAAACTGATCGCCGAAGGCTCGTGCCATGCCGACGATCAGCGCGCCCATCGCCGCGCCCGGATAACTGCCCATGCCGCCGATCACGACCGCAATGAAACCCTGAATCAGCAGCTCTTGCCCGACGCCTAGATTCACGCCGATGAAGGGTGCTGCCGCCACACCGCCCAGGGCGGCCAGTGCGGCTCCCAGCGCAAAGACGGCCGTGAAGACGCGCCGCACGTTGATGCCCAACGCCTGCACCATGTCACTGTCTTGCACCCCGGCGCGAATCGTCATGCCCAACCGCGTGCGCCGCAGCAACACCGCTACGCCGATGAACACGGCCCCACCGAGAAAAATAATGAATATCCGGTAACTCGGGAACGGTCTACCCAACACATCGATCGAGGCGCAGTGATCGCTGAGCCATGAGATCAAATCAGGTGAAGGACAACTCTTGCTGCCGCTATTGAACAGCGTGGGGATGTCCATGTAGAAGCCCGCCGGGCCCCAGATGCTCTTGACGACTTCTGTGCCCACATACACCAGCCCCAACGTCACCAGCACCTGATAGATCGGACGCGCATACAACGGACGAATCAAGCCCCATTCGATCAATGCGCCGAGCGCCGCGCCCGTTAACGCGCCCGCGATCAGCGCCAGCACAAACCGCACGTCGGATGACAAGCTCAAGATGAATTGTTCGCCGGCCAGACGCAGCGGCGTCAGCGCCAACGCGAGCAGGATGAAGACGATAGCGAAGATGAGATTGCGCTGCTGCCGCTGGGTTCCCGGCCGCTCGATGGCGTGGCGATCCCGGCGCGAATAGATCGCCGCTCCGAAGAACAACCCCGCGAGGGATAACGCGATCAGCCGGCCGAAAAACACGCTATCGGAGGCCTGTGCCTGCGCAGTCGCGATGGCGCCGCCGGCTACGGTCGCCGAACTGGATGCCAGCGCAATCAGATCAAATCCGCCCAGACCGATGATCGACAGAATGATCGCGCCGATCCACAATCCGACGATGATGACCCGCTCGATCGGGGCTGAGAGCGTGCCGCTGCGTTTCCACATCAGTTTGGCTAACGTCGAGCCGATGATTGCTCCGCCGGCCAGGGCCAGCGCCAGGGGCAGCGTGTTCAACAACATACGCGGATTGGCGTACATGGTGTAACCCACGTAGGCGCCCATCATGAACAGCAGTCCCTGGGCAAAATTCAGCACATCCATCAGGCCGAAGATCAGCGACAAACCGCTGGCAACTAGGAAATACAGCGAGCCGAGGGTCAAGCCCGACAGTAAAATACTGGCCGCGACCTTTGGCTCGTACCGGCTTGCCATTAAGACCACGAGCGCGGCCAGGACCGCGAGCGTTACCAGAACAGTTTGATTGCGGCGAAGAAAATTCATCAGGCCACGCCCAGGTATTTGTTAATCAGAGCGGCATCGTTGACGAGATCGATCATGCGTCCGGCGCTCACCGTTTGCCCATCGTCCAGGATGAAGTACTGATCGGCCAGATCAGACGCCATCTTGAAGTTCTGCTCAACCAGCAGCACGGTCGTGTGCGCCGCCAGTCTCCGCAGCGCCAGCACGATCCCTTCGATGATCACCGGCGCCAACCCTTCGCTCGGTTCGTCGATCAACAACAGTTGATTCTCCGGCACCAGCGCGCGGGCGATCGACAACATCTGCTGCTGCCCGCCCGAGAGCTGCCCGCCCGGCAGTTTGTAAAAGCGCTTGAGATCGGGAAAGAGATCAAAGATGAGATCGGAGCGGCGGGCCAACTCGCCCTTGCGCCGCTCGGCGATTTTCAGGTTTTCTTCGACCGTCAAATCACGGAACACCGCGCGATGTTCCGGCACGTAGCCGATCCCCAGCGAGGCAATCTCATAGGCTGGACGGCCGTTGATCGCCTGCCCGCCGAACAGCACGCGGCCTTCGCGCGGCGCCAGCAGCCCGATGATCGATTTGAGCGTCGTCGTCTTGCCCGCGCCGTTGCGGCCCAGCAGTGCCGTGATGCTGCCGCGCGGCACGCTCAACGACACGCCTTCCAAAATGTGGAACTGGCCGATGAAAGTGTGAATGGATTCGACTTGTAGAAGATCGTTGGATGACATGAGTTCAATCGAGTTGCGTGGTGCGTATTGCGTGATGCGTGAAAAACGGGTTCACGCACCACGCATCACGCACCACGCTTCGCCGTTTCTTGAGCCGCTTTGGCCGACTCGCCGAGGTAGGCCGCCTGCACCGCTTCGTTCGCGGCGATGTCCCTCGGCGTGCCTTCGGCCAACACCCGGCCTTGATGCATCACCGTGATCCGATCGGACACGCGCATGACGATGTTCATGTTATGCTCGACCAGCACAATCGTTTTGCCACTCTGCGCGCGAATCGTGTAAATGATCTCCATCAGGTGCGGCACTTGCTCGGACGCCATGCCGGCGGTGGGTTCGTCGAGCAACAGAATCTGCGGATCGGATGCCAGAATGATCGCCAGTTCGAGTTTGCGCTTGTCCCCATGCGGCAGTGCTGAGGCCAACACGGCTTCTTTGCCCTTGAGGCCGACCTGTTCAATCGCCGCATAGGCTCGCTCGAGATAGGGGCGCAGCCGTTCACTCGCCTTCCACATTTTCAGGTTATCATGCCCGATCGCCTGGGCCGCCAGGCGGACGTTCTCCAGCACCGTCAAATTCGGAAAGACATTGGTGATCTGGAACGATCGCCCCAAGCCCAGATGCGCCACGCGATGGACCGGCACGCGCGTGACATCACGGCCCCGCAGCAACACGTGACCGTGAGTCGGCTTCAGGTAGCCGCTGAGCAAATTGAACAGCGTCGTCTTGCCTGCGCCGTTGGGGCCGATGATCGAATGGAGCGAACCGGCCTGAATCTGCAGGTCTACTCCATCGACGGCGTGCAGCCCGCCGAAGTATTTGGCTAGATCGCGCGCTTCCAGAATGAAGTCGGGCATAGTTTTTCTCCCCTCTCCCGTCCTTCGACTATGCTGCGCGTCGCTCAGGATGCGGGACGGGAGAGGGGCCAGGGGGTGAGGCTTAGGCTTACTTGCAGCGACCGAGTTCGGCCGGCACCGCGCACGGTGGCGCCGTCTCTTCCGGCTTGAACGCCTTGACCAACTCAAAGAACTTGAAATCCGGGTCTTTCGTGTTGACGAGTTTCACCAGCGTCATCGGCTGCAACACGACGTGATCTTCCGGCCGCACGATGTATTCGCCCTTCGGGCCGTCGAACTTCAGGCCTTCCAAGACTTTGATCAGCGCATCCGCTGACGGATCACCCTGCGTGGCTTCGAGCGCCTTCACCACCATGATCGCCGCGTTGAAGCCGCTTTCGGTGAACAGATCGGGCGGAGTGCTGTATTTGGCCTTGTGCTTTTCAACCAGCCACTTGTTGACTTCGTTATCGAACAGCGAGTAATGATACACGCTGACGCCCACCGAGCCAATCGCATCCGCGTAGCCGGCGGCCATCGTCTGATTGTCGCCCATGCCCGTGCCGACCACCATCTTATCCATGATGCCCAACTGCTGCATCTGCTGGAACAGCGGCACAAAGCCGGTGCCCGCCCACGTCACGACCAGCACTTTGGCGTCGGCGTCGAGCACTTGATTGAGATACGGTGTGAAGTCCGTCGTCTCTAGCGGAACGAAGATCGTGCCCGCGCCTTCCGCGGTATCGTTGGTGACGAACTTGCCACCCGCACCCTGGATGACCGCATAGAAGCCCGCCGCCGAACCGCGCCCGAAGGCGTTGTCCGGCGCGATCTGCACGAACGTATCACCTAACCCGACGAGCGCCGCGCCCATCGTCAACGCGTCTTGCACACTGGTGCGGCCTGCGCGGAAAGTGTAGACGTTGAAAGCCTTGCCCGTCAGATCGGGCGAGGCCGCCGGTGCGCCGATGTAGATCGTCTTGGTGGCCGACGCCACGCCGGACACGGCTAGCGCCACGCTCGAGCTTGGCGAACCCACCAGAATTTTCGCGCCGTCTTTTTCAATCGCTTCGCGCGCCAGCGTCACACCCGTTTCAGGATTGCTGGCCGTATCCTTGAGCACCGTCTTGATCTGTTTGCCGCCGGCGATGCCGGTGCCATTCGTCGCATATTCAAGCCCGAGTTCCCAGCCGCGCTCCAACATCGGGCCATAAATGGCCAGCGAACCCGAATCATCCGTCATCAAGCCGACGGTGACTTCACCGGCAGCCACGGGTTGCTCAGGTGCCTTTGTCGGCTCGACGGCAGGCGGCTGTGTCGGCGCAGCAGCGGGAGCTTGCGTCGGCGCAGCGGCCGGTGCTTGTGTCGGCGCGGCCGCCGGTGCG
>JBGSPW010000004.1:0-8601 GCA_041738395.1 Thermoflexales bacterium
GCGCCGGCAGCCTTCGATCTGCGACATGGTCTTGCCATGATTGGCTTCCCCACCCATGAACATGATCGATCGATCGCGATAGCGCACCGCTGAGGCATGGAATGGATGCAACCCGATCTCTTCCATCTTCAGGGCCAACATAGCCACGACGATGCGTTGTATCTCGCCTTCAAACCAGCCGCCGGTCAAGGTCAATACACCATCGATGTAGCGAACGTTCTTTTCGGCGGTGTCTTGCTGCCAGACCATGCCGGGCGCGGGGCGCGTGATCTGGGATTCGATGACGACGTTGGCCAGGCGATAGTTCATGAAAGTCATATCATCCAACAGGTGTTCCATCGGCTGCGAGCCATGCACGTCCACTCGCAAATGCGCCGCGCCTGAAGAAAACTCTTCCGAAAGTTGTAGCATCATGGCTCCTTACAAACTGGTGATGGGCCGGCTCTGCAACAGGTAAATCTCTCCGGCCTCAATGCCCCACTCGATGTCCTGCGGGTTGCCAAAATGGCGCTCGACCTTGTTGCCCAGATCAACCAACCGCCGCAATTCGTCCGGGGTCAGCACAGGTTGGGTGGCGCGTTCCGCCGGCACGGCTACCTGCTGGATGCCAGCCGCTCCATTCTTGACAATCATGATTTGCTTGGGAGGCATAAACTCGCTGACTATCTCGTACGTCTCGCGGTCGACCAGGTAGTGGTCAGGCGTGATCGCGCCGGAGACGATCCCTTCGCCCAGGCCCCATACCGCTTCAACGATCATCTGGAAATGATTGCGAAACACCGGGTCAACGGTAAAGATCACGCCGGATTTTTCCGAGTTGATCAGTTTTTGGACGACGACGCCCATCGAGACCGTGCAACTGTCAAAGCCGTGCTGGGCGCGATAGAACATGGCCTGCGGGGTATAGAGCGAAGACCAGCAGCGTTTGATCGCTTTGAGCAGTCCTTCTTCGCCGACAACATTTAGGAACGTCTCTTGCTGACCGGCGAAGCTGGCTCCGGCGCAGTCTTCTGCTGTTGCGCTCGACCGCACCGCCACGGGGACATTGTCGCCCAGCGCGCGATACGATTCGAGCACTTGTACGCGCAGGTCTTCAGCGAAGGGCGCTTCCTCTACAAGCCGCCGCGCTTCCCGCTCGATGGTTTGCAGGTGAGCAAAGTTGTTCCGGTCGATCTTGTGCATCCATTCATTGATCTGACCGTCCAGGCCGCAGCATTCCAGCATCTGGCGATAGGCCGGCGGGCAGATGACATAGCCTGGTGGGATGGGCAGGCCGGCTTGCGCCATGTCGCCCAGGTTAGCACCCTTGCCGCCAGCCAGCGGCACATCCTCGCGCGAGATTTCGTTGAACCAGGCACAGTTTGTGTTCTGCATATAGTCCACCTTCATCATTATTGGCACGCCGTCACGCCACCATCGGCAAAAATGATCTGTCCGGTGATGAAGTCTGAGGCCGGCGCGGCCAGATAGATCGCCAGACCTGCCAGGTCGCTCGGCTCACAGATGCGCCCCAGCGGGATGCGCGCCACGAGCGGGTTGAAAAAGTCCGGGTCTTCCAGATAGCCTTTGACCAACTCGGTACGCGTGAACGTGGGCGCGATCCCGTTGACCGTGATCTGGTACTTGGCCCACTCGGAAGCCAGTTGTTTGATCATCAGATTCATGCCGCCCTTGCTCGACGTGTAGGCGATATAGCCGCGCTTGATGCCGAGCTGGCTCCGCACGGACGTGATGTGGATGTGCTTGCCGCCGCCGCCGCGCGGAATTTGCACTTTGGCGACCGCCTGTGAAAGAAAGAAGGCTGCTTTGAGGTTGATGTCCAGCACGCGATCCCAATCTTGTTCCGTGTAATCTTCCGCGGGCGCTTCTTTATGCGTGCCCACGCAGTTGACCAACACATCGACTCGGCCCAACTGGTCGGCCAGCCCGTTCATCGCTTCTTGCATCTGGGTGACGTTGGTCGCATCCAGCCGGAGTCCCTGCGCCCGACCGCCCGCCGCAACGAGCTCGCTCGCCAGACCCGCGGCTTTGTCGGCATCCACATCGGCTACCACGACCTGCGCGCCAAAAGCTGCCAGCCCCGTGCAGATGGCGCTGCCAATCCCGCCCGCGCCGCCGGCGACCACGGCCACCTTGCCGTCCAAATGATACATGTTCCGATAAACATCCAATGATTCCATACGGGTTGTCCTTGTGTTGTGGTGGTGAAAATACAGCTATCCGCCCGCGACAGGCGGAAAGATTTGTACCTGATCTCCGTCCGCCAGTGCACGGCCCATCTCCGACTCAAACTGCCCGTTGACGAGCACTTGCCAACCGGCACCGACACTGAGTGATTGCGCCGGTCGTCTCAGCCGCCGGTCAATTCCCAGGTGAACGATCAAGTCCACCAAGCGCGCGCCCTCGGATAACTCGACCGTTGCTTCGCCGCGCGTGGCTCCGGGCGGAAGACAATCGCGCAAAATCGAAAAGAGATTGACGTGAACTTTCATTCTTCCAGAATCGCCACGGCGCGAACCGGCGCTGCTGTCGTACCTTTCCACTTGATCGGAAATACCGACACCTTGAACCCGAACGGCCTCGGAAGCGCGTCGAGGTTCGCGATATTCTCCAGATGATAGTACTCGCGCTTCATCATCACCTGATGGCTGGGCCAGAATTCCTTGGTTTCGAACATGGATTTGACCGGTCGGTCCCACGTGGGCGCGTCGATGCCCATCATCTTGATGCCCTGATCAATCAACCATTCGGTCGCTTCGCCCATCATGCCGCAGTGCTCGGTGAGGTAGCGTGTCTCAGTATTATAACGCGCTGCGCCCGTCTTGATGAGAACGATGTCAAGCGGCTTGAGCGCGTAGCCGATGCGGGCCAGCTCGGCTTTCAAATCGTCGGGGGTAATCCCATAGCCGATGGGCTTGGAGCTGAAGTCAAGCACCACGCCATCACCATAACAGTACTCCAACGGAATGCCATCCGGGCCGGGTGCGTCTTTGCGCATATGCTTGAGGCTGTCCACGTGGGTGCCCACATGATCGCCCAACACGACAACATAGTGCGCCGTCAGCCATGTCGTGCCGTACTGAGCGGCCCCAATGTTGGTGGCAAACTCTTCCCAGCTTTCCAGCATCGCCATGATCGGGCGTGCCACGCGCGGAAACACCACCATATCGCCGCTCACTTCCATGCTGAGGTCAATAATCTGAGTCATGATTGATTGTTACCTCCTCGGTGTCAAATGATTTGTCGTTGTGACAGGTCATCGGCCACATCGGCCAGCCCCAGGGCTTCTAATTTTTCACGCCGCGGAATGCCGTTTGGTTGCCAGTCGTGAACCTTGTACCACGCTTCCTTCAGGGGCTCTAAAATATCGTGAACCTTTCCTTGAGCCGGGCCTTCTGGCATGGGGTCTTCAGTGAAGCGAGGCGGCAGGGTGTCGTGTTTGGCGGTCTTACCCAGGCGCACGTTATGGGCCCGTTCCAGGTTGTTCAACCGTTCCGCAGCCAGCATTAAATCATCGCCGGTAATTTTGTGACCGGTGGCCGCGGAGTAAAGTGCCGGTATAGTTTCTAGCACCTTACTGATAGTCAATTCAACGGTCTCGGCATAGTAGGAGTAAGGGAATTTGCACAGGCCCATCATATCCGGAATCGTCACGATGTTCTCCCAAAACATCATTTTGGCGGCAGCTTCGGGAATCGGGAGCAAGTCCAGTCCATAAGCGCCGGGGGCAGAGATACGGAGATGGTCGGCGCCTCTGGGAGAAACTGCATAACGGAAGTTGTACACTTTCAGGGCGCGCGCGTCGGGCGGAGGCGGCGTCATACCTTTCACGTGGACGGCATAACGTTCGGAGTTGCGCCCAATCTCCTGGTAAGCGGAGACAATACCGTTGGCCAGCAAATCGCCAAACCCCTGCCGGAAGGTAATCCGATCGATCAAGGTCACGATTGAACGGTAATTGCCCCAGCTCAGGTCAAGGCCATCGGCCTCAGCCTGTGAGATGATGCCGCGTTGGTACAGCTCCATGGCGTAGGCAATCATGTTGCCGGTTTCAATGGTGTCAAGGCCATAGAGGTTGCATAGTTCGTTCGCCTTCAGGATCGAGGCCAGATTATCGTTGCCACAGTTCGGCCCAAAAGATACGATCGTACTGTATTCCGGCCCGCCGACTTCTGTTCCCGCAAACTCACCCTCGTCCACGCGCGAGTAGCGATCGCATTTGCAGGGGCAACGGTAACACCCCGTGGCCCTTACCAGGTACTGGCGATTCAGGGCATCGCCGTCGATCTTTTCTTTGCCTTCAAAGACGCCGCTTTGCCAGTTGCGGGTCCCCATCATGCCGATGGCCGAATGATGATCAACCAGAGCAGTGGTGCCGTATTCTTTCAGCTCCTGACCACTGCGCTTGTCGGTCTTTAAGAGTTCCAGTAATTTGGCCGACAAGTCAGCAAATTGATTTGCATCGTGCAAAGGTACCGCATGGCTGCCCTGCACTGCGATGGCCTTTAAGCGTTTGGAGCCAAGCACAGCCCCCAGGCCGGTGCGGCCTGCGGCGTGCTCGCCATCAACGATCAGCGCAGCAAAGCGCACCAGATTCTCGCCAGCCTGGCCGATACCTGCCACGCTCACACCTTTGCCCAGTTCTTCTTGGAGGATTCGCTGGGTCTCGCGCATGTCTTCGCCCCACACGTGCCGCGCGTCGCGCAGTGCCACTTTATCGTCCTGGATCGCCAGGTAGACGGGACTGGATGATTGCCCGTGAATGATCAGCAGGTCATACCCGGCCCGCTTGAGCACCGCGCCCCACACCCCGCCTGAGTTGGCGTCTCCCAGGATGCCGGTCAAGGGCGAACGGCCGCCCAGTGTAAAGCGTCCCGATGAGGGTGCGCTCGTCCCAGTCAACGGCCCCGGCGCGATGATGATGACGTTGTCCGGTCCAAGCGGGTCGGCACCCGGCGCGATGAGATCGTACTGTAGGCGTGAAGTAAAGCCGCGCCCGCCGATGTAGGCCAGCGCCAGCGCCTGATCCAACGGCTCGCGCTTGACGACGCCGCTCGTCAGATCTACCCGCAGGATATGGCCTGCGTATCCACCTCTGATGGTCATTTGTCAATTGCCTTCCCACTTGGGATCAGACGGAGGAGCCGTCACCCCTCCGTCCTGATCCTTCGTTCTACAGATAGAGCTTTGCCTTGCGAAGATCATCTGAAGAACCCTCGCAAGGTTTTGATGCTGTCTTACTATTTCATTTTCAGATCGGCGCCATTGAACGTTGACACCATGCCCACCAACAATCCGTCGTCGGTGATATAGGCGTCCGAGCCCCTATAAGGTTCCGCCAAAAAGTCGGCGTTCGCCACCCACTGGGAGGCTATCGTCCCGTTGGTAACCTGGCGCGACTCTTCCGAGAAGGTGATCCCGCACAGACCGCCATCCTTGGGTGTCAATACAAACCCGGCAAACAGGTCGCCCATGGCCTGCCGGCCTTTGGTGACCGCTCCACCCGGAAAACGGGCTTCCACTTGATCCGGGTACTGCGCCATCAGACCTTTCCAATCACAGGCGTTCAGTACCTTGAGGTGCTGGCTGACGACATCGGCGGGCGTTTTCTCACGCACCAGAGCGGCAGATTCTTCACCTGACCTGGCATTCTTGACCGTGACAGCGGTGTATGTGCTGGCGCTGGGGGCAGCGGCGCAGCCGGCCAGAATTGCCACAATCACAAGCAGAACTGCCAGTTTGAACAATCTGTTCGACATGGTTTTTTCCTTGTTAGCCTTCAACCTTGGGGAAGGTCAGAATGATGTTCAGCCAGCCCAGGAACCACCCAATGTAGGCCGAAACGACCATCCACAGGAAGGACAGGATGATGACCCAATAGGGGCTATCCATTGGGCCCAATTTCAGCGCGCCCGCGCTGCCCGTAAAGTAGACGGCCAGGAACAGAGCCAGGCCATTGAACACCGCCAGGGTGCCAGTAGTCAACGTTTTGGAACGCGGCATCAAGTAAAGCAAGGCCGTCACCCAGATAAAGTTGCCCACCAACAACCCGACGATTGGATGGGCGTTTGTGGCACCAGTGATCAAAGTGCTGGTTGCCATCCACAAAGCGCCCGTCAGGCCTCCGGCAGCGATTGAGGGAAAAACTATTTTCCAGGTATCCGGCTTGGCCCCCAGCATGAAGTACTCGGCCCACACGATGAAACACACCCACAGCGGGAGATTGAACTGGTTCAGGAACAGGCCAAAAGGCAGTGCGACCGCAACTGTCAGCGCAACCGCCCAGGGCAAAGGAATCCGTTGTACGATCTTTGGTGCTTGCGTGCTCATCGGAATTTTCCTCTCGTGTTGAATTATAGTTTTGTTTCTGCCTTTGCGACAGGTCGTTTGATTGGTCCAGAAATCTATGCGCGACTCAAAATCTCGACCACACCGGTGTTGCCGTTCACGCGAACGCGATCGCCGGTCTTGATGCGGCTGGTCGCATCAGCCGCGCCGACCACGGCCGGCAGGCCAAACTCGCGGGCCACGACGGCGGTGTGACTCAACACGCCGCCAGCATCGGTGACGGCGCCCTTGATCTTGCTAAAGAGCACCACCCAGGCCGGGTTGGTCATCACGCACACCAGGATTTCGCCGCGCTGGACCTGGTTAAACTCTTCGGGACCGACCACCACCCGGGCCACCCCCTCGGCGATGCCTGCCGCCGCCGGGAGACCTTTCACCTGATCTGCGACGACCGCTTCACCTGCCTGGGCGCGTTCCCAGCGTTCGGGCCAGCCCCACAGGGTGTGATAGATCTCTTCGTACATCGACCAGTGGGTCACGGTGCCAACCCAATCGCGCGGGCGGACATGATGGGCCTTTTCGTAAGCACGGCGGGCCTCTTTGATGATCGCCTGTCCATCATAGCCGGTGGGGTTACCCACATAGGCGCGCAGTTGATCGTATTCCAGGAACATGATGTCGTCTGGGGTGCGCAACAACCCGTCCTTGACCATTCGCCGGCCGACGGCCATGAGCACAAGACGCATCCGGGCAAAGGTGCCCTGATCCATGTAAAAGTGGTGGTCAGGAGTGAGGGGCATCATCCGGGTGGCCAGTTCCAGGGCGGTATTCAGCTTCTCCCGTTGTTCGGGCGTGGCGGTGTCGGGCACCAGCGCCTTGAGCTCCTCGATGGCGGCATTGTGATCGGTCACCATGCGCTGATACTCAGCGGGAAAGTCGTAATCGGCGGCGAGGTAGCCCTTGATGTTCTCGATGGCCGGGGCCGGATCTTCGACCCACAGCTTGTTGGTGTACTCATGCGTGTACATGGAGGGCTTGACGCCGAATTCCTTGCAGTAGGCTTCCACATCCGCCAGGAAAGCCTGATCCTTTTCGCTCTTTTTCAGTTCAGGAATGATCGCTGTGGCGGTATCGCCGGCATCAAAAACCGACTTGAGCTGTGGGTCTGATTTGACTTTCTCCTTGAGCTTCCACAGCGCTTCCAGGCTATCCCAGTTGCGGTCTTTGATGGAGATCAGAATACGGCCGACGAGAGCGGGGTCAACCTTGCCCACCACCTCCCCTACGGCTGCCTGCAAATCCAGGGAAGATTGGAACTGGGCCAGGTTGAGGATCCAGTGCAGGCGGAAATGCCGCTCCTGGATGTCAATGGCTTCTTCCAACAGGAACATCAGCTCCTGCAGAGAGGCCGTTTCAGTGGGGTAAGTATCCAGGTATTCAAAGTTGCGCTCGATTTCGGGCAGATACCGGTTGTTCCACCAATCCAGGAAATTGCTGGCATAGGTGGACATGATCCAGCCATAGTAAGGGCCCAACATCGCCGCCGATTCGGCCTCACGCGGCACAATGGCTGTGTACACGTAGCCATTGACCCGTTTGCCGATCCAGGCTTTGCCAATGGGAAAGCCAAAACGGCGGTACATATAGTCCAGCGTCGGTCCCCACCAACCATCCAGACTCCAATACATCGGGGAAACGGGACGGGGGCAGTGGTTGTCGTCATAAAACCAGAACAGCTTCTTCTCTTCCTCGTTTTTCCATTCGATGGGGAAGTTTGCATCGCCGAGAAAAGCACCGAGGACCTCATTTGGGTCAGCCATTTCATTGCCTCCAACAGTGGAAGATTTATGCAGAGACTTAAACGATTGGGCGGGTGATTCGACAAAGGGGGTCGTGACTTTTTTGTTAGATGTGGTTAACCCTCCATCCGTTTATAGTACCGTCAGGATTGGATGTATATCGATTATCGATAATCGATTATCGATAATATATTTAAGATGATAGCACAACTTCTTAATCTGTCAAGCATTTGATGGTCTTCTCCGGTAATTCTCATTTTGACAGATGAGGCGGCTCCCAGGCTGCCTGTTTCGCGGGCATCGCAGCCCGTGCGGCTGGCATCGTTCTTTATAAGAACTGGCTCGTCCTGATCGAAATCTCCTAATGCTTCGTACCCAATTTTTGCCCAAATTAGGCTACATTTCATCGGACATTAACATATTGTAGACCCCCTGCTTGCTCGCCGCTTTCTGGTGCGAAGATCGAAATCACATCGCCAGTGATCATCGCACCAGGAGGCAAGGGCATGGAGCC
>JBGSPW010000043.1:0-7977 GCA_041738395.1 Thermoflexales bacterium
CGCACGCGGCGACCAGCATCGATAACACCAACAGTACAGCGATTAACGACCACAGTTTCTTAGACATCTTACTCCTCCTAACAGAATTTGAGATACGGGGAACTAAAGCGAATTGGACGTGACTGGGTGATGAGCGTTGGGCCTCCTTTCTGAGTACACGGGTGGGACACACTGCTGTTTAGCAGAAAGCACCCAACAAAACTGACCGGCGCACTCGCACTAAGACTCCGCGAACACGCTGGTCAGTTGTTGGCATCGTAACACGCTCCAGTGGATTAGCATACGTTTCTACCATTACTTCCCGACTGAAACTGCACCGACGCGCATGATTGTAATCGAGTTTGAGGCAATTGCCAACTGTAGAACGTAACGAGTAACCTGCTTACTCGTCACTTGTTATCCTTATTCGTAGCTACTCAGCCACCGTCATTGCGAGCGTTTTGTGCGAAGCAATCTCCTTGCCAGTCAACGAATATTGCGAGCCGTGCTGGAGATTGCTTCGTCGCAGACAGCGCTCCTCGCAATGACGGCTGAGTAGTTATCCTTATTCCACGAACAGCGGCACTTTCTGGAACTTCGCCACATCCACCAGTCCCTGATCCGTAATCTTCAACGCGGGAATCACGGCCAACGCCAGGAACGACATCGCCATAAACGGATCGTGCAAGATCGCGCCGAGGTTGTGCGCAGCGTTGAGCACTTCGTCCATCTGGGCGCGCACCGTCTCGATCGGCTGATCGGACATCAGGCCCGCAATCGGTAGCGGCAGCTGCGCCACCACGGCTTGCTTGTTGGCGACACTCAGCCCGCCGCCGGTCTTGGCCACCGCGCGCGCCGCCGTCATCATCGACACATCGTCGGCGCCGATGACGATCAGGTTGTGATGATCGTGCGCGATGGACGAGGCGATGGCGCCCTGCCGCAGCCCGACGCCCTTCACAAACCCGACCATATGAGCGCCCGTATTGGCATGCCGATCGATCACGGCGATCTTCAAGAGATCAAGCCCGGGGTCTTGCACGGCTTCACCATTCTCGATGGTGAGTTCTTCGACGAGGTGCTCGGTGACGATCTGATCGGATATCACGCCGATAATATTGGCGCGGCGGCCCTTGGCCTCGATGCGGAAACTGATCTTGTCCCAGTTGACGTTCATCGAGCCGCGCACGCGCGCGGGGCGTTTGGGCTTCTCAAAGGGCAGCAATTGTCCGTCTTGCGCGACGACCACTCCGCCGCGCAGCACCATCTTCGTCGTCACGTTACGCAGATTATCCAGCACCACCAGATCGGCGCGGCGGCCAGGGGTGATCGCCCCGCGATCGTGCAGGCCGTAATAGCTGGCGGGATTGATCGTGCCGATCTGGATCGCCGTCACCGGATCGATCCCCTGGCGGATGGCGCGCCGAATCACGTAGTCGATGCCGCCCTGATCGAGCAAGTCGGCCGGTTCCCGATCGTCCGTACACCAGCAGATGCGCGGAGCCGTGGCCGGCGTGATCAGCGGCAGCAGCGCGTCGAGGTTGTGCGCGGTGGTTCCTTCACGAATGAAGATGGTCATGCCCAGGCGCAGCTTCTCGCGCGCTTCGGCCACCGTGGTGCATTCGTGATCCGATCGGATGCCGGCGGCGACGTAGGCGTTGAGCGGCAAGCCCGTGAGGCCCGGCGCGTGCCCGTCGATGATCTTGTCTTTGAAGAGCCTGATTTTCGCCAGCACTTCGGGATCGCCGTTGATGGTGCCGGGATAGTTCATCATCTCGGCCAAGCCCAGCACCCACGGATTGTCTTTGAACGGTTCGATGTCATACGAGCGCAGCGTCGCGCCGGACGTTTCCATGTCGGTGGCGGGCACGCACGAGGGCAGCATCACGAACATGCTGAGCGGGTTGTATTTGGCCGCATCGAACATGTAGCGGATGCCGTCGAGGCCGAGCACGTTGCCGATCTCGTGCGGATCGGTGATGACGGTGGTGGTGCCGCGCGGCACCACGGCGCGCGCGAATTCCGGCGGCGGCACCATGCTCGATTCGATGTGGACGTGCGCGTCGAGGAAGCCCGGCGCGATGACCTTGCCTGTCACGTCGATCGTCTCGTTGGCTGTGAAGCCCGTCCCCACGCCGACGATCTTCCCGTCGGCAAGGGCGATGTCGGCGTCGTGCACCTCGCCGGAAAACACGTTGACGATCTGTCCGCCCTTCAGCAGCAGATCAGCGGGGGCATTACCTCGCGCGATGTTGATAAATTGACTTAGTTCCATTCTCTCCTCTTGTCTTCCACCAATCTACACGAATCTTCACTAATCATTCGTGTGAATTCGTGGATCAAAATCAGCCGTTGATCAACTTCATCGAAATCTTGTTGTGCCGCTCCATCACCTGCCGCACATCGACGGTTGTCAACTCGCCATCTTCTACGATGATGCGCCCATTGATGACGGAGAGATCGACGCGCTGCGGGGTGCAGAACATCAGGGCCGCTTGCAGATCGTGCTGTGCGCCCGCGTAATCCAGGCGGTTGGTGTTGAAGCCGATGAAGTCCGCACACTTGCCGGGTTCGATCGAGCCGATGTCGTCGCGGCCCAGCACCTTTGCCCCGCCTAGCGTCGCCAATTCCAGCGCTTCCAATCCCGTCAATCCCGCCGGATTGCCCATCACTCGTTGCAGTAACATCGCCTGCCGCGCCTCGGCCAGCATGTGCGAACCGTCGTTGCTGGCAGAACCATCCACGCCCAGACTCACCGGCACACCCGCATCGATCATGGCGCGAATGGGCGCGATGCCGGAGGCGAGCCGCATATTGCTGTTGGGGCAGTGGGCAACGCCGGTCTGCGTGCGCGCCATCAATTCGATGTCTTGCGGCCGCACATGGACGCTGTGCGCATACCACACATCATCGCCCAGCCAATTTACCTGCTCGGCATATTCCACGGGCAGCACGCCGAACATCTGCTGGCAGAAATCGTCTTCGTCGAAGGTCTCGGCCAAGTGTGTGTGTAATTGTACCTTGTATTGTCGGGCCAGAGCCGCCGCCTCGCGCATGAGGTCCTGCGTTACCGAGAAGGGCGAGCAGGGCGCGATCACCACCCGGATCAGCGCGCCCGGTTTGGGATCGTGAAACGTTTCGATCACGCGTACGCTGTCCTTGAGGATGGCGTCTTCGCTTTCCACGACACTATCGGGCGGCAGACCGCCTTTGCTTTCGCCCAGCGACATCGAGCCGCGCGCGGCGTGAAAGCGCAGACCGATCTCTAACGCAGCGCGAATCTCATCGTCGAGGCGCGCGCCGTTGGGGAAGAGATACAGGTGATCGCTCGACGTGGTGCAGCCGCTCAAGATTAACTCGGCCATGCCCGTCAGCGCGCTGGCGTACACCGCCTCGCCATCCATGCGCGCCCAGATGGGATACAGCGTCTTGAGCCAGTTGAACAAGCCCGAATCGACGGCGATGCAGCGCGTGAGCGTTTGATAGAGATGATGATGCGTGTTGACCAGACCCGGCAGCACGATCATCTCACGGGCGTCCATCACCCGATCGGCCTGCGCGGCTCGATCGGGCGGCAGATCAACGGTCGGGCCGACGTATTCGATGAAGTTGTCGCGCACGAAGATCGCGCCATCGGCCAACTGCTGCCGATCGGCATTCATGGTGATCAAGTTCTGGATGTGGTGAATGAGCAGGGTGGACATGGGATTAATCCTTTTGTAGGGGCGAGGCATTCGCTTCCTGATCACGGTTGATCGACAGTCGTTGCCCGACCCGGCACTTTGGTCAAAATGAAATCTTGGGCGAATGCCTCGCCCCTACTTTGGCAGCACGTACAAAATGACGATGACGGACAACGCCCACAACGCGCCGTCGATCTGCAAGGGTCGATCTTTCAACGCTACTTCATCGGGCGGTGCGATCTCGCCGCGCACGTGTACCAGATACAGATAGCGGAAGATGCCATACAGCACAAACGGAATCGTCAGCATCATGGTGTGGTTGGCGGGCAGGCCCTCGGCCAGAAAGGTGTACAGCGAATAGGCGATGATGGTGCAGGCCATGATGACGTTCTGCATGCTGTCCACAAATTCCAGATTGTATTCTTCCAGAATGGCGCGCGAGTGGATGGCGTTGCCTTCCAGCAGGATCAATTCCTGCCGGCGTTTGCTGAAGCCCAGGAATAAAGCGAGCAGGGCCATGCACATGTACAACCACGGCGAGAAGCGCACGACATCGACCAGCGGCACGCCCGCGGCCACGCGCAGCACAAAGCCCGCCGCCACGATCAATACATCGATGATGACGACGTGCTTGAGTTTGAACGAGTAGGCCAGATTGAGCACCGCGTAGAGGACGATGATCCAGCCGAAGGTGGTATCCAGCGCGAACGAAGCGCCGAGCGTGAACAAGCCGATCGCAATGGCCGCGCCCACCGCAATCGGGATGGGCAGCTGACCGGCCGGGATGGGCCGGAATCTTTTCTTGGGGTGCTGCCGATCGGCCTCCACATCGGCGATGTCATTGATGATGTAGATCGTGCTGGAGATGAGGCAGAGCAGCCCAAAGCCGATGACGGTCTTGCCCAGCGGCGTCTGGAAGAACGGGCCGGGCACAAAGAGTTTGGAATCAAAGACGACGGCGGCGAAGATGAAGATGTTCTTGGTGAGCCATTGTTTGGGCCGCATCGTGCGGAGGAGGGCGGTGAAGATGGTCATGGGCGGATTATAAATGATCAATGATCAATGAGCAATGATCAATGAGGAGAGAAAGCATGGTGCGTGATGACACGGATGGTATAATTTGGGTAGCGAGGTGATGAAGATGCTGACTTTAACCAGTTATCAGGGCGTGGTTCACAACGGGGAGATTCGGCTGCGCGATGTCCGTTTGCCGGAAGGCGCGCAGGTGATTGTGGTGGTGGCCGAGCCGCAGCCGTTGTCGGTCGAGGAACAAACGCAGCGCTTGCAGTCGATGCCGTTGGATGAGTGGCGCAAGCCGTTTGACGAACTGGCCGAGCGGGCCGCCGGGCATCCGGCTGAAGTGGACATCGACACGATCAGCGATGCAGAACTCGATGCGCTGGTTCACGAAGTGCGCGCCGAGTTGGCTGAAAAACGGCCCTGATCGCGGTGATCGACACGAATCATCTGCTGAGATTAGCGGCGGCCTATCAACGGTCGCCGCTGTTTGCTGCCTGGCAGGACCGCCGATTTGTGCTGGCGATGTCTCGGCCCCTGCTGGCGGAATTTGAGGACGTTCTCCCACGCAAGAAAACGCAGCGTTTCTTATCGGTCGAACGTGGTCAGATGTTCAAGGCGCTGTTGCTATCACGCGCTGTATTCGTTAGTCCCGCCACCGACTTTCCCCGCTGTCGCGATCCAAAAGATGACATGGTGATCGCCACCGCCATTGCCGCCCACGCCGATTACATCGTGACCACCGATGGCGACCTGCTCGACGATGCCGATTTGGTGCAGCGTTTGCAGACGGAGTGGCACATGCGCGTGGTGGAGCCGGCCGAGTTTCTGGCGGCAGTGAGTTAGCCGCTATCGGCCTCCGCTGAGGGCCTCTGCTGAGGACTTTCATCCGTTCCCCAATTTGCCCTGCCCGTGAGACCTGACAGGTTTTCGATGATCAGCAAGCCTCACGCGCTATTGACCGAAAACCTGTCAGGTCTTGGGCGCGTGGCAACGGATGCTTCGCGCATCGAATAAACGGATACGTGGACGCGCCCATTCGTTTATCCGATGTTCATTCGTTGCCTTGCAACTTCTCCCGCATCCTTTTCAACGCCGCGCGATCACAGGGCGGTGCGACGAATAGGCATCGAATAAACGGATACGCGGACGCGCACATTCGTTTATCCGTTGTCTATTCGTTGCTCCGCAATTTTCTCCTTTACCCGATCGAGCCACACCTGCGCTTGATCTGCCTGCGGGCTGCTGCAATCCCTCAGCGCGGTGACGGCTTCCTGCAAGACATCTTCCGCTTCTTCCAGTCGATCTATCCGCTCAAATAGATTGCCCATGTTCCCCAATGTTATCCCTTCAACATATCGATTGCCGACCTCACGATGAATGGCGAGGGCCTGCTTGTAGGTGTCGAGCGCCTCCTCCAACTGGCCGCGCGCCTGATAGATCGCGCCGATGTTGTTGAGGGTCGTGCCTTCCATCGAACGATTGCCGACCTCACGATGAATGGCGAGGGCCTGCTTGTAGGTGTCGAGCGCCTCCTCCAACTGGCCGCGCGCCTGATAGATCGCGCCGATGTTGTTGAGGGTCGTGCCTTCGCCGGAGCGGTCGCCCACTTCGCGGAGGATGATGAGCGCCTGCTGATAGAAGTCGAGCGCCTCTCCCATTTGGCCGCGCGCCTGGTAGATCAGGCCGATGTTGTTGAGGGTCGTGCCTTCGCCGGAACGATCGCCCACTTCGCGGCGGATGGCGAGGGCTTGCTGGTAGAAGTCGAGCGCCTCCGGTATCTGGTCGCGCGCGCGATAGACCTCGCCGATGTTGTTGAGGATGGTGCCTTCGCCGGGACGGTCGCCCACTTCGCGTGCGATGGCAAGCGCCTGTCGATAGATGTCGAGCGCCTCGTCCAGCTGACCGCGCGCATTGTAGATCGCGCCGATGTTGTTGAGGGTCGCGCCCTCGCCGGAGCGGTTGCCCACTTCGCGGCAGATGGCGAGCGCCTGTCGATAGATGTCGAGCGCCTCGTCCAACTGGCCGCGCGCTCTGTAGATCATGCCGATGTTGTTGAGGGTCGTGCCTTCGCCGGCGCGGCCACCCACTTTGCGGCGGATGGCGAGCGCCTGCTGATAGAAGTCAAGCGCCTCGTCCAGCTGACCGCGCGCGTCGTAGATCATGCCGATGTTGTTGAGGGCCGTGCCTTCGCCGGAGCGGTCGCCCACTTCGCGGAGGATGGCGAGGGCCTGCTGGTAGGCGTCGAGCGCCTTCTGCATTTGGCTGCGCGCCTTGTACATCGCGCCGATGTTGTTGAGGGTCGTGCCCTCGCCGGAGCGGTCGCCCACTTCGCGGAGGATGGCGAGGGCCTGCTGAAAGGTGTCGAGCGCCTTCTGCATCTGTCCGAGGTCATTGTACGTACAAGCAGCACTGTTCAGTAAATCACCTTCGGCTTTGCGATCATTAGTTGCTTTTGCCTGTTGTAATCCGATATTAAACCAATTCATGCGTTCAACTTGGCGACCGCGTGTTCTAAGAAATCCTCGAACAGCACCCACATAGTCGATGATCTGCTCTGGCGCGTGGGCCTGCACCCACTGCCAGCCGTGGTCAATCTGGTCGAAGAAGTGTTCCACGGTGCGCCAGGGTTGTTCTTTGGCGAAGCGGCGGTAGTAGGCGGCGTGGCGGGCGGCGCAGTCGTAAGCAAAGCGACCCTCTACCTGACTCCTCGCTTGGCTCGGAACGCTTTGCGAGGGAGGGCGCGCAGCGTCAGGTAAGGATCGATTGCCCAACAACCTCTGAAAAAAGCCGACGTGTGTGCGCGTGGGGGAAAGGTGAGAGGGTTGGGGTAAGGGTTGATCGCCCAACAACTTTATCGCATACGCGTGCAACAGCGTGTGCTGGCGATACTCAATCGTCGAATTGCCAGCTCCATCATAAACCACTTTGGTCAACAGGCTGCGGCGCGTGAGCAACTGCAGAGCGCGATCGATTCGTTCGTCATCGTTGAGCGGATCGGCCCACACGGCCACAATCGCCTCACGATCAAAGGGCGCAGGAGCAAATACGCCCAGCGCGCAAAAGCGGCGTTGCAGGTCGGCGTCCAGCGCGGTGTAACTCAGCGCGAAACAGGCTTCGATACTGTGCTCGCGCGTCGCGCCACGCGTGAGCACCTCAAGCGTAGGGCGCGAGCGAAGTTTCCTTGCCAGTTCAGGCAGGTCGGCGGGCGAGTCGGCCAGGCCCGCGATGAGTTCCAGTGCCAGCGGCAAGCCTTCTGTAAGGCGCGCGAGGTCAAGCGCGGCAGCGGCGTAGGCGC
>JBGSPW010000090.1:0-3836 GCA_041738395.1 Thermoflexales bacterium
TTTCGACCAACGATCTCAAACGAAAGGTGGCCGCTTTTATTGAATACTACAATCGCACGAGGGCAAAACCTTTCAAATGGACTTATCAAGGCAAAGCCCTTGCTGTCTAACTGCCAACTCATTTATGCCCAGATGTACTAGATAAATTCTCGTCGTGACCTTATGGCCCGCACTCTCGTTAGCTTCTTTGCAGGTGAAGATTGTCACCTTAGCAACATGATCGTTGATCCAAGAAACGCGATACAAGTCAGTAAAAACGTTGTGCTGTTCTTCTGGTGGAAGCGCCGCCCAGTTTTCTGCGCTGATAAGTTGTGCCGATTTCAGATCAGGGGTGAGCAACAAAAAGACTTGATGCCAGTCTATGACACAGACATCGCCATAACCAGTGCCACGCAAGGCTGAAATGTAGCGACCACTCGGCGCAACTTCGAGATCATGAACATCGTCGGCAATCTTGGTGGGCGCGATTTGGTCGATCGGCGTGACCCAAACACTATATTCGATACCAAACGGCACACCTGGATGTTCCTGCTGCGACTTATCCATCAAAGTGTAGATTACATGTTGTCCATCAGGCAGCCAATCGAAATCGTGCACGCTAGTATTCTGCGCCAAAGTTGAAGTCGCGACTATTGTGTGCACAACGCCATCCTGATACCACGATAGACCGCCGTCGGTGGTTACGTAGCCAATGCCTTGGCCATTTGGCCGATAGCGCGGCCTAACGGTTCCTGGCACGAGTTCATGACGTGTTTGACTATTGACTTCGATCTCAACCAGCAGCGAGTGCGGCCCTTCAACAAAGGCTATGCGTTGACTGTCTGGCGACCACACTAACTGATTGCGTCTTGCGTTGCCGTCGGTCAGTTGCCACTTCTCTTGCCCATCGACGGTGGTAACCCAAACTTCGGAAAAAACGCTCGGCCATGAAGCGAACACTTGAGCTGATGGAGTAGCCGAGTGCGGAAAAGATTGATAGGCAATGCGTTGTCGATCGGGTGAAAGAACAGGCAGCCAGTTATATTTGTCCGTGGTCAATGGCTGAAAAACCGCGCCATCGACACGTGCCGTGCCGATTTGCCCGATCGGTGTAAACATACTGCCAGTTACGCTGGCAAGGATCGTATCGGGAGACACTCCTGCATCGAGCCAGAACTGCGGCGAGAGCGTCGCCACAGTAACAAGCGGGATAGGTGTTCGTGTTGGAGCAGGCGTTCGTGTTGATGCTGTTGCCGAAGGGGTCAACGTTATCGCGGCTGTCTTTGTCGGACGCAGCACGATTCCCACGCTTCCCTGATTCGGCGGTTTCGTCGGCGTCGCTGTGCCACAGCCAACGACCATTAGCGCAATGAACAACAAAGTTCCGTTTGTCATCCAACATCGCATTATCATCGCTCCTTGAGCAGTGAACACTCGGTCAGCGCCAGATAAGTTCAAAACAAAACGGGGAAGAGACATCACCCCATCTCTTCCCCGTTGGGAACTTTACCACAGCCGCTGCGGTTTGACTAGCTTACTTGGTTTCAACTGTCGAAGTTGAAATTGGCTTTGCGGCCTTCTTCTTGCGCCGCTTGAAGTACACGATCACTGCCACAATGATGACCAGTGGAATCGCAAACGGCACTACCACAACACCCAGCCAGATCAGCATATCACCCAGGCCTTGCAGCAAACCGCTCAACGCATTCCCCGCCGATTCCACCGTCTTGCCTGGCTGCCAATAAACCGGAGTGGGGGTGGGCGTCGGGGTGGGCGTCAACGTCGGCGTCGGAGTGGGCCGCTGCGGATTGAGTGTAACCGCCAGGGTCGAGAAAGCTGATCGGTCTTTAAGATAATTCATGCGGCCTTTGATCTGCTCGATCTCGTTCTCCACTTCCGTCAGCTGCGCGTTGACCTTCAACGCTTCTTCCACCGTCTTGGCATCTTTCAAGAATTCGCGGATGCGCGCCGCGGTCGCTTCCTGGTTGTTCAGGCGCGATTGCAGATCGACAAACTCATCGCTCACGTCCTGGCCGGAAGCCGTATCATTCAACACCTGCACGGCCAGCCCGCGCAGACGACGCTGCGCCACTTCAAATTGATCGACCGGCACACCCATCGTCATCTGGGCATACTTGAAACCGTCTTGCAGCCACGTCTTCGAGGCGACGATGTAGCCGCCGGTATCCGTCGCCACACTGGTGGCTTGATCCAACGCCCGATCGGTGTCGGCCACGAGCAGCGTCATCTCGCCGTTCTTGATGATCAAACGGCCTTGCTGATAGGGTGAGGCCTGCACTCCGGTGGATGGGCCTTTGGCCCCACCCGCAGCCGCGCCTGAAGCGGGCGCATTGGCGGATGAAGCATCGGCAGCAGCTTCCTGTGGCGCGGCAGGTTGGGTAGGCGCGGCTTGTCCTGCCGCCGCCCTCGCTTGAGGCATGGCTGGGGCTTGTGTAGGCGCTGCAGCAGGCGAGCCGCATGCTGAAATCAGGATCGATACGACGATGAGCACATTGATCGACGAGAATACTTTACGGGCGTTCATGGCCTTCTCCTTTCCGTTTTCATCTTAGCACAAATGGCACGGTATGGCACAGCGAGATTTGTCACACCGTCGACGATTACTTGTCACTTGGCGCAGTCGAGCCAGTCGCCCCGTGCTTGGTCCGTTTGCGCCGCGCGCGCACGATGACCCACATCACCAACGCCAGTGGGATCAAAACCGGGCCCAGGGCCACCACCAACCAGATCGCGCCATCGATCAAACCGCGCAGCAGGTTTCCGGCCGAATTCGCCGCAGACTCGACGGTCTTGCCCGGCTGCCACGCGGCCGGTGTGGGCGTGGGCCGCTGCGGCTCCAAGTTGATCACGATCGTCGAGAAAGCCGATCGGTCTTTGAGATACTGCATGCGGCCTTTGATCTGCTCGATCTCGCTCTCCACCTCCGACAGTTTCAGATTCACTTGCAGGGCCTCGTCCACGTCTTTGGCGTCCTTCAACAACTCGCGGATGCGGGCCGCCGTCGCTTCCAGGTTGGTCAGGCGCGCTTGCAGATCGACGAACTCATCGCTTACGTCTTGGCCGGATGACGTGTCACTTTGTACCTTCACCGCCAGCGCGCGAAGTTGGCGCTGCACCGCCTCGAATTGATCGGATGGCACACCCATCGTCAACGTGGCCGATTTGGTGTCGCCGCTATTCCATGTCTTGGAACTGACCACATAGCCGCCGCTGTTCACGGCGATGCCCGTCGCTTGATCCAGCGCCCGATCAGTATCGGCTACAATCAACGTCAGCTCACCATTCTTGATGATCATACGGATGGAACTACGCGAGGCAGCATTGGGCAAATTAGTCGAGGCATTTACTTCCTGCGCCACCACTTTTTCAACTTCCTTGGTGACCACTACTTCTTTCATCACGACTTGCGGGGGAGCCGGAGTGACTGGTGCTGCCGCCGGGGCGCAAGCGGCCACGACCAGCATCAACACCATCAACAACGTCAGATTCATCAGATTCTTGCGGGCGTTCATCTTCAGCCTCCTGAATGATTTCAGTCTCCAGCGCGAGACTGTCCATTGTTAATTGAGCATTGTTAATTGGTCATTGTCCATTTATAATCCCTTCATTCACAAACAAGACGCCTGCGCCATTCAACATGTTCCATTTCCTTCGCACCCGTTTTTACCTTCTGCTGATCTTGTGCGGCTTGGCCGCCTGCACCGTCGCGCCCGGCGGCACCGCCGTACCCGGCGCTCCGTCGCCCACACCCAGCATGGTCGTATCGACGACGCAGCCACTGCCGCCCACCGCCGTGCCCGACACCCCCATCACCTTGACGCTGTGGCTGCCCACCC
>JBGSPW010000092.1:0-12389 GCA_041738395.1 Thermoflexales bacterium
TCTGGCAGTCCGATCGCGCAGGCGTTGGCCGTTTGGGGCAGCGCCTCTGTTTCTGGGAGTGCCTGTGCCGATCCCGCCGGCTTGTGTTCGGCGCGCATCTCCGCGTCGAATAATCAGCCCCTGGCCGTGGTGGTGCTGGAACAGACCGATGGGACGACGCAGAATCGCAGCACGCACAACGCCTGCAGTTTCGGGACGACGGCCAATTATCTGCCGCTGGCGCGCAAGAACGCCAACGGGCAGAAGAGCGTGCTGTGGATTCAAAACGTCGGCGTGCAGCCGACGAACGTCAGCGTCACCTGCTACGACCGGGGCAGCCAGACGTACACGGCTTGCGCCTCGGCCAGCAATGTGCCGTCAATGAAGACGGTCCTGGTCGATCTGACGACGACGGCTTTGCCGGACGGGTTTGAAGGCTCTTGTCAAGTCACCAGTTCCGGGCAGCCGCTGGCGACCATCATCCACGAAACCGGCGATCCCAACAAGATGTCGACGAGCGCGCCGCAGGATGGTTCCTTGCTCGCCATCGCGCCTGAGGTGTATGGCAGCAAAGTGCTGAATGGTCAGACCTGGGATAGCAGCCTATTCGTGCAGAATGTCGGCGGCACGGCGGCCCAAGTGACGGTGACGTATTACAATGAGGCCGGGGGCGTCGTGACCTCGTACAGCACCCCGTCGCTTGGCCCTAAACGGATGTGGAAACTGTCCACCTGGGACAGCAATTTGCCGGCCAATTTCAAAGGCAGCGCGGTGATCCAGTCGACGCAAAAGGTGGCGGGGGTGGTCAATACCTATCACACGGGCAGTGGTGACACCCGCGCGAGTTACATCGTGTCCAATCGGTAGCGGTGTCGACAATATCGCCTGCCCCACCCCGACCGCCGCTCGTCCTGCACGAGCGGCGGATGATTAACCTCATCTCTTTCACGAGGAGGATGTCCATGTTGACTGCAAAGTTATGGCATTGGCTGGTGCTGTTGGGATGTGTGTTAATGGTGGTGACCGTGGCGGGCTGCAAGCCGGAAACTCCGCCTGCTAGAGCGCCGCAAAGCGGGGCGCAAACCTCGCCGCTCCAAACGCCGGAACTGGTGGGGGCCAAGCCCGCGCCTGCTCAACCCTTGCCCACTGTGGTGCTGACCGACTGGTCACCCGGCACGCCGATTGTGTTGCAGGGTGGCAAAGATGTGCACCTGCCGACGGTGACGCCGTGGCCGACGTTTACTCCTCGACCTACGCCGACACGCAGGCCGGGGCCGACGGCAACAGCATTTCCAATACGTAAGCCTGCTTCCAATGCAGCAGGAACGATTCTGTTTAGTTCATTCGATCCAAAGACGCTGCAGAAAGATGTAATGGCTATATTAACTAACCGACAGGGTCAGAAGACCGCGGAAGCTGCGCTGATACATTTATCATCAGGCTTCTCTCCTGTCTTAGATTCTTCCTCACCTGACGGTCGTTATCTTCTCTTGCACCAGCCAGTTGAACCTGAAGGCATACCCTATGTTCTTGATTGGCAGACTCAACAGTCATGGCCGCTACTAAAGGGACACCCAATGCAGGCGCACATTATTGGGCACTTATATGGATGGCATCCTGATAATCGGCAAGTATTGTTCTGGTTCTTTAACAATGAAGAGTTGTGGCTTGTCGATACAGAAACAGGTGAATATACCGTACTGGCGTTGACTAATGGCCCTGTGCAAGGCGCAGCGATATCTCCAGATGGCCAGAAAGTCGCGTATGTGGACAGAAGTGCTGGAGGTCACGAGGTACTGTATGTTGTTGGCGCAAGTGGTGGTGATGCACAGTCTCTAATAGATTCGAGCATGCTACATATGTTTGGATGGTCACCGGATGGAAAATACATTCTTTATGCTGGCGAGCTTGGTGAAGTCAAAACAAACTTAGCACCCGCCCCTCCAGAACGGAGTGGTCCTCTGTGGATTATGGACGCGGATGGCAGTAAACGCCGACCACTTTCAAGCCCTTATCTCTTTGGCTGGGGTTTCGAGCCAGTATGGTCACCTGATGGTCAGTGGGTTGTTTCCACAGGCCTTGACGTAGATCAAAGCTATGGATGTGCTCAAAACGGAAAAGGTTCTGACATTGATCCAGACATTTGCCGATTTGAGGGAACAGGTATCTATGTTGAAAACATTAGCACCGGTGAGGTGCGGCGGCTAGCATCAGGCATCAACCCTACCTGGTCGTCTGATGGCTCCATGATTGCCTTCCTGTCAAACCAAAGTGGAACACCGCAAGTTTGGGAAGTTAGAACTGACGGCAACGGTTTACAGCAGCTCACAGCAAACACTCAGCAAAAGAATAAGATCGTCTGGATTCCAGACAGGAGATAAGTCATGCACATTCTACTTGTAAAAACAAAACTGTGGGCCACGGTTTATGCTGGTATCATTTTCGGGGCAGTAACGGTGATTAGCGCGGTACTCTGTCAACGAGCCGCAGCTCAAGCCCCCACACCTTTTCTTGTCTCGCCCTACTTTGGGCAAAAGACAATCACTCAACCCTATCAAGTAGGCCATCCTGCCTATGATTTCAGCATGAATTATGAAAGAGTTTTGGTTGCTGCCGATGGCACTGTGGATCAAAGCCAATGGTATAACAACAATTGCCACAATAGCGCTACCTGGCCAAATGATGACAACAACTGCGGTTACGGCCTCTACGTCCGAGTCAATCATGGTAATAATTACCGCACCATCTATGGGCACCTTAGCGCTGCCGGTAGAACTGCAAATGCTGGTGTTACTCGAGGACAAATCATCGGTACGAGCGGGAATACCGGTTGGTCGACTGGCCCACACTTGCATTTTCAGGTACAACACTTTCTTAACAACATCTGGACTAGCATAGATCCTTTTGGCGAGAGCGGAGTCTCTTTGTGGATTGATGGTGAGTGGGGAAGTCCAAGTCGTCCCATTCTGGAACCCATCAATGGCGGCGAGACCTTTACGTATGTTACGATCGCTAGTACTGGCGGATTTTCCAAAGGAGAAAACAATGGCGTGATGCCGCCACCGTTTAACAATGCCTGCATGGGAGATTGTGCTAACTGGACCGTTTCCACTAGCACCAATGGTTACAAATACTCCACTCTCGTGAATGGCAACACGCCTGACTCTTGGGCGAAATGGCAGGCTCCTTTGCCCGCTGGTGGCGGGATGTATGAGGTCTTTGTCTATATTCCGTCGGGCGTTAATGCTCCGAGTTGGCGGGCCCCTTATACCATCCGTTATCTCAATAATGTAACCCAAGCAACAGCACTGGTCGATCAGTATGTAGGCAATCACTGGGTCAGCCTCGGTATTTACTACATGACGAGCAACGATTACGTTTTCACGACGGATGCCACGGGAGAAACGGCGGGCACACGCCGGCTAAGCGCAGATGCGGTGAAGTTTGTGCGGCGGGCTGCGACGTACACGCCCTACGTCAACGTAAGTGATGGCTGGTTCTCCACGTTGGTGGTGCGCAACAATGGTGGCGGTCCCGCTCAGGCTCGCCTGCTGGTGTTTAATCGCAGCGGAGCCGAGGTGTGCAACGGTTTCACCAATACCCCCATTCCTGCTCACGGGGTACAGACCTGGATAGTGAATTCGAATTCGATCTGCCCGCAAGCCGTCGCGGCCACCGTAGATGGCAGCCAGGATTTAGCGATCACCATCCGAGAAGAGAACGGCAATGGCGAATTGAATGACTACAACGGCATCGCGGCCTCAGCCAGTACAGCATTGCATGGCTGGGAAAAGACCGGGCCGGTGGTGTATGCGCCCGTGGTCAAGAAGAGTTGGTGGAGCCGCACGTCGAAGTTGTTGATCATGAATGCCGGTCAGACCGCGACCACGGCGTCGATTCAGTTGTACAAAAGCGACGGCAGCGTTTCTGGCAGTCCGATCGCGCAGGCGTTGGCCGTTTGGGGCAGCGCCTCTGTTTCTGGGAGTGCCTGTGCCGATCCCGCCGGCTTGTGTTCGGCGCGCATCTCCGCGTCGAATAATCAGCCCCTGGCCGTGGTGGTGCTGGAGCAAACCGATGGGACGACGCTGAACCGCAGCACGCATAACGCCTTCAGTTTCGGGACGACGGCCAATTATCTGCCGCTGGCGCGCAAGAACGCCAACGGGCAGAAGAGTGTGCTGTGGATTCAAAACGTCGGTGCGCAGTTGATAAACGTCAGCGTCACCTGCTACGACCGGGGCAGCCAGACGTACACGGCTTGCGCCTCGGCCAGCAATGTGCCGTCAATGAAGACGGTCCTGGTCGATCTGACGACGACGGCTTTGCCGGACGGGTTTGAAGGCTCCTGTCAAGTCACCAGTTCTGGGCAGCCGCTGGCGACCATCATCCACGAAACCGGCGATCCCAACAAGATGTCGACGAGCGCGCCGCAGGATGGTTCCTTGTTTGCCATCGCGCCTGAGGTGTATGGCAGCAAAGTGCTGAATAGTCAGACCTGGGATAGCAGCCTATTCGTGCAGAATGTCGGCGGCACGGCGGCCCAGGTGACGGTGACGTATTACAATGAGGCCGGGGGCGTCGTGACCTCGTACAGCACCCCGTCGCTTGCTTCCAAACGGATGTGGAAACTGTCCACCTGGGACAGCAATCTGCCGGCCAATTTCAAAGGCAGCGCGGTGATCCAATCGACGCAGAAAGTGGCGGGGCTGGTCAATACCTATCACACGGGCAGTGGTGACACCCGCGCGAGTTACATCGTGTCCAATCGGTAGCGGCGCTGCAGTTAGCGGAACATCTCATCTGCCCCTGCCGTCTTTTCGACAGGGGCGGTTTGTTTGCTGTGCGTAAAATGTGCTCATTTCGTAGCGCTTTCGTAACACAACCGCGGGAACTTATTCAGCCTTTTGGGCGTAAAATAGGTATGAAGGGCAGTGGTAAGATGCGCAACCCAGAATCTCTAAGGAGGATTGTCATGCGTCAGCTGAAATGGATTGTTCCACTCGTTATCGTGTTGTCGCTGGTCTTAGCTCCGACCGCCTTCGCCGCGCCTGCGCCGCAGTATCCCACGTGCGGCTACTGGTATCCGGTGCAGTGGGGGCAGACTCTGGCCTCCATCAGCCGGGCGACCGGGGTCAGCACCGCGGCCATCGCGCAGGCCAATGGGTTGGTGAATCCCAATTACATTCGGGCCGGACAGTCGTTGTGGATTCCCTGTCCGCCAGGCCCGCCGCCGCCTCCACCGCCTCAGTCGTGCGGCTACTGGTACACCGTGCGCTGGGGCGATACGCTGAATTCCATCGCGTGGCGGTCGGGCGTCAATGTATGGGCCATCGCCCGGGCCAACGGCATCTACAACCTCAACTACATCTATGCCGGTCGAGCGTTGTGGATTCCCTGTCCGCATTAGGAAATTAGAGAGTGGACGTTGGAGAGAGAGCAGCTCTGCCTTTCGCAGGGCTGCTTTTGTTTGTGCTACACTGAAAGATAACTTCACGTGCAAGAGGAGTATGATGACTCGACAACGCTGGTTCCAGTTTGTTTTGTCTGTGGGTTTATCGCTGGTGGCCGTGCTGATGGTCATCGCGGCTTTGCCCGTCCGATCGGCTGTGCCGCATTTAGGGTATGGCTTCAACCTCTACAGTGATGTTCAAACGATGCTGGACATGGGCTTCGATTGGCTGAAGGGCTTCCCCGGAACGGACTTGTCCGGCTATCCACCGCAGATTAACCTCCTCTTTCGGTTTTCGGTTACGGCCAGCGATTTGCAAGATATTGCCGCCTTTGGTCAGGATGTCTATGCCACCGCCTTGTCCAACAAAGATTACATCGAAGCCTATGAGATTGGCAACGAAGTCAACATCGACAATCCCGACTATGGCTGGGGCAACGTCCCGGTTAATGCCGAAGACTACCAGAAATTATTGTGCGAGGCCTACACGCGCATCAAGCAAGCTGATCCCACAGCCATCGTCGTCTCGGCCGGACTAGCGCCGACCGGCCGCGTGCAGGGCACCTGGCAAGATTCCAACGAGCACCTACACAACGGGCATAATGGCCGTTACCAGGACGATCGCGAGTACCTGAAGGAACTATTCAATGCGGGCGGCGGGGCCTGTCTGGATGCGGTGGGCTATCATCCCTATGGCTTCCTAGCCGACTATGATGTTGCGCCGGATGTGGTTAATCCAGGCGTTGATCCCCTTACCGATCCGCGTGCCTGTCTCAACGGTTTCTGTTTCCGGAGCGCCGAGAAAATCTATGAGATCATGCAGCAGCAGGGCCTGGGCGACAAGAAAGTGTGGGCCACTGAATTTGGCTGGATCACCCGTCCGCCCGCTGACTGCCTGAGCGATCCCTCGTGGGGCGGGCGCGCGTGGCAAATCGTGTCCGCTGAGAAGCAAGCCGAAAATCTCGTCGGAGCGTTTCAGTACGCCGAGGCGCAGTGGCCGTGGATGGGCGCGATGTTCATGTTCAATTTTGATTTTGTTCAGAACTCCGACCTGCCGCCCTGCGAGCAGATGCGTTATTACAGCATCAAAGGCAAGCCGGCCGAATCTGCGCTAAAGGCTATGTCCAAAAGCAAGGCTAGTCTGACCGGCAAATTAAGTGTCGACAACGCCGCCTTGTCCATTCTGGTTGTCTCTGATACGCAGCCCCTCACTTGGACGCCCAGCTTGAATCTGGGTAATGCGGGTTGGCAAGTGTTGCAGTACACCATCACGGTCGATCTGGGGGCCGGCGTGGCGCCGCTGGTCGCTAATCCCACCGGCACGCTCAGTGCCACCGCGCAGCTGCCGTTAAGTCTCAGTGTGCCGGTCTTCTCACGCACCGTGGGGATTTACACCGGCACACTGGCAATCGACTGGTATGCAGCGGGAGCGGGCAACAAGCCGCGCAGCGTGGCGCTGACCCTGATCGTCTTGACAGACGTGCAGCAGGTGTATCTGCCGCTGATTACGCGCTAGCGACCTGACAGGCGGGTTGACGCCCGCCTGTCAGGTCGCGGCTTTTTGTCAATAAAATTTTGTCACTGCGCGCCAGAGGGAGTATAATATGCCGCATCCACTAGCCGGGAGGTTGCGCCATGTCCACCGCGGATATCGAGCTTGTCGAATGCACCACGCCGCAGCTCATTGACGAATTCATCTTCTTTCAGTGGGTTCCGTATCAAGGCAATCCCTGTTGGTGTCCCCCGCTTATCAGCGAACGCCGCGACTTCTACACCAAGCATCCCTTTCATGAGCATGCCGAAGTGGCTATGTTTCTAGCCAAACGCGGGGGCCAGACCGTCGGCACCATCTACGCCACAGATAATCACGCCCACAACGAATTCCAACACGAAAACATCGGCATGTTCGGCGGCTTTGAATGCCAGAACGATCAGACCGTGGCGCACGCGCTGTTCAATCGGGCGGAGAGCTGGCTGCGGGGGCGCGGCCGATCGGCGCTGCGCGGCCCCTTCAATTTCTCCACCAACGAAGAATGCGGCCTGCTCATCGACGCCTTCGACGATACGCCGCGCGTGATGATGCCGTACAACCCGTCGTATTATCAAAGCCTGATCGAGCACGAGGGCTATGCCAAAGCGATGGATATGTTGGCTTATCGGATGGAGGTTAATGCCCAGGCCGGACTGGATAATTTTCCGCCCAAGTTGAAGCGCATCATGGATAAGACCATGGCGCGCGGCGGGATCGTGATTCGCCATCTGGATGTGAAGCACCTGGAACGGGAGGTAGAACACGTCAAGCCGATCTATAACGCGGCCTGGTCAAAGAACTGGGGCTTTGTGCCCATGACCACTGCCGAGTTCGATCATTTGATTGCGAGCGTGAAATCTGTGGTTGATCCCGATTTGCTGTTTATTGTAGAAGCTAAGGGCGAGCCGATCGGCGTCGGCTTGACGCTCCCCGATGTCTGCGATCCGCTGCGCCGGGCGTATCCTAAGCCGGGTACGCCGGAATGGTGGACGCTGTTGAAGTTCTTGTACTACTACAAAGTGCGCAAGACCCAGAAGTATATTCGCGTGCTGGTGATGGGGGTGAAGGCCGAATATCGCATGAGCGGCATTGATGCGCTGCTGATGGCGAAGACGGCCGAGGCCGGGATGAAGAAAGGCTACACCATGGGTGAGGCTTCGTGGATTCTGGAAAATAATGCGCCCATGCGCCAGAGCCTGGAAAACACCGGCTGGAAAGTCTACAAGACTTATCGCATCTTTGAGAAGGCGTTGTAGCGCGTAAAACGTGAGGCGTAAAACGTAAACGAGAGTGATCGACTGTGATCACTCTCGTTTTCATTCGTGATGATTCGCGTGGATTCGCGGATCGCTTTACACGCCCGCGGCCACGCCCTCTCCGTACCCGATCAATTCTGCCACCATCACCGGATCGGGCGATTCGGCATAGACGCGCAGCACCGGCTCGGTGCCGCTGGGCCGAATGAGCAGCCACGAATCATCGGCCAGCAGATATTTCACACCGTCGTTCGTGCGAACCTCGCTCACGTTCACCCCGCCGATTGAAATCGGCGCTCCCTCGGTCAGCCGCTTCACCATGTCCTTCTTCGCCACCGGACGGGCCAACGGCAGGTCTTTGCGGGCGTAATGATGCGGCCCATATTTCTGCTGCAAATCGGCAATGAGCTCTTTCAACGACACGCCTGCCTGCGCGACGATTTCGAGCAGCAGCAAGCCCATCAATACGCCGTCGCCTTCCGGGATGTGACCGCGAATGCCGATGCCGCCTGATTCCTCACCGCCGATCAACACATCGTCCTTTGTCATCAAGTCCGCAATGTGATTGAAACCGACCGGTGTTTCATACAACTTCAAGCCATAGTCCCGGCAGATGCGATCGATCATGAGCGTGGTGGATACCGTCTTCACCACGCTGCCCCGCAGCCCCCGCGTTTCCACCAGATAGCGCAGCGCCAGCGCAAAGATAACATGCGGACTAACGAAGTTGGCGTCTTCATCCACCGCGCCGGTGCGATCGGCGTCGCCATCGGTGGCCAGGCCAAACGCGCCGTTGGATTCTTTCACCGCATCCACCAGCGCATTGAGGTGCGGCAGAATCGGCTCCGGGTGAATGCCGCCAAAGCCGGGATTCATATCGCCGCGGATTTGCGTCACTTCCCAGCCGGTGCCGTTGAGAAAATCCCTGATGTAATCGCGCCCCGCGCCGTGCATCGCATCGACGACGACCCGGCCCGGCCTGGCTTGCATGATGGTTCGATTAAGCAGCGTTTCTAGCAATGCTTCATAAGGGGGCGCAGGATCAAAGCGGATGATGCGGCCTTCCGCCGTCGCCGTCTCCAGATCCGCAATGTTGAGCGAAAACGGGCTGCCTTTGTCCAGTATCACTTCCACGCGCTTGGTGTCTTCGGCTGGCGCGCTGCCGCCATTCGCGGCCTTAAGCTTGATGCCATTATAGCGCGGCGGATTATGGCTGGCGGTGATCATGACTCCACCGATGGCGTTGTGATTCTTAACGGCATACGATACTGCCGGGGTGGGCGCATCGGCGTTGGCCAGATGCACGCTGAGGTTGTTGCCCGCCAACACGCGCGCGACTTCTACCGCGTAACGATCGCTTAAGAAGCGCGTGTCAAAACCCACGACGACCGGCGTGCCTGTTCCGCCAATCTCATTGAAGTATTCTGCAATGGCCTGAGCCACCCGCCGAACATTATCAAACGTGAAATCTTCACTGATGACGGCCCGCCAGCCGTCGGTACCGAAATGAATTGCCAAGAGTGCCTCCTAACAAGTAATGAGTAACGAGTAACGAATTGGCGCTTGGGAGTTACTGGTTACTCGTTACTGGTTAAGGTCATCCCACTAGAATAAACAACAAGTCGTTGACGTTCGTTCCCGTCGGCCCAGTGATGATCAAATCGTCGAGCGCTTGAAAGAAGTGATACGAGTCGTTGTTCGCTAAATGGGCCTGGGCGTCCAACCCGATCGCTTGAGCGCGGCCCACCGTTTCGCCTGTGGTGATCGCGCCCGCCGCATCCGTCGGGCCATCTGTGCCGTCGGTGCCCAGCGCGGCGATGAGCGTATTCGGCAGTCCATCGATCGCTAGCGCGCAGGCCAAAGCCATTTCCTGATTGCGCCCGCCGAGGCCGTTGCCTTTCAACGTGACGGTGGTTTCGCCGCCCAGGATGAGACAAGCCGGTTTGGGAATGGGCCGATTATACAACGCAATTTCCTTCGCGATGGCGGCGGCCACTTTAGCCACTTCACGCGCTTCACCTTGTACCTGCGTCGACAACAACAGGGTGTTGAACTTCAATTGCCGGGCCGCTGCTTCGGCGGCCTGTGCGGACCGCGCATTGCTGCCGATGATGACCGTCTGCACTCGATCGAATGAGGGATCGCCGGGTTTGGGTGTGTCGGGAATTTCGCCAGCGACGCCGCGTTTCAAGCGGGCGCGCACCGCCACGGGAAGTTGATCCGCCAGATCGAACTGCTCGATCAAGCGCCAGGCAGCAGTGAAGGTGGATGGATCGGGAACCGTAGGGCCGGAGGCGATGACGGATAAATCGTCGCCGATGACGTCGCTGAGGAGGAGTGAGACGATCGGAGCGCCGTGGGCCAAACGGGCCAGGCCACCGCCCTTGATAGTGTCCAGATGCTTGCGAATGGTGTTGATCTGATGGATGGTCGCTCCGGCACGCAACAAGAGCTGCGTAGTTGCTTGCAGATCGGCCAAGGTGATGCCCTCGGCGGGCAAGGTCATCAATGCAGAACCGCCGCCGGAAATGACACAGAAGACGAGATCGCGCGGCGTGACCCGATCGAGCAGCGCAGCGAGATCGCGCGTGGCGGCCACCGCTTGCTCATCGGGTATAGGATGACCGGCTTCGTGTACGCGCAGTTGATCGGGCAGTTGTCGATCGGTGTGATGATACTTGGTAATGATCACGCCGCCGCTTAAGCGATCGTGCAAGACTTCGCCGATCGCTTCGGCCATCGGCATGGCGGCTTTGCCCGCGCCCACCAAATAGATGTGATCGAAGTCAGGCAGCGCGTACGCCTGTTGATCGATCAAGAGGCGGTCGCCGACGCGCGAGACGAAGCGATACACGGCTTCAGCCGGATCGACGGCGGCCAGGGCGGCACGTTGTAATTGATGGGCGACACTGCGCAGGTCGATCGGGGGCATGCCTACTTGTTCCCAGGCTTCACGGCTAGCGCAGCCGTGTGTGCGGCTTCGGCCGGTGTGGCGCGGCTGGCTAGAACATCTTCCACGGCTTTGCGCAGGGGTGGGCCAACCACGGCCATGATCGCGGCGGAGGGTGCGGGCTGGGCTTGCGTTAATTCATCGCGCAGGAAGTCGGTATAAGCGTTGCGGTAGTCCCACGTCGCCAAGGCGGCGGCCCGACCCGGCAGCGTGCCGGTGGCCTGGGTCCATTCGCCGGCATTGGCCGGGCCGAGCAGATGTTGCAATAAATGCAGCGCAGCGGCCTGGCGGCGCGGATCGTTGGCGACGATGGCGTAGGCCCAACCCCGCCCGATGGGGGGCGCCACTTTGTTGAGCGAGGGCAGGGCGGCATATTGCAGATCGGGCAGACGTGTCTCTACGCTGAGAAATTGTGAGGCCGTCAGGTTGACCAGTGTGTTGCCCGTGCCGCGCCACGCCATCCAGAGGTCATTCGCGTTACTGAGCTGCATGAGGTTGTTGGGCAGAATACCTTTAGTCTGTGCTGCTTGATAAGTTTCCAAGAGTGTTTGCATGGCCAGCTCGTCTAAAGCCGGTTGACCATTGCTGTCGGTCAAAGTGCCACCCGCCGAGAGATAGTGTGCCACAACCGCAGTGCTGACGCCGTTGCTGGTACTGGCTACGACAAAGAGATAACGGCGCGGCTTGTCCAGCAGCGCGCTCCAGGTGGGTGGCAGGGGTGTGGCGCTATTGCTGGCGAGATGTTCTATGTCGGCGCTATAGACGAGGCCGTATAGCTCGCCATTGAGTGTGCCGAGCGTGCGGGCAAAGGGAAAGAGGTCAGCGATTAATTCGGCGGGCAGCTGGGAACCGATCGGTTTGAGCAGGCCCGTGCGCGCGGCGGTTTCCAAATCGGTCGCTTCCAGAGCAATCACGTCAGGCAGCGCAGTCGGCGCCACGGGGCTGGCGGTGCGCAGTAGATCGAGCAAACCGCCGGGACCGCGATCTTGTTTGATCACGATCTGACTCCGCGTCCCCTCGGCTGATCGGGCAAAGTCGTCGAGTTGATGCTGCAAGACCTGGTAAGCCGGGTTGCCCGCCTGCGGGTCAAAATGGGTGGGCAGCCACAGCGTCAAGGTGATGGGTGTGTCGGGCACGGCGGTGGGCGGCAGCGGCTGCGCCGTGGACACGACCAGGCTGGGCGTGGGCGACGGGGCGCCGGGTACGGCGGTGCCGCCGGGCGCG
>JBGSPW010000100.1:0-19575 GCA_041738395.1 Thermoflexales bacterium
CTCGGCTGGCTGGGGCGTGGGTGTCGGCAAAGACACCATCCCCTTCCAGGACTGGAGTGGCGCGGATGGCCTGAGTTTCTGGTTCTATGGCGCCAACAATGGCGTCGTGTTCAATCTCATCCTGACCGACAACGGCGGCGAGCGCGTCTCCACCAAGTTCACCGACAACTTCACCGGTTGGAAGGAACTGCAATTCCCCTGGCAAGCGTTCAGCCATGATGGTGGCTATCAACCGGGCGGCTCGCCCAATGACGGTCCCACCCTGACCGCGGTCGAAGCCTTTGCCTTCGCGCCGACTTCGCCCAGCAGCGGCACCTACTTCATGGACCAAATCAAACTGTTCGGCGCGGCTACCATAACCGTAGCGCCGAAGGCTGGCTTCACTAGCGCATCGTACAACGTCAGTGAAGGCGTTGGCTCAGCGCAGATTCCGGTGCAGCTCAACATCACTTCCACTGCGACAATCACCGTGAACTATGCCACCGCGGGCGGAACAGCGACGGCCAATGTGGATTACACACCGGTTAATGGCGCGTTGACCTTTGCACCGGGCGCGGCGATCATGACCGTGACCGTACCGATCACGGACGATGCGGCCTATGAGCTGGCTGAAACGATCGGGTTGTCACTCACCGGGGCCAGCAACGCCACGATTGGCCTTTACAACCCGGCGACGATCAATCTCGTCGACAATGATGCGCCGCCCAACGTGCTGCTCATCGACAGCTTTGAAAGCGGCCTCACCACCGGGCGCGATATCTTCAACAACCCGATTGGCTATTCGACGTGGGGCTCAACGCCCAACAACGTGGCGATCACCGTCACGAGCGGCATGACGTATCCCGGCGGCACGCTGCCCAACTCGGTGTTGAAAGTCACCAGCAACATCGAGAGCTGGGGCGGCTTCACAGATGCCTTCAAGGATGATGATACCTGGGGGCACCAGGATTGGAGCCGCTACGACGGCCTGCGTTTCTGGTTCTACGGCACCAACAGTGGCAAGCCGATCCAGGTGGAAATCTTCGACAACCGCCAACTGGAAAACACCGGCGATTCGGCCGAGCGCTACTATCAACGCTTTACCGATGACTTCACCGGCTGGCAGCAGGTCTCACTGCCCTTCGCGTTCTTCCAGCGCCGATCAGACTATCAACCCGGTGGCGCGCCCGCCGATGGACTTAACCTGACCGACGTGTCCGGTTTCGCTTTCAACCTGCCGTCCGTCGCCAGCACGACGATCTACTACGTCGATCAAGTGGAACTGTACGGCGATCTGAGCGCGCATCCAGCCTCGACGCGCGTGAGCTTCTCGGCGTATGCCTACGGCGCGATCGAAGGCCAGCCGCTCACCGCGAAGATCGTGCTCAACAGCGCGGTGGCCACACCCGTCACCGTGACCTACGTCATCACGGCAGATACGGCCTCCAGTCTGGACTTCACTGCGCCTCTCAGCGGCACGATCGTGTTTGCCGCTGGCGAAGTTTCCAAGACCATTACCGTCCAGACGGTGGATGATCACAAAGTCGAGGCGCGTGAGCAGATCAAGATCGGCATCGTTAATACCGACGGTGCGCCTGGTGGTTACATCAACCGAGCATTGCTGGTCATCGTCGACAATGACATCCCTGATCCCACGATGATCGATGACTTTGAGAATGGTGTGCCCGCTGCATTGAAGTCTTACGGTAATGTGACCGTCACTACTCAAAGTGTACTCGCCGCTGATCCGTTGGCTGTTCCGGGGCAGGATCCGCAGAATGAAATCTTGAGCGTAACCTACGACATTCCCGATGGCGGTATGGGTGGCTTCGTGCGCAAGTTCGATCAGCCGCTGGACTTGAGCCAATCCGATGGGTTGAGCTTCTGGTACTACGGCAGCGGCTCCGGTCGCCCCATCACCTTCACGCTGCTGGATAACGGGCAGCCCGATCCCGGTCCGACGAATTGGACGCTGGCCTGGAGTGATGAGTTCAGTGGCTCACTCGGAGCGGCGCCCAATCCCGCCAACTGGAAGTACGACATCGGCGGTGGCGGCTACGGTAACAACGAGTGGGAATACTACACCGACAGCCGCGACAATTCGGCGTTGGACGGCAGTGGCAACCTTGTCATCACAGCCGTGACCAACACGAATCCAAGTTACACGTGCACGGCGGCCAGCCCCACCGGCCCCGGCGGCCCCTGCTATGCTACGTCTGCGCGGATGCTATCCGCAGGGAAGCAAGAGTTTGCTTACGGACGCGTGGAAGCGCGCTTGCGCATCCCGAAGGGCCAGGGCATCTGGCCCGCATTCTGGATGCTGGGCAACGACATCTTCACCACCAATCCGTGGCCGGCCTCCGGTGAGATCGACATCATAGAGAACATCGGCAAGACATCCGATCAAACGATCGTGCATGGCACAGTTCACGGGCCAGGCTATTCGGGCGGTAGCGGCATCGGCCGCTCGTACGATGTCAGTCCCACCATACTGGCCGATGACTTCCACGTCTATGCCATCGAGTGGGAGCCGACGCGTATCCGCTGGTACTTCGACAACACCAACTACTTTACCGTTACCGATCAAATGATCCCGGCGGGCACCGACTGGGTCTTCGATCACCCGTTCTTCATCATCATGAACGTGGCGGTGGGCGGCAACTGGCCCGGCTATCCGGATGCCACGACGGAACTGCCGCAAAAGATGACAGTAGACTACGTGCGCGTCTATCAAGCGCCCGATACGGCAGAACGTTTTGAGACGACGTTTGTTGATACCTCCACCGGGTGGCGCAAGATCGTCCTGCCGTATTCCAGCTTCACGCGCAGCGCCACGCAACCCGCCAATGCGCCTAATGATGGACTGACGCTGACTCAGGCGCAAGGCTACAGTGTCGATCTGTCTGCGCCAGCGACCAGCTTCAATCGACCGGCAAGCGCCGGCACGATCTACTTCGATGACATCAAGTTGGCGCCTTACATCTTGCGAGTTGCCCAGACGGGTAACGGTTCCGGAACAGTCATTCCGGCGGTGGGCACGTATGCCTACGATAGCGCGGCCACGGTCTGGCTGACGGCCACGGCGAACACTGGCTCGGCCTTCACCGGTTGGAGCGGCTCTGTGAGCGGTTTGACCAGCCCGGTATCCGTCACCTTGTCAGGCGATGATGTCGTCACGGCGACGTTCGTGCTCAACACTTACACGCTCACCGTCGCCACGGCAGGCAATGGCAGCGGCATCGTCACGCCCACCGTGGGAACCCACGCCTATCTTTACGGCGAGGTCGTGCCGTTGACAGCCACCGCCAACGCTGGATCTAGCTTTGTGGGCTGGAGCGGCGCGGCGGGCGGAGTGGCGTCTTCGACGCTGGTGACGATGACGGAAAACAAGATCGTCACGGCAACGTTCAGCCTTGATTGCGTTCCCGTAAGCGGGACCAACTTCACCTTTGCACCAGGTGCGCCGAAGGTGGGCCAACCGGTTGCCCTCAATGGAACCATCACCGCCGGTACAGCGCCCATCACATATACTTGGACGTTTGGCGATAGCAGTGGAGGCAGTGGCGCGGCGATCACGCACACCTTCCCCATCACCACGATGATCCAGACTTACACCGTCACGCTAACGACGGCCAACGTGTGCAGCCTGGCCACCCCGGTGTTGAAGTCGATCACCGTCTGGCCCTATCTGGCTTACTTGCCCGTGATCACACAGTAGCACGACCTGGAACACAACACCCCCTGGAAATCTCTTCAGGGGGTGTTTGCTTTTCCAGCAGTCTGGCCGATCGGCATCCCTGGCCTCTAAAGGCTAAGTTTTCTGGCGACAATGTCGCCACAACCTTAAAAATTCCGCCTACCCTATTGACTTTCGCCAAATTTTGCCTGATAATGGAACCGGTTCCAAAAATAAACAAACAGCGCCCTTCAATGACTACCACTATTCGCGATGTCGCTAAACGAGCAGGAGTTGGACTAGGGACTGTCTCCCGAGTCATCAACGAGAGCTCGCAAGTCAGCGAAGCTACGCGGCAACGAGTGCTGAATGCCATCGCAGAATTGAACTTCGTACCGAACCCCACCGGCCGCCGCCTCTCCTTGGGAAAGACGCTGACCATTGCCGTGATCGTGCCGTGGTTTACACGCCCGGTTGAGGTGGAACGCTTGCGCGGAGTAGAGACTACCCTGGCCGAGAGCGAGTACGACCTCGTGCTATACAATGTCGAAACACCCGCGCAGCGTGATACTTACTTCCGTGATGTGCCGCGCCGCGAAAGCACCGACGGGGTTATGATTATCTCTTTGTCGCCGCGCGATGACGATGTGGAACGCCTGGCAAAAAGCAACGTCCCGATCGTGCTGGTAGATGCCAATCACCCGTCGCTTACTTCCCTCAATCGCGTCATCGTCGACGATGTGGCTGGCGGCTACAGCGCCACGCAGCATCTGATCGAGTTAGGACATCGCCGCATCGGCTACATTAGCGATTTGCTGGAGACACCGTTCAACTTCACCTCGAGCCGCGATCGCTTGCAGGGCTATCGCAAGGCCTTGCAGGCCGCCGGAATTCCACTTCGGGCCGATTATCATGGGCAAGGTGAACACGGACGGTACGAGGCGCGCCGTCTGGCGAATGAGATGTTGCAACTGCCCGATCGGCCCACCGCCATTTTCGCGGCCAGCGACACGCAGGCCCTAGGTGTGCTAGAAGCAGCGCACGATCAACGCTTACGGGTGCCAGAGGACTTGTCGGTGATTGGTTACGATGACATCGAAATCAGCGAATACATCGGGCTAACCACTATGCGCCAGATGCTCTATGAATCCGGCAAGCGTGGTGTGGAGTTGCTACTGGAACTGCTAGCCAATCCCACGGCCCCACCAATCTGTGAAGCAATGCCGACGGAGCTCATTGTGCGTAGTACAACAGCGCCATCTGCTAGAACTTCATAGCCTGTTCGTTTTTTTTACTGCATTATGGAAGCGGTTCCATTACAGATTCGATCTAAAAAGTCAAAATATTGGTTATTGACAAGTTAAGTGGTCAATTGTAAAATGTGATAAATCGATTTAGTAACACGTGTTACCAATAGGAATCATATGGTTAAACGTGCTACAGCTCAAGACGTTGCAGTGCTCGCCGGTGTGTCCCGCACAACGGTCTCGTTCGTGCTGAATGAAGTTCCAGGCATGAGAATCAGCGACGAAACCCGGCAGCGTGTCCAAGACGCTGCGCAGCAGCTCAGCTACCATCCCGATGCGACAGCACGCCGCATGGTTACGGGCCGAACCGATGTCATCGGCTTTGTCTTACGGCAGAGTCCTGATCAAGTCTTTGCCGATCAATTTTTACCCCAAGTCCTGAATGGTCTCAGCCACGCGGCAACAGCGCAAGGTTACCACGTGCTGATCGAAGCAATTCCCCCTGAAGACGAAAGCGACGCTTATGTACGACTCATTCGCGAACGGCATGTCGACGGTATTGTTTTATCTGGGCCACGCTTTGACGACGAAGAGTTGCTGCGCTTTCATGCCGAAGGCTGGCCAGTCGTGCTGATGGGGCAGCTACCCAACACTGATCTGATGTTTGTGGATGTTGATAACGTGGGCGGGGCGGCCACGGCGACCCACCACCTCATCGCGCTCGGACATCGCCGGATTGCCATGATTACGAATGCCAAGCGCACCTATACCGCAGCAGCTGATCGCTTAGCTGGATATCAACAGGCGCTAAGAACGGCTGGCATTGCCTATACTGAAACGCTGATTGAGTGCGGAGATTTCACGCTCCAAAGTGGTCGCGAGGCCATGACGAAACTGCTTCAACGAGATCCACGCCCGACAGCCGTCTTTGTCGCCTCAGACACGGTTGCCCTCGGCGCATTGCAGGCGATCCGGGCCTGCGGCCTGCGCGTACCCGATGATATGGCGCTTGTCGGCTTTGACGATGTGCCATTTGCCGAGTTTGTCGATCCACCCTTGACGACGATCCGCCTGCCCGCATATGGTCTGGGTTGGGGCGCAGCAGATTTGCTGATTCGCGCGATTAATCAGGAAGACATTCAACAACGGGCGGTGCTGCTGGAGTCTGAATTGATCGTGCGTCAATCGTGCGGGGCAAAGCGCAACGCGTAAGGAAGCGCCAAGCCAGAAATGCCGCTGAAGCGGAGTGTGCTCAAGTAAAACCGACTTTAGCGAGCAGGAGACAGATTATTCAGGAGGTGGCCTATTCGATTGAATACCAAAACCCTTGTCGAGCATGTAAATCTATCGGATGCAGATCTACTCTAACACCATTTCCGCAAGGAGGAAATCTACCATGAATAGCAAGAAGAGAACGTTGTGGCTTGTCTTATCGGTCTTGATGACAGCCACTATGGTCCTGAGCGCTTGTGGCCCGACCACCACCCCGACCGCTGCTCCAGCAGCCGCCCCGACGCAACCACCAGCCGCACAACCGACGACAGCGCCAGCCACCGGCACCGGCAGTTTCCTGGATCGCGCGTTAGCGGGTGAGTTCAAGGGGACGAAGGTGACGGCGACCGGCCCGTTCGTGGACGCCGACGCCCAGAAGTTCGATGCGACGGTGAAAGACTTTGAAGACAAGACCGGCATCGACATTCAGTATCAAGGCTCGAAGGAATTCGAGGCCTCAATCAGGGTTGCGATGGATTCCGGCACGGCACCCGACATCATCGACTTCCCGCAGCCCGGCTTGCTCGCCGCATTTGCACGGCAAGGCAAGATTCAGGACGTGAGCAAGTTCCTGGACATGGATGCGCTCAAGGCCAACTACAACCAGGGCTGGCTGGACATGGCCATGGTGCCCGGCAAAGACGGCAACAAGATCATGGGCGGCGTGTGGGAGCGTGTGAACGGCAAGTCGCTGGTGTGGTATCCCAAGAAGGCCTGGGAGGAAGCCGGTTACAAGATTCCCACCACCTGGGATGAGATGAAGAAACTGATGGATGACATGGTGGCGGATGGCTCCACGCCGTGGTGCGTGGGCATCGAGTCCGGCGCGGCCACCGGCTGGGCAGCCACCGACTGGATGGAAGAGATCATGCTGCGCACCACTTCGCCGGAGAACTACGACAAGTGGGTCGCCGGTGAACTCAAGTTCGCTTCGCCCGAAGTCAAGAAGGCCGCTGAGGCCATGAGCGACATCTGGCAGGACAAGTACGTGTATGGCGGCAAGGCCGGCATCGTCAAGACCAACTTCGGCGATGCCCCGTTGCCCATGTTCGATCCGGCTGGTCCCAAGTGCTGGATGCACAAGCAGGGCAACTTCATCACCAGCTTCTTCCCCGAAAGCGCCAAGCCCGGTGTGGACTATGACTTCTTCTACTTCCCCGGCCTTGATCCCGCTTACGGCAAGCCCGTGCTGGTCGCCGGTGACATCTGGTCCGCGACCACCGATCGCCCCGAAGTTAAGGCTGTGATGGAACTGTTCACCAAGGGCGAGCATCTGAAGAAATGGATGGAGTTGGGCGGTGCGATTGCCCCGCACAAGGATGCTGATCTGGCCTGGTATGGCAGCGACATCGAGCGCGGCGTCGCCAAGATCATCCAGGATGCCACCACCGTCCGCTTCGACGGCTCTGACCTGATGCCCGGTCAAGTGGGCTCTGGCTCCTTCTGGAAGGAAATGACCAGCTACATCGCCGGTGCCGAAGACCTCGACACCGCGCTGAAGAACATCGACGCTTCCTGGCCAAAGTAGTCTCGACTTAGTGGAGCAATGTAGATCGGCCCGCTTTCTGGCGGGCCGATCTACAGAACTTGTACACTGGAGAAAAGAGCGCTCCCTGCAGAGGCGATGATGAAACCTTGCCGATTTATCCCTGGGCTGACGCTGGTACTCTTTATCGTATGCTGTGCTGCCTGCAGTGGAGGGAATACCACGTCAGATAGTGGCAGTCGTCCGCCGTCTTGCACCGCGATCGGGCAAACCTGGATTTCACCAAAGGATGGCGTGACATTGGTCTGTGTACCTGCCGGCGAGTTCCTGATGGGCGCAACCGATGCTGACCCACTCGCCCTAGACGATGAAAAACCGCAGCATAGAGTGTATCTGGATGCTTATTGGATCGATCAGACTGAAGCCAGCAACTCCGATTTTGCGAAATGTCTGGCCGCGGGTGTGTGTCGACCCGAGGTCTATGAAATGACCGCAATAACCTTTACGCCCTATGCAGTTCATCCTGACTATCAGGATCATCCCGCGTTCTTGTATGAGACTGAGGCGGCTGCCGCCTACTGTGAATGGGTTGGCCGACGTCTTCCTACTGAAGCAGAATGGGAGAAGGCCACCCGGGGAACGGCTGGCCGCATTTTTCCGTGGGGGAGTGAAGCCGATTGTTCGCACGCCACTTATTTCGATTGCTTAGCAAACGCAACTCAAGCAACGGCCAGTCCTGACGGGCCACGCTGTCACTATAGCAGTTTCTGTCACACTGTTCGTGTCGATGCTCATCCTGCAGGCGCCAGTCCATATGGAGCACTGAATATGGCGGGCAATGTCTGGGAATGGGTCGCCGACTGGTACGCATCCGATTATTACGCGATCTCACCGACGAACAATCCGACCGGCCCCGCGACCGGCGAATATCGAGTGCGACGTGGCGGAGGCGCCAGGAGCCTGTCAGCAGACTTGCGGGTTACAAGGCGAGCTGGAGGCCACGTGGGTCATTTCTTTGACAGTCAAATAGGGTTTCGCTGCGCAATGGGCGCAGCACAGTAAGGGGGTCAGTATGGATACGGTGGAGATCATTGCCGCACGGAGTTTGTTGCAACGAATCGCTTGGATGACTCCACTGAAAAAACTGCTCACGTCGTACCCGGCGCGATGCGCCGGCGACGCGCTGGGTGAAGCCCCGTCCTCGGGGCGGATTTGAACGCGCAACACGCCGTCCCCACAGGGGAGGACGGCGGCTAGAGCCAATACTGTTTAGTTAGCGGGCCGGGCTCCCATGCCCGGCGGCGTGGGAGCCACTTCTGCTGACTTATCTAAACAGTATTACGGCTAGAGCCTTTTTGCAGTGGAGTCCTTGGATACAATGAAATGTCGTAGCTGTAAATTGATAACGTCCGCTGTTCTTGATAACTCTGAAGAAAGGAAAGAATCATATGGCTACCACCCTACCCCGCAGTCTGCCGCCTAATGTCGTCCAGGAAAGCGGCGGCCCCGCTCGGTTTTTCCTGGCGCTGATTCCATTTCTCGCATCGCTTGCCTTACTGGGCGGAGGCTTCATCCTGCTGCGCGATTTACAGACGCAGGAAACCGGCACCGTCTCACCCCTCATCACCGCCGCGTTAGCCATTGCGTGGGGTGTGGGCGGCGTTGTATTACTCTTCGTTACGACCTATCACTTTGTCGAGCGGCTCCCCAAACCTTGGCCGGCGCGCCTGGAACCGTGGATCTTTGTGGGACCAGCGCTCGTCATGCTCATCTGGGCGCTGCTGCTGCCCGCGTTTCGCACCATCCTCCTCAGTTTCCAGGACGCCGACAGCGTCAACTTTGTGGGCTTGCAAAACTACCAGGGGGTCTTCAGCGATCCCAGCATGTTAACTGTCTTTCGCAATAACCTGCTGTGGATGATCATCGGTACCACGTTCACCGTCTCCTTTGGCTTGCTGGTGGCCGTGCTGGCCGATCGCAGTCGGTTCGAGACCTTAGCCAAAGCGCTGATTTTCCTCCCCATGGCCATCTCCTTTGTGGGCGCCGGCGTTATCTGGAACTTCATGTACGCCGTTAAGCCGACAGACGCACCTCAGATCGGCTTACTCAACTCAGTAGTCGTGTCACTGGGAGGGCAGCCGCAAGCGTGGACGGCCTTTTTCCAGCCATGGAACAACTTCTTTCTGATTGCCATTGTGATCTGGCTGCAGACGGGCTATTCCATGGTGTTGTTCTCGGCTGCCATCAAAGGCATTCCCTCCGAAATCCTGGAAGCCTCGCGCGTCGATGGGGCGAATGAGGTGCAGGTCTTCTTCCAGATCATGATCCCGTACATCATGGGCACCATCATCACCGTAGCCACCACCATTGTGATTTTCACCTTGAAGATCTTCGACGTGGTGATCGTCATGACGGGTGGGCAGTACGGCACCAGCGTCATCGCCACCGAGTTCTATCGGCAGTATTTCACCTACAACAACAGTGGTTATGGCTCGGCCATTGCCACGATCCTGCTCATCGCCGTCATGCCGGTGATGGGCTATAACTTGCGCCGGTTCGCGCAACAGGAGGTGTTCTAATGGCTGCGACAAAATCAGGTAAAAAACGCTGGGGCAGCTTCTGGGTGAATGGCGGTCTGATCATCATCTGCCTGTTGTGGACGATCCCCACGTTGGGGCTCTTGATTTCTTCGTTCCGTGATCGCGTGGACATCAACCGCACCGGCTGGTGGACGGTGTTTCCTCATCAAGACTGGGTGGCCTCGGAGCAAATTAAACCTGAGCCAGGCGTCGATCGCAACCAGCCGATGACGCTGGCCGGCGTCACGGCGACTTTTGAAGAATTCCGCAACGGCATCGAAAAAGATGGCCACCGCTATATCTGGATCGGCAATCGGCGCGTGGGCTATCTGGAAGTGCAGGAACAAAAGATCACGGCTAACACGAATTTCACGCTGGAAAATTACAAGCAGGTGTTGGCCAGTGATGATTACACGGCGACGTTGAGCGATGGCACCACGGTGACCGAGCGCGGCGACAACATGGGCCGCACGTTTCTCAACAGCCTGGCCGTTTCCATCCCGGCCACCATCATTCCGATCTTCCTGGCCGCCATGGCCGCCTATGGTTTCGCGTGGATGCGCTTCCCGGCACGCAAGATGTCGTTTGCGTTAGTGATCGCCTTGCTGGCGGTACCGCTGCAGATTGCGCTCGTGCCGTTGACGCTCGACTATGTCGCCCTTGGGATCAATGGCACATTCCTGGCGGTGTGGCTGGCCCACACCGGCTTCGGTCTGCCGCTGGCGACGTACCTGCTGTACAACTACATCAGCGGCCTGCCGCGCGACATTCTCGAATCGTCGTTCATCGACGGCGCGTCGCACTTCACCATCTTCATGAAACACATCCTGCCGCTGTCGGTGCCGGCGTTGGCCGCCTTTGCCATCTTCCAGTTCCTGTGGGTGTGGAATGATTACCTGGTCGCGCTGATCTTCATCGGAGCGTCGCCCACTAATCAGGTCCTCACGCAGCGCCTGGCTGAAATCGTCGGCTCACGCGGACAAGACTGGCACTTGCTGACGGCTGGCGCGTTCGTCACCATGCTCCTGCCGCTGGCCGTATTCTTCGGCTTGCAGCGTTTCTTCGTGCGCGGTCTGTTGGCCGGCTCGGTGAAAGGCTAAAGCAATCCACAAATTCCCACGAATCAACACGAATCGATTATTCATTAGCGATCATTCATGTTGATTCGTGGATTGAACTATTATGACGAACTCTGCTACCTGGTATCAAAACGCCGTATTCTATGAAGTCTTCGTGCGTGCCTTCGCCGACAGCAATGGCGATGGGATTGGCGATCTGCCTGGTCTGATGTCGAAGCTCGACTATCTTCAAGACCTCGGCGTCGATACGTTGTGGCTGCTGCCGATTACGCCTTCGCCCTTGCGCGACGATGGCTACGACGTCAGCGATCACTTCAATGTCCATCCCGATTACGGCACGCTCGACGACTTCTGCCGATTAGTGAACGAGGCCCATCGGCGCGACCTGCGCCTCGTCGTGGAGTTGGTCCCCAATCACACTTCGGATCAACATCCCTGGTTTCAAGCGTCGCGCGATCCGCAGCATCCCGAACACGCCACCTACCGCGACTGGTATGTGTGGAACGATACCGATCAGAAGTATCAAGACGCGCGCATCATCTTCATCGATACAGAAAAGAGCAACTGGACGTTTGACGAATTGCGCGGTCAGTATTACTGGCATCGCTTCTTCTATCATCAACCCGATCTGAACTACGACAACCCGGAAGTTCAGAAGGCCATGCTGCGCGTCGTGCAATTCTGGATCGATCAAGGCGCGGACGGCATCCGCGTGGATGCGCCACCGTATCTCTATGAACGCGAAGGCACCAACTGCGAGAACCTGCCGGAGACACACGCCTATCTCAAACGGTTACGCGCCTTCGTCGAAGCCTACGCACCGGGCACGATGCTGTTGTCGGAAGCCAATCAATGGCCGGAAGATGTGTTACCTTACTTCGGCAACGGCGACGAAGTCCACATGAACTTCCACTTCCCGCTGATGCCCCGCCTGTTCATGGCTCTGGCAAAGGCCGATCGCACGCCGCTCGTGGAGATTCTCAAGCGCACCCCCGATCTGCCTGCGGGCTGTCAATGGGCCACGTTTCTGCGCTGTCATGATGAACTGACGCTTGAGATGGTTACGTCCACAGAGCGCGAGTTCATGTGGAACTTCTACGCGCCCGAGCCGCGCATGCGCCTTAACCTGGGCATTCGTCGCCGTCTCGCGCCCCTGCTCGGTAACGATCAACGACGTATCAAACTGGCGCATTCTTTGTTGCTGACCTTCATCGGCTCGCCGGTGTTGTACTACGGCGATGAAATTAGGATGGGCGATAACATCTGGCTGGACGATCGAGCTGGCGTGCGCACGCCCATGCAGTGGAACGATCAAAACCACGCAGGGTTTTCTGCGCAGCATGCCGATCGGTTGTACGCGCCCGTGATCGATGCTGGCCACTTGGGTTACCACCACCTCAACGTCAAGGCACAGCAAGCGGATCGGGATTCGTTATTCAACTGGCTGAAGCACGCGCTGCACGTGCGGCGCGAACATCCCGCGTTTGGACGCGGGACATTCGAATGGTTGAAGATCGATTCACCGGCGATCGCGGCTTACTGGCGCACGCTCGATCACGATCGCGTGTTGGCGCTGCATAATCTATCGGATCGCGCCCAACCGCTCGATCTGGCTGGGACACCGCAAGGGTGGGTTGATCTGCTGACTGGCTTACCCCTCAATCCAACCTGGCTGGAACCCTATCAAATCCTTTGGCTGCGGCCCGGTGAAAAATAATCCACAGAGGAACCAGACGCTAATGCCCATCAAGAACAAAGTGCAACTGATTACCTATGCCGACTCACTGGGCGGTGATCTCAAGGCACTGAAGGCCGTGTTGCTAAAGCATTTTGAAAAGACTTTCCAGGGTGGCGTTCACATTCTGCCTCCGTTTCCCTCTTCGGCCGATCGGGGCTTCGCGCCCACGACCTACTTTGAAATCGACCCGGCCTTTGGCACGTGGGACGATATACGCCGCCTCGGCGAGCACTTCGACATTTTGATCGATCTGATGGTGAACCACATCTCGCGCCAGTCGCCTTATTTCCAGGACTTCGTCAAGCAGGGACGCCGCTCACAATATGCCGACCTGTTCATCACGTTGGACAAAGTGTGGCCCGGCGGCAATCCGCCGCCAGCCGATGTGTCCAAAATCTTTTTGCGCAAACCCGACCATCCGTTTTCCGACATTGTCGTGGAAGAGACGGGCCAGCTCGAGCGAGTTTGGACTTCGTTCGGCACGCGCGACTGGTCGGAACAGATCGATTTGGACGTGAATTCAACGGCCACTCACCGGCTGCTTGTCGAGGTCCTTGAGCATATGAGCCAGCACGGCGTCACGATCGTGCGGCTGGATGCGATTGGCTACGTCGTGAAGAAACCGGGCACCAGTTGTTTCTTTGTCGAGCCGGAGATCTACGAATTCATGGAGTGGATGACGCGCGCCGCGCATGCGGTGGATATCGAATTGCTGCCGGAAGTTCACGCTCACTACTCAATTCAATTTAAGCTGGCCGCTCACGGTTATTGGGTTTACGACTTTGTTTTGCCGGGATTAATTCTATCCGCCCTGCTCAGCCGCTCCAGCCACCAGCTGCGCGAGTATCTGAAAGTATGCCCGCGCCGGCAGTTTACGACGCTCGATTGCCACGACGGTATTCCTGTCCAACCCGACCTGGATGATGTCTTGACGATTGACGAGAGCCAGTCCATGGTGCAGACCTGCCTGCAGCGAGGCGCGAATCTGAACCGGATTCTGGGCGAGGAACACAAGCGCCGCGCCGACTTCGATGCGCATCAAATTAACTGCACGTACTATGACGCGCTGGCACGCCATGACGATGCCTATCTGACAGCGCGCGCCATTCAGTTCTTTGCGCCCGGCGTACCGCAAGTTTACTACGTCGGTTTGTTGGCCGGTGAAAACGATCAGGCCGAAGTCGAACAGTCCGGCGAGGGACGCGCCATCAATCGGCACAACTATACGGTGGAAGAAGTCGACCGGGCGGTCCAGAAACCTATCGTGCAGCGGCTGCTAAAACTGATACAGTTCCGGAATGAATATGGGGCCTTCGACGGCGATTTCACCGTTCCCGAATCTGACGATCGCCACCTGCAATTGGCTTGGTGCAAGAACGATCAACAGTGCGTATTGACAGTCGATCTGGAGTCCGGGCAGTCGGTTATTGAATACCAGGCCGGTGGGACAGTTAAGACGTATCGACCGTGAGCCAGCGATTGAAGCTAGGCGTCTACCTCGATTTCAAGACGGTGACCGGAGACAAGTATGCGAGGACTGATTTTCTCTGCCACGCGCGGGGTGGCGTTAGGGCCGGGCGTGCTCGATCGGGTGTTGCAGCAATTCACCACTCAACACCATACTCCCGTGCGCCTGCTGGAGATTGACACGGAGTTTGCGCAGCGCGAGTTGACCAACTTCGCCATTCATCAAATTGGCGCAGATATTTCTCAGATGGGGACGACCTGGCTGCGCGGCTTCGTGGACATGAACGCTCTGCGTCCGTTGTCTGTTGAAGAATTCAAAGCCGGTAACACGGAGCGTGAGGTCAACTTCATTCCGGCCCTGTGGCACAGTACTCACGCAGCCGATTCATCAGAACAATGGGCCATGCCCTGGCTGGCCGATGTGCGCGTGGTGTATTATCGGCGCGACCTCTTGGCGCGTGCGAGTGTGGATGAGCAGACTGCCTTCCAAACACCCCAGGCTTTTGAGGAGACCTTACAGCGCCTACAGGCCAGCGGTGTGGCCTGCCCGTGGGCCGTGCCCACCCATTTTTCCTGGCGCACGCTGCACAACGTCGCTTCGTGGATCTGGGCGGCAGGCGGGGACTTTGTCAGCCCCGACGGCAAACAGCTGACCCTGACTGAACTTCAAGCGAGAGCGGGGTTGAAGTCTTACTTTGCATTGGCACGCTTCATGTCTGATGAGGTGCGCAATCTCAGCACCGGGCTGGACTTCAACGATCTGTTTCTGAGCGGGAAAGCGGCGGTCATCCTCAGCAGCGGCTATTTGCCGGCGATCGCTCCGAACGCGCTTGACCCCGAACAAGTGGGATTCGCCGCGCCATTGGGAATTCCATTTGTCGGCGGCTCGCATCTGGTGATCTGGCAGCATACCAAATACCCGCACGATGCCACCCAATTCGTGCAGTTCCTGACCGAACTTAAGACGCAACAGTCCTACGGCCTGGGTCACCTGTTGCCGGTACGTCTAGACGCCCTGTCGGCATTGGGGGCAGCCGGTGGACACTCCAGCGAATTCGTCCGTCAGCTCTTGCAGTGGCTTCCCGACGGTCGCACCCTACCGTCTGTCTATCTCTGGAACGTGATCGAAGCACGCGTAGCCAAAACCTTGGCGCAAATTTGGGAAGAAGTGTTGACGACTCACGAGCCTGACCTGGACGCCATCTTAACCCGGCAGCTTACGCCCTTAAAACAAAATCTGGATATCTTGCTGCGCAACAAGTAACCCTGGCTGCGCCAGAGACCTGGGTAAGGAAACAATTATGCCTGACGTCATCTCCCACGGCGAAATGCTCATCGATTTTGTATCCACCGTCAACGGCGTGTCGTTGATCGAAGCGCCATCGTTTCTCAAAGCGCCCGGCGGCGCGCCGGCCAATGTGGCCGTGGGACTGGCGCGGCTCGGCGTGTCGGCGGGCTTCCTGGGGCAAGTAGGCGATGATGCCTTCGGTCATTTTCTGGAGCAGACCCTGCGCGAAAACAACGTCGATGTGACGTCGCTGCGCTTCTCGCGTGAGGCGCGCACCATGCTAGCCTTTGTTTCGCTGCGCATCGACGGCGAACGCGATTTCATGTTCTATCGGCATCCCAGCGCGGATGTGCTGTATCGACCGGAAGACGTGGACGAGGCGTATGTCCGATCGGCGCGGGCCTTTCACTTCGGCACGATCAGCTTGATCCTCGAACCGGCGCGCAGCGCCACACTGCACGCGGTGAAGATCGCGCGCGAAGCGGGACTGCTCATCTCGTTCGATCCCAATTTGCGGCTCAATCTGTGGCCGGATGCGAAAGCGGCGCGCGACGCGATGCGGCTGGGCTGGCTGCTGGCCCACGTGATCAAAGTGAGCGAAGAAGAACTGGCCTTTCTCGGCGAGACCGCTAACCTGACAGAAGCGGCCTGCAAGTTGTGGCACACCGATCTGCGCGTCCTGATCATCACACACGGCAAAGCGGGCTGCCGTTACGTGACCTCCGCCTTCAGCGGCGATGTGCCGGGCTTCAACGTCACCGTAACGGACACCACCGGCGCAGGCGATGGCTTTGTGGCCGGATTGCTGAAAGGGTTGCTCGAACAGCCAGACGCGTACACCAACGAAGATCGCCTGCGCGCCATCTGCCGCTATGCCAATGCCGTCGGCGCACTCACGACTACACGACGTGGCGCGATTCCAGCGCTGCCCACCCCCGAACAAGTCGCAGCCTTTCTGGACAAACAACCATGACCACTCAACCCCTGTCTGATGTTGTCTGGTTTGAAACGCAGAGCCGCCGCACACTCGATCGGTTGTTGCCGCGGCTGGAAGAACGCTATCGTGCCAAGCGCGGGCGCATGACGGCCGCTCAATGGCGCACGTTCACCCAACGGCTCACCGTCCATTTTCCGCGGTTGTTCAAGTTGCTCTATCGCATCTACGGTGAGCAGTATGATTTCTTGTATTATCTGGAAGAGCTGCTGAATGTGACCGCGCGGATGTCACTGGCGCGTTCGGATAAATTGAAAGCGCTCGACGTGGAACGCGAGAATCATCCGCAGTGGTTTCAATCGAATCAAATGCTGGGCGGCGTCTGCTACGTCGATTTGTTCGCGGGCGATCTGGGGGGCCTGCGCGAAAAGATTCCATACTTCAAAGAACTCGGCCTGACGTATCTGCATTTGATGCCGCTCTTCCGCTGCCCGGAAGGCAACAACGACGGTGGCTATGCGGTCAGCAGCTATCGCGAAGTCGATCCGAAGCTGGGCACGATCGAGCAGCTGCGCGATCTGGCGAGTGAACTGCGCGCCAACGGCATCAGTCTGGTGCTCGACTTCGTGTTCAATCACACCTCCGACGAGCACGCGTGGGCCGTGAAAGCGCGATCGGGCGATCGAGAATTTCAGGAGTTCTATCGCATGTTTCCTGATCGAGCCAGGCCCGACGCTTACGAAAAAACTTTGCGCGAGATCTTTCCCGATGAACATCCCGGCGCGTTCACGTACTTTCCAGATATCGAGCGCTGGGTGTGGACGACGTTCCACACGTTTCAATGGGACTTGAACTACGCTAATCCCGCCGTATTCAATGCGATGGCCGAAGAGATGCTGGCGTTGGCGAATGTGGGCGTGGAAGCGCTGCGTTTGGATGCGGTCGCCTTCATCTGGAAACAGCTGGGCACCAGCTGCGAGAATCTGCCGGAAGCGCACCTGTTGATTCAAGCCTTCAACGCCGTGGCACGGATTGCGGCCCCGGCGATGTTGTTCAAGTCCGAAGCGATCGTGCATCCCGACGAGGTGGTGAAGTACATCCGATCGGATGAGTGCCAGCTCTCCTATAATCCGCTGCTGATGGCGTTGGTGTGGAATTCGCTGGCCACACGTGAAGTCCGCCTGCTCGCGCACTCCATGAAAGCGCGCTTCAAAATTCCGGCCGGCTGCGCGTGGGTCAACTACGTGCGCTGTCACGACGACATCGGCTGGACGTTCTCCGATGAAGACGCGGCGCAGCTGGGCATCAACGGCTACGATCATCGCCAGTTCCTCAACGCGTTTTACACTGAGCGATTTGAGGGCACGTTCGCGCGCGGGCTGCCGTTCCAGGAAAATCCCAAGACCGGCGACTGCCGCATCTCCGGCACCTGCGCGTCGCTGGCCGGGCTTGAAAAAGCGCTGACCGAAGAAACCGCCGTGGAAGTGGAGCTGGCGATTCGCCGCATCCTGTTGATCCACGGTATCATCCTGACGATCGGCGGTGTGCCTCTGCTCTATCTGGGCGATGAGATTGGGATGTTGAACGACTACCGCTACTACGATGATCCGGCGAAAGCCACGGACAGTCGCTGGGTGCATCGGCCTTTCATGAATTGGGACAAGGCCGCGCAGCGCAGCGACGCGAATTCCGTGGAAGGCCGCATCTATCAGCAGCTGCGGCAGTTGATCGATCTGCGTAAACAGCACGTGGCAATCGCCAATGGCGACATGGAAGTGATCGATACGGGCAATTCCCGCCTCTTTGGTTTTGTGCGATCACATGCCGGGGAGCGTCTCGCGCTGCTGGCGAACTTCACCGAAGCACCGCAAACGCTGGAAGCCTACCGTCTGCGCCAGCACGGCTTCACGCAGCCTTGCACCGATCAACTGACGGGCAAGGTTTATCAGCTGGAACAGGCAGTGATGTTAGAGCCTTATCAGTTGTTGTGTTTGAGAGCGTAACTTGAGAATGTTAGGCTTGACGTGTCATGCTGAGCGAAGCGAAGCATCTCTAACTGGTCAGCATTATCCGCCGACAGTGCTAGGGATTCTTCACTCGCTACGCTCGTTCAGAATGACACACTTCAGGTGATGCACCATTGTCACGGTAATCATCTCAATCCCATCCACCCCAAGGAGAAATCGTCATGGCATCAGTAACATTTGAGAACGTGGTCAAGCGGTATGGCAATGTGACGGCGGTAAACAACCTCAATCTGGAGATTCCCGACAAGGAATTCCTGGTCTTCGTCGGCCCCTCAGGCTGCGGCAAATCCACCAGCCTGCGCATGCTGGCCGGCCTGGAAGACATCAGCGAAGGCACCATCTTCATCGGCGATCGCCCGGTCAACGACGTGCCGCCCAAAGACCGCGACATCGCCATGGTGTTCCAGTCCTACGCGCTCTATCCGCACATGAGCGTCTACGATAATATGGCCTTCGCGCTGAAACTGCGCGCCAAGACCGGCCGCCTGCGCAAGATGTTCACCTCCGTCTTCAATCGCGGCGCGTACAAGAAGATCAAGGCCGAAGAGAAGGACATCGATGACCGCGTGCAGAAAGCGGCCAGTATTCTGGGCATTCAGCAGTTGCTGCCCCGCAAGCCCAGGCAGTTGTCGGGCGGCCAGCGCCAGCGCGTGGCCGTGGGCCGCGCCATCGTGCGCGAGCCGAAGGTCTTCCTCTTCGACGAGCCGCTCTCGAATCTGGACGCGAAACTGCGCGTGCAGACCCGCGCCGAGATCACCAAGCTGCACCAGCAGTTGGCGACCACCTTCATCTACGTGACGCAC
>JBGSPW010000125.1:0-6255 GCA_041738395.1 Thermoflexales bacterium
TGATTGACGGTCTTCTCCTCTTTGAGGAGCTCGACTACCATTTGGGCCTTGAAGGCCGTAGAATATCGTTTGCGCATGGCCGTAATTGTACACTTTAAGACGGCTTGTTTCAGTGTCCAGTTTTACGGGTCCACTATACTCATCGTAGTCTTTTCTTATTTCTTTGCTAAAAAAACGTTCTCGCCGTTTAGCGGTTTTTCTCTCGCGATGTACTTCGACCCAGGTAGGGAACCCGCCTTTCACTACAACAACTACCCATACCGTTTCGGCCGTTTTCTTGATAGGGGCCATTCGTCGTCACTCATCCTTTTTGATTCGATTGTGCCATTTGGCTACATCGGCATATTCAAAAAACGTACAAAGTTCTCCAAGCCCACTTACGCGAAACGTTGGCCGGTTGATTTGCTTGATAAACAGCGTTCGTCTAGCGTCATTAGCAACAATACTAAATCTGGGACGAAGGCTAGGTGATACTAGATGAATGTCATTAAAGCGCAATAGGCCAGAATAAATTGGGGTTGAATGTTCAACTTCAAATAATGCTCTCAAGTTACTTGATCCTCGTTCGATCCAAATCACATCAATCTCCTGTAGGATATGCACTACCGATTCAAAGCCATAGGGTAATGTGTCGCGCCACGTGAATTTGCTTGCCAAAGACCACTCCAATTTGGAGCGATCGTTTTGTGGAATCCAAACATCATAACCTTTGACTGTGCCGATTGATCCAAGGAGTGCCTGCATCTGTGGATGAGAAAAATTGGGGATTGGGCTTAATTGCGCAGGATCAACTATAGAATCAAGTCCGTCCCATCCAAAATAAGCATCAGCGTTAAACCGTCCCGCGCCTGCAATATAAAGCTCGGTGCCAGTACCTTTCAAGTAAACTTGAGATTTATACTGGCCATCACTGGCGGGAGTCGCTGATTGGAATACCTCTTCATATTCTGAGAACGGCACGTTTAGCGGTTCGTCTTGACCATCCCAGAGAAAACAGATGGCCGAAGAATATCCTTCTAGTCTCCGTAAATCCTCTTCGCGCAGTCCATAGAATGTCTGATTCTTGCTATGTACTTTTGAGTACCGAATATAGATTCGTGCCGCTCCGTTACCTATTTCATACAATGACAGACTACCTTCCAGTTTGTGTATCGCACCGTATCTCTGAGACAGGTCTTTTAAGAATGTTGCTTTGGTTGTATTTGCCATAGTATGACCACCGTTGGGGTTACATACGAATACGCGGGTTTTGTCCGACAACGCAGATAATAGCATATCTCCAACACGGCGCAAAACGATGTGGAGACCTCGCAGGTTTTCACCTTCCTGAAAGCAAGACCAGATCGACCTCCATTTTGACAATCACTGCAAGCCAGACAATCTGGTAAAACCCGCGAGGTCTGTCGTGCTGTCATTCCCGCACAGCGGGGAGAATGTATTGCTGGATGAGCTGAAAGATTTGATCGTGTCCGTACGTTTCAGCGGTCGTGACGACGATCAGATCCTGCTCCGGGATCACAAAGACCGTCTGTCCATCACGTCCTAGCGCCGTATACGCGTTTAGTGAGGGATAGGTCCACCACTGATAGCCATAGCCCAATTCACCATCGGTCGCGGTGTGTGTGCGTGTGGCGTTCGTCACCCACTCGGACGAGACGATTTGTTGTCCCGCCCATTGTCCGTGGCGGAGATACAAGTAACCGAGTTTAGCCATGTCACGCGGCGTCAGCTGCAAGCCCCAGCCGCCGACGGGTATCCCCTCGGCATCGGTGTCCCAGCGCGCGTTGGCAATACCCAGCGGCTTGAACAAGTATTGCTCGGCGAAGTCGCGCGGATTCATCTCCGCCGTGTGGTGCACGATGGCGGAGAGCAGATGCGAACAGCCCGAACAGTAGTTGAACTGGCTCCCAGGTGCGGCGATCATCGGTTTGTCGAGCACTTGTTTGACCCAATCCGGGCTAGTAAACAGCGCGCGATACGCCGGGTCCCCTTCTTCCCAATCCAGACCGGTCCGCATCGTGAGCGTGTCGTCCAGCGTCAGCGCCCTCTTTTGCTGATCGAGGTTGTCAAACGTCCGTTCCGGGAAATAGTCCACGACCCGTTGAGCGGTCCCGGCAATGAAGCCTTTATCGAGCGCGATGCCGATCAGCGTGGCGATGAAGCTTTTGGTGACCGAGTAGAGCTGGTGCCGCGTGTCTGGCTGGTAAGTCCCGAAATAATTCTCGCTGACCAGATAGCCATTCCGAATGATCAAGAGGCTGTGCAAGTTTAGCTGCTGTTGTTCGATCGCCTTCAGCATCTCGGCCAACTGCTGCGAATCCATCCCCTGCGCTTCGGGCGACGAGGTGCTCCACTCGGTGGTGGGCCAGTCGGCCCGGGGTGCTGTCGTTGGAGCCGGAATCGAGGGCGTTACGGGCGAGTTCGTGACGCGCGCTTCAGGAGACGCGGTGCGCATCTCCGTTGTCCAAGTTGGAACAGGCGGTGCTGCAACGGTGGCGGTGGAACTTGAACAACCGGCTAGCAGCAGAGCGAGCAGGCAGAGCAGCGTGAGGAATTGAACTGAGCGGTTGACGGGTTTGATAGTCATTGGATAACCTTGGGGTATGATGTTGTTCAACTGAGCCGCCTCCCCCGGCCCGCGATTGTACTCCCGATGTAAGATTCGTTCTAAGCCGTACCCGGTGGCAAAGACACGCTGCAACGAATCGACAACCGATAAACGGATGTAAGGTAGCGCGTCATCCGTTTATCCGCTGTTCATCCGCTGCCGTTTTGCTCATCTAATCCGCGCCCAGCGGCGATCTTTCATTCAACGATGTACCGCTATCGATAAGTCGGTCGGCGGAAACGGAACCGTCGCGGACGACAGATTCGTTGATCAACACACTCCCTCCGCCCGCAGAATCCCTTTCATCGCCTGCCGCGCGTCGGCATGTGCTTTGGCCTGCCACGCAACGTCCGACGGCATGAACAACTCCGCGAATTCATGCTGCACTTGTTGGCGCACCTTGTCATTCGCCGCGCCACAGTGGTGCAGTTGATTCTCCAGCACCAGTGCCCGTATCGAGCGCAGCCCGGCGCTGAGTGACGTGCCGAACGTGCCGAACTCCAAGGTGGTGGCGTACAACTTCACCGCCGGAAATTCCGCTTGCTGCAAGCGATACACGCAATCGATCATATCGCCGCGCATGGCGTAGAACTCGCCGGGCAGGGCTTTGACGATCAACGGATAAGCGAACGCGCGCGCCAACTCCTCCGACGCGCGCGGTTCCAATGGCGAGTTGACCAGGCTCATCTGATGGCGCGGGCCGTAGCCGGTATGCACATCGAGGTGTACCACCTGCTGGTAGCCGCGCCACTGCGCGCGATACAGGTCGATCATGAATCGCGTTTCAGGCTGCATCACGTCTCCACCGTAATACACGCCGCGTGGAAAGCGATATTGTCCCAGCGCGAACGCGGCTTGAATGCGGCCCGCGCCGATCTTGATCAGAGCCGGCAGTAAATGAGCCGCCAGCCGCGCCGTACTCCGCCCGATCGTTTTGAGCTGGCCCGTCGGATTGAACAACAACTGCAAGTGCGCGTAATCGACATTGGCGTCCGTCGCAAAACTGTCGCCGGCCGCTAAGAAATTGCGATTGACATCCACGTTCGAGCGATTGACGCGGCGGCGCTGCGCCATGCCCCATGGATTGATGGCGTGTATCAGCAGCAGGCCCGTGCGGCGCGGATCGATCTGCGGCAGGAATTCAGCCGCGAACCAGTGCAGAAAGACAGAACCGAGATAGCCCTCGATGCCGTGTTGGCCCGTCGTGATGATCAGGCGTTGGCCGGGCGAGTCGATCGCTTCGGCGGTGATCGCATCGATCGTGAACTCGTCGCCGTGGGGAGCGTGCGAGATCGATCGAGCGGTGGGCCAGCGGGCCGCCACCCGATCGATCAACTGGCGAAATCGCTCGCGTGAGTCGTGATAGGAAGAGGGGTACATGATCACATCCTCCCCCTCTCCTGAGTTGCGCTTTCCCAACTCAGGAGAGGGGGCCGGGGGGTGAGGCTAAAACGGCCCGTAGTGCAGTGCCACGGCCAGCGCCAGAAATAGCAGCGTCAAGGGGAAGACGATGATCCACAGGCGCAGCGACCACTTGATCCAGCGCCCATAGCTCACCACGGTCAGCCCCAGCACGATCAACAAGACCGGATTGGTGGGATACATCAAGTTGGAGAAGCCGTCGCCGAAGATGTAGGACAGCACGGTGGTCTGCCGCGTCACACCGATCAGATCGGCCAGCGGCAGCACGATGGGCATCAGCAGGAACGCTTTGGCCGAACCGGACGCGACGACGAATTCAAACAGCAGCGTCACGCCGTAGATCAACATGGCCGCGACGAAGGGCGTCAGTTGCGACAGCGGCTCGGCGGCGGCGTGCAGCAGCGTATCGAGGATGCCGCCGTTGACGACGATGAACGAGATGCTGGCCGCCATCAAGATCAACACGATGCCCGGCGCAATGCCCGTCACACCCTGCCATGCCGCGCGGAACGTCGCGCGTCGATCGTGGCTGGCGATCAGGCCCGCGCCCAAGCCGCCGATGAGAAACAGCACACCCACGATGGGCAGCGCATATTCACTGAGGGCGGTGATCACCCGCCCGCCGATCAGCACCAGCAGCACGAGGACCATACAGCCTAGAAACCACGCCACCGCGCGGCCCAGACGCGGATTCTTCTCCGCGGCCAGATCGAATTTGGCGTACTTGGCGCGCCCCGCCTGATCTTCGTGATACACCGGCGACGACTGCGGATTCCGCTCGATGCGGCGCGCATACCGCACGAGGAAGATCGCCAGCACAGCGTACAGCACCACAAAGACGATCAAGCGCAGTTCCCAGCCCGAGTACAACGGCAGCCCCGCCAGTTCCTGCGCCACGCCTGTCGTGAACGGATTCGCCACGGCGGCTGAGAAGCCGATGTTCACCGCGAGGATGCTCATGCCCAAACCCACCAGCGAATCCCAGCCTAACTGATAGGCCAGCGCGATCATCAACGGCACCAGCGGCACGATCTCTTCAAAGATGCCGAAGAACGCGCCCAGCAGCGCGAAGAAAAACGCGATGACCAGCAGCAGCACTTCCTTGCGCGCCCCGAAGCGCGCCACCAGCCGCCCCAGCACATCTTTGATCACGCCGCTGTGTTCCAGCACCGCGAACGACGCGCCCACCATCAGGATGAAGAGAATGATCGTGATGAGGGTCAGCGCATTGGGTCCGCCCAGCACTTCCAGCGGCGCAGTGAACCAACGCCAGATCGGATAATCGGGTTTGGGGATGAACTGAAACGAGGCCGGATCGATGACTTCGCGCCCGTCGATCTCGGTGCGGGCGTACTCTCCCGCCGGAATGATCAACGTCAACACTCCGGCCAACAGCATCAACGCCAACAGAATCACGACGGCTTGAATGAACGATCGCTTGCTGATTTGCGCGCCGGCTCTTTGATCCATGAAGTTCCTCTCGCCATAGGGGATGATCAAACGCGGCGATTATACCTCAAGGCTCATCGGGCAAGGTGGCACGCGCTGTACTTGTGGGGCAGGTCTTCACTGATCTGAAACGGCGATCCACGAAGGTCACGAAGACCACTTCGCAACCTTCGTGGATCATTTGTTTAGCGTGTGATCAACGGCAGATACACCCGGCGGGTGGCTTGCGTCGTCGTCGGCACGCCGTCATTCAACGCCACGAGGTTGAATGCGCCGCCCGTCGCGCTGAGGGTGTACGTAAAGCCCGGCGCGAGTCCGGCAATGGTCGTCGTCTGGAACGAACTAGCGAACGCGCCCGCCTGCATGAATTGAAAGTTGTCGCCTTGCTGCGGCGCGAAGCCGTTGCCAAAGTTGAGCACCAACTTGCCGCCGAGGTTGGCCGTGCCGGTGACGATCAGCCGATCGTACAGACTGGGCGTCTTGCCAATCACATCTAGCGTGATGACGGACGTGGGGCTGATCGATACATTGCCGCCGATGTTCAATGAGCCGGGCTGGATAGTCTGACTCGACGGCGCGGTGAGCCGCTGTGCCCCCAAGATCGTTATGCCCGGATCGATGGAGCCGCCCTCCTGGACAACCAGGCCCAGCGCGCCCACGGCGATGTCGCCGCTGCCGATGATCTTGCCGCCGGGGCCGACGATCGTGGCAGCCCCCGCCGAGACACTGGCGCTGTTCTTCAGTTCGAGCGTGCCTTGCGCACCGCTTTCCGCCGC
>JBGSPW010000127.1:0-29695 GCA_041738395.1 Thermoflexales bacterium
GCTCCCCTCCCCGGCCCCCCCCCCCCGCCGGTCTGCCATGCTATTGAGTCTTCTGCAGTCCCTCGTTCAGCAGGTCCTGCGGCAGCGCAATGTAGCCCGCGCTATCGACAAACTTCTGGCCATCGGCCAACGCCCAACGGATGAAGTCCTGCAGCAAGCCGGAAGGTTTGCCCTTTGTCACGAGATTCAAAGCACGCGCCGGCGGAGACGGATATTTGCCGCCGGCCACCGCTTCAATGGCTTGGGGTTTGGTGCCCAGCACCTCTTCAGCTTCGGCCTTGCCGCTGTCATTCATATCTACCGGCAGCACCACCAGCCCGGTTACGGGCTTGCCGGAAGCGGCATCATAGGCGTAGCCGAGATTGTTATAGCCGAGACCCAGAGGATCTTTCGCCACGGCTTCCGCAATGCCGGGATCGCCAAACACACCGATGCCCAGGAGATCTTCTTGTTTCATGCCGAGATACTTGGCCCACGTCTCCGGCGCGCCCGCGGCATCCGAACGCGTGTAGACATGAATCTCGTCGGTGATCTCCGGCCGACCGACCAGCTCGCCCCACGTCTTAATCTTGCCGGTGATGAAGATGTCAGCGAATTTCTCGCGCGAGACACCCTGGCGCAGTAGATCGTTCAATACCGGGTTCTTCTCATTGATGGCCGGAAAGACCGCATCCTTGACGACAGAAACCCAGTAAGCGCCCTGCTTCTCTTCCTCCGGCTTGATCTCGCGCGAAACCATGCCGATATCGACCTGGCCGCCCAGGGCATCGGTCATGCCCTTACCTGCGCCGCCCGCCGAAATATCGAACTGCACACCCGGGTGCAGTTTCTGATATTCTTCACCCCACTTCACCATCATCGGATACAAGGCGAACGCCCCCGAGACTGTAATAGTCCCCTTGAGTTCGCCGCCCTGCGACTGAGCCGTCGGTTGTCCGCAAGCAGCCAGCAGCGGCACGATCAGCGTCACGATAATGACGACGACGGCCCCACGACGAATCAACTGTTGCATACTCTTCCTCCATGCTTAGAATTTTGGCTCTTCCGGGTTAAACGGGAAGAAGAAACCGGGTTTCTCCATGCTAAACGTTCAATTCCATTTGGAACGTAGAAACCCGGTTTCTAAATTGACCAATTCCCGCTGAAGCCGGATGACTCAGAATTTTCAAAAGAATCTGACGCTATTGTATACTAATACTAGTATATTAGTATGTTTTTTGGTACAAAAAATATGTCCCATTGGCCCACCCAAGGCTAACGCCTGGCATGCTGCACACGCTCGACCCGGGTCGATACATCGGCCAGTGTCGTATTATCCAGAATGTCGGCGATGGCATTGCGCACATCCAGCATCGTCAGCCGCAAGCCGCACGTCTCCTCATCTTCACACACACAGCGCTCATAGGCCATCTGGCTGACGCACGAGATGGGTGCCAGCGGCCCATCCAGCAGACGCACTACCTGCCCCAACGTGATTTCATCCGCCGCTCGGGCCAGATAATAACCACCGCCGAGGCCCGCCCGACTGTGCAGAATGCCGCCATTCTTCATCGCCAGCATGATCTGCTCCAGGAATTTCACCGGAATCCGCTGGCGCTGCGCAATATCTTTGATCTGCACCAGGGTCTGCGGATTTTCCTGGGAGGCCAAGTCAATCAGCGCCTTGAGGCCGTATTCGCCGCGTTTAGAAAGTTTCATCGTCTGGCACCCATAGTATACTTATTAAATAGACTTTATCGTATTGATAGGATACCGCAGGCCAGCGGATTTGTCAATCGCAAAAAATGGGTAGCAAGAGACCCCACCCTATCGACAAGGCGCGCCAAATTGGCTATACTGGACACACCTCTCACCGACCGGAGGTGTCCCTTGCACATTGCGCTCCTGCATTACTCCGTGCCGCCCGTGGTGGGTGGCGTCGAAAGTGTTCTGGCCCATCACGCCCGCTTGCTGAGTCGTGCCGGTCAGACCGTGCACCTCTTCGCCGCGCGTGGTGACGGCCTCTCTACTGATATCCCGTTGATCCGATTACCGCTGATCGATTCACGCCATCCGTGGGTGCTCACCGTGAAAGCGGCGCTCGATCGCGGCGAAGTGCCGTCGGACTTTGAATTGCTGACGGCCGAGATCACGCGCGACCTGCAAGCCGTGCTGACCGATGTGGATCTCCTCATCGCGCACAATGTCTGCTCGCTCAACAAGAACCTCGCGCTCACGGCGGCCATTGCCCGGCTCGATCGGCCCCGCGTCATTTTGTGGCATCACGATCTAGCGTGGACCACGCCGCGCTATCGCGCCGAACTGCACAATGGTTATCCATGGGATTTACTCCGCACCGATTGGGGCGCGCGGCACGTAGTGGTCTCGGATTTGCGACAGCGCGAATTAGCGGAGTTGCTGCACATACCGCTCGAGTCGATCGCGGTGGTGCCCAACGGGATCGATCAGGCGACGTTTTACAAGCTCAGCCCGATCACTTTGTCGTTGCTTCAACGGATCGATCTGACGCAAGCCGCGCCGATCCTGCTGCTGCCGGTGCGCCTGACGCCGCGCAAGAACATCGAGCTGGCGCTGCGCACGCTGGCCGCGCTGCGACGTGTGATGCCCGCAGCGATCTTGATCGTGACCGGGCCGCTGGGCGCGCACAACCCGGCGAACGCCGCCTACTTCCAGAAATTGAAAGACTTGCGGGCCGAGCTCAACCTAGCGGACGCGGTCATCTTCCTTGCAGAGTTAAACGAAAAGCATCCTGAGCGGAGCGGAGCGGAGTCGAAAGATGCGAATCGGATAATTCCAGCTTACCTGCCCGACGACGTCATCGCCGATTTCTATCGGCTGGCCGATGCGCTGTTCATGCCCAGCCGCGAAGAGGGTTTTGGCATTCCCATCGTAGAAGCGGCCTTCAGCAAACTACCGGTGTTCTGCACCGACATTGAGCCGCTGCGCGCTCTGGGTCTGAACGAAGCCAGCTACTTCTCGCCCGATGCGAATCCACAGGACGTCGCGGCGCAGATCGCCGATCGGTTGCAGCACGATCCGCAGTATCAACTCGCCGTGCGGCTGCGACGTGCTTACACGTGGGAACGCATCTACACACAGCACATCGCGCCGTTATTGGAGGAAGACCGGTGAAGAAAAAGAAAGTGGATTACATCCGCACCGCGTTGGTGCCGGTGGTGCATGGCTGTGACTGCCAGAGCGCTTTGAATGCGGCGCTGCGTCTGGCCGCCGACGTGGTTCTGATCGGAGTGGTGTATGTACCGCAGTCTGAATCGTTGAGCACGGGCGCGTATCAGGCGCGGCAGGTACGGCGGCGGCTGCGTGAGTTGAGCGCCGGCCCGCAGGTGCGCTACAAGGCCGAAATGCAAGTCTCGCATAACCCGTGGCATGATCTCGTGCAGGTGATTATCGAAGATGAACCAGACCTCTTGCTGCTGGAATGGACCTGCCAGCTGGACGCGCTGCACGTGACCGCCAACGAAGTGTTGACACGGCCGCCCTGTGACGTGGCATTGGTACGCGGCCCGGTCGATGTGGAGTTCAAGCACGTGCTGCTGCCGATACGCGGCGGCCCGCACGCCGAGCTGGCGCTGCGCGTGGGCCTCAGCACACAGGCCGCCGATATCACCGCGTTGCACCTGACGCCCCAACACGCGAGCGAATCGGATGTGCCCTTTCGCGGGCTGGCGCAAATCTTGAACAGCTTGCCGGAAGTGAAAACCCGATCGGCGGTGACCACCGATCCGGCGCAGACGATCATCGAGCAGGCGCAGCACAGCGATCTCATTGTGATGGGTGCGACCGCGCAACCGCTGCGCAGCAAAGTCTCGTTAGGCGAGGTGGCCGATCGAGTATTTCAGGAAGCGCGCGCCGCGGTGATCGCCGTGAAGACGCGCCGCCCCATGCCGCAGCCGAACGAAGCCGCCGTCGGCGCGCAGGCCATTTCGATCGTCGTGGACAAGTGGTTTGCGGAAAACACCTATCACGCCGATGAGTTCAAGGCGCTCGATCAGCTGCTGGCGCTGAAAGAAGAACAGGGCGTGACCATCAGCCTGGCCCTGCCCGCACTGAATGAAGAAGCCACCGTGGGCCATGTGATCAAAACGGTGCGGCACGCCTTAATGGAAAAAGCGCCGCTGCTGGACGAGATCGTGCTGATCGATTCAAACTCGACCGATCGCACCCGCGACATCGCGCAAGAGTTGGGCGTGCCGGTGCACATCCATCAAGAGCTGCTGCCCCAGTTGGGCGCGCGGCGCGGCAAGGGCGAAGCGTTGTGGAAGAGTCTGCTCGTCACACGCGGCGACATCGTACTGTGGATCGATACCGACATCGTCAACATTCATCCGCGCTTTGTGTACGGCGTGCTGGGGCCGATGCTGCTTGATCCCAAGATACAATTTGTGAAAGGGTTTTATCGGCGGCCCTTGAAAGTAGACGGCAAGATTCAAGCCGGCGGCGGCGGTCGCGTGACCGAACTGACGGCGCGGCCCATGTTGAACCTGTTTTATCCCGAACTCTCCGGCGTGATGCAGCCTTTGTCCGGCGAGTACGGCGGACGGCGATCGGCCTTGGAACAAGTGCCGTTCTTCTCCGGTTACGGTGTGGAGACCGGGCTGTTGATCGATGTGTACGAGAAGTATGGCTTGAAGGCTATCGCGCAGGTCGATCTGCTGGAGCGCATCCATCACAATCAAACACTGGAAGCGCTGAGCAAAATGTCGTTTGCGATTTTGCAGGCAGTGATCCATAAATTGGAACGGCGTTATCACCTGTCGATGCTGGAAGACGTGAACAAGTCGATGAAGTTGATCCGCCACAAACGCGGCACGTATTTCCTGGACGTGGAAGAATTGGCGGAGCGTGAACGCCCACCCATGATCGAAGTGGCCGACTATCGCGCTAAACACCAAACGCAAGGGAGTAACTAAGTCAGATGAATTCTCAGCGTTTCACCATGGCACGGCTTAGCCGCTGGCTCGATCATGTCCAGCCATCGGAAACCGTCGTCATGTTCGCCCTCGCGCTGATCGTGGGCATCACCACCGGCGCGGGCGTCTGGATCTTCAAGGGATTGATCGAGCTCGCCCGTCATCTCTTCTTTGATATTTTAGGCGGCGCACTCAGTCCGCTGGGCGGTTGGACAGTGCTGTTGATTCCGGCGATCGGCGGACTGGTCGTCGGCGTGTTGATGTATCTGTTTGTCGGCGAAGAGCGGCATCACGGCGTGGCAGGCATCATGGAAGCCGTGGCGTTGGCGGGCGGACGACTGCGCTATAAACGCATTCCGATCAAAACCGTCGCCGCCTCCATCTCGATCGGCGCGGGCGCCTCGGTAGGGCCGGAAGATCCCTCGGTGCAGATCGGCGCGAATCTGGGATCGTTCTTCGGGCAAGTGCTGCGCCAGTCCGACGATCGCACGCGCACGCTGGTAGCGGCGGGCACAGCGGGTGCCATTGCCGCAGCCTTCAACGCGCCGATTGCAGGCATCTTCTTCGCGCTCGAATTGATCATCGGCGAACTGGGTGGCGGACTGTTCGGCAGCATCACATTGGCTGCCGTCATCTCGGCTGTCTTCACACAGGCGGTATCCAGCGCTGAACCAGCGTTTCACGTCCCCACCTACCAGTTTAACTCGCCGCTGGAACTTCCTTTGTATCTCATCTTGGGTGTGCTGGCCGGTATCATTTCGGCGTTGTACATTCGCACCATTTACAAAGCTCACGATGTGTTCCACGAATTGAAAGCGCCGCGCTGGGTCAAACCGGCCATCGCCGGTGTCAGCGTCGGTGTGGTCGGCGTCTTTCTGCCGCAAATCTTCGGCGTGGGCTACAACACGATCGAACAGATTCTCAACGGGCACGCGGGTTCGCTCGGTTTGTTGATTGCGTTGTTGATCGCCAAATTGATTTTGACTCCGATCAGCATTGGCGGTGGATTTCCCGGCGGTGTCTTTGCGCCCTCACTGTTCTTGGGCGCAACGCTGGGGGCCGCCTTCGGCTCGATCGTGCAGTTGGCGATCCCGGACTATCCGATCGTTCCCGCGGCTTTCGCGCTGGTGGGCATGGCCGCCGTGCTGGCCGGCGCGGTGCATGCGCCGTTGACGGCCATCATCCTGCTCTTCGAGATGACGAACGACTATCGCATCATCCTGCCTTTGATGTTTGCCGTCGTCGTCAGTCTGCTCGTCTCGCAGCGCTTGCAGCACGATTCCGTCTATGCCTACGGGCTGGCGCGCAAAGGCATTCACTTGCAGCGCGGGCGTGATGTGGAGGTACTGGACACACTCACCGTGAGTGAAGTCATGCAAACGGAGACCGACACCTTGCTGGAATCAGAACCGTTGTCCGTCGCCACGGAAGTGTTCGCGCGGACACATCATCATGGACTGGCGGTCGTCACTGGCAGTGGTGATCTCATCGGCATTCTGACCGTACAAGACATCGACCGCGTGCAAAGCGAAGGCCCCGCTCCTCAAACGATCGGCGAGGTCTGCACGCACGAATTGTTAACCGCCTACCCTGATGAAACGATCGGCGCCGCGCTGCGCCGTATGAGCACCCGTGACATCGGCCGTTTGCCTGTCGTGGCACGCGACAATCGGCGCAAATTGTTGGGCGTCCTGCGCCGCACCGATCTCGTGCGCGCCTACGACATCGCGCTGACGCGACGCACCGAGCGGCGACACAGTGCGCAGCAAGTACGGCTAGGAACCTTCACGGGCGCGCAGGTGATCGAGTTGACCGTCGCACCGCAAGCAGCGTGCGCCAATCAACAGGTCAGCGCCATCCAGTGGCCGCAGGAATGTGTGCTGGCTTCGGTGCGGCGCGGGCGACAAGTGTTGATTCCGCACGGTGACACGCTGCTGCGCCCGGGCGATGTCCTCGCAATCGTCGCCGAAGACACCGCTCGCGAGGAATTGCAGCGCCTCTGCGTAAGATGAGACATGGACACGATCGAACGCGTACTACGCACTTCGCAGCAGGCTGCCATCGCTTACACGCGCCTGAGCCGCTGGTACGACTGGCTGGGCAAAAGTAGCGAGGGGCCACACATCACGACCGGCTTGCAGCTGCTCAACGCGCAGGCCGGCGAACGCGCATTGGAGATCGGGTTTGGGACGGGCCACGGCTTGGTGGCGCTGGCGCAGAGCGTGGGCCAGGCGGGCCAAGTGTGCGGCATCGATCTGTCGCCCGGCATGATCGCTGTGGCGCGTGAATGGATCGAGAAAGCACACCTGACGGAGCGAGTGGTCGTGCAGCGCGGCAACGTGCTGCATCTGCCGTACGCGACGGGCACGTTCGATGTCGTGTTTTCCAGCTTCATGCTCGATCTGATTGATACGCCCGATTTGCCGATCGTTTTGCGTGAGTGCCGCCGTGTGCTACGATCAAACGGACGAGTGGGCATTGTGTCGATGTCGAAGGCGTGCTCCTCAAATCTCATCGTCAAACTCTACGAGCACGCGCATCGCTGGCTGCCGGCGTTGATCGATTGCCGACCCATTTACGTGCAGGCGATGTTGGTTACGGCGGGGTTTCAGATCGAAGTGGCGCAGACGCGATCGATGTGGGGGTTACCGGTGGAGATCGTGATCGCGCGCCAGGAGGCGTGAAGCATGTCCATCATCCGCGAGCATCTGTGTGCGCTATATGGCGAGGCGCTGGGCGCTGCGACGTTTGAGAGACTCGCCTCACCCCCCGGCCCCCTCTCCCGATTCAAAAAGCACGAATCGGGAGAGGGGGAGAAGGGGGTGAGGTCGATCCTCATCACCTACGGCGATCAACTCCACGACGCTGACCAGCCACCCTTACGCACGCTGGCCGAGTTTTGCGACACGCACTTGCGCGGTGTGGTGGACGGCATTCATCTGCTGCCCTTCTATCCGTATTCATCCGACGACGGCTTTTCGGTCATCGACTACCAGGCCGTCAATCCTACGTTGGGCACGTGGGCGGATGTCGCGCGCGTGGGTAAACACTTTCATTTGATGTTCGACGGCGTGATCAATCACATCTCGGCGCAGAGTGAGTGGTTCGCCGCGTTCTTGCACGATGATGCAAAGTACTGTGATTACTTCATCGTCGTCGACGGCAATCCCGATCTTTCGCAAGTGGTGCGGCCCCGCGCGCTGCCGCTGCTGACCGAATTCACCACGCCCTCCGGCGTGAAGAGAGTGTGGACGACGTTCAGCGCCGATCAGATCGATTTGAATTACGCCAATCCCGCCGTGCTGCTGGACATCATCGACGTGCTGTTGTTTTACGTCGCGCAGGGCGCAGAGTTGATCCGCCTCGACGCGATTGCGTATCTGTGGAAAGAAATCGGCACCTCGTGTCTGCATCTGCCGCAGACGCATCGCGTGATTCAACTGCTGCGCGCCATCCTCGACGAAGTTGCGCCGCAGGTTTTGTTGATTACCGAAACCAATGTGCCGCATCAGGACAACCTCTCCTATTTTGGCGACGGTCGCAATGAAGCGCAGTTGATCTACAACTTCGCGCTGCCGCCGCTGACGCTGCACACGTTTCACACGGGCAATGCCGCGGCGCTGACGCAATGGGCGGCGAGTTTGGAAAGACCCTTCAGGTTTTCGAAACCCGAAGAGTCTGGAAGGACCTTCTTCAATTTTCTCGCTTCGCATGACGGCATCGGCCTGAATCCGGCGCGGGGCATTTTGCGCGATGACGAGATCACGGCGTTAGTCGATCGTGTGGTGGCGCACGGCGGGCGCGTGTCGTACAAACGCAATCCCGATGGATCGACTACTCCCTATGAGTTGAACATCAACTATTTCGATGCGCTGTCTGATCCGAATAGTAATGAACCATTATCCCTGCAAATCGATCGGTTTGTGGCCGCCCACGCGATCATGTTAGCGCTGAGCGGCGTGCCGGGCCTCTACTTTCACAGTCTGTTTGGCTCGCGCGGCTGGCCGGAGGGCGTGGCACTCACCGGGCAAAATCGAACCATCAATCGCCAGAAGTTCGATCGGGCTAAAGTGGAACGTGAATTGCGCGATCCGCAGGCGCGGCGGCATCAAGTGTTTGAACGCCTGAAGCACTTGCTGCAAATTCGATCCGCTTCCAGCGCCTTTCATCCGCAGAGCGAACAGCGCGTGCTGAAGATGTCTGACTCCGTCTTTGCTATCGAACGCACGTCTGCTGCAGAGCAAGTGCTGTGCCTGCACAATGTGACGGCGCAGACGATACAATTAACGGACGAGTGGCAAGCGGCGACGGATTTAGTCAAAGCACAAAAGACGACAGGCCGTACAGTGACGTTAGCGCCGTATCAAGTGTTGTGGTTGCGGCGTGATAGAGAAGATGCTTGCTAACCGCGTCTTCGAAGATGCCGGGCGTTGTTTCCGGCACGCGGTTAGACTCGACCGCGAGACGCGGTCGAGGAGCGATTAGTGCGAGGTGAAACATGAACAAACAAATCGGGTTTGTCTCCACGCGATTGGCCGGCACGGATGGCGTCTCACTGGAAACGGCGAAGTGGGTCACGGTGCTGGAGCGCTTAGGCCACACCTGTTTTTATTTCGCCGGGCAAGTGGACTGGCCCGCCGAGCGCAGCCGCGTGGTGCCGGAAGCGTTCTTCGGCCATCACGCCATCGACGAGATCACACACGTTTCATTTTCCGACGATTGGCTATCGCAGGTGGGTGAAACGCGCGGCAATCCCGAAATCTACGCCATCTACACCCAGGCCGTCTCGCGCCGCATCCGGCCGCGCCTTGTCACGCAGCGCATTCACGAACTGCGCGAACATCTGAAGCAGCAGCTCTACACCTTTGTGCGCGATTTTCAGGTGGAACTACTGATCGTCGAAAACGCGCTGGCCATCCCCATGAACATTCCGCTGGGGCTGGCGCTGACCGAGTTCATCGCCGAGACCGGCCTACCCACCATCGCGCATCATCACGACTTTTACTGGGAACGCGAGCGCTTTCTAGTGAACTGCGTGCCCGATTTTCTGAACGCGGCTTTTCCGCCCGATCTGCCTTCCGTGCGGCACGTGGTCATCAACACCATCGCCGCGCACGAATTGAGCCGCCGCACCGGCAACTCGGCCATGATGGTGCCCAATGTGATGGACTTCGATCAACCGCCGCCGCCGCCCGACGATTACGCGCGCGAAATTCGATCGGCGCTGGGCGTGCAGTCGGACGAGAAATTTTTCCTGCAGCCTACGCGCGTGGTGCAGCGCAAAGGCATCGAGCATGCCATTGAGCTCACACGCCGCATCGGTCTGCCAGCGCGGCTGGTCATCTCGCATGCGTCCGGCGATGAAGGCGACGATTACGAGCGGCGCGTGCGCGACTACGCCAATCTCATGAATGTGCCCGTCTCGTTTGAAGCCGAGCTCATTCGTGACGAGCGCGCTTTGACGTCCGAGGGGCGCCAGGTCTATCGGCTGGCCGACGCCTATCAATATGCCGATTTGATCACCTATCCCTCCAGCGTCGAAGGCTTTGGCAACGCCTTTCTGGAAGCGGTGTACTACCGGCGGCCCATCGTCGTCAACAGTTACTCGACGTATGAAGTGGACATCAAGCCGCGCGGTTTCCACGTGGTGGAGTTTGACGGCTACATCACCGAGGCCACCGTGCAGCAAGCGCGGCAAGTGCTGGAAGATCCGGCCTTGGCCGCGACCTGGGCCGAACAAAATTACCGACTGGCGCAGCAGTATTTTTCGTACACGGTGCTGCAACGCCGCCTGCAAACGTTGTTAGCCGACTGCTTTGGAGAAGCGCATGATTGAACTTGATTCACCATATCTGGCACTGTTGAAAGATCGCATCAACCTGACGCAGATTCCGTTCAGCGATCGCGGCTCGCGGCTGCTGTTGTTTCAGGACGGCGATCACTTTCAGATCAAACTGGCCGAACGCTGGTTCAAGATCGATCAGCAATTGAGCAGTTACCGCCAGCGGCCGCCCATTCTGGATGAGTGGCGCTTCACCGACGAGCACGGCACACCGCTCAAATTGGACATCACCACGTATCCGCATCGCATCGATTGTCACTCGGCGAGCGGCGCCTTCTCAATCGTGTTTGCCGACACCGAGACGCTGTTGATCACCCTGCCCGCCGGAACGTGCGGCCTCACGTTTCAGGCCCATCTCGATCAATCCTATCCCGATCGGCGCGGCGGCGTGTTACGGCTGACGGGCGACATCCGCCGCAACATCGCCTACACGACCAACGCCCGCATTGTGCGGCACGAGGTGGAAGCAGATAGCAACACCACGAAGCGCATTAGCCTGATCGTCCGATCGGATGGAGATGATGCGCTGCTGCTCAACATCACGCCGCGGTTAGGCTTCAATCGCTACATCCAGCCGATTGAAGACACCCTTACCGCAGCGGCGCAGCGCTGGCACGCCTGGTTCGCGGCGGCCCCGGCGGTGAGTGAAACTTATCGGGCGCAGTATTACTTCGCGTGGTGGATCATGCGCGCGGGCCTAATCTCGACGCGCTTCTACACCACCCGCGAAGCGATGACGCCCTCCAAGATTCATTACGTGGGCGTGTGGCAGTGGGACGCGTATTTTCACGCGCTGGCCTATCGGCATATCGAGATGAACCTGGCCAAGGATCAACTGCGCGTCGTGCTCGATCATCAACGCAGCGACGGCATGATCCCGGACGCTGTGCACGACGAGGGGACGGTGACGCGCCTGGCCTTTCCCGTAGAGGCCGACGTGACCAAGCCGCCGCTGGTGGCGTGGGCGGCGTGGAAGTTATACGAGATCGATCATGACGTGGAATTCCTCAACGAAGTCTACGGCCCGATCGTGCGCTGGAATGATTGGTGGTTTGAGAAGAATGATGTGGACGGCAACGGGTTGTGTGAATATCAGCATCCATTCTCGTCAGGGCTGGACGACAGTCCCTTGTGGGACGAGGGCGTGCCGGTGGAGTCGCCCGACCTGAATACTTATCTCTATTTGCAGCAGGAAGTGCTGTCCAAGATGGCGCGCGTGATCGGCGACGAAGCCGAGGCCGAGAAGTGGGCACAGCGCGCCGAGGCGCAGGCGGCGCGCATGATGCGCTGGATGTGGGATGAAGACGCCGGGCTGTTCTGGGCCAATCGCCCGAATCAGGGTGCGCGCGTCAAAGTGCGCACGCCGTTCAGTTTGTTTCCGCTGTTGACGGGTCGTTTGCCGGCGCGGGTCACACGCCGATTAGTGGAGCATCTGACCGACGAAAGTGAATTCTGGTCGCGCTATCCGCTGCCCACCGTGGCGTTGAACGATCCCAAGTATGATCCGCTGACGATGTGGCGCGGGCCTACGTGGGTGAACGTGAATTACTTGATGATCGAAGGCTTACAGCGCACGGGCTATATCGAGCTGGCGCGTGAACTGCGCCGCCGCACGCTCGATCTACTGTGCCTGCACGACGACATCTACGAATACTATCAGCCTCAAACGGGTGAGGTACCGCCCAAGGCCGCGTCGATCTTCGGGTGGTCGGCGGCGGTGTTCATCGATCTGGCGATTCAGGCGGAAAGTGATAAGTGAAGAGTGAAGAGTGAAACGTGGTGCGTGGTGCGTGGTGCGTAAAAAGCAGACATGCGTCATTGCAGGGAGGCCGTAGGCCGACGAAGCAATCTCTTTGGAAAATGTCATTCCCGCGCGCTTCAGGCGGGAATCCAGAATGTTTATCAGCACAACCCGCCAATCGTTCTGGATGCCCGACACGCCCAGCGCGCCTCCGCCGCAAAGCGGCGGGTAAGGCGAAAACACGCTTCGCGGGGCATGACGTTACATTAAGCCTAACTTGATGGCGTTGATTCATCGCTCTTCACCCGGCAGCACAAACACAAACCGCGCCCCATGCCCTACTTCACTTTCCGCAGGTGGCAGAAACCGGGTTTCTCCAACTCAGCAGACATTACGCCATGAATGGAGAAACCCGGTTTCTAGTTTAGCAACACAAACACAAAGCGCGCACCATGTCCCACCTCGCTTTCGACGCGAATGGATCCGCCGTGCGCCTCGACGATCCCCTGCGCGATCGCTAATCCTAGCCCTGCCCCACCCGTGGCGCGGCTGCGTGATTTCTCGCCGCGATAGAAGCGATCGAAGACGTAGGGCAAATCTTCGGGGCGAATGCCTTCGCCGGTATCGACCACTTCCACTTCAACACCTTCCGCTGTACGACGCGCCGCCAGATGAATGCGCCCACCCGCCGGAGTGTGGCGCAGCGCATTCGCGGTGAGGTTCGCCAACACGCGACCGATGCGCCGGGCATCCACGCGCACCGGATCAGTTCCCGGCGACACCGCGCCATCCAATTGGATTCCTTGCTGTCGCGCCGTCTCGGAAAAACTTTCGATCGTATCGGAGATGAGATCGCCGATCGAGTTGGGGGCCACATCCAACTGCAAACCACCGGCATCGATCTGTGACACATCGAAGAGATCGTCGATCAAGTGTGAGAGCGATCGGATGTCGTGCTGCGCCACGCGATAGTAACGCTGCACCATCGCGGGATCATCGACAACGCCATCGGCCAACGCTTCCAACACGGCGCGCATCGAGGTGAGCGGGGTGCGCAGATCGTGGCTGACCCACGCCACCAGCTCACGACGCAGCAGATCGAGTTCTTGCTGTTTTTGCTGCATCAGTTCCAACTGCGCGGCCATCGCGTTGAACGAGCGCGTGAGCTGCGCCAATTCGTCACGCCCTTCCACCACCACGCGCGTGCCTAATTCACCCTGCGCGATGCGCTCGGCCGCCCGATTGAGCGTCAAGATGCGATCGGTCAGCGCCGCCGACAGGAAGATGCCCACCGCCGCCGCAATGCCGGTGGCGAAGACCAGCAAGATGGTCGCCAACATCAGGTCGTGGCTGCTGGCAAACATCAACCGCGCGATGATCCACACGTTGAGAAAGACCAGCACGCCGGCCAGCAGATAGACTGCCAGCAGCGACCACTGCAAGCGCGGCAAACGATTGAACCAGCCCAGCCGATAGGCGGCAAAGGCCAGCACCAGCGACAGCAGCGTCGTCAGCAGCATCAACTCCATCATGGCGCTGAAGTCGCTCATGGGCGGATTCATGGTCAGGTAAAACAGACCCAACCCGATCGCCACCGGCAGCAAGACGCTGGCCACAAAGCGCCCCACGCCGATCGAAGGTTGACGGGACAAGGCCGACATAGGCTGCCTCACGGTTCGAATTTGTAACCCACGCCCCAGGCGGTTTGCACATGCTGCGGATTGGACGGATCGCTTTCGATCTTTTCGCGCAGGCGACGGACGTGTACGGTGACGGTACCCGGATCGATGTAATCGGCCATGCCCCACACGCGTTCCAACAATTGATCGCGCGAGAAGACTTGCCGGGGATGACGCGCCAGCAGCCAGAGCAGATCGAACTCTTTAGCGGTCAATGATTTTTCTTCACCACGAATGGTGACGAGTCGCGTCTGTGGATCGATGCTGAGATCATCGAAGGTGAGCGCTCGCTCGATCGCGTCTGCCGCGCCCGCCGGTTTGGTGCGGCGCAAGACGGCGCGCACCCGGCTGACCAACTCCTGCGGGCTGAACGGCTTGGTCACGTAATCGTCGGCGCCCATTTCAAGCCCGGCAATCCGATCGGTTTCCTGGCTGCGCGCGGTGAGAATGATGATGGGTGTGCCGCCAGGCGTGCCGCCGTGTTCACGCACGTGGCGCGTCACCGCCCAACCGTCGAGGCCGGGCAGCATCAGATCGAGAACGATCAAGGTGGGCGGCTGCGTATCGAACTCGCGCACCGCCGCCGGGCCGGTGTTGACCACGCGCACGGCATAGCCGGCGCGGCGCAGATAGAGGCTGACGACTTCGGCCACCGCCGGTTCGTCTTCGACAACGAGGATCGAAACGTCAGACATCAAGCCTCCGGCTACTTGGATTCGATCGGGGTGGAAGCTGATCGGGGGGTGGGCGAGCGCCCGGCTTTCGCAATAAGAGCGCGTGCTTAATCCGTGGAATACGCACGATCAACAGCGTGCCGATGACGATCGCCGCGAGCAGCGGTTTCCACACATCGCCGGACAGCCGGAAGAAATCGCCCTTGATGACGAAGGCCAGATGCAGCACCACCAACAGTGCGCCGAAGTAGATGAGCCGATGCAGCCGTTTCCAATGCTTGCCCAGGCGCCGCATCGCCCGCCGGAATGAGGTGACGGCGAGCGCGACTAGAATGAGGAAGGCCGGCAGACCCACCCACAGATAACGCTTTTCCAAAAATTCGCGCCAGATCAGATCGAACTGAAAGCCGAAGTCGACGCCGATGAACAGGCAGAAGTGAATGGCCGCGTACATGAAGGCATACAGGCCCAACGCGCGGCGCAGTTTGACGGCGTCTTTCCATCCGGCATACGTGCTGATCGGCGTGCAGGCCAACGATAACGTCAGCAAGACGATGGCCGCGCCGCCGGTGCGCTGCGTCGCCGCTTGAATCGGGTTGACGGTCAGGTTGTCGTTCAGCGCGTCGATGATCAGCACGATCAATGGAATCCATGCGGCAAGGTGCACGGCCCAGCGAATTTGTTTGAAATGTGATTTAAGGAAGTTCATAAAAGATCGTGACGAGAAACCGGGTTTCTACGGTCCGGCGCTCGATTCCATCCAAATGGTAGAAACCCGGTTTCTTTCTTCGCCCTTCAATAATTTGCCCGCAAGTCCATCCCAGTATACAACGATGCAACCTGATCGGCATAACCGTTAAACATCAACGTGGGCCGCCGGCTGCCTTCGCCGATGCGGCGCTCGCTGGCCTGCGACCAACGCGGGTGCGACACATCAGGATTGACGTTGGAGTAGAAGCCGTATTCGCCGGGCGCGGCATCCGACCACAACGTGCGCGGCTGCTCGGCCACCAACTCGATCTTGACGATGCCTTTGGCGCTCTTGAAGCCGTACTTCCAGGGCACGACCACGCGCAGCGGCGCGCCGTTTTGCGCGGGCAGGTCTTTGCCATACAGGCCGGTCGCCATCAGCGTGAGATCGTGCTGCGCTTCGTCGAGACGCAAGCCCTCACTGTACGGCCACGTGTAGAAGGGGCTGGATTGGCCGGGCAGCTGCTTGGGATCGAGTATGCTCACGAAGTGTACGTATTTTGCGTCGCCCGTCGGCTCGACTTCTTTCAGCAGCTTGTTCAACGCGAAGCCGCTCCACGGAATCACCATCGACCATGCTTCGACGCAGCGCAGACGATAGATGCGCTCTTCGGACGGGAAGCGCTTCATTAACTCGTCGATGTCGTAGGTGCGCGGCTTATTCACCAGGCCGCCCACCTCGATCGTCCACGGCCGCGTCTTGAAATCCTGCGCCATCGGCGCAACGCCTTCTTTGTCCGTGGTGAACTCGTAATAGTTGTTGTATCCCGTCACGGCGTCATACGAAGTGAGCGCATTGCCCAGTTCGTCTTGCTGGCCGGTGAAAGTGGCTGCCACGGTCGGCACCGGGGTCGATGCGGCTTTCGGCGCGCAGGCCGCTAACAACGCGCCACCTGCCGCTAGCGCTGCCCCCTTCATAAATTGCCGGCGATTCACATACACCGCTTCCGGTGTAATGTCTGATGATCGGATCGGTTCTGGTTTCCATTTAGTATTCATCGCTAGTCTCTCCCTTTTCAATCTTCCTTGAGCAAATCTTGAATAACCCGTTCGGTTTCCGCGTAAGCGCCCTCGCCGATGTGAGTGTATCGCAGATGACCCCGCTTGTCGATCACAAACAACGTCGGCCAGTAGCGCGTCCGATAGGCTTGCCACGTCGCGCCGTCGTTATCCTGAGCCACGACATACGGCACATCCAACCGCTGGATGGCATCCTTCAAATTGTTCACGTCACGCTCGTAATCAAATTCCGGGTAATGATTACCGATCACGATCAGACCTTGTTCGGCATACTGGCTGTGCCATTCCCTCAACGAGGGAATCACATTGCGACAGTTAATTCAGCCGAACGTCCACATATCCAGCACGACCACCTTGCCGCGCACCTCGGACAGCCGCACCGGCCGATCGGTGTTGAGCCAGACTTCGTTGTTCAATTCCGGCGCTGCACCCAGATCAGGCAGTTCAGACCGATAACGAGCGACCTCAATCGTAGGTGTGGCCGCGGGCTGCGCCGTGTCGATCGGGGCGACGGTGGACGGTCGAGTCTCCTGCGACGGTGCGACGGTGGGCCGCGCCGGGCCGATCGGGGCTGGTGTTGGGCCACTCGAACTGGCGCACGCCCCCAGCAAAACCGGAATCAACAACAGAATCATCCAACGCATGCTGCTCCTTTCTCAAACGGCTATTGATCAGGATACCGGCAAACGATTAAGCCGCATTTAAGGAAGTCTTACGAGACTATTACGGTTTGACCGGCGGCGTTAACCGTCTGGTAATCATCCTGTCAACTGGTTGTAAGGGCGGCATGCGAAGATTGAACCAGCGAAACACATTTCTTCCAGGAGGACGATCATGTCAAAACGAATTGCGTTGTTGAGTGGCTTGCTGGCAGCCGTGGTGGTGTTGGCCGCGTGTGGAGCGCCGTCGGCGGCCAGCGTGCCGCCCACCACAGCGCCCGCGGCGATGATGGAGAAGACACCCGAGGCGATGATGGACGCAACGCCGGATGCTATGATGAAGGAAACCTCGCACGCCATGATGGATGCAACGCCGGATGCCATGATGGACAAGACGCCTGAAGCGATGATGGAGATGCCGGGTTGGTTCAGCGCGAGTCTGACGAATGCGGCCACCGGCGAGACTTTCAAGATTCAGGGCTTTAAGGGTAAAGTGGTGCTGGTCGAAACGATGGCGATCTGGTGCTCCACCTGTCTGCGTCAACAAAAGGAAGTGAAGGCGCTACATGATCAGTTGGGCCAGCGTGACGATTGGGTGTCCGTCGGCATCGACATCGATCTCAATGAAAACCTCGCCGATCTGAAAGCGTACATAGCGAAGAACGGTTTTGAATGGACGTACACGGTAGCCACGCCCGATATCGCACGCGAGATTGGCAACCTGTACGGCCAGCAATTCCTCAATCCGCCGTCCGCGCCGATGTTCATCATCGATCGCCACGGGACAGCGCATCCGCTGCCGTTTGGCGTGAAGAGCGCGGCGGACTTGCAGACGGCGCTGGAACCATTTTTGAACGAGTCGATGTAACAGAAGCCGATCCACGAATCGACACGAATCTTCACTAATCCGTTTCTTTCGTGTTCCTTCGTGAAGATTCGTGGATCAATTAGGAAACCACATGTTTTCTCAAGAAGCACTGACCGCGTTTAGTGTGGGATTGCTGGCGAGCCTGAGTCCCTGCGTGCTGCCGTTGTATCCGGGTTTTCTGGCCTACCTCAGCGGCGGGCAACTGGCGGTACGCTCACGCTACCGTTTCTTTCTGGGATTCTTCGTGCTGGCCGGGGTGCTGGTGATGATGCTGGCGCTGGGCGCACTCATCGCGCTGCTGTCGATTTCAGTCGGCGCGGCCCTGCGGTGGGTGGTGCCCGTGTCGGATCTCATCATCATCGGGCTAGGAGTGCTGCTCATCTTCAACATCAATCCGTTCAAGACGCTGCCGCAGATCAGAGTGCCCGTCCTCCGGCATCCCTTCGCCAACGCCTTTGTTTACGGGCTGCTCTACGGGCCGATCACTCTGCCCTGTTCGGGTCCGCTGGTGGTGAGCATCTTTGCGCTTTCCCTTTCGGTGGGTGAAGCGCTGAGTCGCATGTCGGTATTTCTGTGGTTTGGGCTGGGGTTCGGTCTGCCACTGTTGATCCTGTCGTTTCTGGCCGGCGGATTGCAGCGCCAGATCACGCAGGTGTTGGCGCGCCACGCCCGCCAGATCAATCTCATCGGCGGAATTCTGCTGGTGGGCATCGGGGTCTATGATCTGGCGCTGAATTGGGATTTGATCAGCACGTTGTGGCAGTAACGAGTAACGAGTAATGCGTAACGAATAAGTTGCCTTTTACTCGTTACGCATTACTCGTTAGCTTTGCGCCCCGCCCCCGACCGTGATCACTTCGCCATTCACAAACGTATTCATGCCCGATCCCAGAAACAGGGCCACGCGCGAAATATCGTCGGGCATGGCGATGCGGCCCAGCGGTATCTGCGCGATCAATTTCTCCTGTCGATCGGGCGTCATCCGTTCGCGTTCTTTCGGGGTGAGGATCGTCGTCGGGGCGATGGCGTTCACGAGAATGCCGTTAGGCCCCAGTTCTTTCGCCAGCGCTTTAGTCAGACCAATTACGCCCGCCTTCGCCGCGCTATAGTGCGCTAACTTCGCACCGCCTACCAGACCCGTGCGCGATGCAATGTTAACGATGCGCCCCCAGCGCTGCTGTTTCATATACGGCACGATCATGTTGACGAGATAATATGTGCCGGTCAGCGTGAGCTCGATCATCTTGTGCCATGTCTCGGGCGTCATCTGCTCGATCGGCCCCGCGCCCTCAAACGCGACCGCCCCGTGAATCAGCACGTCCACCCCGCCGTATTCGCCTTTGATCAAATTCAGCATGTGCTGCACGGCGGCGCGATCGGTGAGATCGGCCTGCGCGGTGATGGCTTCGCCGCCCATATTCTCGATCGTATCGGCGACGACCTCGGCCGCTTCCACGCCCGATCGGTAGTGCACGACGACGCGGGCTTCTTCACGCGCGAAATCGACGGCCATCTCGCGCCCCAGTCCGCCGCTCGCCCCGGTGATCAACACCACTTTACCGGCCAGTTCCAGATCCATGCGCCACCTCCCCAGCAGTATGAGAATATTATACGATGATCGGACTTGAAACGTGAAACGTAAAGCGTAAGACAAGGGTTGATTTGACGTACCGTCAAGTGGGGCTATACTGACGACCGCTCAATCTTATTCACATCGAAGAGTTATATCGCATGAACGAATTCGATCAAAAAGCGCAGCAGTGGGACGCTAAGCTGATCCGCGTCGAGCGCGCGCAGGCTGTGGCCGATGGCATCAAAGCGGCGGTCCCGCTGTCACCGAAGATGACGGCGCTGGAATACGGCTGCGGCACCGGGCTGGTGAGCTTTGCCTTGCAGCCTGCGCTGGGGCACATCACGCTGGCTGACAGCTCGACCGGGATGCTGACTATCCTGCGAGAAAAAATCACCGCGGGGAATATCCAGAACATGACGCCCGTGCAGTTGGACTTGATTACCGATCCGCTGCCCGCCGAGCGTTATCAGCTCATCTACACGCTGATGACGCTGCATCATATTGCCGACACGGACAAGATGTTACGCGCTTTCTATCAGCTGTTGGATAACTCTGGCTATTTATGCGTGGCTGATCTGGACCAAGAAGACGGCACCTTCCATGAGGACGAGTTTCACGGGCACCTGGGATTCGATCGAGAAGAACTCAGCGCCAAAGTCCGGCAAGCCGGCTTTCAGAAGATCGGGTTCTCGACAGTCTTCCACATGCGCAAAGACGTCAACGGGGCCAGCAAGAATTTCCCCATCTTTTTGATGGTTGCCGAGAAGCAGTGAGTGGGATGCCGAAGTTAGGTTAGACCGTCATTGCGAGGAGCGTTGTGTGCGACGAAGCAATCCCGCGCTGACCGGCACTGAGATTGCTTCGCACGCCCTGTCCGATGTAGAGCATCGGGGGCGCGCCTGGCGAAAACGCTCGCAATGACGGGTTGCAGTGATTGGCGACACATGTACTGTGTGTTTGCATACAATCTTGACACGTCGGCAAGAGCAACTATACTTTGCGCTCCGCCTGGAAGCGAGATTGGATCAGGAAAGACCGCCTGAATGTCGAACGATAAACCCTATACAGAATTGGATCACACCCGCGCCCCGTTTTTCGATTCCTTAGTCAGCACGCAGCACCGCCACCCGCTATCGTTTCACATGCCCGGCCACAAATTCGATCCGGAACTGCTGCCGGAGCTCACAGATTTTTTTGGCGACGGTGTAGTCACGGGCGATCTGAATGAAGCCACACCAACCATCGATTATCTGCACGCTCCCACCGGCACGCTCGTCGAGGCACAGCGTCTGGCCGCCGACGCGGTGGGGGCCGATCACACGTTCTTTTTGATCAACGGTTCCACGGTGGGCAATCAGGCCATGCTCATGACCGTCGCGCGCGATGGTCAAAAAGTGATCGTGCCACGCGCCGCGCATCGATCAGTGTATGCGGGCCTCATCCTGTCCGGGGCTACGCCCATCTACGTCGCGCCGCGCTATCATCCGCTGGTGAGATTTCCACTGGCCGTCGAAGCCGACGCCGTCCGCGCGCGCTTGATCGAACATCCCGATGTCATCGCCATCCACGTGACCAGCCCCAATTACTACGGCTATCTATCGAATGTGAGCGCGCTGGTCGGGTTGGCGCATGATCATCACATTCCGCTGCTAGTCGATGAAGCGCACGGTGCGCACCTGCCCTTTCATCCCGATCTACCATGCTCGGCCGTGAGTCTTGGTGCCGATCTGGTGGTGCAAAGCCCGCACAAAACGCTCGGCGCACTGACGCAGGCCGCGTGGCTGCATCTGACTGGCGAGCGCGTTTCACTGAACACATTGCAGTACCTCGTCGCGATTCTGCAATCGTCATCGCCCAGCGTGCTGTTCACCGGTTCGCTCGACGTGGCCCGGCGGCAAGCCGTCTTGCATGGCCGCCAGCTGCTCGATCGGGCGCTCGAACTGGCGCAGCGCGCGCGCACGGCCATCCGCGCGATTCCCGGCCTGTGGTGCTACGGCGATGAATTGATCGGCGAGTATGGCATCGCCGCGCACGATCCCACCAAACTGGTGATCCGCGTGACGGACACCGGCCTGACGGGCAAAGAGTTCGCGGCCGAGTTGTGGTCGCGCTTCACCATCAGCGTGGAGTTTGCCGATCCGTGGCAGGTGATCTGTTCGATCACGATCGCCGATACCGCCCCGAAGATCGATCGGCTGGTGGCTGCCCTGCGCGACATCGCACAACATCATCACGGGGCGGCCACGCTTCGCGCCGATCGGTTGGATCTCACCCCACCGCCTCTGCCGCAGCTGGCGCTCAATCCGCGCCAGGCGACCTTTCGACCTGCACGCCGTGTGTCTTTCATCGAAGCGGCCGGTGAAGTCTGCGCCGAGCAGGTGATCCCTTATCCGCCCGGCATTCCGTTACTCATGCCCGGCGAGGTGATCAGCGCAGAGATGATCGAGTATGTGCAGTATCTGCTGCAACAACGGATCAAGATCGTCGGGCCGGAAGATTTGCGGCTGAACACGGTGCGGATCATTGAATGAAAACCATCAACAACTTCCGAGACTGTGGCGGCTACGCCACCACCGACGGCCAGCGGCTGCGATCGGGCCGCCTGTACCGATCGGGCACGCTGGACAACGCGCGCGGCGCTGATCTTCAGGCGCTGCAAACGATCGGCCTCAAGACCATCGTCGATCTGCGCTCACCCAAAGAGAAGAAGAAAGAACTCCCCGCGATCGCGTGCGCACGCCGGATCGATCTGCCGATCGAACTGGAAAACCGCACGCGCGCGCAGGTGCAACCACTGATGACCAGGCGCGGCGCCGAAAACGAAGTGGTGGATATTCTCAAGCAAATGTATCGCGAGCTGGCCGACGAAGCGTGGCCGCAAGCGGGCCAACTCTTTGAGGTCTTACTGAGCGCTAACGCTTATCCGGTGCTGATTCATTGCCGCGCAGGGAAGGATCGCACCGGGTTCATGTGCGCACTGGTGCAGCGGGCCGTGGGCGTGGAACGCGCCGCCGTGTTTCAAAATTATCTTGATACCAACAACCACTTTGGGCTGGTGACCCCACGCGTCGAGCGTCTGATGAAGATCTTCTCGCTGGGTCGCCTGCAGGTGGAGAATGTCCGCGCCACGCTCAGCGCCCGCGAGGAATACCTGCAAGCCGCCTTCGATCAGATCGATCAGCGCCACGGAGGCTTGACGGCGTATCTGGCGAAGTGCGGTGTGACGGCGCACGAGGTGGACACGCTGCGCGGGTTGCTGGTGGAGTGAGAACGCTAAAGACCTCGCAGGTTTTCATAGACCGACAGGCGCAACACGATCGTCGTTCCGATCGATTGGCAGGCCGGGATAGGCGGCACGTTAAAACCTGCGAGGTCTCTCACTCCGCACGCTGCGCGTCTCATCGCTAACGGTTAAATCATCAGCTGCGCGCTAGCCGTTGGGCGCGAATTATCCACTCAACCCATCAACCGCATCCGCCGCACAGGCACAGCATAATTTTTGTCTTGACGCGGATGCACATCCCCCGTATCATCATTAAACAAGTCTCGCACAGGCATCATCCCTCAAAGCGTGGTCGCGTGGGGACGCGGGTTTAACCACCAACTTTGAGTGGCCCATCCACGCGAGACCCCACAAGGGAGAAAAGTGCTGAATCTGGTTACCTCGAAACGTGCTTATCGTCTGATCCCGATATTGATTTTCACGTGCGCAGCCGCGCTCATCCTGTTGGCTGGCCCGGCGCAGCAAACGCAGGCGGAGGCGCAAGCCTTTCCGCCCTGGAGTTTCAAACCCGTCGCCAGCGCCGTCCCGGTCGATATGATCGACCCGTCGGTGGTGGAGATTGGCGAACAGCGCGAATTGTTGATCAACCACTTCGCCAACTCCGTCAGAAAGATTGCGCTGGTCATCGGCGGCGCAGCGACCCCCATACTGGCGCCGGGCGACCTCGCGCCCGGCGGCGGGACATTCACCGATGTCAGCGGCCTGACCGCCTACATCGCGTCACCCACGCTGATCTACCTCACCACCTCCGTCGATGTCAACGGCTCGATCGGCCTGCGCCACTTCCGCTGGAGCAACGGCACGTTGACGCTTTTAACGCCGGCGGCCGGCGTGATCTACGATGTCGCACGCAATGACGCGCATGGCCGCTTCATCGCCAAACGCAGCGTGGACGCCACCCACACCGAATACTGGATCACCGATGGTGACCTGTTCAACAGCGCGTCCATCACACTGGTCAGCGAGGACAGCAACGCTAGCTCCCACACCGATCAGCAACTGATCGGTATCACGGCTACCGGTGCGTTTCTCATTCACGAGCAGATCAGCAGCGGGACAGTGGACTGCGTCCGGCGCTCGCCTATCACCCCATCGCCCGATGTTCCCAACGAAGAAACCACGGCCAGCCGCATCTTCTGGCTGGGCAGTCGCACGGGCACCCTCGCCAGCGGCACTTACAGCACCGCCGGCTGCGGCGGGAATGGCCTGGCGATTTACGCGCCGGTACTCAACAGCGCCGGTGATGTGCTTAGCGGTGAAAGCACGATCGCCGGTAACAGCGGCGGTTTTATCAGCATTGTCACCAAACTTTGGCTCTATCCCGCCGACGACAGCGGCGCAGAGCAGGTCGCCCAGGGCGAGCAGATGGGCGATGTCGGCCCTTATTTCTTCCTCCAGCCGAAAGCCGTCACGGAATGGCGGCAGCCCATCTTCAAAGCAGCGACCGATCCTCAGAACGGCAGCATCAGCTTGTTCAGCGGCCCCAACCCCGCCGCCGATCGCTTCGACGGCGATTTCGTGCAAGGCTTCGGGCAGGACGGCACGCCGCTTGAACTCTACACCTTCAGCGAAAAAGGCGATGCGCTGGTCTACGCGCATTTGGCCGACAATACCTTCACCTACGCCCTGGCGCACTCCGCCTCCGGGACGATCGAATGGGTCAACGCCAATGGCGGCAACTGGAACACCGCCGTCAACTGGGATCCGGTTCAGATTCCCGACCAGAACGCCGAAACGCTCTTTCGGCTGGAGGCCACTTATCCGGTCACGATTGGCACCCGCACCTCCGGTCGCAGCCGCATCGAAAACGGTAACGTGAGTTTTCGGAACGCTGATCTCACCTTGATCGGGCCGTTATCGATCGGGGGGGATGCCAAACTGACGTTGCCGGAAGGCACGTTGAAGGTGAGTGAAATCACGCTCGGCCATCTCCCCCCGATCAGCCCCCTCACCCCCACGCTGGCCCAGCTTTACGTGTCCAATGTGGGCACGGTCATCACGGGCAGCACCGCCATCAACATCGGCGCGGCCAGCGAGGGTGAGTTGTTCATCAGCGATGCGACCCTGGTCAGCAGCCAGGTGCGGATCGGCGTCAATTCGCCCGGCGCGGCTATTGTCGGCGGGAGCAATGCGAACTGGTTTATGAGCAACCTGGCGGTGGGCAGCGGTTACACCGGCACCTTGAACATGGAGCACGGCGGCGATGTGCTGGTAAACGGCTCGGTCGTGGTGGGGCACGGCCCGACGCTGCAAAACTATCTGGCCACTACCGTGGTGGATGGGGCCGGCACCGAAGAACTGACCACGCTGGTCGCCTCGGACACCCTGACGATCGGACAAAACTTGCGCGGCCGGCTGGATGTCAGCGGCGGCGCGCTGGTCATTGCGTTGCAGGATGTGGGGCTGGGCGCGGTGCGACACATCAACCCGCCCACTTTGCCCGACGGTGAACTGATCGTTAGCGGGCAAAGCACCGTGGGCGATCCAGCGCCCAGTATCATGAACATTTCCGGGAACCTGAATCTGGGTCTGGACTGGTCCGCCCGCAGTGACGTGATCGTGTATGCCGGCGCGTCGCTGCGTGTTGGCGACAACTTCACGATGTCGGTGGAACCGGGTTCGGAGAGCCAACTGCTGGTGCAGGGCGTGGGCCGCGAGCGCTCACGCATGGAGGTGGGCAACCTGAATGACGCTGACCCTGAATACTGCAAGATCGGCGACCGGGGTCCGGCGCGAGTGTTCATTTACGAGGGCGGCCTGCTGCGGTGTCCCTTCATGTTTGTGGGCGGCCAGGACTTTATCGGCGTTGGCACGGTGGTGGTGGATCGGCGCGGCAGTGCCATATCCTCAGTGCTGCGCGTGGATTCTCTGCTGGCGATCGGCAACGCGCCGGAAAATATCGAACGCCAGGGCCGTGGGCGGCTGATCTTGCGCGACGGCGACGTGCTGGCCGGCATCCTGGCGTTGTTCACCGGCAGCAGCATTGAGGGCACAGGGCGCATCGGCCTGCTCGCGCCCGATGGGATACTGGCGCTGGAAGGCGCCGTAGATCCGGGGGTCACGATCATTCCGGCTGAGCCACCCCTGGAACCGATCGCTCCGGCGCCGCTCCGCGCGGGTTCTTCTGCTCCGGGCGTCATAGCGGCGGCACCATCGCTGCCGATCATTCAGCCCGGCACGTTGACCATCTCCAACAGCGTCACGCTTAGCCCTACCGCCGTCATCACGCTGGATGTGATCGGCAAGACAGCCAATCTCTATGATCACATCATTGTCAGCGGCACGGCTAAACTCGGCGGCCAACTCGTCTTGAACTTCGGCGACGGCTTTGCGCCCAAACAGGGCGAGAATTACAACGTCATGCAGGCGGACGCGTTTGCCAGCGCCTTCCAGACAACGACCATTGCCGGACTCGCGCCGGGCTTCACGTACACCCTCAGCGCGACGGGCGGCGCATTCAACCTCGTGGCGTTGAATGACGGCGTGCCGACGACGACGCAAGCCGCGCGCAAAGTCTATCTGCCGTTGATCAAGCGGTAACCTCACCCCAAGCCCCTTTCCTGAAAGTCGCTGCGCGAAATGACTTTCAGGAAAGGGGTAAGTCCTTCAGGTCTGCTTGCGGCCTGCCCTTCCTGCCTGGAGCATGTCCACACCTTGCTTTGCGCCCGCGAGGAATACTTGCAAGCCGCCGTCGATCAGAGCGATCAGCACCACGGCGGGATGACGGCGTATCTAGCGAAGTGCGGGGTAACGTCGTGTGAGATTGAAGCGCTGCGGGAATTGTTGGTTGAGTAAAGCGATCCGCGAATTCCACGAATTTGCACGAAAGTTAATCTGTTTTCAAGGCTGATTCCCATTCTCGCACGCTACGCGCCCCATTCGCTAACGATAAATCGCCGGATGCGTGATGACTGTCAGGCGCAGACTAACGGCCCGGCTTCGGCTATTTCAATGCGATTCTCGTCAGAACTTTGTCAAGACCTTGCTGCGGCGTCATTTTTGTCTTGACGACTGCGCCTGCTGTTGTATGATTACCTTGTCATTCAACCTTACATCTGGCGCGATCGCGCGGGGGCGCGAAAATCGATCGACCGGATGACAAACCGCATAGGTCCAGGGGAGAAACCGTGATCAAGTTTATTACCTCGCAGTCTGTCTATCGCGTTCTCATTGTCAGCGCATTCGTTTTGACCATTCTGTCGATCAGTGCGCTGCGCAGCGCGGCGCTCAGCAATGATGAACCATCATCATCCATCACCGTCGTCAATCAACCCCAGACTTTTCCGCTCTGGAAGTTCAAACCCTTCACCAGCGCCCTGCCGCCGGGCATAGATTCGTATTTCGTGAACGACCTGGGCGAGCAAGGCGAACTGGTGATCACATACTATCCGCAAGGTTTCGAACCCGCCAATTATGGCGTTGTCTTCGGCGGCACGTTGACGCACATGTTCACCGCTGGCGATGAAGCTCCCGGCGGCGGCACATTCCTTAGCCGCCTGATCATACCGGCCTACGCCGCCTCTCCCTCACTTGTGTACTTCTCCGCCTTTGTCGACGATGGTGGGCAGAATGTCCTGCGCCATTTTCGCTGGAATAACGGCGTGCTGACCCACCTGCCCACCCAGGCCAACGAATCGTACGACGTAACCATGCACGACTCCCACGGTAAATTCATCTTCAAACGAACGGTAGACGCCGAGAATACCGAATACCGCATCACCGATGGCGTGACCTTCAGCGACCCGATCATCCTGCACGCCGATGACCCCAACGACAATCCGAAAACCAACCAGTACTTGATCGGCATCACCGCGGATGGGGCCTTTTTGATCAGCGAGAGGACTTACAGCGGTTTTACGACATGTTTTCTACGCTCCACCGCGCCTGACCAGCCCAACGCAGCGACCATAACCACGCGCCTCTTCTGGCTGGGCAGCCGCAGCGGGGATGTCGTCACCGGCAGTTCGACCGATGGCCCCGGTTGTCAGGGCAGCGGCACGAACGTAGATTACGGGGTGATGAACAGCGCCGGCGACATCCTCAGCCGGGAATATACCTTCGCGTACAATTACAATGACCCCGATTTTGAGGGAACCAATTTAACCACCTTGCGGCTCTACCCCGGCAACGGCGCAGCCGCCAGCGTGGTCGCCCAGGGCGAGCAGGTGGATAATGTCGGCCCGTACTTTTCCTTGCAGCCAGTAGGCATCAGCGAAGGACGCCAACCGATCTTCTCTGCTGCCGCTTCCCTTTCTGCTCCTACCCTGCTTTACGACGGCCCCAGCCCCACCACCGATCAATTCGATGGCGATTTCTTCGCCGGCTTTGGGCAGGATGGCGACTTGTTCGCTATCCGCCATTTCAGTGAAAAAGGCAGACTCGTGGGGCAAGCACAATTGGCCGATACCACTTTGGTTGATGTCATCGGCAGCGCCGCCAGCGCCAGCCAATGGATTGACCCCGACGGCGGCAGTTGGGGCGACGCCGGCAACTGGGATAGCAACGAAGTCCCCGGCAGCACCAGCGAAACGCTCTTCAACCTGGATGCCGCCTACACCGTCAACGTTGGCACGCATGATGTGGGCCGCGTGCGCCTCGAAAACGGCTTTGTCACCTTCGATAACGCCAACCTGGCCCTGCTTGGCCCGTTGACGGTCGGTAATGACGCCACCTTCGACCTGACCTCCGGCACGTTCGAAACGAGCGAACTGTTAGTCGGTGCGCTGCCCCCCGCCGACATCCTCAACCCGCCCACCGCCCACGTCCAAATCTCCAACCAGGGAACGGTGCTCACGGGCACCACCGCCATTATGATCGGTCACGCCAGCCCCGGCAGCCTGTTCCTCGATGACGCCGAAATTCACGGCGGCACGTTGCTAATCGGTGAAAACTTCCCCGGCAGCGCCGCCTTGAGCGGCCCTCAGGCTAGCTGGCGCACCGCCGGCGCGACCGCGGTGGGTTACAACTACACCGGCACGCTGAGCATCGAAAGCGGGGCGTTCATGCGCAGCGCTGGCGAGGTGGTCATCGGCCAGGGAAACAGCCTGCAAGACTACACTTCCGAGGTTTATGTGAGAAACCTTAACACCCCGCTCAACGCCATGGGCGCGAACTGGCTGCTGCTCGATACCTTCACCATCGGCAACTTCCTGCCCGGCGAATTGTACATTTCGGATGGTGGCGGGGTCGCCCAGTTTGGCGAAGATAGGATTCTGCAGGCGGGCCTGCGCGCCCACCCCGGCCCCGGCTTCGACGCCTTCATCAGCGTGGATGGCAGCAATGACACCGCCAATGTTGGTTCGTATTTGAAGGTGTTCAACAATGTGCTGCTCGGCATGGCCGATGAAGCCTCGGTGGGCGTCAACGTCAGTTATGGCGGCCAATTGGTTGTGGATTATGCCGATCTCTTCCTGGGTTTTATCCCCGGCAGCGAGACGGTGATGACCGTGGCCGGTAGAAACAGCCACAATAAACCGGCCCTGCTGCAGGTCACGCGCCCGCTGAACAATTTTTCGACCGGCGTTTGCAGCATTGGCGAGGGCGGCACGGGGATGCTGCTGATCCACAGCGGCGGCCAGGTGGAATGTGGCAGCGTGATCCGCATCGGCGGGCAGCCTGGCAGCAGCGGCTTCGTGCAGGTGAACGGGGCCAACGGCGGCTCGTCCCTCGCCACCC
>JBGSPW010000144.1:0-12288 GCA_041738395.1 Thermoflexales bacterium
GGCGCTGGCCATGATCGCAACGATCATCAGTAATGTCACAAAAATACTAGCACGTTTCATGTTCTTCTTCTCCTTAGATTTCCTCATGGAATTTGATTGCAGTTCTGGTTTCAATCAGTGGCCACCAGCGAATTTAACAATCCTGTGACCTTCACTACTTTAACACGGCCATCTCAAGCGACTTTTAAGGCGATGTAAAGGAAATTTAACAATGAGGCCGATCCGCACTCCCTCTTCCTCGAACTAGGTGAGAGGGAACGTGCCCCCCTTTTCCGGGCGAGAAAAAAGCCCCCGCGCTAGTCGCCATCTAGCCGGGGGCCGCCCAAGGAGGAGTGTTTCCACTCATCGTTAAAACCAGTGTATCACGGGTGCGTTAAGCGTCAGGTGAATGCGGGTAAAGGTTTCTTAAAAAGAAAAACCTCCGGGAGATTCACATTCTCCCGGAGGTTATGCTTCATTTGTACTTAGCGCCCAGCCGTTTTCGGCAATCAAGCGCCGTACCACTTCACAGTCGGGCACGCTCAACAGCGTGGTCATGCGCAGAGAATTGCGGCGCAGGACAAAGTGAAAGACCTTGGTGTCTTTGCGCTTCAAACTCCAGTCGTTGCGGACATACACCGGCGGCTCCACCTGCCAACCGCCGTCGAGCGCATCCACCAACGTGTGATAACGCGACAACGCCGGATCGTTATGAGTGATGCGGTTGTTATTCAAAATCGACCACCGATCTTCGACTACCGGGCCTGGTTCAGACGGCCAGACTAACATGTGAGCCCCCTCGCGCGGCGTGCCGCAGCGCCCAGCGTTGATTTTCCAAACGTTCCAGTTCAGCCAGCAGCCGGCGCAGGATCAGCCCATCTTCGTCATAGCCTTCGCGCACCAACTGCGTTAACTCAGTCCGCAAACTGCGAATCTTATTTTCCAGTTCTTGAGCCATTATTTTTCCTCCTTTCTTTTTCTCTTATGGCAGTTATACCGTTTGATTATCAAATGGTCTTCAAGCGGAGGTTAAAGTTGTTTAATACAAAACACTCCCGCTGCCCCTGGGGCAGCGAGAGTGTCAACTCTTGAATCTTTATTGCGCTTCTAGGTCCAATACCGTTTAGATAAGGCTCGCAGCCCGCGTCCCCGCGGGCGATCCCACCGCGTCCGCGATGCGCGCGGCTGGGTGAGCGCTAACTAAACAGTATTGCTGCTAGGTTGCCCAGTTGGGTCGTGCTTCGGTCATCTCGAAGGTGCCGGTGTCTTCATGATAACGCATCAGCGGTTGCAGCAGGTAGCGATCGTTCTCTAGTCCCTGCATCTCTGTGATCTGCATGACGCGGCGCTGGCCAGTGGGCAGCCTGAGTTGCGAGACAATCACGTTCAGCGTCGAAGCAATGCGATAGCGGATTTCGTTCAGGCCCAGACCCAGGTTGGCCATCAGGCACATGGCTTCCAGCCGGGCCAGGGCGTCTTCGGTGCTTTCCGCGTGCATGGTCATCATGCTGCCGTCGTGCCCCACACTGATGATGTCGAGAATGCGCATGACCTCGGCCCCCCGCAGTTCGCCGAAGATCAGCCGTTCGGGCCGCATCTTGGCCGCCGCATTGATCACGTCCGAGTAAGTCAGGCCCGTGGTTTGTTCGGCCGCCAGACGTACCAGGCGCGGATGGCGGGCTTGTAGTTCGACGGCGTCTTCCACTGTGATCACTCGTTCCTCAGCCGGGATTTGATCGATCAGGATGTTTAACAAGGTCGTCTTGCCGGAGGCGGTGCCACCCGCCACCAGGATGTTCTGCCGCGCCAGGATGGCGCTTTCGATCAGGGCGTAGGCTTCGCGGCTGATCGCGCCGAATTCGAAAAGATTCTCCCGCGTGATGGGACTGCGATAGATTTTACGCCAGACCAAATAGGGGCCATCGACTGCGGTCGGTGGGAGGGCCGCCAGCACGCGGGAATCGTCGGGCAGGCGCGCTTCGGCGATGGTTTGTCCGGGTTCCAGCTTGACGCCGCCCAGGGCCAGGGCGGCATCGATGGCCGCGCGCAAGTCTTCCGTTGACTCAAATCGAATGTCTGCTTCTTGTAAGTGTCCTTGTCGTTCGATTAGCACCCGATCTAGTCGATCGACCATGATTCCGGTCACGGCCGGATCGCGCAACAGCGGCTCGAGTCGGGCCAGTCCAGTGGGTGAAGTCTGTTCGTTCATGATGCACCTCCAGTGTGATTTGATTTCACTATACATCCGATCGATACTGCGGCGCATCCGCCATTACCACAGGTGGTTGGAGATTGGAGGTGAGTGATTGGAAGTCAGCGGTTGGTAGGCAAAAGCCAGTTGTTGCGAAGAGCCAGTGCCACGGCTTCGGTGCGCGATTGCGTCGTAGTTTTGTTGAAGATGGAGTTCATGTGAAACTGCACGGTGCGCTCGCTGAGGCCCAGCCGGTAGGCGATCTCTTTGTTGGTCAGGCCCTCGGCGGCCAGCGCCAGTACTTCAGATTCGCGCGGCGAGAAGGGATGCGGCGCGGGCGGCAGTGGCTTGAGTGTCTCGGCGGCATCACGCGCCTCATTGAGCGCCTGTTGGCTGAGCTTACCCAGCGCGGCGACGGCGGCCCGCGCCGGATAATTGTTGGGAGGTAAGGCATGCTCGTAAGCGCGCGCTTGATCGATGAGCAGTTCCAGCACTTCAATGACGCCGGTCATGGGCCAGGCCGGACGCGCGGTCGCCGCCGAGTTCGATCGGGTTCCAAAGATGCCGACGAGCAGATCGGCGGCTAAATCGCCCGCGCGTTGATAACGCTCTTTGCGTTTCTTCGCCAAAGCCCGATCGAGCACGGCCTGCAAAGCGGGTGTGCCGTTAGGCAGCGGTGGGGGCGCTGCGGCGATGTGCTTGAGCAACAGCGCGAGAGGCGTTTCGGTATCGGCCACTTCAAAGAGCGGCCGACCTGCCAACATCTCGTACAGCATCACGCCCAGCGAATAGATATCGGAGCGCGCATCGACGCTTTCGCCGCGCGCCTGTTCGGGGCTCATGTAGGCGGGGGTGCCAAAGATCGCGCCGGATTGTGTGTGCACGTTGGCATTGAGGATGCGTGCTAAGCCGAAATCGGTGAGCACCGGTTCGACTTCAAAGGCCAGCGGGTCAGCGGGATCGATCGGGCCAGAGTCGCACCGCAGCATGACGTTGGAGGGTTTGATGTCCCGATGGATGATGCCGCGCCCGTGGGCGTAATCGAGCGCGGCGGCCAGCGCCACGATGAGGCGCGCGGCGGTTTCGGGCGGCAGCAACCGATCGGCTTCACGCTGGGCCGCCAGATAATCGGCCAGCGACAGGCCCGCGATTAATTCCATGACGATGTAGGGACGCTGGTCGATCACGTCGAAGTCGAAGACTTGCACAATGTGGGGATGCCGCAGGGTGGCGATGGCTTGTGCTTCCGCGCGAAACCGATCGAGCGAAAAATCGTCTGCGGCCAAGTAGCCGTGCAAAATTTTGACGGCGACCGGCCGGTTGAGAGTAAGATGCTGGCCAAGATAGACTTCGGCCATACCACCCTGTCCCAGGCGTTGACGGATTTCAACCTTAGAGAAGGTGCGCCCGATCCAAGCGGTCATCGCGATCCCAGTGCTGGAGAAGTTGTTACTACTCAGACATCATGAACTGCGTTCACCACAAAGCCTGAAAACGCTCCGTGCCCCGTCCCCGGGGAACGCCCTCGGGACGAGGGCTGTGAGCATTTTCAGATCGGCCGTCGCGCTATGCGCCGTGCAGTGTCATTCCCGCGAAGGCGGGAATGACGATTGAGTAGTATAACACCATTCGGGCCGCGTTAAACAACCTTAACAGTGCAGGCCCTTGCGGGTCGTGCGGGGAATGGCTATACTGTGGGGCAATCCGGCTTAACCACAAGTGGGTATGACCATGACCGACAGTAAACAGCGACTCTTGATTGTCGAAGATGAAACCACGCTGCGCGAAACGCTGGCGTACAACTTGAAACGCGAGGGCTATGAGATCACCGCGACCGGCGATGGCGGCGAGGCGTTGGAGTTGGCGCGCGAGCATGAGTTCGATCTCATCGTGCTGGACGTGATGCTGCCCACGCTGGATGGCTTGTCGATCGTGCGAATTCTGCGCAAGGAGCAGCGCACGCCGATCATTTTGTTGACGGCCCGCAGCGGCGAGGTCGATCGCATTATGGGTCTGGAAACCGGCGCGGATGATTACGTGGTGAAGCCCTTCAGTCTGGGTGAACTGCTGGCGCGGGTGCGAGCCGTGCTGCGCCGAGCGACCCCCGAAGCGACCACGCGCTTAGAAGCGGGTGATCTCGCGCTCGATCTGATCGGGCGCAAAGCCTATCGGAGCGAGCAGGAAATGCGCTTAAGCCACAAGGAATTCGATCTGTTGGCCGCGCTCATTCGCAATGCGGGTACGGCGCTCAGCCGCGAAAGATTGCTCCAGCAAGTGTGGGGTTACGATTATCCCGGCGATACCCGCACGGTGGATGTGCACATCCGCTGGCTGCGCGAGAAGATCGAAGACGATGCGGCAGAGCCGAAACGCATCGTAACGGTGCGGGGTGTGGGCTATCGGTTTGAACAATGAACAATTTTGATCAGGCCCAGCCACAGGCGTGTTTCGCGGGCTTCTTTGTAGGCGATGCTGACTTTGTGGATGAAATCGCTTTTGCTTTCTGCGCCATTGGCTTCTTCCATGTTGGCGGCGATGGACGTGCCTGATTTCAACAGCTGCTTGCCGATCTCCGTAGCGCTCAACGTATGCGGCAATTTGTCAACAAACTTGATGATGCGGACACCAAACTTGAAAATCCGATCCTGAATGTCGATGTTGGTACGATTCTCCATACTTCCTCCATTGATCATTGATCATTGAAAATTGAAAATTGAAAATTGATCATTGAAAATTGATCATTTACTTGGCTGCGGGGATTGTAAAGTAAAACGTCGCGCCTTTGCCCTCCACGCTTTCGGCCCAGATGCGGCCGCCATGCGCTTCCACTACGTGGCGCGCAATCGCTAACCCCAGCCCTGTGCCGCTCTTGCCCCGCGCTCGATCGACTTTATAGAAGCGCTCGAAGATGCGCGGCAGATCCTCGTGAGGAATGCCTGCGCCCGTATCGGCGACGCTGACCTTGATCTTGCCGTCGGCCGGGACGGCCCCGATGGTGATGCGCCCCCGATCGGGTGTGAACTTGATCGCGTTGTGAATGAGGTTGCCCAGCACGCGCCCGATCATCTTGCGATCAACTTCGACGATTACCTCCTCTGGCACATCGTTCTTGACGACGATCTGTTTCTGCTGCGCCATCGGCTCGTAGTGGATGATCTGCTCGGCGGCAATCTCGCCCAGATTGGCGCGCGTGAACTGCATGGGCATCTGGCCCGATTCGATCAGCGAGAGGTCGAGCAATTCCTGCGCCAGCTGCGTGATCGAATCGACTTCGCCCAGCATTTGATTCAACATGCGCGTGGCGACTTCCGGTTCGTCTTGGGCGCCGGCCAGCAGCGTCTCGATCAACAAGCGGACGGAGGCCAGCGGCGTGCGCAGTTCGTGCGAGATGTTGGCGACGAAATCGCGCCGCATGCGGTCGGAGCGCAGCCGATCGGATTGATCTTCCAGCGCCAGCACCGCGCCGCCATCGCCGATGGGCACCACGCGCGCCAAGTAGGGCCGCGTGTTCCACGTGACGGGCCGCTCTTCGATCTGCTGCGCGGCCAGCGTCCGCTGGACGACATTATCAATTTCGTGGGAACGGGTGGCTTCGATCGCGGTTTTGCCGGCGAGCTGCGGCCCGAGGATTTCGCCCGCGCGGCGGTTGGCGCGGACGACCACGCTGTCTCGATCGAGCACCAACAACGCGTGGGGCGGCGCATCGAGCATGGCGTTGAGGCGCGCGTCGCTGCGGCGCTGTTTGGCCGCAAGTTGTTCGGTTGCTTCACTGGACTTGGCCAGCGTATCACGCAGCCGCCCGTTTTCACGCCGCGCGCGCCACGCCAGCCAGAGCACTGCTCCCAGCGTAGCGATGAGTATTCCGTCGAATAGAGTCATGGTGGTTAAGCCTCAAGGACATTGTATCAGCCCCTGTGCCCAGAGACAACCACCGCAGACCGGGAAGACATTGCCCAGGCAGTCTTCCTCATTGCCGTCCAGCATTTCACAGCCGCCGCAGAAGGTGCACGGAGCGAACGCGAAGCTTTGCACATGATCCCGGTAGGCGGTGTACGTTGGATCGGTCCACAAGTCCAGCAGGTCGCGGTGATTGATGTTGCCGACGATATGGGCGCGCGACATGCGCCAGTGATTGTTGAGGTAGTGGGTGTGGCTGTGCATCAACGGCAGACACGGACTGACATTGCCATTCCAGGCGATCGCCAGCGCGCCACTCTCGATGAAGTTGCACACGTCGTTAGCGCCGCCCAGACTGTTCCCTGCAAAGTTGACGTTGAAGCCACTGTGGAAAGCTTTGAAGAGCGCCTCGTGAGTTTCGGGCGTGAACGGCAGCTTGGGCAGGCTCAGGCGTGGCATCCACTTGGACGACATATACGTGATGTCGTTCAGCGCGCTTTCGTACAGCATCTCTTCGCGCAGCGACTCGTCGATGGCCAATACGTTGCTGACTTTGAAATGCACCGCGCCCAGGCTCTGGGCGATCTTGATCACGTCGGGCAGATCGTTGATGTTGCGCTTCATCGCTACAAAGGCCACGCCGATCTGCGGCTTGGCAAAATGACCGGGGCGGCGCAGCTGGCGAAACAGCTTCATGTTCTCCAGTACCAGCGGAAGTTCCGCGCCCAGACGGACGTCGGCGTAGCTTTCGGGTGTTGCACCATCGATCGAGACCCACAGCGTATCCAGCCCGGACGCGATCAACTTGCGCGCCAGGTCTTCCTTCAACAGCGTGCCGTTGGTGATCATCTCCACCGGCGCGCCGAGTTCTGTCGCTTGCTTGATCCAATCGGGTAGATGCGTGTGCAATGTTGGCTCGCCGACGCCGCCGAAGAAGATCGTCGGTTTGGGATCGAGGTCGGTGATCCCGGCGAGGATGTGCGCATAGGTCGCGTCGGTCATGCGGCCCAGCGCCTCGGCCCAGTTATTGCGATAGCACGTCACACAATCGAGGTTGCAGTGATCGGTCGGCTCGATGTAGAGGCGCGTGAGCTGCGAGGTGGGACGGTGTAGTCGCACGACATTGTTCTCACTGTCCACGCGCACCTTGACGCCGGGCACCAGACCATACTGCCGGGCCACTTCGGGCGGCAGGTTCAACCGTCCGTGTTCATCGACTTCGGCGAAGACCGCTTGTTTGCCTGGAATCATGTGCCGTACCTCCCGCTTGAATGGTGTCATTATATCTGGTTGCGGCGCGCCGGACTATGATGTAGATCAGCCCGTTTGAACCTTCCCGCTTTTCGTGTTACTCTTAGCGCCGCGAACCTTGCAAGGGTTGTGTCGGAGAATTTACGCCATTCACGGAAACCTTCGCAAGGATGAGGAGAACCATGGGCACACTCAATCCTAACTTACTTTCCAAGCACACCTCACTGATTCTGAACGAAGCCGCCAAGATCATGCCGACGTTAGGCAAACGGCTGTTGATGCCGGAGATCGCTTTGCTCGGCCTGATCCGCACGCCGGACACTTCGGCGCGGCGCATTCTCGATAAGGTGGCGCAGGAACGCGGCTTCAAGTTGAGCGATCTCGATGCGGCCGCCGTGGCGCAGTTGAAAACGCGCGAAGGCCGCCCCGCCGATTTCGTGTTCGTGCTGGACAACGGCGGCAAGATCGATCTGTCCGACGAAATGCTGCAATCGATCGACGAGGCGTTGACCATCGCGCAGGCGTCCGACGAAGTGTGGATCGGCACGGAGCATCTGCTGAGCGCGTTGTCGCAGCGCGGAGCCGGCACGGCGGGCCTGCTGCAAATGCGCGGGATGACGCCGCAGGCGCTGGAGCCGTATCTGAAAGATCGATCGGTCGCGCGGCGCATGACCACGCGCGATTGGGTGGCCGACGCCCGATCGGGTGAGCTGACCCCCACGTACTTCCGCGAGAACTTGCTGCGTGAATTGATCAGCGTGTTGTCGCAGTCCGGGCAGCGCCACGTCCTGCTGATCGGCGCGGCGGGCAGCGGACGCCGATCGCTGGCCTACAGCCTGGCGCTGCTGATCGCCGAGAATCGCGGGCCGCAGGGCATCGATCGGGTGATTGAGATTGCCGAAAACGCGCTGTTGGATAATCCGGTGGAAGCGCTGCGATCGGGCGTGAAACAAGCGATCGGCGGCGCGTTGTTCATCCCCAATGTCGCGCGCTTCTTCGATCGGTTTATGGCCGACAAAGTGAAGAATATCGTGCAGAAGGCGTTCCTTGATCAAGCGCCGATCGTCATCGGCACGGCGACCGACGCGGAATACAACGAAGCGCTGAAGCAACTCAACAACGTGCATGTGCTGAAAGTCCCGGCGACCTCGGTGGAAGAGACGACGCAGGTGCTCAATGCGTCGAAGTCGAAGTTCGAGACGGAATACGCGTTGACCATTGCGGCCGGCGCGCCGTCGACGGTGGCCGTGATGGCGTCGCGCTATCTAGCGGGCGGGGCACAACCGGGCGCGGCGGTCCAACTCATGCATCGCGCCTGCGCGCTCGTGCGCATGTCCACCCAGACCGATCTGGCCTACAAGCCGGAAGCCAAACCCGATGCGACGCTCGATCCCGACGATGTGATGCTGGCGCTGAGCCAGATGACGGGCATCCCTGCGAGCAAACTCGGGCAGGACGAACGCACTAAATACGCGCAGATGGCCGAGTTCGTCAAAGGGCGCATCATCGGGCAGGATGAGGCCGTGTTGGCCGTGAGCCGCGCCGTGAAGACCGCGCGCGTGGGCTTGAAAGATCCCAAACGCCCGATCGGTTCGTTTCTCTTCCTCGGCCCGACGGGTGTGGGCAAGTCGGAACTCGCCAAGGCATTGGCCGAATTCATGTTTGGCAGCGAAGATAATTTGATCACGCTGGACATGACGGAGTATCAACAGGAAGACTCGCTCAATCGTTTGATCGGCGCCGCGCCCGGTTACGTGGGCTTCGAGGGCGGCGGGCAGTTGACGGATCGCGTGCGGCAGATGCCGTACTCGATCGTGTTATTCGACGAATGCGAGAAGGCGCATCCGCGCATCCTCGACGTGCTGCTGCAGATGATGGACGAAGGCCGCCTGACCGACGGGCAGGGGCGCATGACCAAGTTCAGCGATGCAGTGATCATCCTCACCAGCAACCTCGGTGCGCGGTATCTGGTCGATCGATCGTTGGGTGAAGCGCAGGCGCACGAGTTGGCGCTGGACGCGGTGAAGCAGCACTTCCGCCCGGAGTTCCTCAATCGCCTCGACGAGATCATCATGTTCAATTCGCTGTCCGATGAGGCGCTGCGCAAGATTCTGGACTTGATGCTGAAGAAGGAAACGAAGTTGGCGGGCGAACGCGGCCTGGTGCTGGAACTGACTGAACCGGCCAAGACCTGGCTGTTAACGCAGAACGATCATCCCGAGTGGGGCGCGCGTCCGCTGCGGCGCATCATTCAGAAGTTCGTGCGCGAGCCGTTGGCCGATTATCTATTGGAGAAAAATCCAGCGGCAGGGACGAAGATCAAAGTGGATGTGGAGGGGAAGGGATTGAAGATTGTTGATTGTTGATTTCGGAATGCGGAATGAAAGCGAGAAGCCACTGAGCGTATCAGTCGACTTCTCGTTCTAATTACGAAATGAATCAGCCTCTAGCGACCAGCGTGAGCCGTCTCACCCACCACCGCGAGCAGGACATGCCTGAATCACTGACCCCTGCGCTGGTGGAGCACGATGGTTGAAAGCGCAAGGGTGGGGGGCGGCTCCACGCAGTGTTGGGCGGCCTTGTATTACCTGTATCCGGTGACATCGGCTAGCTTGCCGGCCTCTCGAACCTCGCTAATGTATCGCCAACAATCCGGCTGTGAACCGTCAAGATCGGTGAAGCCATAGACCTTCGCCAGTTGACCACTGGAAAGTGATTGGCCAGTGAATCGCCCTATGTCGGCATCGCCCGCTAGACATGCCACGGCGCGGCCCACATAGTGGGGAGTTTCCGAAATCGCAAAACCCGGGTGCGCTGCAATTGCATCACGCCAGTTCGCTTCGGTCACACCAAAATCATCCAGCATCATTTCCGATCGCAACCAACCAGGGGTCAAGGCGACGGCTGTGCATTGATACAGATGCAGCTCTTGTGCCTGGGCCCAAGCCAGACGAATGACAGATATCTTTGCCAAGTCATAGAATAACGTCGAGCGGTAATGGGTGCCATTATATTCGGCAGTGCCATCTGTTACCTCCACGACTAGGCCACCCGGATTCCTGATCAGGAGAGGAAGCGCAAAGTGGCTGGTAATGATGTGTGTGTCAATTGCCAGTCGCAGTATATGAAGGCCAGTTTCAAGGGAATGCTTCCACACCGGCACATCCCATTCAGTCAGATGCTCTGCGCCCCACACGTCGTTGACAAGGACATCCAAGCGACCGTATTGCTTGTCAATACGCTCGACCAGAGCTTGAACCTGAGCCACATCCAAATGGTCAGTTTGAACGGCGATTCCCTGCCCCCCTGCTTGCGTCACGAGTTCGGCTGTCTCTTCGATAGTCTCTGGGCGGTTATACTCGGATCGCTGGACCCGAGTAGTACGGCCGGTGACGTAAACTGTCGCTCCACCTGCGCCCAATTCGACAGCAATACCTCGACCAGCACCGCGTGTTGCACCTGCCACCAGCGCTACTTTGTCTTTTAGCGCGTTACCCATCAAAAAGTCTCCCTTCACCTATGGCTGCTCATCTGTGCCGCCCAACGATCTCGGCGTCAGCCGCGCGCCACCGACCCGAATGCCACTGGTCAAAAACGATGCTCAACTTTCGCAGCTGGGCGCGTCGGTGGCACGCCGTTGTTGGGCCGCTGTTACGTCGTTTCCATTTCTCTCACCGCCTGAGCCCGCGCTTGGTCTATGACGTAGGATGCTTTCTCAAACACATCATGATCTCTAGTGAGACTTGCTCCAGTAAGTTTTCTATGCTTATCGATATGAGTACGATAAACATACTTGTCGTCAACTAGTGCGATGTCTAAAGTTCCTAGATCGCGAGCGTATTTCGCGATAAGGTTATTCTCCAGCAACTTTTCTTTCCGTATAACACCGACCTGGATTCCAGCCTTTGACTGGTCGCGCATTGTTTCTCTTAGGCCCTCAATTTCAGCGTCGGAGTCAACGCAAAAGAGCCGCTCAATATGGCAACCCCATTCAATTCTCTCCTTTTGCGTAGCCAATGTCGGCTTTACAGTCCCTATGTTCCACCAAGTATTCGGGTCAACGTAGCTAACAACGGTCCACCGTGTCTTTGCTTTTAGTAGGCAATCTCTCCAAAAAGGCCATACTTGATCAGGGGACACTTGGATTGTGTCGTTCGCGATATTGACAGACTGTTTGAAGCCGTACTCATACGCTAGCTCAGAGACGATATCACTTGGTTTGAGGAAGCCTTGCCACAATTCATTGAGTCGTTCGATCTGTCCCGTATGCTTGGAAATGTGTACTTTCAGGTCTATGAACTCGGCGAGGAAAAAGGTTAACAGACCGCCAACAGCAGATATAATGAGATTGTTGGAGATCAGATTGATTATGAATCCAACTAAGAGGCCTAACAGTAAATCGACGAGGATTTTGCGGTAGGGTTGCATGATGAAATCCGTCCTGGTTTAGCGGCCCAACGGCCGGGCGTCAGCCGCGTTGCCACCCACCCGACTGACAATGGTCAAAAATGACGCCTAACTTTCGCAGCTGGGCAACGTCGGCTGCACGCTGTGTTGGGCAGTCTTTTGGATGCTACTATGCGTCTGGGATTTCTTTCTTCTCTTTCAACTCTCGGATCATTTTTATGGCGTTCTGGTTGTTTGGGTCTAATTTGAGCGATTTTTTGTAATTCATAATTGCCTGGGCTTTATCACCATTGATCATATGGGCTTCCCCTAAACTATCGTAAGCAGTAGCAGACGTTGGAAAATTGGAGAGGTTATATTCAAAAAAGGCTATTGCTTTTTTCACATCCTTCATCACATATAACATGATATATCCCATGCCAATCACATACCCTTCAGGTGGCAAGATGTTGCCGCCCAGGTGTTTTGACAATCTATTAAAACGAGTTTTCATTGCGGGCAGGCTTTCCAGGCCAGCATGTTTAAAGCCATCGAAAATATATAATAAGCCGTGATATAAACTC
>JBGSPW010000149.1:0-18531 GCA_041738395.1 Thermoflexales bacterium
ACGGTGCGCGAGAACATCCGCTACGGACGACCGGACGCCACCGATGAAGAAGTGGAAAGCGCGGCGCGACACGTGGGCGGCGGCGACTGGCTGGCAGGGTTGGCGCAGGGTCTGTCTACGGAAGTCGGCGAACGGGGCAGCAGCCTCTCGATGGGGCAGCGGCAGCTGGTCGCGCTGGGCCGCATCCTGTTGCAAGATCCCGCGATCTTCATTCTGGATGAAGCCACCGCCAGCATCGATCCGTTGACAGAGACATTGATTCAAGAAGGACTGGATACGGTGATGCGGGGACGAACCAATATCATCATTGCCCATCGCCTGTCCACCATTCGCCACGCCGATCGCATCATTGTGCTGCGCCGTGGGCAGATCATCGAAGAGGGCAACCACCTCGCTTTGTTGGCCGCGGGCGGGCATTATGCGGAGCTTTACAACACTTACTTCCGCCACCAATCGCTGGAATTTATCGATGCGCAAGGCCCGGCGCACGCGCGGGATAGCCTGCCTGGGCAACCATGATGTCCGCCCACCACTGCACGATGCTTACCGCTTTCTCAATGGCGTCCGCCTGCGCGAACAGCGCTTCGACGCGTAGTGGCGACGATGTGGCGTTGTTCCTACCTCACCCCGCTCAACACCGTTACCAACAAGGATCACTCGCCCGTCGGGGCAGACCAATGTGTCTGCCCTTCGTGGATCGACACTTGCGCCATGCGGCCCGTCGCTATGCGGACACGGGCGGTCGATCCCTACAACTCCCCCCGAAACGCCCGCGCGAGGATGGCCTGATCCACCTTCTCCGCCCGCCGCCGCGCGATGTTCACCGCCGCCTCAATGGCGTCCGCCTGCGCGAACAGCGCTTCGATCTTGGCAACGATGCGGCGTTGTTCGGCGAATGGGGCAAGAGGGATATCTAACATTGCAAGTAGATTAGTGTTGAATCCCGCACGAGTTGTGCCTATCGACGCATCGCGTGTCTGTCTCTGAATATGTTGTGCGCCTTGAAAGACAAGTTGTAAGTATTCTGGCAAGCAAATATGTTTGTTCACGCGAACGCGGAGCAAATGGAATGTCATTAGCCACCCTCTTTGGTGGCTTTGCGTAACGGCACTTCGTCCGACGGTTCCAGACCGAGTGAAAAGAATATCGCTTGGTTCAATGCGATACCGTTCAAACTTTATAGCTAGATTCTCTGGCAGAAAGTTCAACTTCGATTCGTCAAATCTTCCCCATTGAACACAACCGACGTTGAGCACAGGAATGCCTGATTCTTGAAAGTCTTGTGAGCGCATTGACATCGGCCCAACTTGAACCGTATCTTCTGGATCGCTACCTAAATCCTTCACTTTTGCCCAAGCCCATTGTTCAGGCAGACTATCTCGTTCTTCTTCGGTCAACTGCGGCACTGCCCCAGAACCCCACAACCGGCCAGCACGTTTGCCATGGGTCTGCTTGATCTTGTGCGCTGTTTCAAGAAGCTTTTCTGCCGACTCATCGCTCGGATCGCGCTCCGTCAACTCGCCGCGAAACGCCTTCGCCAACACCGCCTGCCGGAAGCGCTTGATCAACGCCGGCACACCATCCAACGCCTCGCGCGCTGTGCGGCTCTCCGCGAAGAGTTGTTCGATCTTGGCGACGATACGCTGTTGTTCGGGTTGAAATGGGAGAGGGATGGGTAATTTCCTGAAATCCGACACTCCAAAAGCAGGTTGCGCAGTTGCTGAGATGATTTCTTTTAGCAGATCTTGGAAGACAGGAGAATTAAGGTAGTGAAAGACATAGTCTCGACTTGTCGCAAGATCAACAGTCATCTTTAGCAGATTTGCAGGTATGATGGCCGATGGCATATTCTCCGGATAGATTCCTGTTTTGCCACAGGAACCTATCTTCGCAACCAGAATATCGCCACTCTTGACTTCGCTTCTTTTTAGTTCTTCGAACTTCTGATACGAGATAAATCGAACGCTGTTTGCGCTGTAATCGCCATTCAGATTCTTCGTTGTTAATACAGGAACGCCGTTCTTGTCTTCGATGTAATCCGTTAATTTTAGATTTGAACCGAATGGCCCATCAACTATTGCGTTCTTTTCTTTGGCCCCTAGGCTTTCCAGCGTAGTCCACTTCCATTCGCTGGGTAATTCGTATGGCGCGTCAAAGGTTTGCAGTGCTGGCGACTTGCTATTTGTGGCTGACGATTTCTTACTTCCTGCCATTGCCATTTCCTAGTTGTACTGCGAGTTCATTCAACGCGTCCAACGCGGTTTCCAAACGTGTTACCGCCTCACCGACCAAATCTTCGGGTTCTGGGAGATCATTTGGGTCATCCTGGTTTTCATCCCTCAGCCAGAAAATGTCGAGGTTGTCATCGCGCTCGGCAATCTCCTGCCGCGTGAAGCATTTGAATCGATCAGATTGCCGCCGGGTTTTGGTGTGGTAGCACTTCTCGAAATCTTCAAAGTATTTTTCGCTAATCGGATTGCGCTTGGTGATCTTCTCGACGTTGGTGCGCAGATCGTAAATCCACACGGCATCGGTTTTCCAGCCCTTGTCGAAGAACAGCACATTCGCTTTGACGCCCGCCGAGTAGGGCGTGAACGTGCCGACGGGCAGGCGCAGAATCGTGTGCAGGCGGCAGTCTGTCATCAATAGTTGGCGCACGTCGCGACCCGCGTGATCTTCAAACAGCACATTATCGGGCAGCACCATCGCCGCGCGTCCGCCCGGTTTCAAAATCGTCAGCACGTGCTGCACAAAGTTCAACTGCTTGTTGGACGTCGCCACCGTGAAATCGTCGCGGTCGGGCACTTCGCCGCCGCCCTTGGTGCCAAACGGCGGATTAGTGAGGATGCAATCGAATTGCTGGCCCGCTGCGCCCTCTGCGATCGAGTCGCCGTAATGGATATTGCCCTCGATGCCGTGCAGGTACAGATTCATCAGCGCCAGGCGGCGCGTTTCCAGGACGATCTCGCCGCCCGACAGGCAGCCGCGCTTCAAGTGCTTCTGCTGCTCGCGCGTCAACGGCTGGCCGCGCTGTTTCAAGTTGAACTCGGCGGCAGCGATCAGAAAGCCCGCCGTGCCCACCGCCGGATCGTGGATGGTGTAATCGGGCGACTGGCCGAGGTCGGGGCTGACGCAACGCACGATGGCGCGGATCGCTTCGCGCGGCGTGAAGTATTGGCCCGCGCCCTTTTGCTCGGCGGCGAACTTTTGCAGCAGGCCCTCATACGCCTCGGCCTTCAAGTCCACGTCGAGTTCGGCCCACTCGGTCTCGTTGATCAGCAGGATCAACTTCTTCAGGTTAACTGGCTCGCGGAATTTTGACAGTGCCCCGGCGAAGATGTCGCCCAGCAGGCCCTTTTCTTTGCCCAATTTGTTGAGGGTAGCCTGATAATGATCGGTTAGCGCCGTGCCCGATCGTTCCAGGAGGCTATCCCAGCCGTACCCGGTGGGCACACTGACGCTCTTCTCGTCGGCCAGTTTGAGGAACAGCAGGTACGTCAACTGCTCGATGTAGTCGCCGTAGTTGATGCCATCGTGGCGCAGGGTATTACAGAAGCTCCACAGCTTTTGAACGACGTCAGGCATGGTTAAGCCGCCGACTTAGCTGGATCTGGATCAGTACCGAATTTTCTAAGCGCTTCTATGGCTTCAAGCCGCACACCACGTTCTTTGTCTTTCACGGACATTTGGCGCAACCGATCCAGAATACCTTGATCGGTCAAATCAAAGAGATCGGGATATTCAGGCATTACACCAAAGACACGAATGCATTCACGACGAACGATTGGATCATTGTCGAGACTATATTGCAGTAACTTGCTGCGCGCGTTCTGGTGCTGGCGCCGGTCACTGCTAAAAAGCTTCATCGCATAGGTGTCAACTTCAGCCCAGGATTCCAGCCGCGGAAGGCGTAGCTGAATTTCACGATTAGCCGACTGGGCCTTTCTATCGACACTGTCGACAAATTGAGTTTGTTCCTTCACTTGTCCCTGCAATTGTTCAAGCGACTGTTTCAAGCCGTCTGCTTGCTTTACTCGCATTTCGACTTCTGCTCTAAATGTATCGACTTCTATCCTAAGTGTTTCGATTTCTTGCTTCCGGTCTAGGAGTTGTGTTTTGGCATCATCGCTCAGCGCACGGATCTCTTCCAGGTTTTTATGATTACGCTGGAGCAGAAAAGCACCGCTGAAAAGGCCTAAGATACCTGATGCGATGAGAAGATTCTGTAACGAGCTTGTGACATTCCGACTTGTCTCCAAGACGCTTTTGTAGGTCTCTAGTAAATCCGAATAGGTAACTGGCTTGGGTGTAGCGGTTGGAGTCGGAGTCATCGTTGGTGTCAACGGTTGAGACTGCATGATAACTGGCTCGGCGATGAACGGCGGGGAAATTGATCCACGCTGTTGAAGAGGCATTGCGTTTGTCGGTAATGCGAGAAGGCACATGAAGGCCAATGCCAAAAGTATACTGCTCAAAACTGGGCTAAGGCGACGCAGTGTTCGCATGATTCGTCCTCACTTATTCAAGGGATCGGAAACCTTACTCAGGGCTTGTTGGACCTGGGCCACGACATCGGCTGAACTAACTGGTTTAGTCAAGAACCGGGCCCTGTGACCATATTGTTTCTCGCGTTGGCTGAGTTCACGCCGGATATCTCGATCCCGCACAACCGACAAAAAGATGATCGGAATGTCAACCAGTCCCATTTCTTCGCGAATGTCTTCATGCAGTTTGACGCCTGTTTCGACCAGATCGATTTCTTCGTCATCATCGGTAACATCTTGGCAGCGGGGTGGCATAATCAGATCTAGAATGATCAGATCAGGCTCTTGATGTTGTAAATAATCGACTGCTTCATCCGGGTTAGGACGCAAGTGTACTTCATAGCCGGCCGCTTTCAAGGCATTAACCTGTGGTCTGATGTACTCAGGTTCATCGTCGATGAAAAGAATTCGTTTCCCAGGCATACTAGGCCTCCTAGCCGCAGCCACTGACACTGATCGGAAGTGTAATCACGAAAGTCGTTTCCCAACCATCTGACGTCCAGTCAGATGGTTGAGCGGCAAGTGTTCCGCCGTGTAGCTCGATGATATCGCGTGCGACGGTCAAACCGATACCGGTTCCCGTGGGATGAACCAGACGTGCTTCGCGGGTTCGCTGACCCTCTCCAAAAATGGTCTCAACTTCTTCAGGATGGATCCGGATACCAGGACTGTTAGTGACATATATTTCGACTGCCCTTTCTAGCAATCTACCTAGCACAGTAACCGTCGCACCGCGCTTAGAATATTTGATGGCGTTCTCCAGTAAATTGCCAATCGCCTGACGAAACAGAAAAAGATCGAGGCAGAGTTTATTGTTCATGAGACGAATCGATTCCTTGTCTACGTAGACATGGCGGAGTCTTCGCTCGCGTGCCAGTCCTTGAAAATCACGCGCAGATTTGATCAGGATACCACTTAAGTCGTAGATTAAGTCAGAATTGGGCGCAGCGACGTTCGCATTGACGACCCATTCCAGGTTATGAGCCAAGCGGGCGGCATGACGAGCGGAAGAGACAATCGATTCAAAAGAGTTCTCCCAGCGACGCAGCTCGCTAATCCAACTTTTGCCCTGTTCGGTGTGCGGCTCAAGAGGATTCAAGCCCTCTTTTTTCCAGTAAACCAGCCGTTCGTGTGCATCTTCGGCATAACCCTGCACCCCATGCAGCGGCGCAATGAGCTGATGAGTAACTCGCCTCAACCAATTATTGCGCAAGACCAGTTCATGCTGATGTTCCTGGTATCTAGCACAGTTCTGGTAAGCCGCTCCAATCAAGAATGCCAACTGGGTAAGTAGACCTCGCTCTTCCTGTATTGGCAGACTGTTTGACTCATCTTGGAGTTCGTTCAGAAACAATACCAGCATCCCAACTCTGCGATCGTCAAAGCGAATACGAATCGCAGCAGCTATCTCATGCGTTAATTCAGGGATGGATTCCCAAACACTTCCCCAGACGGTATCTGGATGAGGGTCAGGCGCGTATGGTATTAAAGCGAATCCGTCTTTTTCTAGGACGACCCGATAAGTTTCGTCTTCACGCGCAAAGCGTTGATTCTTGAAATGTTCTTCCGGCAAATTCACAGCTGCTTTGGCCACGAGTTCACTATTGTTGGGACTCCCATTCTCGGCTGGTATCAAGATGATGGCACGTCGTGCGCCAACGACGTCAATGACACGTTTAAGAACATCTTGAACTCTTTGCCAGAATTCATCCCAACTAACGGCTAGGCTACTCAATTCGCGCGCTATCTTTTCAATGGAAGCATTCTCTTTAAGCCGCTGCTCGTCACGCCGTAAAGCTTTCTTTAACTCCAGACGCTCGTGACCCAGCTCGGCCACATAGTTGACTAGATTTACGACTCGTTGCACCAAGTGCTCAATTTGAGTAGCAGGAATACGGGGAATACTCTCCCACAGGCTAATGAGTTCTCCGGGTGCAAAGCCAAGATCCTGTTCGAGTTGCTTAGCCTTCATTTGTCCAGCAGCTTCTTCAGATTCGTTCATCGGACGGACTTGCCCACAAAACACCGTCGCCAACAATTCGTTGTCAACAAAAATTGGTACTGCGATGTCTATCAGCCCAGAATGGCATTGATATACAACCGGTCTTTGTTGTTCCCTAATATGCATGGTCGCATCGCGATCGCATTCCCAACATCGCGCCTCGCCTTCAGTTTTGCTCCTTAACTTTTGGCAGAAAGGACGGAAGCGGGGCGCTGTGCTCTTGGCACTAAATAAGTATTCCCCGGTGTCTGATAACAACACGTCATAGGATCCAACCCAGTCCTTGAATGCTCCATCCAGCATCAGCTGAAATGCATCAACATCGCCGATAATCTCTTCAAACTTTGACCTTGTGTCGCTCATGCCCAACCTCCTCAAGAGCAGCGCTCAGGCAGCGATTGACTCGTTCAGACTGAGTAGAACTTTAGTCAGTCTTCCCCCAAAATCTGTATTGACCCGCTGCCACGTCGCACCCTGCTGCTCGAATTCCAGTAATTCAAAGTCATCGCGCTCGATCGCAAGGTTGGCGATCAGATGTCGGCGGATCAACTCTAGCCATTTGCTCTGCTGCGGCGTTAACGTCTGCACCTCGAATGTTTTGGTGACAGCCCGATCGACCCGCTCCTCCGCCGACATCAGCGGCTCGCCCTCGGCGGCGTGATGCACGATCGAGATGATGTCGGCCAACTGATGCTGATACGCCCGGCGCAGATTTGCTTCGGTAAACTTCTCCGGTCGATCGGCCAACTTGTTGCGCAGTTCGATCAACGTCGTCGTGTTCCAGTCACGCGGCCGATCGAGCAGCACTTGCAGCGCCGTGATCTGATCGGGATTCTCCCGCACAAACTGGCTGAACGCCGTGATGTAATCGGCCGACTTCAACTCGCGCCCATCGCTGGTGCGAAACAGGTATTGCGACGTGACCTGATCCTGCGCGTCATACGCCTCGATGAAAATCTGCCTCGGGCGCGGATACTCTTCCAGGAACACCAGGAACGAGGGATCACGCAATAGGCGCATCGTCGTCGCCCAGTCGGCATTCAGCTGCTCAGGCAAGGCGCGGGCAAAGGCTCCAAAATCGCCGTCGGGGATGTAGCGCTTGGCAAGTTCGCGTCCTTCCGCCGAGATATTCTTCGCCACGCGCTGCAAGCGCTTCACCAGTACTCGCACGTTGTAGTCCCGATCCTCGTTGTTGTTAATCGCTTCGACGATTTCCCGATTGCTGCGCGTCGGTTTGGCGGGTGGCTCGAACGTAAACTCGCTGGCCTTGCGGAAATATTCCAACACGCCCACGCCGTCGAAGATGGTGAAGTGCGTCTTGTGGATCGGCTCGCAGCGGCGGGTGCCGCGTCCCAGCATCTGCTCGAAGAGAATGCGCGACTTCACGCCGCGCAGAAAGACGATGTTCTCCAGCGCCGGAATATCGACGCCCGTGGACAGCAGATCGACCGTGACCACAATGCCGGGCTCGGGCCGATTGCGAAAGCGGCGGATTTTTTCCAATGGTCGATCGACACTGGGCGACCCGGTGATCTTCTGCACGAACTCAGCGCCGCGCCCAAACTCATCGCGCAGCATCCGCACCAGTTGATCAGCGTGTGAGCGATGCGGCAGATCGTTACTGGCAAACACCAGCGTCTTGGGGAAATGGCCCAGGTCATGCTCTTGCTCGCGCAGATGCTTTGCCAGTTCGTCTACTACTTTGCGATTGTGATCGGGAGCGGTCCAATCGTGTTCCAAAGTGCCGGCCGGTAGTTCGCGCTCATCCTCCACGAAGTCCAACTTCAATTGACCCGTGGCGGTGTCGCGCAGGCCCACCTCTTCACCCTCGCGCAGGAAGTGCCCCTTCAACGCAATCTCAGAATCGATCTTCACCTCGTCGTAATCGACCAGGAAACCATCACTCACCGCGCGGTTGTAGCCATATTCATAGAGGGGCTGTCCGAAGAATGTGCTGGTGTGCATGGCGGGTGTCGCCGTCAGCCCGACGGTGATCCCGTCGAAGTGTTGCAGCGTTTCACGCCACTTGCTTTCTTCAGTAGCAGTATAGCCGCGATGACATTCGTCAGCCCAGATCATGTCAAACACGTGGATCGGAATATCGAGCACGTTCGCGTCCGACTCATCATCCTGCTCGGTCCACGACACATTCTCCGGCGTCCCAAACAGGTTGATGCGCATCCGCTGGATCGTGCAGACGTAGACGAAAACGTGCGAAGCCGTGGGCTTGGTCAAATACTCTTCGGGCAGAACCTTGGGATCGAACGGCGTGTCGTCGTCCTCCAGGTCTTCGCGCTTGAAGCGCTGGCTGTACACCTCGTAAATCCGATCGAACTTCAAGCCCGGTTCCGGCTCGTAAGCCGACATCGCACTCACGGCTTGCGCGGCCAGTGCGCGCCGATCGACCAGGAACAACACCCGTCGCACGGTGCCGGCCTTCATCAGCCTGTACATCGACGCGATCGCCATGCGCGTCTTGCCGGTACCCGTCGCCATCGCCACCATCATGCGGCGCTTCCCCTGGCGAATGCCATTCTCGATCGAGGCAATCGCCTCCTGTTGATAGTAGCGATCGGGATCGGCGATGGGGTGCGTCCTCAGCCACGTGTCCGCTGTGCCCAGATCGTGTGCCAGAAAATCACGCAGCGCATCAGGCGTGTGGAAGTGGGCAATCTGTCGCGTGTAGTGCAGTGTGTCGCGCAGATCGCTGGTATAGATCAGCTCGCCATTGGTGGCGTACACAAAGGGGATGCGATACTCACCGAAGTGGAACGGGCTGTCATGCAGTGCGCGACTGTAGCGCTTGGCCTGTTCCACGACGTTCTCTGGGCTGACCTCGTGTTTCTTCGCCTCGACATCGGCCACCGGCTTCCCGTCGAGCATCAGCAGATAGTCGCCCGGCCCGCTATCGGTGGGATACTCCTCGATCGCGTCCGCTGCCGTGCGATCACCTTTTGACCAGCGCGTATAACTCACCACGCGCCAGCCAGCGGCCTGCAACTCCCGATCGATTTCCTGCTTGCGAACGGATTTTTCAGAGGGTGGCATAGGTGATCGTTGCAGTTGAGCAGAATAAAGATCAGGCCGAGCGTAATCAAAGCCACGCCCGGCCTGAAGATATGATACAATCTCGGCGTTAACGCGCTTCTCTCGCGTGAACCATCGCCCCGACTGCTGGTCACAGTGCGGGGCGGTTTCGTTGTCCCGCGAAGTATAGCACATCAGCTTGTTTCCACAGAACGAATGCGCTCGATCGGCACTTCTTGATCGAGCGCGCAAAATCACCACAAGCACAGGCTGGAATCAGCCGCACCATGCTATGCCCTGTGCACTGAAATCAGGCATAGGACGCGCACACCTCATACAGCGCTTCCACCGCCGCTTGATCCTCGCCGAACCGACAGCGCACCTCGCGCCGTTGCTCAAAGTATTTTCCCGTCTCGCGCCGCCCGATCGGACTGGTGGCCAGCCAGACCGGAGTGTCGGCCCCTTCATCAGGCGTCGTCTGTCCGCCAAATCCCAGATCATTGCTTAGCCGCGAATTCACATCGCCCGGATGACACGCATTCACGGTGACACCCGCTGACTTCAAACGTGCCGCGAATGCCACCGTCAACATTCGGTTCGCCTGCTTGGATTGGCGGTAGGCGGTTCCATTGTTGTAGCGCCGCCGCTTGAATTCCAGATCGGCCAGATCGAGATCGCCCGCCCAATAACTCGCCACATTGATCACCCGCGCCGCCGCCGACTTCTTCAAATGTTCGCTGAACGACTGAGTCATCCAGAAGTAGCCCAACACATTCGTGGCAAATTGCAGTTCGATGCCTTCGGGCGTCTCGCAGCGCTGGCGGGGTGAGGCGGCGGCGTTGTTGATGAGGATCTGCAGCGGGCCGCGCCACCGATCGGCCAGGGCCTGAATCGATGCGCGGCGAGAGACATCGACCAACTCGTAACGCACATTCAAGTTACCGGTGGCCTGTCTGATTCCCTCGACGGCCTGTTGAGCCTTCGCTTCATTTCGACAGGCCAACACGACCTCGTAGCCGTCGTGCGCCGCCAACTGCCGCGCGATGGCTTGCCCGATTGCCCCGGTCGCACCTGTGACTAACGCGATGCGATTCAAGCTGCTTGCCCTTTTTCCGCTTTCTACTTCGCCGATACGCTTCGCGCGCCGATAGACGTTAGCGCCTCGTCTTCCGCGCCGCGTCTTCGCGCCGCATCCGCCACTTCCAACCAGCCGTCATCCAGCCAGGCCGCAATCAAATCGCGCACGATGGTTGGGGTGAAAGTGTAACGCTCGTTCATGATGGGCTCCGTTTTAGGCTTTGCTTGTCGCTTCATCCTTGACCAGTTCGCGCCGCAGCACTTTACCCACCATCGTTTTAGGCAGGGCGTCCCGGAACTCGATTCGCCGGGGGACTTTGTAGCCCGCCAGTTTGTCTTTGCAGAAAGTTCTTAGTTCTTCCACGGTGACCTGCTGGCCCGGCCGCAGCACCACCCAGGCCTTGACCGCTTCGCCCTGGGTACTATCCGGTACACCGGCCACACTTACCTCGGCCACGGCCGGGTGCGTGGCAATGATCTCTTCCACTTCACGCGGCCAGACTTGAAAGCCGCTCGGCTTGATCAGGTCCTTCTTGCGATCCACGATGAAGAGATAGCCGTCCTCGTCCAGGTAGCCGAGATCGCCCGTGTAGACCCAGCCATTGCGTATCATGGTCTGGGTTTCGGTGGGATGTTCCCAATAGCCCACCATGATCTGCGGCGCTTGAATGATGATCTCGCCGATCTGTCTGAAGGGCAGCGTCTGCTCGCCGCTCTCCACGTCCACAATGCGCAGGTCCACATCGGGCAGTGGCACGCCGACCGAGCCTTCCTTGTACTGGCCATGCACCGGACAGCACACGGCCGCGAGCATCGTCTCGGTCATCGCGTAAGCTTCCAGCAGCCAGCCGCCGGTGAGTGATTCGAAGCGCTGCTTGGTCTCAGCCATCAAAGGGGCCGCCGCCGACCAGCACAATTTCATGGACTTGAAGTCCACCTTGCCTGCCTTGACGGCCGGGTGATTGAGCAAGGCGATGAACAAGGTCGGCACACCGTGCAGGCATGACGGGCGCACCTTCTGGATCGTCTTCACCACATCATCCACATCGCGCGGATTAGGCACAACCGCCATCGTCCAACGTGCGACGAAGGAGCAGTTCATCGCCATGTTGCCATAGACGTGAAAGTTCGGCATGACCCAGGTGAGAATGTCGTTCCAGTCTTCCAGCACCGCCCGCGCATAAGCGCGCAACTGCAGCGCCGTCATCACAATCGCCTGGTGAGTGCCCAAGGCCGCCTTGGGCAGGCCCGTCGTGCCGCCGCTGAACAAGAGCAGCGCCGGATCCGAGGGGTCGATCGCAACGTTCGGCTTGCCGGCGGCATGTTGCTTGATTAAGTCGCCCAGCCATCGATCGCCCGGCTGAAGCGTGACGCGATGACCTTCTTTTTTTTCTTTGACCACCGTAAACAGCAGGCGCACAACGGGTGGCAAGTATTCTTTGATGTTGGTGGCAATGACGCGCTTGATCGACGTGCGCGGCTGGAGCGCTTTGATCTTGTGGTAAAACGGCGTCAGCACGACGACCGTCTCGGCGCCCGTTTCGTTCAGCGCGTATTCCAACTCGCGCTCGGTGTAGAGGGCGTTGAGCGGAGAGACAATCGCGCCCGCTTTCCAGGCGCCGACTTGCGCAATGACAGCCTGCGGTGAGTTGGGCAAGAGCAGCGCCACGCGGTCGCCTTTCTTGACGCCCTGGGCCACCAGCGCCGCGCCAAAGGCATCGGTCAACTGCGCCAGCTCGGCGTAGGTCAGGCGCGCGCCTTTGAAAATCAGGGCCGGGTGGTCAGGCCGTTCGCGCGCACTTTCGCCGATCACGTCCAACATGGTCTTTTCAGGATACGGGCGCAGCGTGCGCGGCAGTGTCGGATCGTAACTCTTGAACCACGGTCGATCGTCCATGTGTAGACCTTTCACGGATTCATCTCGTACTCGTCCTTCAACGCGTGTACCTGGCTCCACACGCGCTGATAGCGCGCTTCATCCACCGCCGGCTTGCGGATCAGCTTGAGGCAGTAATCCATCTGCGCGGGCGTGCTGCTGAGCTTGCCATAGAGCTGCAGCGCAAATTTGCTCAGGTCGCGCACCATGAAATCAAAAATCTGATCCACGGTGTCGTCGTCCACGTAGTACAGCCTGGCGTTTTCCAGGATGAGCTGCGCGTACACGACCAACGTGAACGCCTCGCCCAGCGCCAATAAAAAGTCGGTGTCTTTTTGCTGGGCTTCGGTGAGCGTCGCCTGCGCGAGCAGTTCTTTGAACACCGCGACTTGTTCCTTGAATACGTCGACGTTGGGCAGGGCGTAGGCGTTGAATACGGTGTGGTAATCGTGGAACTGAATCTTGCCGAGACCTTTGGCCGGCCCCTGGTGAAAGAGAAAATCATCATGGGCGGCCTCGGTGCGCTGAGGCACCGCTGGATACTCGGCGGGGTTGAAGAAATAGTTGGCCATGAATTTGACGATCAGCGCGATATTGACGTGGACCGTCCCTTCCAGCTTGGGCAGCGCGCGAATATCCCGCGCGGCCATCTCAAAGACCATATCCTTTTCAAAGCCCTTGGCTGCGATGACGTCCCACAGCAGGTTGATGACTTCCTCGCCCTGCGTCGTCACCTTCATCTTGACGACGGGATTGTAGAGGAGATAGCGCCGGTCGTCCGGCGAGGCCGAGCGCAGATAGTCCGCGGCGCGCAGCGCAAAGAGTTTCATCGCCACCAGTCGCGCATAAGATTCGGTGAACATCTGCTGGACGTGTGGAAAATCCGTCACGGCCAGGCTATACAAGCGGCGATACGCGGCGTGATGAATCGCTTCGTAAAAGGCGTGTGTGCAGATGCCGATGGACGCCCAGCCCAAATTGTACTTGCCGATGTTGACGGTGTTGAGCGCGGCGTCCCACGCCGCTTGTCCCTGAGACAGGATGTCGGCATCCGTCACCGGATAGTCATGCAGCGCAAAGTTGGCGACATAGTTTTGGGTCTGCGTGCAGACGTTCTGGATGAGGTCATAGTTGCGGTGGCGATAGTTCGCCGTAAAGAACACGTAATCGCCCGTGCCGGCCACGCGAAGCGTGCCGAAGGTGGACACCATCGGCGCTTTGTTGCCGTTGCCGATGTAATATTTTTCGCCGTCGGCGCGATACGTTCCATCGGGTTGCGGCGTGAGGCGCATCTCGGTCGAATAAATGTCGGCGCCGTGCGCGCGCTCCGACAGGCCAAACGCAAACACCTCGCCCTCCTTGAGCAGCTGCGCCGCCCGGCGCTTGAGTCCTTCGTTCGCGCTCTGCCAAATCGGGCCGAGGCCGAGGATCGACACTTGCCAGGTGTACCAGTAACACAGCCCATAAAAGGCCAGAATCTCGTTGAACTCGCAATTGCGCCACGTGTCCCACCGGCAGTCGGCCTCACCATAGCCTGGGGGCGTCAAGAGGTGGTAGAAAACCTGGTTCTGTTTTTGAAACTCGACAAAGTCGGCGTTCCAGACTCGCTCGCGGTCGTCGGCCTTGAGCTGGCGCTTGCCCTTGTTCTCAAAGAACGCGATGGTTTTGAGCATGATCTCCCGCGAGCGTTCGTCCGGATAATAGCGGCTATGTTTCTTGGGATTCAAGAGAATCATGGGGCGCTCCTTTGTCGACAGCGTGGATACGAATGACAAAAAGCGCCGTCCGCGATCGACGCGAACAGCGCGCAAGTGTAATGTACGATCAACATCGACGCGGTCATTGCGCGTTGGTGATCAGCCCCCGAGGCCGTACCCCCAAAAGGAGCATCGTCGCGGGCGTTCTTTTTGCGGCAGTCCGATCGAGCCATCCAATACCTTGGCGTGTCAATGCCCGAATGCGCGTTAGCCAAACAACTCTGCCTGTCATTCTATGATCAAACCTCTGAGGGGTCAACTATTTTTACAGATGCACTGCCCAAAAAGCGGGGCTTGATTTCTTGAAGGCGAGGAGATGATCGTGTTGATCTTGTCGCGGCCAACCACATCGCCGCCGACGGTGAGGTCGCGCCCGGCATTGAGATCAGCGCCGCCGCTGCGATTAGTGATTGACTCGGGATCGGAATCGGTCATGGGAAGGACCTGCGATCAGCGTTACACTGGATGAAAATGGAGCGAAGCGTTGGTCAAGCGAAGTATAGCACACGCGACGCATTCAACAGAATCAACTTTCCGTGAAGCGAACCGCCACTCCCTACTCCGCCGTTACTCCGCCAATATAGCGCCGATATTTCGCCGATAAGCGGTAACGCCGCGTCTTTCGCGCCGCATCCGCCACTTCCAACCAACCGTCGTCCAGCCAGCCCACAATCAAATCGCGCACCGTGCGCGGCGATAAACCTAGCGCCCGTGCCATCTGGGTGTTCGTCACCATTTCCTGCCGGGTGAACAAGCCCAACGCCAGTCTCGCCCGCCGATCGAGCCGGCGCAGTTCCGGTGGCTCTGGCGCCGTCGGTAGATTGGCCTGCGCACGCACTTCGTCGGCGACACGTTGAAAAACTTGCGCCATACTGTGTGTGAAATAGGCCAGCCAGTTCGTTAGATCGGCTTCGGCCCGCCCTTCATAGTAATTGTGGTGCGGATGCGTTTGCAAGGCGGTGTAGTACGCATTCAAATCCTGAACATACACTTCTTCAAGACTGTAGAAACGGCCCAGATCGTAGCCCTGCCGATACAACAACAGCGTTGCCAGCGCCCGCGCCGTGCGGCCGTTGCCATCAAAGAAAGGATGGATGGTTACGAACTGATAATGTGCCAGGCCGGCAATGACGGGTGCCGGCACGCCATCCCGCTCCGCCTGGACGATCCATACCACGAGATCGTGCATCAAACCCGGCACGTCGGCCGCTTCAGGCGGCAGATAGATCACCGCGCCCGAGGCGAGATCACGGATCACATTCTGTCCGTCTCGATACGATGTCGGCTTTGAACGGAGGCCGGAGAAGATCACAGCATGCAGCCGCCGAACAAGTTCTTCCGTCCCACCAAAAGACGGGGATTGTTCCATAATCGGCGTCTGCTTCTCCACCCACTCTTCCACTTGCTGCAAAGCCCGATAGTAGTTCTGCACCTCGCGCACATCGCGCTCGCGACCGGTGAAGCGCTTGCCCTCCATCACTACCTGCTCAGCCTCGGCCAGGGTCAAGCGGTTGCCTTCAATCCGTGTGGAATAGTGCGTCGATCGGACACGGGCTTCCTGCCGCAGGCGCTCGGCTACCTGTGGGGGCAGCACGGTCAGATTGACGATCTGGCGCGCCGACTCGATGTCCAGTAAGTCACGCACGATGGGCGGGGTGAAAGTGTAATGCTCGTTCATGATGGACTCCGTGATGGGTCAATTGTATGATCGAGTGGGGCAATCGGCAAACCGTCTGGCATACGACAAAACAGCGATCACACCAGTGGAGTAGTCTCACCGACTAGACAGAGTGCGTCTGTCGGCGGAATCGACCAACTTCCCGCCGGTTCTTCGATCACCAATGGTCTGCGCGGAGTAGCGCAGGCCGTTTTATTTTGCTACAATGCACTCTATTCTCAGCAACGAGGAAACTATGGCTCCCGAATCTCTGCCTCCCTATCGCGATTCTCACCTTCCGCTTGACCAACGCGTGTCCGATTTGCTGGCGCGTATGACCCTGGAAGAAAAACTGGCGCAGCTGTCCGTGTCGGGCCAGATCGATGCGGCGGTCGCCGGGACTTACAGCCTCGATCAGTTGCCGGAATTTGCCGCCAACGGCGTGGGCGCCGTGTCGCGCCTCGGACTCAAGCGTTCGCCTGCCGATACCGTGCTGATCTACAACAAGATTCAGCACTTCCTGGTTAAACAGACGCGGCTTGGGATTCCCGCTTTCTCCATTGACGAAGCGCTGCATGGCTTGATGGCCCAGGGCAGCACGTTTTTTCCACAAGCGATCGGCTTGGCCAGCACCTGGAATCCTGAGCTGGTGCACGAAGTATTCACCGCCACGGCGGCCGAGATGCGTGCGCGGGGCGGCAACTATGCGCTAACACCTGTGCTCGATCTGGCGCGCGATCCGCGCTGGGGGCGCACCGAGGAAACGTATGGCGAAGATCCGCATCTGGTGTCCCGCCTGGGGGCTTCCGCCATTCGCGGCCTACAAGGCGATCACCTGCCGATCGATCAACAGCACGTCATCGCCACGGCCAAGCACTTTGCGGTGCATGGTCAGCCGGAAGCTGGACGCAATGGCGCGCCCGCCAATTACGCCGAGCGTGACATCCGCGAATTTTTCCTGGCGCCATTCCAGGCGGCAGTGAAAGACGCGCAGGTTCAGTCGGTGATGGCCTCTTATAATGAAGTCAACGGCATTCCCGTGCACGTCAATCACTGGCTGCTGCGCGATGTGCTGCGGCATGAGTGGGGTTTTGGCGGCTTCATCACTTCGGATGGAGGCGGCATTCGACAACTGGTCACCGAGCATCATGTCGTGGCTGACACGGCCGCAGCCGCGCGCAAGGTCTTGCAGGCGGGCATCGACTTTGAACTCGACACCTGTTTTGATACGCTGCTGCAGCAGGTGCGTGAGGGAGTAGTGCCGGAAGCGCTGATCGATACGGCGGTCACGCGGATTCTGCGCGCCAAGTTCCTGCTCGGCTTATTCGAGCAGCCCTATGCGGATGCCGCCTATGCTGAACGTTTGACGAATTGTGGCGCGCACCGGCAGCTGGCCGTGCGGGCCGCGCAGCAAGCGATCGTGTTGTTGAAGAACGACGGGAATTTGCTGCCGCTCGATCGGCACACGCTCAAGTCGATCGCCGTGATCGGCCCCAATGCCGCCGTCGCTCATCTGGGCGGCTATAGTGTTGAACCGGCTTATGGCGTGAGTGTGCTGGAAGGCCTTCGACACAAAGTCGGGGACAAGGTCAACGTTGTGTATGCCGAAGGCTGCCGCATCACCGAGGGCGCGCAGGGTTGGCAGGCCTGGTGGAATGATGAAGTGGTGCCAGCCGATCCAGCTGAAGACGAAGGGCGCATCGCGCAAGCGGTAGCGGCCGCCCGATCGGTTGACGTGGCGCTGGTGGTCGTGGGTGAGAATGAAGCGACGTGCCGCGAAGGCTGGTCGGACAATCACCGGGGCGATCGCGACAGCCTCGATCTGCCGGGGCGGCAGGACGATCTGGTGAAGGCCATCGTCGCCACGGGCACACCGACGATCGTGCTGCTGATCAACGGACGGCCGCTCTCGATCAACTGGATTGCCGAACATGTCCCGGCGATTCTGGAAGGCTGGTATCTGGGGCAGGAGACGGGCACCGCGGTGGCCGATGTGCTGTTCGGCGCTGTGAATCCCGGCGGCAAACTGCCGATCACGTTTCCGCGCTCGGTCGGGCAAATCCCGGCGTACTACTATCGCAAACCATCGGCACAGCGCAGCTATTTGTTCAGCGCTAGCGCGCCGCTGTTTCCTTTTGGGCACGGTCTCAGTTACACCACGTTTGAATATCACGCTGTGCGCGTGACCCCTGCGCAGATCAAACCGGGTGGCAAAGCCGTCGTCAGTGTGCAAGTCGTCAACACCGGCCAGCGTCTGGGCGATGAAGTGGTGCAGCTGTATGTGCGCGATCGGATCAGCTCGGTGACGCGGCCGGTGAAATTGCTGCAGGGCTTTCAGCGGATCACACTCGCGCCGGGCGAAGCTCGCCCGATCGAGTTTGAGATCACCCCCGATCAGCTGTCGTTCCTGGACGAACAGATGGAACGCAGCGTCGAACCGGGGATGTTTGATCTGATGGTCGGCGGCAGTTCGGAACAGTTGCACACGATTCAACTCGAGGTCACGGCCTAGACGCAATACGGTTTAGATAAGTTAGCGGGTCGGGCTCCCACGCCGGCGGGCAAGGGAGCCCGACCCGCTAACTAAACTG
>JBGSPW010000260.1:0-84802 GCA_041738395.1 Thermoflexales bacterium
CACGCGGACGAAGACCCGCCGCTCAGGCGCGGCCAGCGGGACGTGGTGCGCCCGGGCGCGGCTTTCCAGCGCGCGCAGCAGAGCAGCTTCAACGCCCAGGCCCTTGAATTGGGGATGAACGTAGATGTCGCCGCTCATCTCGCAGTGTTCGCCAATGTCGAACACTGCGCCATATCCGACCAACCGCGCGTCCTGAGTTTGAACCAGAAAGGCGTCCTGTTCCGGGTCAAACCCAGCGTATTCCCATTCCTTGGCCAAATCCTCCGGCGTCACGGCAACACTGGTGTCGCCCTCCGCTTCGCAAATCTCGTAAATGAGCTGCGCGATCGGGTTTAAATCAGCCTGTCGGATTGCGCGCAAAGCGAGTGAGGCGTCCAGACTGGTTTCATTGGATGCGAGTGGTGGTGTCATTGTCTTTTCTCTGGTTTTGGATTGCGGGTAACATTAGCAGGAATATAATCGCTGTAGACATGTCCTTGTCAGGATAAAGCACAAACTCCCCGCGCACATCCAGCACGTGGGGAGTTTATGGCTTAAGCCAGGTGGCTGATTTTTCTCAGCCACATAGACCTGACAGGTTTTGCAAAGCACCTTACAACAAAGCAGAATGGGCGAAACCTGTCAGGTCTTCACATCACCAACTTTCGTTGAATCGCCACCGCGATGGCCTCGCCCCGATTCGAGACCTCCAGCTTGGCGAGGATGTTGCTGATGTGCACTTTGACCGTCGCCCGGCTGATGCTCAGCCGCCCGGCAATCTCAGGGTTCGACAGGCCCTTGACCAGCAGCGCCAGGACATCACGCTCACGGCTGGTTAAGTCCACACCCGGTGTTTGCTCGACCGTCACCGGCTGAATCAGTGCTTCGATGGCCTCGGCCGCCAGGATCGAACGCCCGGCGCAGGCGGCCCGGATCGCGGCGGCTACATCAGCACCGGTCGCATTCTTCAATAGGTAGCCAATCGCGCCAGCCTGCAAGGCATTTTGCACCAGTTCTTTTTCGGCAAAGCTGGTCAACGCGATGACGTGCACCTGCGGCCACTGTTTACGAATCAGGCGCGTCGCCGCCACGCCGTCCAGTTTCGGCATCATCAAGTCCATCAGGATCACGTCGGGTTGAAGTTGCTCGCACAGCTGCACGGCTTCCTGACCATCGCGGCCCTCTCCCACCACTTGCAGATCGGCCTCGTTTTTCAGGTACGTCATCAAGCCCCGGCGCACCATGCCGTGATCGTCCACAATCATCACTCGGATTGGATCGGAATCAGCCATGCCAGTCTCCTGTTATTCCTGCCAGATCACCGTGAGTTGCGTGCCGTGCCCCAGTTCACTTTCGATCGTCAAGCTCGCGCCGATCGAGTCTGCGCGTTCGCGCATGATGCCCAACCCCAGGTGATCCGATGCCACCTGATGTTGATCGAACCCGCAGCCGTCATCACTGATGCACAGCTCGACTGCGCTCGTCTCGCGCCCGATCGGCCCGCGCCGCAACTCGATGGTCACCTGCTGCGCGCACGCATGCTTGGAAATATTGTTCAGCGTCTCCTGCGCAATGCGGTACAAGGCAATTTGAACGGGCGCGGGCAAAGTGCATTCACCTTCGACCGTAACCGTGACCGGCACACCTTCTCGCCCCGTCAGCGCCTCGGCCAACTGGCGTAGCAGATTACCGAGGTCAGCTTCGACCAGCGCCGCCGGGCGCAGTTCCAACAACAACGTGCGCATTTCGGCCAGCGCGCCGCGCGTCAACTGCCGCAGTTCGTACAGCAGTTCTTGCCCTTCAGCCGGATCACGTTGCCAGGCCGTCGGTAACGCTTCGGCCACCAGACTGGCCGAAAAGAGCGACTGCGTGACCACATCGTGCAGGTCACGCGCCAGGCGGCTGCGCTCGGCCGTGACGGCCTTGTCCAGCTCACTTTGTCGCAGAGCCTCTTCGGCTCGCAAGCTGTGCTCGATCGCTTGCTGCAATTCGGCAGTACGCTGCGCCACCAGAGTTTGCAGCTCGCGGCTGCGCGTCTCGACCCTCTTGATCCGCAGCCGATAGCCTCCGACGGCACCGCCGATCAACATCAGCAGGGCCGCGCCTCTGAACCACCACGTCTCCCAGAAGGGCGGTACGACGGTGATCTGGATCGAAGCGCCGGGGTTGCTCCAAACTTGATCGTTGTTTGAGCCTTTAAGCCAGAGCGTATACGTTCCGCCGGGGAGATTGGTGTAGCGCCCAAAGCGCTTCGTCCCGATCAGATTCCAATCCCGATCGAAATTCTCCAGCCAGTAAGCGTACTGATTCTTCCCGGGCTGGGCGAAGCTCAGTGCGACAAATTCAAACTCGAACAGATTCTGAGGCCAATACAGCGTCAGTGCCCGGACGTTTTCCACCGGCTGATCTACCGCCACAACTTCACCGTACTGAGTGAGAGACGTCACAACAATCGGAGGCACGTAAGGATTCCCCCGGTCGACGCGTTCCGGGAAGAAGGCGTTGAAGCCGTTGATGCCGCCAAAAAACATCTCGCCGCTATTGCTCTTGAAAAAAGCCCCACTGTTGAACTCGTTGCTTTGCAGTCCGTCGCTCACATCATAGTTGGTGAATGTCAGCGTGCGCGGATCGAAGCGGCCCAGCCCCGCGTTGGTACTCAGCCAGAGATACCCTTGCCCGTCTTCGAGTATCCCATACACCATGTTATTGGGCAGACCTTCTTTTTCGGTAAAGCGGGTAAAGGTGCGCGTCTCTGAATTGAAGCGATTAAGGCCGCCCGTCGTTCCAAACCACAGCACGCCTTGTTGATCTTGAAGGATTGAATGCACAAGGCTGTGACTCAGGCCCGTCGGATCGTATGGCTTGGCCGGGTAGTGAATGATATGACCGATTTTCGGATCCATGGCATACACGCCGTCGCCGGCCGTTCCGATCCAGAGCGTCCCGTCTCGATCCTGATAGATCACGCGCACGTACGCACCGGCCAGGCATTGCCAACAGATGGTAGTCTGATAAGGTATGAAGCGCCCGGTCGAGCGGTCAAAGGTGTGCAGCCCCCCCCCCGCCAGCCCCGCCAGTAAGTTACCGTCGCGATCCTGAAAGATCGACAAAACCGGCGCGTCGCGCAAGCGTTCTACGTTGCTGGAACTGATCTGATAGTGGATGATGCGCCCCGTAGCCGGGTCAAGTTGATCCACCTTGCCCGCGTTCAGGCCAATCCACAACTTGCCCTCGCGATCCTCCCACACAACCCGGACGACCACATCCGCCAGGCTGTTAGGATTGGCTGGGTCATGCTGGTAATGCATCCACCGCCCACTCGCTCGATCGAAGCGATCGAGTCCGCCAGCCGTCCCGAGCCAGAGGCTGCCGTTCGTGGCCTCATAGATCGACCAGACGGAATTGTGGCCTAAACTGTTGGGATCGTTGGGCAACGCCTGGTAATGATTGAAGGACGCCGACGAGCGATCTGATTTGGATAGGCCCCCGGCAGCGGTCCCGATCCAGAGCACGCCCTCGCGATCTTCATAGATGGCCGACACCGCGTTATCGCTCAAACTATGGAGATCGCCGAGGTTGTGCCGATGATGACTGAAGTGCCCGGCTTCGGGGTCGAAGCGATCAAGCCCACCGCCGTTCGTTCCGATCCAGAGCGCACCGGCTTGATCTTCATAAATCGCTCGGATGGCATCATGGGCCAGACTGTTGGCATTGGTCGGATCGTGCTGGTAGTGCGTAAAATGCCCGGTAGACCGATCGAGCTGGTCCAGCCCCCCGCCGTCCGTTCCAATCCACAGCTGGTTCGATCGATCTTCATAGATCGCCCAGACCGCATCATTGCTCAAGCTGTTGGGATCGGCGACATCATGCTGATAGTGCGCGAATTTGCCCGTGGCCCGATCTAACCGATCCAACCCGCCCCCATCCAGCCCAACCCACAGCGTGCCCTCGTGATCTTCAAAAAGCGTCTGGACGTAATCGTTACTCAGACTGTCGGGCTTGCCCGGCTGATGGATGTAGCGTGTGACACGGTTGGTCGCGGGGTCGAACTTGCGCAGACCGTCCCCGATAACGCCAAGCCAGAGCAGGCCGTCACGATCTTGATAAACCACGCGCACAAAATTAGGAAGAGCCGGGAAGTGCGTAAACTTGCCCGTCTCTCGATCGAATCTGTCCAGCCCGCCGGTCTCTGTTCCAATCCACAGCGTTCCCGCTGGGTCTGCAGCGATCGACCGGACAAAGTTTTCGCTCAAGCTAGTGGGATCTGCCGCGTCATGACGATAGACTTTGAAGCTGTATCCATCGTAACGGTTCAGCCCGTCCTGGGTACCGAACCACACAAACCCCTGGCGATCCTGGAGGATGCAATTGATTGAACTTTGCGAGAGACCTTGCTCCAACGAAATCCGATCAAACTTGACCGGCTGTTCGTGAGTGGCCGCGGCTGACGCAACCGCGCGCGTCGCCGCCACGCCGTCCGGCATCTGCGACCAATCAGGGAACGGCGGCAGAGCGGACGCGCGAACACTACAGGCATCGATCAACAACATGATTAGGATTAGCCGGATGCCAGTTAGCGCACGTGCTTGGATACAAGTAGGTAACATCATTACTCGCGGGAATGTTCGTTTGTGCGCACCAACGTGTGACCTTGGGCGCACGTGGTTGCTTGAGTCATTCTAAGAGCGAGTGATACAAAAGTCAACGCAGCTGAGGAATGGCCTGCGATGTAGTCAACCCGCTGGTAGAACCCGGTGACTGGGTCAAGCGTGGCGGGGTACGTGAGTGGTTCACTCAGTATAGATCGACTGGACGGCTTGTCTATATGACCAAAGTGCGATGGTGGCAGGTTGTTCTGGAACCGTGAGGATTTTCTAACCCTCATCGGCGGCGTATCCAAACCCCAACAACATTACAGCGATCTACCGGATTTCTTGGTAAATCGCTGTGGTGTTGAGGCGACGATGGGATTTGAACCCATGATGAGGGTTTTGCAGACCCTTGCCTTGCCACTTGGCGACGTCGCCGTGTGAATCGTTACGATGCAATCATACGCGAATCATTTTGTTTTGTCAATCACGCGGAGTCATGCGGAGCGGTATTGCGCTGTGCCCAGCGCTGCCTGAAGCCTATGAAACGCGATGCTGACTTCAGACAGCACCGGCTGCAATTTGTCATGGGTATACCAGTTTTTACTTGCGGCCGCCTCTCGTTAGGGGATTGACCTTCAGAAAATGATTTGGGCCGGTATCGACGAATGAGGCTCACTATCGTTCTAACACCGCCGTATCCAATGCCAGATCGTCGCGCCGTCGTTAAAGCCCAACGGGATGAAGACCTGCAACGTCAGCACGAAGAAATTTTCCAGGAAGAAGAACCACAACACAAACTGCCATACGGGCGCAGCGGTGCGGATCGTCATGAGGATGACGCTGAAGGCCAGCGCACTCAACCACGTGCTGAAGATGGGTCCGCCGATGGCGCGGCGAATGTGAGTCTTTGCGGGCAGTGGTGGTTCAGCGGGCGGATACAACCGTGGCTAAGATCGCCCTGGTTCCAAAGCGAATGCCCGTCATCGGATAGCCGGTGCGGCGTGCATCATGGTCGATAACAAGATCGGCGGACTGCCGGTGGTGAATGAGATGAACGCGGTGGCGGGCATCATCACCGAGACCGACATCTTCAAGACCTTCCTGGAACTGATCGGCGCACGCCGTTCGGGCGTGCGCATCACGATGTATGTGAAGGACGTGCGGGGCGAATTGGCGCGCGTGAGCCAGGCTGTAGCCGACATCGGCGGCAACATCATCGCCACGGTCGAAGTGCCGGGCAGCGATTCCACCAACTACGAAGTGCTGTTGAAGGTCAGCGATGTGTCGAAGGAAGCCGTCGTCGCAGCGCTCCAACCGATCGTCGAGCGCATCATCGACGTGCGCGAAAGCTAGCACGATCGATCCGCGAACGAAAAGAGGCCCGGCTTCTGGAATATCGAAGCTGGGTCTCTTGCATTATCTGCCCAACGGCCGGGCGTCAGCCGCCGCCCACCGACCCGATCGCCAACCGTCAAAACTGATGCCTAACTTCGGCAGCTGGGCGGGTCGGCTGCACGCCATGTTGGGTGGCGGCCAGCGGGCACACGATACCCCGACGGCCTGAGTGTGTGCAGGCACTTCACTCGCAACACGCCACCTGGCTTGACCGAAAAAATCTGCGGCGCGTCTGCACTTCAACCGGTGTGTGGCACACGACCGCGCCTCACTGAGTGGTCGTCCTGCTTCTGCAAAAATTGCGCCACGTGTCCGGCGAAACGGGCCACCCAACGGCCAGGCGTCAGCCGCCCGCCACCGATCCGATCGCCAACCATCAAAACTGATGCCCAACTTTGGCAGCTGGGCGGGTCGGCTGCACGCCGTGTTAGCCCGCGCCCTGATTTGCAGGCGCGTTGCTTACTTTACGAGTCTTGATGCGATTCAGAATATAGCCAATGGCAATCGATACGACGGCGAAGCCAAATGCGGCTACAGGAAAGCCCGCTTCAATGAGACCGCCGAAGACGATCAACCAGAGGGTCAGTTCTATGAAATACCCGGTCTTTTCGCGTCGAGTTTTGTAGCGAAGGATGGACTTATCGGCGAACCGTTGCGGATTCTGACGTGCGAGGTATTCAACAAAGAACAGACCAACAAGGCTGCCAATCATCGGCCCAAGCCAAATGCGGCCAAAACCAGTTGCGAGGACGATATAGCATGCCGCGATGAGCATGATTGAACTCAATGCGACGAGTGCAATTTTTTGTTTGGATGAAGGTCTAGCACTTTGTAAGTTCGAGTTCATATTTGTGGAGCGTGATCCGTTTGAAGTTGAGAAAAATCGCTGACCGATGAAAGTCCAATACAGTCTCTTAAGATCGTCTTACAGCTTGGGCCTAACACTAGCCTGTCTTAACACGAGCGGGCTAACATGATATTATACTAACGCCTGTTAGTATAAGTACATTTATGGGCCCGTACCGCCCAGCTGCTGATTATCCCGATTTGTGTACACGAATTCCAACATCGTCGGAATCATCATACACCACCAGCGATGCGCGGGCCAAGCGCCAAAAGCGAATCGGCGCGGATCGTCATCCGCTGTTCATTCGTTGACGCTCTACCTCCGCCGTATCCAATGCCAGATCGTCGCACCGTCGTTAAAGCCCAACGGGATGAAGACCTGCAGCGTCATCACGAAGAAGTTTTCCAGGAAGAAGAACCACAACACAAACTGCCACACCGGCGCAGCGCTGCGGATCGTCATGAGGATGACGATGAAAGCCATCGCACTCAGCCACGCGCTGAAGATGGGGCCGCCGGTGGCGCGGCGAATGTGGAGCCTGGCAGGCAGTATGGGTTCAGCGGGCGGATACAAGGCCGTGGCGAAGACGCCCAACTTGCCGAAGCGAATGCCCGTCATCGGATAGCCGGTGCGGCGCGCGGCCCAGGCATGCCCCAGGTGATGCACGACTTCGGAGAACCAGTGCAAGATGATGACGATCAATCCGCCGAGCAGCGCGGAGCCGATCGGGATGTTGAACGCCGCAACCATTAACACCACGCCGATCACCCACAGCCCGATCGATCCGGCGAACGCTAGCGGGAGCAGGCTTAATTGCAAGCCAGCCAACGTACCCAACTTGGTTTCTTTCATCACGGCCTATCCTTTGTGGCGTGCTGTGCCATCTCTTGAATCACCACGCTGTCCAGGCGGCGATAGTATTGCCGCCACGCCGCGGTTTCGGCCAGCAACACTTTGAGTTCCGAAGCGATCTCGGCCGCCTCGTCAGCGGCGGCGCCGTCGCCCACGGCAATCGTCAATTCGTCTTCATTCCAGTTCAGCACACGCAGCTGGCCCGCCGCCTCCAGCCATTCGATCCCTTTGCGCGCTGTCAGCAAGCGCTGATTCAACGCGGCGGCGAGACGCGGCAGCGCGACCTGTCCCGCGCGCTGCATGAGGTCGTGCTTGAGCAGGCCCGTCAAACGTTTGAGGAATGGCTTCACCTGATCGTCCGCGGCCTCTTCGGCGCACAGATAGATCGTCTGCGGTTTCACACGTTCGATAGCGTACTTCAATTCGCGCCAACCGCACGGCGGCGACCAGATGACCAGCGTGTTTGCCTCGTGCAGATCGTAGCGACGCAGCGCGGGGTAGGGGGGCTGTTGCGCGCCGTCGGCCCAGATGATGGAACCTTGCGACGGATCGAATGCCGACGGAAGATCTGCCAGTGAAATGTTCGCCAGGTTTTTTTCGCGCCAATCGACAATCTCAATCGTGATGCGCGGCGCGACCACGGCTTCGAGCGGAACCTCGGCTTCGCGGAAATCCAGCCACTCGATCGAGAGCGCGGTGTCGCCGCGAAAGCTGCTGGTCTTGATGGTGAAGGCCACGTCGAGATGTGCCTCAGGCAGATCGATCTCCGCGCCGCGCCACCAGATCAACTTCTGGCTGTTCCCCGCCCGATCGGCGATCGTCGCTTCACGGTGCTCGCCTTTCCGCCCGAAGGTACGCTCGCGTTCGATGCTTACGTCGCGCGCGGCGAACACCACTGCGGGATTCCCTTCGCCGAAGGGCGCTAAGCGTTCCACCTCTTGCGCCAGTTCGAGCGCGATCTGATCGAGCGGCAGTTCCACGTCGATGAATAACTCATCGGGCGTGACGCTGGGATCGCGCCCCGCCGTGACGGCATCAGACAGGGCGTGGCGAAACACGGCGAGATTATCGGCGGGCAGCGACAGACCGGCCGCGCCCGGATGCCCGCCCACGCCCAGAATGTACTCCGCGCATTTCTTGATTGAGGTGGTGATGTCCACTCCGGCGATCGAGCGGGCCGAGCCGCGCAGCACACTGCCTTCGCCGACGAGCATCACGACGGGACGTTGATATTGTTCGGCCAACCGATTAGCGACCGGCCCGATCACGCCACTGTGCCAATGCGGCCCGTGCACTACCAGCGCCGCGTATTCTAATAGGCCGGGTTCCTTGACGATCAGTTCTTGTGCGGCGATGGTGATTTGATCCATCAGCAGCCGGCGTTGATTGTTGAGCCCTTCCAACTGCGAGGCGATGATGCGCGCCCGGGTGATGTTTGTCGTGGTGAGCAACTCCACCGCGAGGTTCGCATCGCCCAAGCGCCCCAGCGCATTGAGGCGCGGCCCCAGACCAAAGCCGATGTGCTCGGCCGCTAGATTCGTCGCATCGATCTTGGCGAGGGATAACAGCGCTTGTAAGCCCAAGCGTTGGGTGTGGCGTAGACGATCGAGTCCGCGCTGCAACAGGTAGCGCGTGTCAGCGGTGAGCGTGGCGACATCGGCCACGATGCCCAATGCGACCAGATCGAGATAGTCGTCGGCGCGCTCAGGTTCTCCGGCCAGGTGCAGCACCTGTTGAGCGAGCTTGAATGCCACACCGACACCGGGCAAGGAGCGCAGGGGATGATCGGGCGGCAGGCGTTTGGGATTGATCAGCGCGTCGGCGGTGGGCAGCACGTCGGGCAGATCGTGATGATCGGTGACGAGGACGGTGAGGCCCTGTGCTTTCGCGTAAGCCAACGCTTCGTGCTCGGCGATGCCGGTATCACAGGTCAGCAAGATGTTGACGTGCTGATCGATCAGGCGCTGCAATGGCTCGAGCTTGATGCCGTGCGATTCGGTGAGGCGCTGCGGAATGTAGAAGATTGCTTCGGCACTTCGCAGATCGCGCAGCAGCGAGACGAGCAGCGTCGTCGAGGTTTGCCCGTCGGCGTCGAAGTCGCCCCACACGGCGATCTTCTCGCCGCGCGTGATGGCGCGATACAACCGGTCGGCGGCAAAGGCCAGATCGGGCAAATCGGTTGGCGGGGCCGGCTCGTATCGATCGGGATTGAGAAAAGCCGCCGCGCTGCTGGCAGTCGTGATGCCGCGCCGCGCCAGCAGCTGCGCCACGATCGGATGGCCGCCGATCGATGTCGCCAGAGTTGAATCTACAGGGAGAGGCTTCGCAAAGCGCCACATGGTGTTATGGATGGAGGGCCGGGGCTGGTTCGCGCGGCGCGATGAAGCGCTGCCGGTAACGCAGCATGCCCATGAAGAATCCAAACTCGATCACGGTGGCGAGAATGAAGGTGAACTGATCGAAGTACAGCACGACGAGGTTCACCGTGATCAGATAGAACAACATGCCGGTCAAACCGAGCAGGACGCCGCGTCGATCTTGTTTCAAGATCAACAACCCGGCGCTGATCAGCAGCAGGCCCCCGGCGATGGCTTCCAGAATCATGCGCAGGGCAAACCAGTGTGTTTCAGTGGGCGAGCGGATCAGATCGAGCTGCAACAAGCGCGCGGTTGAGTCGCCGGCGTTTGACAGGTCGGCGAGGATGCGCACCGGCTCGGACAAGGCGATCAGGCCGAAGAGCAGCATGCCGGCGATGAGCAGCGCGCGATGCACGGGCTGCGTAAAAGAGCGCGCTTCGAAGCGCTTGAGGCGAGTGAGTTGGCGTTCCAGCCACGCCGGCCGATGCTCGACGACGATTAGTCGATCGGAGTGCAGGAAGTCGAGCAGCTCTTGCGCCAGCTGCGCCTGAACGGGCACAGCCGCGTTATTTTTGACTTTGATCAAGCGTTGCTCGATGCGCTCCTTCTCAATCATATCCAGGTCTTGATCGATCGCTTCGGTGAGCTCAGCCAGCGCGTAATATAATTCGCCGCGGGTATCGACGCGTCGTCTGCGGCGAATCTGAAAGTACAGCAAGACGGTGAGCAGGAAGAAGCCATAGATGATGGGCGCTGCGGCAGGATAGAAATAATCGTTGGTGGCGGTAATGAACTTGCCTATCTCGTCGATGAATAAACCCACACCGATGCCGCCGAGTATGGCTGTGAGCGGAAAAACCCACTGGTTGGCAAAAATCAACGGCAGCAGCGTGGCGATGAACAGCAGCAAGCCGCCCCACAACACATGCGCGATGTGCAGACCGCTTGCGCCGCCGAGCTGGGGAAAGCCGGTCAATTGCAGGAAGACGCGCGTCACGACCACTGAGGCGGCGAAGCTGAGCAGCATGAGCAGTACGTCGCCATCGGCTTCGGAACGACGGACGGGCTTACGAATGGATTGGCGTAGTTGGGTTGGCATAGTCATATCGGGCCTCGTGCCCGTGAACGCCGACAAGCAGCTATGCTACATCTCGTTTGCAAAGAAACCGGGTTTCTCCGTTCCCAATGGACTGGAACGACTGGCGTGTAGAAACCCGGTTTCTGCCTGGTTAATATTCAATCGCGTCGACGGCTTCGAATGTGATCTGAGCGACCAGATCGAGATCGTCTTCAGCGGCGGTCAGCGTGCCGGCCTGCACACCACGCTGGCACAGCGAACGATAAACGCAGTAAGCGCACTTGCGCTCGTGGGACGTCATCTCCCAGTCGCTGTCTTGCCGGGCGCGCTGCTCGATCTCCTCGATCAAGGCTGTTAAAAATTGGTGATCGTCGGTTTGCTGTGCGGCGTCGTAGGGCAGGGCGATGGGCTGATCGGGATATTGCGCGAACCAGTAGATCATCGAGACGGTGCCAGGCGGACGCTGCTGGGCCACCGCCAACACGTAGCGATACACGCGAGTCTGCATGCGTTTGAGTAATTGCTCGCGTGTGGGCTGGCGCTGTTCGGTTTTCCAATCCACAATCACGGCCCGATCGACTGTCGCGGCGATCAAGTCAAAATGCGCGGTGAGGCGATAGGTCTTGATCGGGATCGAAAGCGCCACTTCGGCGCGGCGATCAGTGGGCAGATCACTCAACGTCGTGGCGAGGCTGTCGAGATAACTCTGCCACCAGCGGGCCAGATCAGGTTCGCCGGGCGATGGAGTAAGAACATCCGGTGGCAAACCTTCGACGTGTTGTTGAATCAACTTGTGGAAGCGGCGACCCAGCTCGGCCAGGCGCTCGCGTTCCAGCAATGGTTCAGACTCGACGGCGGGCCAGGCCTGTTCCAGCAGATAGCGCAACTGAAAGCGGCGCGGACAATCGACGTAGTCGGCGAGGCTGGCTTGTGAGAAGTGGAAGTTGGTGGGTAGAGACATTCTAAATCCTGACAAGATGACAGGAGGACAAGACGATCTCGTAGAGAAAATCATCTTGTCATCTCTTCATCCTGTCATCCCTTCATCTTGTCCTGATTTTCAAGGAACGTCGAGAGTGCAATAAACGGCGCGGCGGGCTGCTTGGGAGCGTTGTCGCGGCTGCCGGTGTTCCAGGTGACGATCAATTCGCGCGTGGCGCGCGTGATGCCCACATACAGCAAGCGAAGGCGTTCTTCGGCGTAATCGGTGCGCGCTTTCTGTGTTGCGATGCCGATCAGATAATCTTTGCGATCGGCCAGCGCCTCTACTTGCGCCACGGCCTCGGCTTCCAGGTTAAGCCCGTCTCGAATGTACCACGTTTCACCGCGATACACATCGTGCGCTTCGGCTGACGGAAAATCGTAGTTGTTCACGCCCAGCAGATAGACGCGATCCCATTCCAGCCCCTTGGCCTTGTGCATCGTTGCGACGGTGACGCGGCCGGGGCGCGGCGTAAAGCCCAGATCGTCTTCACCAAAGCCGATGAAGCGCTGCGCGTTGTTCGCCACCCGATCGAGTTCGTCGGCGAGATCGGGCAGGCGATACGCCGGATGTTCGTTGGCGACCTGGCGCAGCACGACAGCCAGTTTGTGCGCCAGCGCCAGATCGCGCGCGGCCTGTTCGACATCGGCGCTCTGGTACAGGTCTTGCGCGATGGTGAGGATCAGTTGATCGACGGGAAGTTGCGTGCTCGCTTCCAGCCAGCGACGAATGATCTGGCGATAATCGAGCAACTCCGCGCGGATCAGCGGATCGTCTTGCGCGGGTTTGTAGTTGGCCAGCCAGTCCAGATCGAGGCGCGGCCACAAGTATGCTTCCACTTGATCGCAACGGCGCAGTCCCATTAAGCAGGCCTTGTGCAGCGCATCGAGCGTTTCGTCGTCAACTTGTTCGGCGGCAAACCGTTGAAACCATACGCGATAGGCATTCGACAACAAATGGCCGGATAACGGTGCGGCCAGATAGCGCAAGATGTGGCCGAGCGCTTTCGCGGCCTCGCGCGTGGTGACCGTGCTGCGCAGCATATCATCGTGCGGCAGATCGTTGGCTTCCAGCGCATCGCTGATTTTGCCGCCGCGCAGATTGTCGGGTACCAGCACGGCGCAAGTGCGATCGAGATGCTGCGGCAACCAGCGCCCGATCGATTTCACCACGAGATCAAGTTCGGCTTCGGGCGAGAGCGCCTTGTCGTACAACATCACGATGTCGTCGGGCGTATCGATCGGGTTGGGCTGGGGATCATCGGGCGGCGTCGGCTCGATGTGCTGGTCGCGGAAAGCCGTGGCCCGCAGGGTGGGACTGGGGTGTTCGGTCAACGTCCAATCGATCAGTTGATTCGCCAGCGCGATGATGCGGCGGCTCGATCGGCCGGAGTACACGATCGGGACGGCTTCGACGCCCGGCTCTACCAGGAATTCGTTAAGATAGCGAATGTTCGATGTGGTGAAGGTGGTGTTGATCGATTGATTGGGATCGCCCACGCGCACCCAGTTGCCTTTCTCGGTCAACAGGCGCAGAATCTTTTCTTGCAGGAAACTGGAGTCTTGCGCCTCGTCTTCCAGAATGTACGGCCAGCGGGCGCGCAGCCGATCGAGCAGGTGTTGATCGGTTTGCAGGCCCAGCAGCGCGAGGCGAATCAGATCGTCAAAGTCGAGGCCGCCCCGATAGCGCAAGCCGCGCTCGTAACTGTCGTAGATGTCCAACCCCAACGCACCGATGGCCCACGCGTCGGTAAAATGCGGCAGTTGCTCGCGCAGCGCGGCGGGCGTGAGTTGATAATCTTTGGCGCGGCGAATGAACGATCGGGCGACGGCGCTCACCAGCTCCGGCCACTTCTCGCGGGCCAGCCATTTGCGGCGATTCTCTTCCAGCGTCTGATCGACGAAGGCCTCAAACATCTGCGGATTGGCTTTGATCCAGTTGGCGGCGGCATCTTCGAGGATTTGCGTGGAGACGCGCTCGTCGACGATCTCGAAGTCTTCCGGCAGACCCAGCAGGGCAGGGCGCTCGCGCAAAATATCGTGGGCCAGGCCGTGTAGCGTGCGGACGCGATACCCCACGTCGGGTAATAACGATCGATCGGCCTGGTTGAGAAAGCCGCGAATGCGCCGCGTGAAGTTATCCACCGCCGAATTGGCAAAGGTGACGATCAGCACTTCTTCCTCGCCGTGAATGCTTTCTTGCACCAGACGCGCGGCCAGGTGGGACAAGATGGCGGTCTTGCCGCTGCCGGGCACGGCGGAGACACCTAGGTAGCCGCCGGTGTCGAGGAAGGCTAATACTTTTTGTTGGTCGGGACGAGGTTGAAAGGACATTACTTGCGATTATACTGTATTTACGGCTGATGATAGAATGGAAGCGGGATGCAAGAGGCAAGATGCAAGAGGCAAGATGCTAGAGATAGGAGGCAAGTATGGCTACTCGTCGGCGTAGTACGGCACACCAGGAGGATGAGATTCGTAGAGTCGCCGTCAATACGGGCGGCGGCGATGCGCCGGGCTTGAACGCGGTGATTCGCGCCGCGACATTGGCGGCCATCAATCGCGGCTGGGAGGTGGTGGGTATCCGCGACGGATACAACGGCCTATTTTTGCCGGAGCAATATCCCGACGGTGGATTGATCAACCTCACGCGTGCGCGGGTGCGCGGCATCACGCACATGGGCGGCACCATCCTCGGCACGACGAATAGGGGAAATCCGCTGCATTACCCGATGATCGATAAGCAGGGTCGGGCCTACGAGAAGGATCGCTCGGACGAGATCATGCGCGCGTTCCGCAAGGAAAAGATCGACGCGCTGATCGCCATCGGCGGCGATGGATCGTTGTCGATCGCGAATGTGTTTGCGGAAAAGGGGCTGCGCGTGATCGGCGTGCCCAAGACGATCGACAACGATCTGGAACACACGGTCATTACTTTCGGTTTCGACACGGCGGTATCGTTTGCCACGGAGTGTCTCGATCGCTTGCATTCCACGGCGCAGGCGCACAAGCGCATCATGGTGGTGGAGGTGATGGGCCGCTACGCCGGTTGGATCGCGGTGGAGTGCGGGATTTCGGGTTCGGCGGATGCGATTTTGATTCCTGAGATTCCCTACGATATTGAGAAGGTCGCAACGAAGATCGAACAACGCGATCGGATGGGCCGCCACTTCTCGATCGTGGTGGCGGCGGAGGGGGCCAAGCCCATCGGCGGCGAAGTATCCGTGGTCAGCAAAGAACTGGGGCGCGCCGAACGCTTGGGCGGCTTGGGTGAACGCGTCGCGCAGGAATTGCAGACCCTCACGGGCAAGGAAGCACGCAGTGTGGTGTTGGGCCACTTGCTGCGCGGCGGATCGCCGACTACGTTCGATCGCTTGATTGCGCTGCGTTTTGGTGCGGCCGCCGTGCGCGCTTTGGCCGAAGGTCAATCGGGCGTGATGGTGGCGCTCGATCCGCCGACGGTGCGCTACGTGCCGCTGAAGAAAGTGGCCGGGCGCATGAAGCGCGTGCCGTTGGATTGCGACATGATGCTGACCGGGCGCGAGTTGGGAATTTGTTTCGGGGATTGAGAGTGCAGACCTGGCAGGTTTTCACCAGATGATCTGGTGGAGTTGTTTAGCAGGAATTGCTCACGATGAGCAAAGGTTGAGTATCTTGGAAAACCTGCCAGGTCTTTTTTGTCGTCAGGTGATCTTGATCGTCAATCCGCCCAGCGAGATGTTCGCGTCGATGGTCACCAGCGGGGTCTGACCTTTGACGGCTGCTTCAGTCCAAAACGCGCCGTCTTTCTTGGTGAAGCCATCGCCGATGTTCAAGCCGCCCAGCACAATCTCCGCTTTGATCTTGGCCGCCATGGTTGCCGGCACGCTGATCTCCACGCCGGACATGCCGGTGGTCAGGCGCACATGCGCATCGCGCTTGAGCGTGCCGCCGAAGTCGAATTTGTAACCGGCCGCTCCGCCATCGACACTCATCTCGGCAAAGTTTGCGTTGGCGAGGTTACGCATCTCGAGCGCGGTCGCACCGGCTTCCACGCGCAGTAAGCTCATCGGCTGGGGGTTGGGCGCTGAGAAGTTGAAATCGACTTTGCCCGCGCCCTGTTTCACACTTAAGCGTGTGACGGGCACGCCGCCCAGATCGAAAGCATTGTCGCTCGCGCCCAGTTCGACCAGGAGCGTGTAGGGCTGCGCGGTGCCCAGGGCCAGATCGATCTGCGGGGTGTTGGTGAACAACCCGATCGGATTGAACGCCTGATAGTTCTGCATGATGCGCGCCTCGCCGCCTTCTTGCTGCACCAGCGGCGGCAGCGAGTTGCTTTGATCGCGATACGTGCCGACGACCCAGGGTTCGGCTCCGCCGGGTATGACTCTCAACTTGCACGCGCCGAGAGAGAGGCGCAGGCTGCGATCGATGGCGGCGGGAAAGGGCAGGGTGATGTTGGTGGTGGTTTCGGTAGGCATGATGATCTCCTTTGTTGGGTGGTGTAGACCTGGCAGGTTTTCACCAGATGATCTGGTGGAGTTGTTTAGCAGGAATTGCTCACCGTGAGCAAAGGTTGAGTGTCTTGGAAAACCTGCCAGGTCTTCCTTCGCTGACTACCACGCATACGCTTCCGGCGCTTCACCGCCGGGGCCGGGAAAGATTAGATCGAGTTCTTCCAGCTGCTTCTTGCTGAGTTTGATCTTCAACGCGCGCAGACTGCCATCGAGTTGTTCCAGGGTGCGCGGGCCGATGATGGGCGCGGTCACGATCGGGTTGTGGATCAGCCACGCCAGTGCCACATCGGCCGGCTTCTCTTCCCACACTTTGCACTTCGCTTCATAGGCTCGAATCTTGGGTAGATAGGGCTTGGCGCGTTTTTGCAGATCGGGATTGGCGCGGCGTCCTTCTTTCGCTTTCTGCAACATACCGCCCAGCATGCCACCATCCAGCGGACTCCACGGAATCAAGCCGAGGCCATAAGCGCGGCAAGCGGGGATCACTTCCAACTCGATCGAGCGTTCGCGCAAGTTGTACAGGCTCTGCTCGGAAACGAGGCCCATGAAGTGGCGCGCTTTTGCCGCCTCTTGCGCCTGTGCGATGTGCCACCCGGCGAAGTTGCTGCTGCCGATGTAGATGACTTTGCCCTGCTGCACCAACACTTCCATGGCCTGCCACACTTCTTCCCACGGTGTATTGCGATCGATGTGGTGCATCTGGTACAGATCGAGGTGATCGGTCTGCAAACGGCGCAGGCTTTCCTCGCAGGCGCGGCGGATGTGGTAGGCGGACAGGCGACTTTCATTCGGCCAGGCCCCCATCCCACCGTAGACTTTGGTGGCGATGACGACTTTCTCACGTCGACCACCGCCCTGCGCGAACCAACGCCCGACGATCTGCTCGGTGATGCCTTCGCCCGTTTTCCAGCCGTAGACGTTGGCGGTGTCGAAGAAGTTGAGGCCCAACTCCAAGGCGCGATCCATGATGGCGAATGAATCTTCTTCGGTGGTGTGCGGGCCGAAGTTCATCGTGCCCAGACACAGCGGGCTGACTTTCAAGCCGGTGCGACCCAGTTGTACGTAGTCCATACTGATCTCCTTTTTCTCGTTACGCAAATAGTGGTTCCATCTGTTGAGCGTTCAACAACACCTGCATCGCTGCGTCCGATGGGCGTGTCGTGAAGCGACTGGCCGCGTCGAGCACTTTGGGCAGCAGGTGAATATCGGCCGCGGTGTTGAGGAAGACGATCGGGTTGCCGAGCACCCAGTGTACCGCTTTGTCAATGTCGGCCTGATCGGTCAGCGGCTCATACCAGGTGTTATGAGTGTGTGGTTTAGTATGCCACGGTGAGCGCGTGATGCCCTTGATGGTCTGTACGGCGACGTTGCGCTCTCGGCAAATTTGCAGCAGCGCTTCCACATCGGCGGCGTAGTGCGGATTCTGCATGAAGATGTAACTGTACGGCAAGAGCACCGCATCGAAATCGAAACGCTCCAGCGCCTTGAGGTGCAGAGCCGCGATGTTGAGACCATGCCCCGTGATGCCGATGAAGCGCGTCAAGCCTTGTTCGCGGGCCTCGCTGAACGCCTCCAACGCGCCGCCCGGCCCCAGTGCAATTTCCCATTCCTGTGGATCGCTGAGGTTGTGAATCTGAAAGAGATCGACGTGATCGGTTTGCAGCCGTTCAAGCGAGCGGTGCAGCGATTCACGCGCGCCTTGCCGGGTGCGCTCTTCGGTTTTGGTCGCGAGGAAGAATCGATCGCGCTGGCGCGGCATCCACGGCCCCAGGCGTTTCTCGGCCTCGCCATAGCTGGCTGCCGTGTCGATGTGATTGATGCCGTATTCCAGCAGCACATCCAGTACGGGATCGGCTTCGGTTTGTGTGGCTGTATAGAAAGCGGCAGCGCCAAAGATCGCGCGCGTGCTCAAGTGTCTGGTGCGGCCAAAGGGGGCGAACGGGATCATGTTCATGGCTCCGCGTGAGATGCAGTAATTGTAGGATCATCTTGGCGATGGCGCAAGGTTGATTGACCAGTGTGAAAGCCATCGGATATAATCCAGCTGGGTTACTATTCAGCCTCACCCCCGACCCCTCTCCTGAGAACGAGAAGCAGTTCTCAGGAGAGGGGAGGAGGTCTTGTGATGCGCGTCGGTCTCGTTATCTCTGGTGGTCTGGATACCCTTTCGGGCAGCCATCTTTACGATCGCAAAGTGGTGGAGTATTTGCGCAGCTGTGGCGACAGCATCGAGGTGTTTTCACTGCCGCCTCGGCCGTATACCGGTCGTCTGGCCGATAATGTGGTCACGCGTTGGCAACAGCGCATCGAGGCCGCCCAACTGGATGTGTTGCTCCAGGATGAAGCAAGCCATCCTGCGTTGCTGCGGCTGAATCGGCGGCTGCGCGGGCGCGTCGCTTATCCGATCGTCTCGATCGTGCATTACTTGCGCTGTTCCGGAACTCACGCGCCAGGGTTGAATGAATTCTATCGCTGGATCGAACGGCGCTATCTGGCGAGCGTCGACGGTTTTATCTGTACCAGTGAAACAACACAGCGCGCGATCGGTGCCGTGCTCGATCGGCCTGAGCTTGCCCGATCGATGGTGGCCACTCCCGCAGGTGATCGGCTTGAGTCTCACCTCACACCGGATCTCATCCAGCAGCGCGCGCATGAAGCAGGGCCACTGCGCCTCGTGTTCGCGGGCAACGTCATTCGGCGCACGGGCCTCCTCGTGTTGCTGGAAGCGCTGCTTCAACTTCCGACCGGACTGTGTGAACTCACGGTAGTGGGCGATGTCGACGTGGATAAGGTGTACAGGCGAGTGGTGTACCATCTTCTCATGGTAACGCACCTGCCGGGCGTGACGTTGGCCGGTGTGGTTAGCGAGGCCGAACTCGCCACGATAATGGAGCGCAGCCATGTCCTGGTTGTGCCGGCGGAGGATGAAGGCTTCAACATCGCTTATCTGGAGGGGATGAGCTGCGGCGTGCCGGCGATAGGCACAACCTCCGGCGCGGCGCGCGAGATCATCGACGATGAGGTGAACGGTTATCTGGTCCCGCCGAATGATCCAGCGGCAGTGGCCAAGCGCTTAACGATCCTCGCTTCCGATCGAAATAAACTGGCGCAAATGAGCCTGGCGGCCTATGAAAGATTCGCCGCGCAACCCGGTTGGAATGACAGCCTGGCGCATGTTCGTCAAACACTGCTGAAGTGGATCGATCATCCGGCCAGCAAAGTCTGATGTCTTCCCTTATAGCGAATTCCACTTTGATTTACGATCCGTCATTGCGAGGAGCGCCGTTCGCGACGAAGCAATCTCAGTCCCGCTGGAAACCGCTCTAAGGGCTTGCACTCTACAACTCGTCGCCGTCTTTCACGACGAGGCCGAGCAGGCCCGCGACCTGCACGGCCTGTAAGCGATCGACGATGGCGCCCTGCAATTCCTTCGCGCCGACCTGCAGCCCAGCGATGATCGATCCCCGCAAGTCAGCCCCCGCCAATTTCGCGCCTTGCAAGTTGGCGTTGGTGAGGTTGCAGTCTTTGAAGACCACGCCGCTGAGATCGGCTTGCTCGAAAGAAGCGCCGCGCAAGTTGCATTTTTCAAAGCGCGCCGCCTTATACTTCGACGCGGCGCAGGCGGCGTCTTCTAAGTTGCACTCGCGGACGAGCAGGCTTTCCAGCTGGGCCTCCAGCAGTTGAACGCCGATCAGGCGGCAGCCAATGAATTCCACCCGCAGCAGGCGCGCCTTCTCCCAGTCTGCGCCGGACAAATCGCAAGTTTCTAGGCGCACATCCGCCAGGCGGACTTTGATCAGCCGCGATCGCGTGAAGGTCGATCGGCGGAAATACACCTCCTCGAAGATCACGTTGCTGGCGGCTTGCTGCGTGAAGTCACAGTCGGCGAGCGCGACGGTTGCGTATTCGCCGTGATCTTCCAGCTGCGCCAACATTTGAGCTGGCAGCGACTTGGGAAGTTGGGGTAATTGGATACCGTGCTTGCTGGCTGAGCGCATCAAACTGAGATCACAATTCTGCTGGTGACAAGGTGAACTTCGCCGCCGGCTTGATTTCTATGGCATCGAGGCTTTGATGCCGGAAGTAGGTGTTGTACAACTCCGCGTAGTGCCCGCCGTGCTGCATCAGCTGATCGTGGCTGCCCTCTTCGATGATACGCCCGGCGCGCAGCACGATGGTGCGATCGGCCGTCTTCACCGTCGAGAGACGGTGCGCGATCAAGATCGAGGTGCTCTTCGAGAGAATCAGATCGAGCGCGTCTTTGATCTGGTTCTCCGTGAACGGATCGATGCTGGCCGTGGCTTCGTCGAGAATGAAGATCGCCGGATGCTGGGCCAGTACGCGCATCAGCGCGACGAGTTGGCGCTGTCCCATCGATAGGCGGGAACCGCGCTCGCCGACCTCGGTCTGCAAGCCGTTCGGCAGCACATCCAGCCATTCACCGCCGCCCACCTGCCGCGCGATGTCTTCAATCTCTCGATCGGAAATCTCGGCGTTGGCGTAGCGAATGTTGTCGATCACGGTCCCCGCAAACAAGAACGGCGTTTGCGAGACGATGCCCAACTGTTTGCGGTAGCTGTTGAGTTCGAACGAGCGAATATCCTGTCCGTCGATCAGGATCGCGCCACTCTGAAATTCATAGAAGCGCGCAATGAGTTTGGCGATGCTGCTCTTGCCCGCGCCCGTGTGACCGACCAGCGCCAGTGTCTCGCCCGCGCGAATGTCCAGCGAGAAATCGTTCAGCACCGCTTCCTGCGCCGAGTACCGGAAATTGACGCGATCGAACGTGATGCCGCCGCGCAGCGTGGGCGCCGCCAGCCGATCGGTCTGGCGGACCACCGGCTCCGCGTCGATCAGCGCGAACACGCGCTCCGCGGCCGATAAGCCCGCCTGGAATTGGCTCCAGAACGCGGCGATGTTGATGATGGGGAACCAGAACCGATCGAGGCTGGCGACAAACAGGTACCACGCGCCGATTGAGATGTCGCCCGAAGCCGCCGCCAACCCGCCGAAATAAACGAGGATGGCCGTACCCACGCCCGTCAACGCATTGAGGGTGGGAAAGACATTGGATAACACAAAGCCGCGCCGCAAATTCACGCGATATGAGATGGCGTTGATGTCGACGAAGCGCTGATACAGCGCCGCTTCCTGCCGAAAATTCTTGGCGATACTGATGCCCGTGATCGCTTCTTGCACGGACGCATTCACTTCGCCCATGGCGCGGAAGCCTTGCCGCGTGGCGCGCCGCGCCAGCGATCGAAAGGCGCTGGCGGTAAAGTAAGCTACGGGCGTCATCGCTAACATGGCGAGGGTCAAACGCCATTCGATGGTAAACAGAATGGGTAATAAAATCAGCACCGTCAACACCTGGCTGATCACGTCGGTGACCAGCGTCACCATCTGCGCGAACTCCTGCGTGTCCGAGGTGATGCGGCTGACAATCTTGCCGGTCTTGAATTCGTCGTAGAACGAGAGGTCGTGTTTGACCGAGGCGTTGAAAGCGTCGCTGCGCAAAGCCAACACGACATCGCCGGTGACAATGGCCGTCAAGCGGCGGCGCACCAGGTTGCCGATCCAGTTTAATACACCAACGATCAAGACAACCAGGATCAGGCCCACCAGATAAAGATCGGAGTGAGCCTGCATCATCGATTGGACGCCGCTCGACACCAGCAGCGGATTCAGCGCGCCGAGGACGGCCATGAAGATGGTCACGGCGGCCAGCGTGATCATGCGCCGGCGGAAGGCGCCGAAGTAGTGCAAGATGCGGGCCATTAACGTCCGATCGGTATAGCTGCGGTCATAGGCCTCGGCATTGAGGCCGCCAAACATTCCCATGCTTAACTCCGTAACGAGTAACGAGTAATGCGTAAAGGCCGGCGGTGTTTTTACTTGTTACGCATTACTCGTTAGCTAGTTCTCGTCCGAAAACCTGTTCAATCATGACGATAGCACCCTGAGCGGAATGCCGCAGCAGTTTCGCGGCACGGAGTCGAAGGGGCGGTTCAACCGAGAAACTCAGCCTCAACCGCATCCTTCGACTGCACAGCGGAAAAGCACGCTGCTCCGCTCACGATGCTTGACGTCTTCCTTCCAGGGACTTTTCGAACAGAAACTAGCTATCATCTGGCAAAGATTCTCTGATAAGCCAGGCTTGTTTCCAGCAGTTCGTCGTGTGTGCCCACCGCGGCGATGCGCCCCTGCTTCATCACCACAATCACATCCGCCCAGCGGATCTGCGAGAGACGATGTGTGATCAGGATGGTGGTGCGTCCCTGCGCGGCGGTGTAGATGGCCTGCTGAATCTGATCTTCAGTAGCGCTGTCGATGGCGCTGGTCGCGTCGTCGAGGATGAGAATCTTCGGATCGGTGAGCAGCGCTCGGGCTAAAGCCAGCCGTTGTCGCTGCCCGCCCGATAGAGTGACGCCGCGCTCGCCGACGACCGTATTGTATCCATCGGCAAAATTCAAAATGAAGTCGTGCGCCTGCGCGGCCTTGGCCGCCGCCTCCACTTGTTCTTGCGTCGCCTCGGGATGACCGAACTTGATATTCTCGGCCACGGTGCGCGAGAACAAGAACAGGTCTTGTTCGATGATGGAGATTTGCGAGCGCAGGGCGGCCAACTGCCAGTCGCGTACGTCCACGCCGTCGATCAACACCCGGCCCGCGGTCGCATCGTAAATCCGATTGAGCAACTTGACGATGCTGGTCTTGCCTGATCCGGTTTGTCCCACCAGCGCCACCGTTTGGCCGGGCTGAATCTCAAACGACACATCTTCCAGCACGGGCGCTTCCGCTCGATATTGCAGCGTGGCGTGCTCGAACTCGATCATGCCGTGCATTTTTCCCGCGTGACCGGCGGTGTTTTCGTCCAGATGGGTCTCGGCATTGATCAAGGCCAAGATGCGGCGCGCACTGGTCAAGCCCGAGGCAATTTGTGGATAGGCAAAGGCCGAGCTAAACGTGGGAAATCCGAAGAGCAGAATCAAGCCGTTATAGGCCACCACCTGGCCTACATCGATCAGCCCCTGGTTGAACAGGAGTAATGAATGAGCCAGCGCGACGGCTGAGGCGATGCCTTGCCAGAGCAGGGGCATGAAGCGCGATTCGATGTAGCCCTGCTGCACAAAGGCATCGCGATAAGCCCGCGCGTCGCTTTCAAATTTCTCGATCGCTTGATCTTCCTGCGCGGCCCCTTTGACCGTTTCAATGCCCTCGATATTTTCGGCCAGAGTGGCGTTCATGTTGCCGAACTGCCGCCGCACGGATTCGGTGGCAGGTTTCAGTTGCTGGAGGTAGTGCTGCAGCGAAATGAAGTACAGCGCCAGAAAGGCCAGCGGAGTGATAAGCAACGCCGGATGGATGCGCGGCGCGATGACGATGGGCATCACCAGAAACATGAACGAACCCACAACCAGATTGACGCCTGGGTTGAGCATCAAGTTGACTTCGCGCACGTCGTTGGTGGCCCGCGCCATCACGTCGCCCACCGATTGCTGATCGTGGAACGTCATGCTCTTGCCGATCAGGCTGGCGTACAGTTCGTGGCGCGTGTCGCGTTCCAGCCGCTGCCCGATGACCTCGCTGCCAAAATTGCGGCCCAGTTGCAGCACGGCGCGCACCACCTGCGACACGATAATGCCGATGGCCGCCGAGCCGATCAGCGCATAGTCGATGGGCGTGTTGACCACGGCGTTGAAGGCCTGGCCGATGAGCACCGGCATCAGCGCGGCTCCGGCGGCGTTTCCGATCGCGCCGACGATCATGATCACGATCCAGATTTTGTTGCGCAGCACGTGGGCCAGTATCCAACGCGTGGCATCATCACGCCGCGTGGGAGCCCACTTCAATTTGATCGAGAATTCAGATTGCATAATGGTTATAGTACAGGGCAGGGCGGTAGACAAGAAACGGAACAACTCTCGCCAAACGCCCTCACTGCTTTACCTTCAATCTGTGCGGGTCTCGCGCAGTACTTGTTGCATCAACGTCAGCAACGGCCCGCGTTCCTCAAAGCCCTGCTCGTTCAACGTGCTGATGGCGAGGTAGATCCGCGTGCGGCAGCGCCGCAATAGGCCGCGCACCAGCCGGAGCAGGGTGGCTTGCCGTGCGGCAACCTCATCCTCGTCGCCCCACTTTTTATCCGGTGGCCACTGACGGCTCAATACGTACGGATGTGTCAACGGTTGATACAGCCGCTCCCACCATGCCGGGCTGCCCGCGTTTAACCAGAATTGATAACCCACCGATTCATTGCTCAGCAGGAAGGTATAAGCAGGAGCGAGCAGCACGGCATTCGGCCTCTCAGCATAGGCGCTTTCGACGTATGTTGCGGCGACGACGCCTTCGCTGACCATGCGCACGTAGTCGCGTCCTACAGTGGGATCAAGCGCGGGGGCATACGGATCGGGATTAACCGTCTGCCGGAACTTGCGCGCCGATTCGACGAGCTGCGCGGTGATGCGGCCCGGATCGATCTGGCGATGAAAGCCGTAACCAGGTTGTGATAGCACCTCACCGAATAAACGCGCGAAGAACACGTCGAGCGGCGGCGGGGTGTCGGCCTGCGCGTAGTCTTGCAGCCATGTCCGCACTCGATCGTATTTCGCGCCGACCTCGAACCCGATGCGCTCTTGCAGTTCCGGCTTCAGGTTTTCGAACGGGCGCAGTTCGGCCCGGCCGCTGCGCGATGTGGTGAGACGCTCGGCCATCAAGTGGGCGCGCGCCGGGTCGAGCTGATCGATCGAGAGGGCGATGGCCTGCGCCACATCGGCTTGCGGCGGCACGATCTGCCACTGCGGATGCGCCAATGCCGCCAGTGTCATCAAGCCACGCGTCACCGCTTCCTCGTTCAACGAACGTGAGGGCCGCAGCGATCGGGTGGGAATCGCATGACGACTCAAGCGGTCTTCCAGCGCGAAGCGCAGCGCATCGCCGAGGAAGGGGGCGAGGATCACGATGTCGGCGGGCGCGACGTTTTGTTTCTGGACGAGTTCGGCGATCTGCTGTGCCACCCAGTCGAGCATCTGCGGATGAAAGCGTCCGCCACCGTAAGCCAGGGCCTCGCGGGTGTCGCCGCTTCGCGTAGGCAGATCGCTATCAGAAGACAGGATATGCGTCACGGTTGCCTCAAGTGATTGAACGGCAGAGGACATCACGCGCGACGCGTCGAGTTTGACGATCTCATGGCAAACCGATCGGAGTTCGTAGGCCGATCGGGCATCTGCGCCCAGAAACGATCGATAGCCGGCATCCGTGTCGTAAACGATCAGGGACGAATCCGTGTGCGGAATCCAATCGTGCAGCAAGTCGTGCGTGAGGGGCGTGTCCTCTTCCACGTTCTCCACGATCAGATGCCGATAACGGCGATAGAGCTTGTCGCGGAACCAGTCGTGTTGATGCAGGCTGCGGAAGAGTTCGAGCTGCAATGAAAAGTCGAGGAGATTGTGTTCCAGGCAATACGCGCGAAAACGCAGCAGACAATCTTGCACCTGAGCAAACGTGATGGTCTGTTGTGAAGGGCCAGCCCACGCGCCAATAAGACGCTTGCCCACTTCCGTGTAGGGAAATCCGACGAGCGCCGCCTTATTGAGATTATCGAGCAACTGACTATAGATGCGTTCACTGGGCAGGCGCACATTTTCAAAATAATAACGCTCGGTGATGAACGGCTGCACGACACGTTCCATGTAATACTGCGCGGTTTCCAGCGTAAGAAACGTGGGCGGCCGATCGGGTTGAGCAAAGCCCGCCTCACGCGCCAGCGCGGGCCACATCAGATCGACCGAGCGCTTCGCCAAGCCGCCAATCGTGAGGGTTTCCACCTCGCCACCAGCGGGCAAATCGGCGCGCCGCAGCACCGCTTGATAAGGTTTCAGTAGACTGCGCTGTGGAGCAATGACCAGCACGCTGTCGCCAGAATAACCAGAACGCAACAAGGCCTGCAGATGCTCAGCGGCGAGACTGGTCTTGCCGCTGCCGGCAGGTCCGGTCAGAAAAGTGTGTGCGGTGTCAGAGATGTAGTCAGGCATAGTTTCATTTGGCTCTTCTGGATCGAAGAAGAAACCGGGTTTCTCCATGCTAAACGTTCAATTCCATTTGAAACCGCTGCGCGGAAACCCGGTTTCTCAATTGACAATTTCTGCTGAAGCCGGATGCCCCGTTCATTTTAGCATAGCGCATAACTTCGCGTAGGCAGTTCGGGCAGTGCAAGACTTTGCCTCATGTTGACTTTGAAAAAGAAAACGCTATGCGAAATCTACGTGTCGAGGCAAACAGTGAATGCCAATTGGCGCTTGTTGCTAGCCGTACAGGAGACTGCTTTGGCGCACAAAACGCTCCTCGCAGTGACGGCTAAAATGATCAATCGCTCTTCTCTACTTGCGCAGCGTCGAGCCACGTTTCAACAACTCCGTGCCATACTTGTGGCGGATCTCATCCACAGTGCGGGTGAGGCGCTCCACCCGATCGTCTGTCGAACCAAATAGATCGAGTTGCCTGGCCGCCGGACTCAACTGTCGCCCGGCCACACCGATCAAACGAATGGCGCGTTTATTCCAGTTGACTTCAAACAAAGTCCACGCCGTCGCAAAAATCTCTTGATCGATATCGGTGGGTTGGGGCAGGGTGGTCTGGCGCGTGAATGTGGTGAAGTCACTGTAGCGCAATTTAATGGCGATCGTGCGTGCGCTGAGGTTCGCGTCGCGCAGATGCCGCCCGACGCCTTCGCTCAGTTCCAACAGCGTGGCACGCAAGTGCGCGGCCTCGCGCACATCTTTAACGAACGTCGTCTCCTGGCTGATCTGTTTCGTGACCCGTTCACTCTCGACCGGTGACTCGTCGAGACCCTGCGCACGCTGGATGAGTTCAGCTGCGCCGCGCCTGCCCAGCCGATAAACCAGCACATCCGATCGAGCCTGCGCGATCTGCCCGATCGTTTCGATCCCCAACGCTTTGAGAATCTCGGCGGTCTTGGGACCGACACCCCACAAGGCGCGGACCGGCAATGGCGCAAGGAAAGCGGCTTCTTCACCAACGTCGACGATACAGATGTTATTCGGTTTGGCTTTCTCGGTAGCGATCTTGGCGGCCAACTTATTACTCGCCACGCCGATGGAGCACGGCAACCCCAATTCATCACGGATGCGATTATGAAGATAATGCGCCAACTTCTCCGCCGAGCCGTAACGCAACTCGGTGCCGGTGATATCGAGAAAGGCTTCGTCGATGGAGAGTTGTTCGATCTGGGGCGTGATTTCATAGAGCAGGGCCATGACTTGGCGCGAATGCTGCGCATATAGATCGTGACGTGCCGATAAGAGGATGAGCTCAGGACACAACTGAAAAGCCGTGCGGGTCGGCAGGGCCGATCGGACGCCGAATTTCCGCGCTTCGTAAGAGGCCGAAGAAATCACGCCGCGCTGATCGATCCGTCCGCCCACCGCCACCGGCTTGCCACGCAGCTCAGGCTTGTCGAGCAATTCGACGGAAACGAAGAAGGCATCCAGATCGACGTGCAGAATCGTGCGTGACATGGCCTACCAAAAGAAACCGGGGGTCTGCCATCTAGATGCAAAGTCATCTGGCAGGTCACCCCCCGGTTTCTCATTAGCGTTTTCCATTCGGTGAGGCAAGCAACTTCTTGTATGCGCCTTGCCACAAGGTGGGTGACTTCGTAAACGTCGTGACCTTCACGTCGGAAAAACGCGCCAGCAGGCCGGCCAATTCGATCGGGGCGGTGCGATAGTCGTCGCTGCGCAGAATGTCGTCCAGCCGCTGCGCCGTATCGGGCAGCCACAACCATTCGCGGCGCAGCTGATCGGCTTTGATGTAGTAATCGCGCTTCTCCCACGCGGTCGCCGATTGATCGATCGATTGATCCATGCTGCGCAGGCCGAAGACGATGAAGGCCAGCATATCCTTGGCGTCGGCATCGATGGCCGGCTTGGTGCTGAGGTGGCGCAGGATTTCGGCGATGGCGCGGCGAATGGCGTTGCGTTGTTGAGTGGGAGTTCCGTTGATATGGGTGATGCGGCTCATGATAACCCTTGATCTCTGATAGTGGATTTCCGCCTCGCCGTGTCCGCGCAGCAACGGCGCGCCTGGCGCAATGATAGCACGGATGTTCTAGTCGGGCAAGTAAACAACGTGTCGCAAGTTGAAGACCGTTTAGCTGAACTTCAATGTGCGACAGCGCTTATTATCCATGTTTCACAAAGAAAAGGCAAGGCACAAGAGCAGGCGATTTTTGGCCGGTCTTCAACCAAGGCGCGCCAAAAAACCGTCGAAGTCGTTGGCTGTGACACTTCGGGCGACTGCATTGTTTCAAGAACGTGGGGGTGCAAGAGAAGTGTATACAGTTCACGGTGAGAGCAGGTTTCGATTTGCGCCATGATTGTGCAAGTATTGCCGGTTGCAACCACGCACGACCAATCGCAAGGATGCGGATAAGAGTGAGTTCGCTCGGACTTGAAATGCATAAGATTGCGAGAAGCCACATTGACCTACAGGCTTTTCGTGTTAAAATACTTACTGAACATATTGCACGTTAAGTTCAATAATAGGTTATACAAAGGTCAAGTCGCTATGTCTAAACGAAAATCAGAACCAACCCCAGAACCGATCGTACACTCCGCCGCCGAGATTGAGTTCGCTGAGGCTTTTCTGGAAACGATTCTATCGAGTCGCAACACGGCGATTTCCTATCGCTACGGCCTGAGCAGGCTGGCGGAATTCATCGCCGACACGCACTACATCGCGGCCCCCCTACCCTATCCGGCGAATGAACTCAAGGACGATCTGCTCGTCAAGTTCTACGAATGGATGATCAAGCGCAAATATGCGGAGCAGACGCTGACCAGTTACCTCGCCGTGGTCAAACGCTTCCTGATCTGGCTCGATGCCAACGATCGGTTGACGGAAACCTTTCAGGTGGGCAAGGCGGTCAACCGGTTGAAGGCCACTCGCGGGAATCGACGCATCGCCAAAGCGGGACGCGAACCCGATCCGGGGCTGCCGCGCATCGTGACGTACTACGACTCGATCGCCCTGCCCCAGCCCGACGAGAAACGCGGCCAGATCAAGCGGCTGGAGATTCTGCGCGCGCGCGCCATCGTGCACACGCTGTATGCTTCCGCCGGTCGCGTCAGCGAGGTGGCCTCCCTTACGCGCGAGATGGTGTTGGACGGACGCAAAGCCGAGGTGCGCATCACCGGCAAGGGCAACAAAGATCGCTTGCTGCTGCTGACAAAGGAAGCGCAGCAGGCCATTGCGGCCTACTGCCGAGAACGCGATCGGATTGGAGATCGATCGCCGGGGTTGTTCGTCTCGCACGGGCGCGATGTCGGCAAGACGCTGGGCCGCGGCACGTTGTGGTCGGTGATCAAGAAAGCCGCAAAGGAACTCGACCTCTTCAAAGGCACCTCGCCGCACGCCTTTCGACATTTCCGCGCGCAGCAGTTGTTACACGAAGGCATGGACCTCGACGTGCTGCAATCTTATCTGGGCCACGCCGACATCAGCACCACGCGCCGCATCTATGCGCCGTACACCGCGGTGGATAAGGTGCGCGATCAGCTGGAGACGTTTGGACGATCAGCAAAAGATGCCGCGCGGGATGAGAAGGGGACAGAGTGAAGGAGTGATGGAGAGCGCGAGAAGGCGTGGCGCATGGGTGACTCACCGTCTTTTCGCATGAGGAGCGACCGGCACGGCTATGTATATCCCGCTGGAGAATATGTTGGTTCATTGGGAATTGCCGTGGTGCGGACCATATCTTGGGGTGCCGCAGAAGCGGTAGAATGATCTGACACTCTTGGATCCACGGTGAGGTGAAGCCATGTCTACCGCCCAGATTACGATCCCGCTCGATATTCCAGACGCTCGAGTGTTGCAGATGCAACTCACCGCCCACCAAGACGGCCAGGTGGCGCGAAAAACCTTGCCCCACGTGCGCATTGACGAAGCCGTATAGTTGCTGGTGACGCGTACAATTGGTCCTGGCATAGCCATTACACGTTGAATAGATTCTATACATCATCACTAGCAACTCATCGAAAATGCGCAAAATAAACGACCAGCCTGTAAAGTAGCAGCAAAGACGCTTGGCGCGTGCGCGAAAGGAAAGGTTGGTGTGCCGTAGATCAAAGTGACGAAACACCGACTTGACAACCGTCATACAGTAACCTTATGATAGTACCATCCTGACGCCGGGGCGTTGGTGAGTATGCCTTATGCCTGCTACACTGAGGATTAATCTGCTGGGCGGATTCCGCCTGTTCTGCGACGACACCCTCATCACGTCGCTCAACACGCCGCGGTTGCAATCACTTGTAACCTACCTTGTTCTGCACCGTGATTTACCTCAACCCCGTCAACATCTGGCCTTTTTGCTCTGGCCCGATTCCACTGAAGCGCAGGCCCGCACCAACTTGCGCAAAGCGCTGCATGAATTGCGACAGGCCCTGCCACACAGCGATCGATTTTTGCAGTTCACCACTCACACCGTCCAGTGGTGTGTTGAGGCATCGTTCACTCTGGATGTTGCCGACTTCGATGCTGCGATTGCCGCTGCTGAGTTGCCCACCGCCATCGCACTCTATCGGGGCGACCTACTGCCCAACTGCTACGACGACTGGATCCTCCCGGAACGCGAACGCCTTAGTCAGGTGTATGTCGATGCCCTCGAACGCTTAAGTCAGGAACTCGAACAGGATCGTGACTATCCGGCGGCAATTACGTACGCCCAGCAGCTCTTGCGTTATGATGCCTTGCGTGAAGAAGCCTATCGTAGTTTGATGCGTTTGCATTCGTTGCGAGGTAATCGCGCGGACGCGCTGCGGATCTATCACACCTGTACGACAACCTTGCAACGCGAGTTGGGTGTGGAACCCAGCGTCGCCACGCGGGAGATGTATGAGAGCCTGTTGAATTACCGTCCTGACACTGCATCTGCCAAACCCACGCCCGCGCTAATCGCCACGACACCTCTCATAGGCCGCAAAACCGAATGGGCTCAGCTGCAATCTGCCTGGCGTGCGATGTTGATGGGCCAGTCCGAGGTGGTTGTGATTTCGGGTGAAGCTGGTATTGGCAAGACCCGTTTAGCTGAAGAGCTAGTGCAGTGGGCAGAGCGGCAAGGCGTAACAACAGCAAACGCACATTGTTATGCAGCCGAAGGTGCACTGGCTTACGCGCCCATCAAAGCCTGGTTGCGAGCACGCCCGCTACCGGCACTTGCGCCGGTCTGGCTTAGCGAAGTGGCGCGCCTGCTCCCGGAAGTGTTAGCCGATCACCCGGACATCGCGCCGCCCGGGCCACTCGCCGAAGTCTGGCAACGCCAACGCTTGTTCGAAGCCCTGGCACAGGCCATGTTGTCGGATCGTCAACCGGTGCTGTTGTTGATCGAAGATTTGCAGTGGTGCGATCGGGACACTCTCGACTGGCTGCACTATTTGTTGCGCTTTGATCCTGCGGCGCGGCTGTTATTGATCGGCACCTTGCGTCCTGAAGAGATCGGCCTCGATCATCCGGTGACCGCGCTGCTGAATGATCTGCGCGGTCACGATCACTTTGCGCAGATCGAACTGAGCCCGTTGACTGAATCCGACACCGCTCAACTCGCGCGGCACGTCGCCGGCCGCGAACTCGATGTGACGCAATTGGCGGACATCTATCGTGAAACCGAAGGCAATCCCTTATTCATTGTCGAGGCGTTGCGCGCTCAAGCAGGCGGCGATCTGCGATCACTGACGCCGCGAGTGCAGACAGTTATCACCACGCGCCTGACCCAACTCTCCCCGGCGGCGCGAGATCTGATCGGCCTGGCCGCGACGATCGGGCGCGCCTTCAATTTTGATCTCCTCCGACAGGCGAGTGATGAACCAGAAGGGCAACTCGTTCAAGCGTTAGATGAGTTGTGGCAACGCCGCCTGGTGCGCGAGCGCGGCGCCATGGACTATGACTTCAGCCATGACAAGATACGCGAAGTGGCCTACGCGCAGCTCAGTGCAGCCCGTCAACGTCTGCTGCATCGCCGCGTGGCGGAAGCGCTCGAGCAAGTTGCGCAGCACGCTACTGAACACCGTCTGTCTGGTGATCTCGCAGCGCAGCTAGGACACCACTACGCAGCAGCAGGCAATGGCGAGAAAGCCGTACCCTATTTGCTGCAAGCGGGCGATCGAGCGCGCGAGGTGTTTGCCTGGCAGGAGGCGATCGAACACTATAAGTATGCACTGGCCTTGTTGAAACAAGAGGGCGCGAGCGAGTTGATACAGGCTGCACGCACCGCCATGAATTTAGGCGGGCTGTATCACTGTGCGATGGACTTCGAGCGAGCTCAGCAATCTTATGATGAAGCCTTTAACCTGTGGCAACACGCCAGTGAAACACCGTCACTGACGTCGCCCTTTTCGACACCGCAGGTCCTCAGTCTCTACTGGGGCGATTTTCAAACGCTTGACTTGACACTGGCGAATGACGCTTCTCAAGATGCGATTATCGAGCAGCTGTTCAGTGGTCTAGTCGAGCTCACTCCGGACTTTGATGTTGTGCCCATGCTGGCACGCCGCTGGGAGATTCTAGATGATGGACATCGCTATGTGTTCAATCTGCGACGCGATGCACGCTGGAGCGATGGACACTCTGTGACAGCGCATGATTTCGAGTGTGCCTGGCGGCGTGTGCTCGATCCGGTGACGGGCTCGCTCAACGCCGCATACTTATATCCGATCCAAAACGCGCGCGCCGTGCACTCTGGCGAAATGCCATTAGACAGCCTGGGTATCCGCGTGCTGGACGATTTCACCTTGTTGGTCGATCTGGAAGAGCCCACAGGATACTTTTTGCAGTTGCTTACATGCCCGGCGACATTTGCGATTTCGCACTACGTCGTTGATACCTACGGCGCGGCCTGGTGTGAGGTCGAACATCTTGTCACGAACGGGCCATTTCGCCTGGCCGAATGGAAGCGTGGTGAAAAGTTAATTCTCACGCGAAACGCAGATTATTGCGGCCGGTTCAGTGGCAATCTGGTACGCGTCGAATTGACGCTCTTAGCAGAGCAGCAATCTCTCGATAAATATGACACCGGCGAGCATGATATCGGTGGATCAATGGATTGGCGCGTGATAGAGCAGGTTCGTCAGCGACGGGCCGGTGAGCATGTACGCGTGTCTGAGGCGTATACCGTTGGTGTCGGCTTCGATACGACGCGTGCACCCTTTGACAAGGTGCAGGTGCGGCAAGCTTTTGTCTGTGCGGTTGATCGTGAGACCTTAGCCAGGGATGTTATGCACGATCTCGTGGCACCAGCGACCGGTGGTTTTGTGCCACCTGGTCTGCCGGGCCATTCTCCAGGTATCGGCCTGACTTACGATCCTGAACGGGCCAGACGCTTGCTGGCAGAAGCCGGTTATCCGCAAGGCCATGGCTTTCCCGCAATCGAAGCCTGGGCATCATTTCCCCTTGCTGACCAACGCATTCACCATCTACAAACTCAGTGGCGCGAGCATTTGGGGATTGATATAACGTGGCAGATACTGGATTGGGACGATTATCAAGTGCAGGTTCCGGCACATCCGCCGCACCTGTTTCAGTTCGGGTGGATCGCAGACTATCCCGACCCCGATAACTTCTTGCGAGTAGCTTTATACCAGCCACCGCGGTGTTGGCGTAATCTGCAGTACGATGAATTGATTGATACAGCACGACACATTACCGATCCGGTACAACGACTCAAATTCTATCAAGCGGCTGATCGACTTCTAATGCAGGAAGCAGGCATCATGCCACTCACCTACGGACAGGCACATCTCATGATCAAACCATGGGTTAAGCGCTATCCTACTTCCGCGCTCAGGGCAAGTTACTGGAAAGATGTGATCACCGAGCCGCATTGAACTTGATCATACCCGCGATCACCGCAATGTCTTTTGTGTACGTGATGAAGAGAGAGTTGGGGTAACACTCGCCAGATCAAAGTAACAAAACCCTTACTTGACAACCGTCATACAGTAACCGTATGATGGTACCATCCTGGCGCGGGGGCCGATGGTGAGCATACCCTATGCCTGCTACGCTAAGGATTAACCTACTGGGCGGATTCCGCCTGTTCTGCGACGACACCCTCGTCATGTCGCTCAACACGCCGCGTTTGCAATCACTTGTAACCTATCTTGTTCTGCACCGTGATTCACCTCAACCCCGTCAGCAGCTGGCCTTTCTACTCTGGCCTGATTCCACTGAAGCGCAGGCTCGCACCAACCTCCGTCACCTCATTCACCAACTGCGTCAAACCTTGCCCTGCGCCGCCGATTTCTTGTGTGTGACTGGCAGTACGCTGCAATGGCAGCTCGCCGCCCCCGTTAGCCTGGATGTGGCTGAATTTGAGCGTGCGTGTGAAGCGCGTGATTTCGATCGGGCGGTGATGATCTATCAGGGTGAACTTTTACCCGATTGCTACGATGATTGGATCATGCCAGAACGCGAACGCCTGCAGCAGATGTTCGTCAATGCTGTGGAACAGGTCGTTCGACGACGTGAAGAGCAACGTGACTACGTGGGGGCAATCGCCGCAGCTCAACGCTTGCTGCGTTGCGAGCCATTGCGCGAAGAAACTTATTGTGACCTAATGCGGCTGTATGCACTCAGCGGCGATCGCACCGGCGTGGCGCGTGCTTACACCATGTGTGCGGCCGTCCTGCGCCAGGAATTAAACGTTGAGCCCGGCCCGGCCACGCAGGCCGCCTACACGCACTACTTCGAACAACCGATTACTTCGGAACGAAGCACAAATTCTGACCGCACACCGCGGGCCAATCACCGCCTGAGCAACTTGCCCTGTCAACTGACGCGCTTCATCGGACGCGAACGTGAAAAGCGCGACGTCAAACAGCGGGTGTTGTCGCAGCGTCTATTGACGTTGGTCGGCGCGGGCGGAGTCGGCAAGACGCGCCTGGCACTGGCTGTGGCTGAAGACCTGATCAATCATTTTGCCGATGGCCTCTGGCTGGTCGATCTTGCCCCGCTCAACGACCCGACCCTGGTTGTACAAACACTGGCGGCGGTGTTGAGTGTGCGCGAAGAAGGCGGGGGTCCGCTGCTTGTTCGACTCACCGAGTTTATGCGTGACAAACACCTGCTCGTCGTCCTGGATAACTGTGAACATTTGACCGAAGCGGTTCGCTCGGTGATGGCAACGCTGTTGCAGGCTGCTCCTCATCTACGGGTACTCGTAACCAGCCGCGTCGTGTTGGGGATTGAGGGAGAAGTCACCTGGCGCGTGCCATCTTTCTCCGTGCCAGACATGACCGGGTGGCCAGTTCCCGCGAAGTCGGGAGCCGCAGACGCGTCTCAACATCGAGACCTGATACTGAACCTGCGGCAATACGAAAGTGTCCAATTCTTTGTGGAACGGGCTTCAGCCGTGCTGCCGACTTTTGAAGTGAACGATCAGACGGCTCTGGCGGTGGGGCGGATTTGCCAACAGCTGGATGGCATTCCGCTGGCGTTGGAACTGGCCGCCGCGCGTGTCAAGCTATTCACGGTGCACCAGATCGCCGATCGTCTGGGCGATGCTCTGCGGCTGTTGACACAGGGCAGCCCGGCGGCGCTTCCCCGCCACCAGACATTGCAAGCAACGCTGGACTGGAGCCACGCCCTGCTGACATCGGCGGAGCAGGCCTTGTTCCGCCGGCTATCTGTGTTTGCGAGCGGCGCGACTTTTGAGGCGGTGGAAGGTGTCTGCTGCGGCGACGGCATTGAAGTCGAGCAAGGGCTGGATGTGTTATCGGGTCTGGTGGACAAGTCGCTGGTGAGCGTCGAGCCATCGGGCGAGGCCACGCGCTTTCGGTTGCACGAGGTGGCGCGGCAGTACGCGCGCGCCCGATTGGTGGAAGCGGGCGAAGAGACATCGGCGCGAGACCGGCATCTAGATTATTTCTGCCACCTGGCTCAAGCACTGGAACCAAAACTGCATGGCGCGGGGGCGATTGTCTTGATCCAGCAGTTAGCCGCCGAGTATTCCAACTTGCAAGCCGCGTTGGAATGGAGCGCGCATTCAGCGAGTCGAGCGCAAACCGGACTGCGCCTGGCGGCGGCGTTGGCCAGGTTCTGGGAACGCTACAATTTTCAAGCCGAGGGACGAGTTTGGCTGGAAAAACTGCTGGCGCTGGTGAGCGTCGAGGCTGCGCCAGAGGTACGCGCCGCCGCACTGCGAGGGGCGGGCAAGGCGGCTTATTATCAGAATGATTTTGCAATCGCACGGGCGTGCTTTGAGCAGAGCTTGACTCTGGATCGCGCCTCGAATAACCAGCCAGGCATCGCTGAAGCCTTGGCGCGGCTGGGCTTGTTGGCTGTGACGCCCGAAGAATGGGCCACCGCGCGCTCACTGCTTGAGGAAAGCTTGGCGCTCTATCGCGCCTTGCAGGATCAGGATGGTACGGCGCTGACCTTGAGTATGCTGGGATACATGCTCCATTGCCACGGTGATTGCGTCTCGGCGCGCTCCATGCTGGAGGAGAGCCTGGCGTTGCTTCGTGAGACGGGTGACAGCGTTGAAATCGCTCGCGCCAAGTTAACCCTGGGGCACATTGCCCGCGTCGAAGGTGACTATGCCCAGGCGCGAGGACAGTTCATCGAGTCATTGAACATTGCCAGGTACATTGGTACTCAATGGGGCATCTTTTTACTGTTGAATGCGGTTGGATACCTGGCGGCCGCCGAGCGACAGTTTGAGCGGGCGGCGCGCCTCCTGGGCGCGGCTGACCATTTGGGCGAATCCATCGGCGCTTCCTTGTTTCAGACTGATCGCGCCGATCATGAAACCAGCGTGGCCGCCGCGCGTGCCGCGCTGGGCGAGCGGGCCTTTGCCGCGGCGTGGGCACAAGGCCGCGCGATGACGATGGACGAGGCCATCGCTTATGCATTGGAGCAAACCGAGTAGTTCAGCGGAATTTGCCAACCAGACTTTTGCCAGAGACCCGATCGGTTTTACAAAGCCGGTCGGGTCTGTTTTGTTTCTAACCACATTGCTACATCACGAAACGCTCCACGCAACGCTTTCGGAACGCCGAATTTGATAATCTGAAGGCATCTTTGCGACTGAGGAGGCCCGGCATGATCATGGTCATCAGCGCTACTGGTATTCAGTCGAGTCGGCGGGCCTGGAAGACGTATGCCTGAGCCAGCGCGTGGCCCTACGATTGAACAGCACCATCACTCTGAGTTGTTCACCATGCGACTGTGGCGTGAAAAGATTGATGATCATTTCGAATGGCGCGGCAAGGTGCAGCACGTGCTGAGCGGCGAGATGCGCTACTTTCGTGACTGGCAGACGCTGCTGGCCTTTATCCAGGAAACGCGGACGGAAGCAGGTATCAACGGGCGGGAGCACCCGTCCCTGAATACACCAGCTTGAGTGGAAGGGAGAATGATCATGTACCTCGTTGTCGGAGCCACCGGCAATCTGGGTGGCGCAATCACACACCTGTTACTTGCGCAGGGCAAGCCGGTGCGCATCCTGGCTCGCCCCCCATCGAATTATCAGCCGCTGGCCGCGGCGGGCGCGCAGGTCGTGCTGGGCGACCTCAAAGAGCGCACCTCACTCGACCCGGCTTGCCAGGGCGCGGACGTCGTCATCACCACCGCCAACTCGGCGCAACGCGGCGGCGCGGACAACCCGCAGACGGTGGACCTGGAGGGCAACCGCAACCTGATTGACGCGGCCAGGGTCGCCGGGGTCAAGCAATTCATCTTTACGTCGGCGGGCGTGGCTGACCCCAACAGCCCTGTCCCCTTTGTCGCCGCCAAGGGCAAGACGGAAGCCTATCTGCAAGCGAGCGGCGTGTCCTATACCCTCCTGTCGCCGAACGCCTTTATGGAGTTTTGGGTCGGCGTGTACATCGGCCTGCCCAGCCTGCAAGGCCAGCCGGTGACGCTGGTGGGTGAGGGCCAGCGCCGCCACTCGTTCATTTCGGCGGCTGACGTGGCGGCGTTCGCGCTGGCCGCTATCGGCCATCCGCGCGCCGTCAACCAGCGCCTCATTCTCGGCGGGCCGGAGCCGCTGTCGTTCCGCGATGCGGTCGCCGTCTATGAGCGCATGTTAGGCAGGGCCATTCCAGTGCGGAGTGTGCGTCCGGGCGAACCGGTGCCGGGCTTGCCGGAGGCCGTGTGGGGGTTGGCGGCTGGCTTTGACATGTTCGACTCGCCGATGGACATGACCGAAACGGCGCGCACGTTCGGCGTCAAACTCACGTCGCTGGAAGAATTTGTGCGCCGGTCAGTGGCAAGCGCCCTGCGACAAGACTGACAAGGGTCGCGCTACTCGGCGCGAGCGGCCCGTTGGTCACCACGGGCGAGGCGCACTACTTTCGCGATTGGGAGACGCTGATTGCGCGTCTGCAAGACATGCTGGCAACCAGCGAAGTCTGGAGCGATCCCACTCAAGGCGAATGCCATGCTCCGCGATAAGTTGGGCGCTGTCGCACTATCGAGGTTAGTTTCGAATAGGGAGTAAACAATGAACACCTTACTTACGCGCGAAATCCGGGCCATCATGGAGAACATCATGATGGATTGCCAGCTCTCAGGCTTATCAGTAGCAGTCGGGCACGACCAGCAGCCCATTGAGTACGTGACCCTGGGAACAGATGCCGCTGATCAACCGCTGACCGAAAACAGCCTCTTTCCCGTCGCATCGATCACCAAGCTGGCAACGGCGCTCGTGGTCTTACGCCTGGTGGACCAGGGCGCACTGGCTCTGCCTAGTCTACTGGAAACTTATCTGCCCGAAGCAGCCGCGGCACAGGCCGGGGTGACTTTGCGCAATCTACTGACTCACACCAGCGGCTTACCTATGTTCTACGCAGAAGGCTTCGTGACCGATGATGCCACGCGGGATTGGCCAAAGAGCGCTACGGCTTGCCTTCAGACCCCACTCGCGACTTCCCCCAACATCCGCGTGGCGTATAGCAATGTCGGCTATGGCTTGCTGGCCATGGCCGTCGAACGAGTGACCGGTCAGACCTTTGCGACGGCGCTCACCGACCTGGTGATCAGGCCACTGGCAATTGAGGCCTACCTGGGTTCCGAACCCCCTCGGTCGCCAGCGGTCATTGCTGATCCGTATGACACACACGCCGGAACCCCGCTCGAATATTGGAACACCCCGTTTTTTCGTTCCCTGGCAGAGCCCTGGACCGGGATGGTGATGACACAGGCTGCCGCCATCAACCTCCTCCGCGCCTTTCAAGGTCTCCCAGGCGGATTCCTTCGCGCAGAAACTGCCGCGGCTGCAACACAAGATCAAACGGGTGGGCTGGGTGGCGGTCTCAGTGGTTGGCTTGAATGGCCGCGCTGTCCCTGGGGGCTTGGTCCCGAGTTGCGCGGACAAAAAACGCCCCATGTGCAGACGTCTGCAGCAAGTCCTGCCTCCTTTGGACATAGCGGCCTCACTGGCGCGCTAGTCTGGTGTGACCCCACCGCGAATCTCGTGTGGGCCATTAATGGAACGCGGACATCCCAGGATGACTGGCAATCGCGGGCCTTTCCGCCCATCGGCACGGCCCTCCTGGCTGCGGCTCGCAAGTCGTAGATGCAGTGGTGTACACCATGCGCCCAACACCGGTATTGACATGCTCCGCTATCTTAGCGTTCGCCTGACTTTGACCAGCTATCGCATGTGGCGAAGCGTGAAGGCATGTTTTAAGAGCGACAACCAGTTCACGATGTGACTTCAGAAAGGAACCTCATCATGAAACGCCCATTGATCCTGTTTGGTGCCATCCTCGTCAGCCTGTTGAGTGTCGTCTTCATCGCGCTGGCCGCCCCGGCGGCCACGCCCATCGTCGGCGGCTCGTCGTTTGGGACCGCTGTCGCCATCACGCCCGGTGTGGATTACAGCGCCGCCATCAGTGACACGGGCCATACCCAAGACTATTTCTACTTCAACGTCAGTCCGGGCCAGATCGTAACGGTGTTCTTTACCACCACCACGACCTGGAGTCAGGCGGCCTTTTATCTGTATGACCAGGCTCACATCAATCCGTTGAATAACCTGACCCTCTATAGCACCGAGCAAACGGGCCAGTTTGAGTATATGGGCAATCGAACCACGCCCACCCGATACTACTTTGTGGTGGACACCCCCGGCGCGGGAACCAATGAGTACCTCTTCCGATTGGAGGTCGCCAACCAATCGGATGCGAACGGCGCGAGTGATGCCGGCGATACGGCGGGCACAGCGACAGTGATCACACCCACGCTCGGCGTCAGCACCACCTACGCAGGCAACCTGCTGGGTTACGCCGATACGGACGACTACTTCCGCTTCACTGCGGCGTCCGGGCAGATTGTCACCATCACTGTTACCGTCCTGGATTACGACGGATTGGGTATGCTGAACGTTGAACTAACCGATCAGGCTTTCGCCTCCCTCGATAACGCGACTCTCTACTCGCCCGATGTCGCTCCACGAGTGTTCCGCTACATATCCAACAACAGCGCGCCCTCGGCGTACTATTTGCGCTTTTATAGTGGTGGTGGCAGCGGTCACGAATGCTACCAGTTCCAGATTGAGCTCGGCCAACAGACCGACAGCGGCCAGACCGGCGATGCGGGCGATACGGTTCCAACTGCCCGCTTGATCACACCCACGCTGGGCGTCAGCACCACCTACGCGAGCAACTTGCTGGGCTACGCCGACGCGCACGATTATTTCCGACTCAACGCCGCGTCCGGGCAACTCATCACCGTAACCGTCACGGTCCTAGATTACGGCGGATTGGGTATGCTGAACTTTGAACTAACCGATCAGGCTTCCAGCGTCCTTGATTCCGTGACGATCAATGCGCCCGATGTCACCACGAAAATCTTCAAGTGGATGTCCAACAACAGCGCGCCCTCGGCGTACTATTTGCGCTTTTATAGTGGTGCTGGCAACGGCCTCGAACGCTACCGGTTCCAGATCGAGCTGGGTCAGCAGACCGATGCCGCGACGCCTGGCGACGCCGGTGATGACTTCGACACGGCCCGCGTGGTGACGCTGACCGACCTGGCTCCGTCGCTCACTGCGACGCGCAATTTGCTGGGCGGCGCGGATGAGGCTGACTATTTCCTGATCAAGCTGCCGCCAGTTGTTTTTGATGAACCTCTTACGCCCTATGGCTTTATGCTGGAGCCGATCGTCTGGCCCCAGAATACCGGCCACCTCACGATCGAGTTCTTCGATGCGCTGCGCAACCCGATCGCGGGTCTGGGCGGCACGCTCACCGCTCCGTCTAAGTCGGTGCTGTCGCGGATAATCACCAACTGCGGCTCAGATGGCTGTTACGTGCACGTTACTTCGGGCTACACCGGCTACTATCAACTCCAGTACGCACTGCGTGTGAACCCAATCCGTTTCGTGTATCTGCCTGTGATCATCCGGTAAGGAAGCAAGAGGCTTACAGCAGCCCACCTCAAGGAGACTACCATGCGCACACTCATAGTGATTGTCGGATCGATCCTGGTGCTTGTCCTGCTCCTGAGTGGGATCGTGCTGGCCGCGCCTGCGGCAGCGCCGTCTGCAACCTGCATTTGGGATGGCACAACCGGTAACTGGAGCGATACAACCAAGTGGTCATGCGGGGCCGTACCCGGCGCGAGCGATACGGCAACCATCAGCGACGGCACGGTCACAGTGGACGTGGATTCGACCATACAAAGTCTGAACTTCATCGGCGGGACTCTGACGGGTAACAATAGCATCACGGTAACGCAGTCGATGACGTGGACGAACGGATGGATGGGGGGATATGGGACGACGGCCATTCCCGCTGGCGCGACGCTGAGTATCAACCCCGCCACCGACTGCAATTCGTATGACGGGATCCACTTGCCCCGGCGGACGTTGAACGTGGCCGGTATGGCCACGTTGACGGGCACGCATACGGTGTGCATCGAATCGAATGCCGTCATCAACAACAGCGGAGTGTTCGACGTGCAGAGTGACATGACCGTCGCAAACTCGCCATATGAGAACCCGACCGCCGTCTTGACCAACACGGGCACATTCCGCAAGACGGGCGGCGCGGGCACCAGCGCGTGGACGTCGGTCGCGATCAACAACACAGACACGGTGCAGGCTCAATCCGGCACGCTGCGCCTGGCGAACGGCGGAAGCAGCAGTGGCTCGTTCAGCGCTGAGATGGGCGCGACGCTCGACTTTGGAGGCGGGACGCACGCCATCACCTTGGCGGCCGCGAGCAGCATCAGCGGCGCGGGGACGGTGAGCTTTACGGGGGGCAACACCACGCTGGCTGGCAGCGGGGCCTATGCAGTCACAGGCAAGACGGTCGTCAACAACGGCAGTGACACGCTGTACGTGAACTTGAACGCCACGATGGCGCAGTTGCAGTTCATCAATGGCACGCTGAGCGGCAACGGCGCGCTGACGGTGACACAGGCGATGACGTGGACGAACGGATGGATGGGGGGATATGGGACGACGGCCATTCCCGCTGGCGCGACGCTGAGTATCAACCCCGCCACCGACTGCAATTCGTATGATGGGATCCACTTGCCCCGGCGGACGTTGAACGTGGCCGGTACGGCCACGCTGACGGGCACGCATACGGTGTGCATCGAATCGAATGCCGTCATCAACAACAGCGGGGTGTTCGACGTGCAGAGTGATATGACCGTCGCAAACTCGCCATATGAGAACCCGACCGCCGTCTTGACCAACACGGGCACGTTCCGCAAGACGGGCGGTGCAGGCACCAGCGCGTGGACGTCGGTCGCGATCAACAACACAGGCACGGTGCAAGCCCAGTCTGGTACGCTGCGCCTCGACATCGGTTTTACGCAAAACGGTGGCGCAACGGTGCTGAACGGTGGATCTCTGTCCAAGTCTAGCGGCACATTCAACTTTTACGGCGGTATGATCCAAGGGACGGGCATCATCACGGGCAACGTCGCCAACAATGGCGGCATCATCTCATCCGGCGACTCACCCGGCGTGCTGCACATCGTGGGCAATTACACGCAAGGGCCGACGGGCACGCTGAACATCGAGTTGGGCGGCCCGATATCGGGCACAGAGTATGATCTGCTCGATGTGACGGGCAACGCCGCACTCAGCGGCACGCTCAACGTCAGCCTCACCAACAGCTACACGCCCATCTCGGGCACGCTCTTTCGCGTCCTGAACTATGCGACACACAGTGGAAATTTTTCCACGCTGAATGGCTTGAGTCAGGGCGACGTAGCACTGCAACCCAATTGGAACGCGGATAACCTCACGCTGGCCGCAAGCGACTCGCCGCGTCAAAACCAGACGATCACGTTCGACCCGCTGCCCGACAAGACATGGGGCGATCCGCCATTCATAGTGTCGGCGACGGCCTCCTCTGGGCTGCCGGTCACGTTCACGACGACCAGTCCCGCCTGCTCCCTGTCGGGCGATCAGGTCACGCTGCTCAGCACGGGTAGCTGCGCCATCACGGCCCATCAGGCTGGCGACGCGAGCTATTACCCTGCGCCGGATGTGACGCAGAGCTTTAGCATCAACAGAGCCAGCCAGACGATCACGTTCGATCCGCTGCCGGACGAGATACTTGGCGATCCGCCATTCATGCTCATCGCGACGGCTTCGTCCTGGCTGCCGGTGACGTTCACGACGAGTAGCAGCGCCTGTTCAGTAGCGGGCAATCAGGTCACGTTGCTCAGCGTGGGCAGTTGCGCCATCACGGCGCATCAGGCCGGCAGCGCGGCCTTTTACCCCGCACCGGATGTGACTCAAGGCTTTACCATCGAAACGATCGAGTTTGTCTTCCGTGTCAAATCGGGTGGGTTGATGTCTGGCATGTGTGACAGTTGGGCCAATGCCTGTGACCTGCAATATGCCATCACGCATGCGATCTTCGGCACCGAGATTTGGGTAGCACAGGGCGTGTATACACCAGGCATCCATATCACTTCGACTTTCCAATTGACAAACGGTGTGGCATTGTACGGCGGTTTTGCCATGACCGAGACACAGCGCACTCAGCGCGACTGGGGAGCTAACGCCACCGTCCTCAGCGGCGATATTGATGCCAACGACTGGAATACGGATACGAATGACATCGCCGAGACTTGGGATGACCTGGTAGGCAGCAACGCCTATCATGTTGTGACTGGTGGCGGGACAGCGCAGAGTGCGCGACTGGATGGTTTCATCATTACGGCCGGTAACGCCAATGGCAGTGGCTATCCTGATACGTATGGGGGAGGAGTGCTCAATGGCCCAGGTGCTCCCACCCTCGTCAACCTGACCTTCAAGGGCAATCGGGCAGTGTCCTATGGCGGCGCCATGGTCAACTTGTCCAGTAGTCCTGTACTCGATAACCTCATGTTCAGTGGCAACTATGCGACTCTCGGCGGCGGTGCGATGTACAATAATTTGAGTGATCTCGTGCAGAGGGGTCTCGCGATCAACAGGATCACTTTTCGTTCTAACCAAGCCGGTGGCTATGGTGGCGCTCTGATGAGCCTCGGCGGTGCCCCGGCGTTGACCAACGTCACCTTCGTCGGCAATTCGGCTCTTAACATGGGCGGCGCAATGTGGAATGAGGCCGGGGTCCCCACTCTGACGAATGTCATCGTCACTGGCAATCGAGCTGATACTTGTGGCGGGCTGGCATTTAGTCACAATAAGCCTACACTGATCAATGTCACCATCAGTGGCAATTGGGCAAATACCGGTGGAAGCCTCTGTCACAATGAGAGCTCTGGGACAAAACGCATGACGCTGGTTAACAGCATTCTGTGGGATAACTGGCCGCAAAATTTGTCCTACTCTTTGCCTCCCAAAATCATCTATAGCGTATTGGATTGGAGTGATGAAGGCAACATTGATGCGGACCCGCAGTTCGTGGCCCCCATCGCTGCCAGCTTTGCGCCGACTACGACCGGTGACTATCATCTGCTACTCACGTCTCCGGCAATTGATGCAGGCAACAACCTCAGTACAACTGCGAGTACCGACCTGGACGGTCACCCGCGCCAGGTTGATGTGCCCAGTGTGCCTGATACCGGCCTCGGCACGCCGCCCATCGTGGATATGGGCGCTTACGAGACTTTCCTGTCGCAGGGCCTCACGTGCACCTGGCAAAGCTACGGCGGCTCCTGGATAGGGTATTGGGGTAATCCCAATTTCTGGAGTTGCGGTGCTGTGCCGGGCCGCGATGACGTGGCCGTCATCAACAATATGTGGGCATATGTCCAGTTAACAAGCGATGTGACTGTCCGGGACCTGATCCTCAGTGATGGCGTGCTGCTGGTCGGTACCGGCAATGGCAGCATCGTGACGCGCAGGTTGAGTTGGACTGGCGGATACCTGGGCGGCAGCAGCGGCCGGATTACCATCGCGCCTGGGGCCAGACTGGACTTGGGTGGCGGGCAAACCCTGAATCTTGGTCTGATCAACCAGGGTATCGCCGATTGGACAGCGGGTAGCATCAGCATTGGTCGGTGGGGGTGGTTTATCAACGAGGGGAGCTTTAACGTCTCCGGCAATGGGTCTATGCTGGGTACAGATGATAATTGGGGCTTTAGAAACAGCGGCGCCTTCACCAAAACGGCTACCAGCGGAGGTCGGGTTGCTATCCAGATACCTTTCATAAACACGGGTCTGGTCAATGTTCAGGCTGGCAGTTTGAATTTGAGTTCCAGTTTCACACAGGATAGCGGCGTAACAAGCCTGAGTGGCGGCGAGCTGGAAGGCAATTTGAACCTTAACGGTGGCGTTTTGCGTGGCACCGGGACCATCATGGGCAACGTATCGAATCTGGGTGGCACGGTCGCGCCTGGCTCCTCGCCCGGCGTGTTGCGCATCGTGAACTATACGCAAGGGCCAACGGGCACGCTCGCCCTCGAGTTGGGCGGCATCGTCTCCGGCACGCAGTACGATGTGCTAGACGTGACGGGGAACACCACGCTCAGCGGCACGCTCGACGTCAGCCTCATCAACAGCTTCACGCCGACCTTGGGCACAGTCTTTCGTGTCATGAACTTTGGTGCGCGCAGCGGAGACTTTTCTACGCTGAACGGCTTGAGCCAGGGTGGGGTGCTGCTACAGCCTACTTGGAATGCGGACAACCTGACACTTACGACCGCCAAACAACAATTCTCGGGGATCAAGTCAGCGGCGCTGCCTCGGTGGGTGCTCCAACGCACACCGCTGGGCACTCTTTATGGACGTGTCCAGCAGGATTACGCTATCCGATATTCGAACAATAACTCTCCGTATGGCCCCAGTGTTACGGTGGCGGTGACGGACACACTCCCGGCGGAACTGGCTTTCCGGTCTCAGACGCACACCCTCGCCATGAATTGGCAGCAATTGGGCAATCGGCTCACCTGGGAGACTTTGTCGCCCGTCCGGCCAGGCCAGTCGGGCCTGATCCAGTTGTCCACCGTTAACACGAACTCGGTGCCTGGCCGGAGCATCACGAACCCGGCCGAACTGAGCGCCGGGGCAATCCATCTTGACTTGCAGGCCGCCAGCCGGACGCCGCTCTTTGCGCCGCTCATCACCTCGCCGGGGAGGGGAGAAACACTCGCAGGCACACTGCCGGTTCGCGGCGCGGCGCAGCCCGGTGTGACCGTCACGCTGGTTGCCAACGGTGCGGTGATCGCGCAGACGCTTGCCGACGCGTCCGGCGCTTTTACGACGGCCTATAGTTATCCTGGTACCGTCACCGTGACACTCAAAGCACAGGCGTGTGTGGCCGGGCCGCTGTGCAGCGGCGACAGCAACACGGTCACGCTGACTCCACCCAAGAGTTTTTGGTGCCCGTTGCGCTCCAAGTTGATCGGCGTCAGGCTCGGGTCCCTGGCTGACGTGTCCAAGCTTGGTCCCCAAGCCGGGCAGCCGCTCACCTTCGAATTTCGCAATAGCACCGGCCAGTTCGCCACGCAAAACTGGGTGATCCCGATCGTGTCCGGCCTTTCGAACACCACGCTGCGCCTCTATGTGGGCAATTACCCGGATACATCCACGCCACCTGATCGGGTGTGGGTCGTAGCCGACGGACAGACCTACACTCCGACCGAAGTTACTCCGCCGTGGTACACCTTCTCGGTGGTCGTGGCTCACTCGGTGCAACTGTGCGCGGGGTTGGGTTCCGCTACCACTTGCACGACGGGTACGGTCTGGATTGACCCGGCTGGCTATGTCTTTGACGTGACCAAAGGGTTGAGCGTGACGACGACCACGATGACGGGGCATCTCAGCCCCATGGCCGTTACGAACGCGCTCAAGGGCATCACCGTTACCGCGATGGTCTCGCTGCCGCAGTGGGGCGGTTGGGTACCGTGGCCGGCGCATCTCTACAACGATCAGGCCAACCCGCAAGTCACGGGCAGCGATGGCTACTTTGCCTTCTTTACCCCGCCCGGTGATTACTACTTACAGGTAGACGGTATTGCCGGGTATCAAAAGTGGCGCAGCCCGGTCATGCACGTCAGCACCGAGATCGTCCACGTCAACGTACCGCTCACGCCAGTCGGCGTGGCGCAAAGCATGCCAACCTATGCGGTCACACTGACCCAGGCCGGGCCTACTCCGGCGGTCATGACCGTCACGGTAGGAAGTGCGGTCGAGTGGACGGCCGAGTTGAGCGGCACACTGCCCATGGAGCAGTTGATGAGTCTGATCGACAATCCGGCCTCGCGGCCCTTGAGCGTGCGCAATCCGTTGAGCGATACACTAGGCTGGGATGGCGGGCTGCTGTCGCCGGGGCAAGTCTATCAGCGATCATTCATGTGGGCTGGGACGTATGGCTATACCGACGGGGCTGGGCATCCCGGTCAGGTTGTGGTCATGAATCACAAGGTCTATTTGCCACTGGTAGTCAAGTAAACACACCACCTCTCGGATTCCTTTTCACTCAAGAATCTGAGAGGTGGCTACCGTCGCGAAGTCAAACAAAGGTACAGGCATGAACGACTGACCAGCATCCTCCAGTTCAATGACGGGCAACCCGCGCGGCTGGCAACGTTCTCTCTGCCCGAACGAACGCGCGGGGCCGTCGGGCGCAGCAGGTCGATCGGCGTGTCCACCGGTCGCGTGCTCGTGACTGGCGATCTGCCGCGCGACATCGCGTGGATCGGGCTTGAGGAAAATCGAAGTGAACAGCAGCGTGATCGCAAACAACGCAGCATTGGCGAGCCACGGCCCGACGAGTTTGTCGACGCCCATCACCTACACCGCCACATCCACCATCACTGGCGACTATCGCCTGCAAATCACTTCGCCGGCGATCGATGCGGGCAACAGCCTCAGCGTCACTGTCACCAGCGATCTGGACAATCACCCACGCAAAGTCGTTACGAATTCAATCGGACAGGTTAGCGCGCCGGATTTGACCACGATCACCGTGCAGCCGGTCATCGCCGATCTTAGCCTCAGCCTGACCGATGGAAAAGACTATGCCATCATCGGCGATTCGATCACGTACACCCTCGTCGTGATGAACGCTGGGCCGGACCCGGTGAGCGGCGCGCTCGTCACCGATACGCTGCCGGGCACGATCAGTGGTGTGACGTGAGGGCTTCCGGCTCTACCATAGCGATGGCGTCGGGCTGCCGTCGCTACGGTCACCGGGCCGTGTTCCGACATTCCCATGCCGGCTGCGCAGTGTCCCTCCTGACCCACAAGCGCTTCATCTTGAAGATCCAAAAAGGATGGAAACCATGAACCGCAAATACTCTCTCGTCGTTTTCGTCGTCGTGCTGGCCGTGGCGCTGACGTTGAGCGCTGGCGGCGTCATCGCGCAAGAGCAAGGGCCGCAGTCGCCGCAAATATATCCCGCGTCTTCAACCGCGGCTATGAACGACGAACCGGTAGAAATTTGGTCTATTAGTTGGACGTCGACCATGGTAGCTTCTGGTGAAACATATCCCGAGGTCCGCAACTATAACTACACTCAAAGCGGCTCTACACTCTATCGCGTGTATGCCGATGGGGCGTATGACAACACTAACTCAAAATTATTTGTCGCAGATGAAGCTCATGCTACTTCTACCACGGAGTGTGGAAGGAATAGACATGCAATATCGCATTATGATCAATCCAATGCCGAGCCTGCTCGTTACAACAATAACAACACACTACTCTGGAGGGTGAGCCCATTTTACTTTGACGGGCAGTGGAAGGCAGACTTCCTTACTCCTGACTTCTACGCGAGTAATCACTTCCCTGTAAAGGTCCATGAGTACGGATCGGATTGTGAGGGGCAGACTTGGGACACTTCCAGAACCCATGATAGCTCTTGGTCTACTGGATGTTTTGATCTCCTTTTGCTTCAAGGCAATGCGCAGGGAAATGAATTCACCTACCACTGGAAAGGTAGTGGCGTTTGGGATACTTCGGTGGGGTATTACGTATGCAAGGGACCCAGCGCATATGTTTATTCTGGAGACCAAGTGCAGTGGAGTGTGGATGTTACTGCACGGCTGTTAGGAGCACGTGACCTGACGGTCAAGCGGCTAGAGGTGACGCAGGGATTGCAGGATGAAGCAAACTCGATCCCGCTCGTGCAGGGACGGCGTACCGTCGTACGCGCTTTTTTGGATATTGGAACAGACCCTGGGCCTGTCAATGGCGTGACCGGTCTGCTTGAGGGCTACGCCGGGGACACCTTGTTAGGTACCGTCTCGCCCTTCAACCCGAATGGGCGAATTAACGCTCCCAGTGATCCCGACTGGAAGAATATTGATGACACGCTGAACTTTGAACTGCCGTACGTATGGACCCTTCAGCCCTCGTTGCGCCTGACCGTGAAAATCAACCCGGACCAGAGCGTGATGGAATCGAACTATGAGAATAATGAACTCAGCGCAGATGTCAGTACACGCGCCTGTCATGGAATCAGTATTGGGTATACACCCATCTACTATGAACCGGATGGCCACGCTCCCACAGAGCCCAGCATCAACATCAAGGTCGGTGATCAGTTTATGCAAAGGATCTTTCCTGTATCTGAATTGGGACTGATTTATGAACCTCGTGGCGCGAGGGTACTCCTACAGGATGTCAATTTACAAGGCACTCCCGAGAGCTTAGTTAGCTCACTGGAGGATGTATTGCTAATCAGCAGTCTGCCGCGCCCCAACCACATCTATGGTTGGCTACCTTCCATGGCCTTTGGCCGAAATGGCGCGGCACGGACGCCTGGTGTTGCGGCCTTTGGTAATGATACCGAAACGCCGGACCGCTGGCGCCGCACATTTGCCCACGAGGTGGGGCACAATCTGGGTCTACTCCACCCCGAGCCTGATCTGACTACAAATGGTGCCCACTGGTTCGATGTTTACGACCGGGTCATCAAGCCGGTGCCAGCCGGTGTGAGTGGAGATCAATTGCTCGATTTTATGGTCCCGGAGCGATTGGAATCGGAAGCCTGGATCTCACCAACGAATTACAAATACCTCATCGGCAAAATGTGTTCCGCTACGTCCGCGACAACTTCAACCGGGTTCGGTCCGTCGCAAGGGGGTGACAATTTGATCGTGTCCGGAATCATCAGTAACACGACACCTGCCGGGGGCACTCTCAAGCCGCTCTTTCGCCTGTCCACAGTGCCAACCTCTACTCTGCCAAACGGTTCGCAGTACTGTGTCAACCTCAAGGATGCATCGGAGAACCTGCTCAGCAACTATTGTTTTGACCAGAGTTTCGACGGTGATTCGGAAACCCCGACCGATGCTACGGTATTCAGCATGGTGATCCCCTATCCCGCAGAACTCGCCCGAGTGGAATTGACCGAAGGCGCAACCGGATCGGTGTTAAGTTTGCAGGCAGCCAGTGCTCATGCCCCCTCAGTCACCGTCACTTTTCCCTACACGGCTGGATTGACACTCAGTGGTGATCAAACGATTACCTGGGCCGGGTCAGACACAGACAGCGACCCCTTGACCTATGATGTCCTCTACAGCCGCGACAATGGCACGACCTGGATCGGTGTTGGTGCGCAGATCACGGGAACCAGCTACTCCCTGGATTTCTCAAAACTGCCTGGCACAGATGGCGCGAGTGGCCTGATCAAGATCATGGTGTCCGACAGTTTCTATTCGGCGCAAGATATATCAACCCACTCGTTCACAGTGGGCAATAAACCGCCCGTTGCCACCATCATGTCGCCATCTTCCGGCGCGTTGTTTTACACAGGTCCCCAAATCGTCTTAGAGGGTACCGGCGTGGACCCCGAAGATAGTTCACTTGGCGTTAGCTCGTTGAGTTGGGGATCCAGCAAGGATGGAGCGCTGGGCACCGGCCAACTGCTGGAAGCAAATCTTTCATCGGGGGCACATACCATCACACTCACGGTGACCGACAGCAAAGGGCTGAACGATACGGCTAGCATCGCTGTAATGGTCGTGCAGAGCACAAGTAAAAGCTATCTGTTCCTGCCGCTGATTATTCGCTGAAGCGCACCCTCGTCATATTAGTACTTCGGCGATCCGAACACAGACAATAACACCGCGATGGATAGCGATACCGTGTTGCATCTTAAGTTGTATCTGCCGCTGGTGATCAATTAGTCCAGACCTAACAAATCTATTCATCAAGACGTCCTATAGTTTGTCAAGGCCCAAAATCGAACATGGGGCCGGCCGAAAATAGTAATGAGCTAAGTTGAAGAGCAGTCCATCGCAGCGATGACTTGGGAAGCCGTATGCAGTTCGCACTTAAACAAGCGATCGATCCGACCGTGAACACTAGGATAGGCAGCGTGGCTCGGTGATCGTGCTCAAGTCCGGTCAAGCCTTTGAGCGCGGCTGATCTTTTCGGTATTGGCGATAGCCCTCGACTTTGATGAAGAAGGGGCGCTGCTCGCGCCACATATCGTAGAGCACATTCGTCTTCGCGCACAGCAGTTGTTACACGAAGGCATGGACCTCGACGTGCTGCAATCTTATCTGGGCCACGCCGACATCAGCACGACGCGGCGCATCTACGCGCCCTACACCGCGGTAGACAAGGTGCGCGATCAGTTGGAGACGTTTGGCAGGACGGCGAAGGATGCGGCAAGCGATGACACAAGGTCGGAGTGACAGGGGGATGGAGGGCGTGATAAGGCGCGACACATGGGTGACTCATCGTCCCTTGTTCAGTCTTGTTTCAATCCACGCCCCTTGTGTGAGAGACGACCTAAAACACGGTTCTAGAGGTCTTCGATTTTCCCCTTTCTATAGTTTTCCTTCTTCCAAGAAACTATAATATCCCATGCGGTTAAAAATGATGTGATCCAAGAGCGTGATACCAACAACGACGCCCGCGGCCTTGAGTTGTTCGGTCACTTGAATATCTGAGGGCGATGGTTCCAAACCTCCACTTGGGTGGTTGTGTGCGACGATGACCGCTGAAGCGCGGTCGGAAAGCGCATCCGCAAAGACTTCGCGCGGATGAACCGGACTGCGGTCGATTAAGCCAATCGAGATGACGCGGATGTTCAGAATCTCATTGGCTCCGTTGATGCTGGCACACAGAAAATGCTCCTGCTTGCGGTCGGCGTAATGCCGGACATGCGGCAGTAGATCAGCCGGGGTGGTAATCCTGGCTCCTTCCGGTTTGATCCGACGCCGTGCAAACTCGATGGCTGCCAGAATTAAGGTGGCTTTGGCGTCACCCACTCCCTCGAACTGCGTCAAGTCCTCGGCTTTGACATCCAACCCTTTCTCGTCAATCAAGCGGGCCAATTTTCCGGCCAGCGTCATCACGTCCATTCCCCGTGTACCTTTGCCGAGCAGAATGGCAAGCAATTCCTGATCACTTAACGCGGGTGCGCCTTTGCGAAGAAGCTTTTCTCGCGGGCGGTCGGCCTCTGGGATTTGGTCGAGTGTTTTGCTCATGGCCCTATGCCGCCAATGCTAGATGATGCTGAATGACCGTGTAGGCCATGATGTCAAAGATGCCACTCGGATCAGTATATTTTTGATCAGACAGTTCCTCGTAGCGTCCGAGGGTGTTATAGACGAACCGGATTTCGTGGTTGACCTGCCCGCGATACGCACCTTCAAGATAAACGACGTCATCTCGGTGAGTTTGGACGGTCGTCTGTATGACCGGGTCGGCTGTTTTTTCCTCAGTAACCTGCCGGATGTAGAGGGCTTCCTCGTCACTGATGTCGAACCTGGTACGGATTTCTGCAATCATATCCTGGAGCGACACCTTCCTAGGGGGTGATCCCGAACCTTTATGGTCGCGCGTGCCCGATTTTAGTTTCACCTGCCCGCCGCTGCGTACTTCGCCTTGATATTCAACCGCGGCCTTGATGACCTGCGTCTGCCGAATCTGCTGCATCAATTCCGATACACTGCCTTGCTTGATGAGTTGCGGGCCGACATACTCGGCGAACGTGGCGAACTGTTGAACTTCAGGCGGATAGGTAAAAAAGCAAGTGAGAAAATGAAAACTCTTCACAAAGCGAGCCAGCAGATAAACGAAGGTCTTGCGTTCTTCCAAGTCAGCAATCTTGGTTTGGAAACGAGTTCGCAGCGCGTTGATCGTAAACTGCACCTGCGCATCGGTGCCGGTGGTGAATAGCTGCATGAAATCGTCAGCGTCCTTCTGTGCGAACACGCCTGCCGCCAGAATTTCGGAGTGAAGTCTAACAACCAGGGCCGGATCTGGTTCTTCCGGCTCAAACGGTGTGCCTTTGCGGTATTTGGTAAATGCCTGCAAAATCGCCCGGGCATTGTTGGTGAAATCCACAACCACCACGTTCTGCTTACCCTCGTAGGCGCGATTAAGCCGCGATACCGTTTGCACGGCGTTGCGATCCACCACCGGCTTGTCCAGGAACATCCCGGCGAGCAAGGGCTGATCGAAGCCAGTTTGGAACTTGTTCGCCACGATCATCAGTCGGTAGTCTTCGCCCTCAAAGCGCTCCTCGATCAATTCGCCTTCCTTCAACTCGTTGAGGGCATACTCGCTGATGGCGACGTTGGTTTCAGGATGAACGAAATCCGAAAAGGCGTAGAGCACTTTATAGTCCGCGCCGCGCTCTCGGAGTTTTTCTTTGATGATGGTGAAATACCGCAACCCGGCCACGCGGGACGTTGCCACAATCATCGCCTTGGCCCGGTTGCCAATCAGCGGCTTGACGTCCTCTTCAAAGATGCGGAGCATCACTTCCGCCTTGTATTGAATTAGCCCATCATCCTGGTAGGCGACGTTCTGGAGGGCCTTCGCCAGGATGCCTTTGGGATAGAGTTTTTCCGCGTTCAACCTGGCGACGACGGGACAGTGCAAGTTGTAGAGTGTTTTGTACGAGATGATGCTGGCTGCCACATCCACGATATAGCCCTCGGCGATGGCTTCGGCTTCGCTGTAGGTGTCGAATGGCTCGCCAAATAGAGTGAGGGTGGCCGGCGCGGGCGTGGCGGTGAAAGCGACAAAGAGCTGGTTAAGGTCGTGCTCGCGGATGATCTGGGCGATCTTCTCTTCATCGTCCTGGCCGTCGTCCGCCGCGTCTTCGGCGTCGGGGTCATCGGACTGGCGGAAGGGCACGCGAATGGCCACGGCCAGCTGCCCTTCCTGCGAGCGATGCGCTTCGTCAATCAAAAACGCGACGCGCAGATTCTTCAAGTCGGGATTCTTTTTGATTTCAGCGAGCACCCACGCAAATTTTTGTTGGGTGGTGACAATGATCGGCTTGCGCTCTTTCAGAAAACGCGGGAGGTCATCGGCCTTTTTGGCGATGCCCACCACGTCTTTCAGATGAGTGAACTTGACAATGTCCTCACGGATGTTGGTATCGAGCGTCCGGCGATCGGTGAGGATAAAGACCGTGTCCACCAATTTCTCGTTGGTGCCGGGCTTGAACAAACTATGCAAGCGATCCGCCAGCCAGCAGATGGAGAGCGTCTTGCCGCTGCCGGCGGAATGGTTGATGAGATACTTCCGTCCGATGTCGCCGGTCGCGGCGAAGTGGGCGGACGCATCATCTGCGACCTTACGCACCATCCGGCTTTGATGGTAGCGCGGCAAAAGCGTAAACGCCGCACTCGCGGGCCGGTCTTCCGCCGCGTCACGTTGGGGTGCGCGAATCAGGAAGAATGACAGCGCCTCGAGCAACTGGTCTTGCGACAACACCTCGCGGTACAGGAACTCGACCGGGTATTCGGTGCCGTCCTGCGTCATCGGCTCGTTGGTCAGACCCGTATTGTGCCAGCGGAAGTTTTCGACGCGGCCCGGATCGGTCGCCGCCATCACATCGCTGGTATCGGCGGCGAGATAGAGGAACGGGTACTGGAATATCTTGTAGGTCTGATCGCGCGCGGCGAACTGCGCGACGGCGTCATGCACGGTTTGGTTCTTTTCGTGTTTGACTTCGAGCGCGACGATGGGCAAGCCGTTGAGGAAGATAACGAGATCGATCTCCAGGCTCTTTTCGCCAAAATAGAAATGCGGGCGGACCGTAATCCGATTCTCGCCGTGCTTTTTCGCGGCAGCGCTCTCGGTGGAACGTGGCTTGGGATAGTACAGATGGAATTCCAAGCCGCGTACCTTGAGCCCGTGGCGCATGATCATCCAGAGTGGCGTGTGCGCCAGTTCCTTGCGCAAGGCGCGGAATACTTCGTCGCGCGCGTCCGTGCCGTAGTCATCGCCCAGTTTTTTGAGCGTGTCTGACTGCGTAGCGCTGAGGAAGGCCCAGAGATGGTTTTCCGCGAGGCTGTGTTCTTTGTCCGTGATGTCGGACTGTTCAAGCACGCCATAGCCGTGCTCGCGGACGAGGAAATCCGCGATATGTTGTTGAAAGGACAGTTCTGGGGGTTGCTTGCGTTTAGCCATACGCCTGCACCCGGTTCACGTCCGCTTCCGAAATGCGCCGCTGCCCCGTGACACATTCGTGAATCAACGATTTGCGGTAGGCAAGCAGAGTTTCGATCTGGCGTTCGATTTGTGCGAAGAGCGTTCGGAATTCAACGGTCTTTTGCTCGATAAAATCGCAAATCTCATGTTGTTCTATGATTGGCGGTAGTGGAATGGTGAGGTAGTTATATTTCGCGGCACTGATGTTTTGGATAGTTGCCTGAGTAAAGATAAGGTTCTTCCAATCCTCATAGGCCGTGGATTTGGTGAAGTGATAAAGAAACAATGGATCGAGCTTCCATGTCATCGTGCGAGCGCGAATTAGATAACCGGCAAAGCATGCCTCACCATCGTAATTGCGGAACATGAATGTCTTTCCGACTGTTGCACCACTACGGGCAAACAAAACATCGTTAGATTGAAGCATCGCTTCGCGCGCGATTTCAAATGGGAGAGAACGAAAGGTATCTTCGCGGAGTGTCCCGTCATTTTCAAAGTCGGTTATCCTTAAATATCGTGGAAATTGCCGATCCTCCAATTCGGCGGCTTCGTTCAATCCGTAGGTGAGTGGTTCGCGGAGGAGGCGCTTCAAGCAAATAGCCAACCAGTGAATTGGAATCTCCCCGAGCCAGTCCTGTCCAGATGGTTTAGTTCTTACTCCTGGTCTCAACCCTAGCGTAATAGCGCGAGTAACGATGGCTTTGCGAGTCGCATCCAGCGTGTCCAGTTGCTTACGTTTAGCGGCAACTGCCGCGTCAATCGCCGCGCAACTTGCATCCAGATACGCCGCGATGCGCTGTTGCTCTGGCAGTGGGGGAAGAAATAATCGAGTATCCTTCAGAAAGCGACTTGAGACGCGTTTTTGCCCCGCTGCTCCGGTCATGTTCTTGGCAGCGTATGCACGAAAAACAGGATTGAAAGTGGCATAGTAGAGAAACTTTCCATCCACTTTGGGTAATGGCCGGAGAACATGAAATTCTGTGCTGCCAAAAGCGTAGCGAGTTGGTAATTTGCCCACGAATGCGCCTTTGCCGTTTTCCATACATGGCGTAATTTTGGCAAAGAGTACATCACCTTGCTCGAACAGCGTTAATCCCGATTGCACTTCTTCCATAGACTGTTGGTTCGACACATCAATGATGCCGTCCTCTGACAGTTGTTCCATCGGTACGATAGTGCAAAACTCATCCAGTGTCGGTGGCATCCCCGAATAACCGGGAGACAGTTCCGCCACGTTCCGTATCCGGCTTCGATTCCAATCCGCTGGAACTTGACCTAGCCAGGACTCGCTTGGTTCTACAAGCATCATTTCGCCAGCCCCTCTAGCATCTTCTCCGCTTCCTTCTCTAATCGCCAGAACTCGTCAAGCAAATCCCTGGCGGGCGTGGGTGGTTCGTAACGGTAAAAGTATTTGTTCGGCAAAATCTCATAGCCCAACTGCGGGCTGTCTTCCCAACGGATAATGGGCTTGGCAATTTCGCGTGTCAGGAACGTCGCAATGTCTTCGCCGTGCGGAATGTATTCATCGTCCTTCACATAGTGGCGGTGCGTCCATTCCACCGCGAGCACTTCGGGCCTGCCCGCCAACAATGCTTTGAACTTTTCAGTGGCATTGTCTTGTGGCGCAAGGGTCAGCGTCTCGGTTTTCTCGGATTCGCCCACTTTCAGGCGCACCCGGAAGGTCAAGTCGCTGGCGTAAAACTCTTGCTCCTTCTTGAGATTCGCGGCCGAGAAGGTTTTGTCGTAGGGTTCGGCGATAGTGGCCGGTTGGTCGTGTTCATCGGTCTGCCAAAAAACCACGCTCACTTTGTGGTAGGCAAAATCTTTGCGTCGGAAAATCTTGACTTGGTCATCGGCGTAATCCTCCGCCCAGCCGTCGCGGTAACGCGCTTCAATCCAGGCGCGGTGCGCGTCGGTCATGCGGTTGCGTTTGTTGCCAAAGGACTTGGGTTCCTTTTCATATTGCTGGCGCGCGTCAACCAACATCACGCGTCCTTGATGCGAGACGGGCTTGTCGTTGCGCAACAGCCAGATGTAGGTAAAGATGCCGGTGTTGTAAAACAACTGGTCGGGCAGCATCACAATCGCGTCGAGCCAATCGTTCTCTAAAATCCAGCGGCGGATTTCGCTCTCGCCCGAACCGCAATCGCCGTTGGACAGCGGCGAGCCGTTAAAGATGATCGCAATCCGACTGCCGCCCTCCGCGGGTGCGATCATCTTGGCGAGCATCGTTTGCAGGAACAGCAACGCGCCATCGTTCACGCGCGGCAGCCCGGCTTGATAGCGCGTCTTGATCAACTTGCGCGCTTCGGTTTCGTAACCATCCTTGCCGCCCCAGGTCACACCAAAGGGTGGATTGCTCAACATACGGTTGAACCGATATTTGCTTTCGGGCAGCTGGTCGCCGGCCTCTTTGCTGTGCGGGTCGTGCGGAATGAGCGAGTTGCCGAGAAAGACTTGCGCCGTACGATCATCCTTGATGAGCAAATCGGCCCGGCAGATGGCATAGTTCGTCGGGGAAAGTTCCTGAGCGTGAAGCGTCACGTACCTTTCGACCCGGGCTTTCTCTTCCGGCGTGGTGGCGCGATCCAATAAATGCTCTTTGGCAACCGAGACCATCCCGCCGGTGCCGCCTGCCGGATCGTAGATGGAAAAATGCCGATCAGGGATCGGTATCTCCAACAACTCCACCATGAGCCGGATCACTTCGCGCGGGGTAAAGTGCTCTCCGGCCTCCTCGCCGCTTTGTTCCGAAAAGCGCCGGAGCAACTCTTCGTAGATGTAGCCCATTTCGAGCGGCGAAAGATTATCCGGCCCCAGCTCCAGTTCCTTGTATTGATTGAGGATGGGAGCCAGGCGATTGTTCTTCACGATCTGGCCGATCGTGGCGCGGTAGTTGAAATGCTCGATGATCTCGTCAACGTTTTTGGAGAAGCCGTTGATGTAGGCACGAAAGTTTTCTTCGAGCAGGGTGTGATCTTCTTCGTAGACTTTGCGCAGCGTCCAGTTGGTCTTGTTGGAAAACGAAGCCGTGCTGGTTTCCAAACCCTTGACCAACTTGTCCAGTTCTTTTTCGGTGAGTTTGGGTCGTTTGGCGCGCACTTCGGCGCGTTTGGCTTCGCGCCAGGCGATCAGTACGCATTCTAAGCGGCGGATGACGATGATCGGCAGGATGACATTCTGGTATTCGTAGGCCTTGAACTTGCCGCGCAGCCGCTCCGCTGATTTCCAAATATCGCCGGCGAGATTGTCGAGCTTGGGTTTGTTGAGAGATAAGGTCATGGTGGCGAATCACTTGTATATGAGGTTAGGCGATACTTAAAATGCGTTGATCCCTAAACACTCTACGGGTAAATGGTCTATCCAAGAGGATTATAGCATTGACGGCGAATGAAGGTGGCATGCAGCGAAGCGCCACAGCGGATTAACATCCACTGCGGAATCGCTCGAACAGAAGCCCGCTCGACTGTGAAAGATGACCACAGCATAAAGGTGACCCGGCCGCGTTATTTACCGCAACATCACGGGCAAAAACATTCGTTGCGCCAGCTCTGCCACGAATAACTTGACCGGCACCGGCACGGGCGCGACGCCGCTGATGCCGGTCGCTTGAATCGTCACAGTCGCCGTATACGTGCCGATGCTGAGGCCCGTCTGGTCGATGCCGACCGCGAGTGTGTCTCCGCTGGCCTGCGTCTGGAGCCAGACTGCGTCATCGCTCGCCTGCCAGCTAAAGGGCGTGCAGCCGTCGCGTATGATGCTCAATGTCTGTGGTTCCGGATTACCGTCGCTCACGCCTGCCAGAAAGACGAGCGAAGCCGGCGCAGCGCTCATGGCCGGGGGCGGCGTTACCGACGCTTCGCTTATGGCAGAGAACTGATCACTGCCATTCGTATAGCGTACCCACACACCTTGTCCGCGATAATTTCCACCCGGAACCGGCCATGTCAGAGTCGATGTCACCGGTTGCGGGGCTGTGAAGATCGACACCGCATCCACGGTCACGTCCGCCAGGCCGCTGCGCCAGAACTGAAAGATCAGGAACGTCTCGCTGGAACTGAACGTGAAGGGCAGTGGAAATTCCTGATACTGGTTGGGCATAGTAAAATCGGTGCCCTTCAGACTCAGCGTGCCACCCCCGGTGGCCGAGAAGCGCGCGACTTCTGAAGGTGAGGAATTGTCACTGACTTTCATGCGGACATACGCGACCAGCGGCACCGCCTGGATGAAACTTGTATCCCACACCCAGGCTGAGGATTCCATCGTCGGCGAATAGGTCAAGCGATAAGCTGTCCCGCCCCAGGCGGCTGCATCGTCGACGTGTTGGCCGCTGCCCCACAACAACCCGAAGGTGGAAAAGGTGTCATCGGCCAGCCAACCGAGGCTGAACTGCATCGACGGTAGACCGCCTCCGTTCAGACCGTGCAGTGTCACCTGATTGCGGGTCGAGGCCAGCTGCGCGTCCCCTAATGGCTCGATAGGCGCGTCAGCGCCCAGATAGATCGTGTCACTAACGGTTGAGGTCCGGCTGAAGACATCGCGCGTTTTGACGTAGACCGAGCGCCAGCCTTCGCCGCTGATCAGCGTCCACAACCTTTCGGCGGTGAAGGGCTGCCAGGTCGCACCCGTGAAGCAGGCCTCATCGCTGATCAGCATCTGCGTGGCTGAGCCTATCCCGGCGAAGCCGCCACCCGCCTCACGGTCGTAGATGTACAGATTGACCGCGGGTGTGGTAGTCGAAATCGCTTCGTTCTCAATGATGACTGGCGGATAGCTCGGATCGTGGCCGAAGTTCTGTGTCACATAGCCACGCCCATCGCTGTCGCGCAAATAATATCCCAGCCCAATCTCACGTGAATTGGGATCGAGCAAATTGGCGCGATGGCCAGGACTGTTTATCCACCCAGCGATGGCTTGTGGCGGGGTAACATACCCGCAAAAAGCATTCTCGGCTCCGGCGCCACCCAGATAACCAAAAGTTCGCGCACGGTAGTCGGGCCAGTAGCCTTGCGTATCTTGATGGCCGCAGAATGGATTGGGGCGATTTTCCACCGAATCCCAAGAGAACCAACGAGCGGCATCCGTGAGTTGTTTGTTCCAGCGCAGGGGCGGCACACCGTTGGCTCGGCGTGCGAGATTGCCCAAGTAAACCGTTTCAGCCTCATCCAACCATCTGGCCGGAGTCTGTTCGACAGTCTGTCGATTCGCGCCGGCCGTTAAGGCCAACAGGTTGATGAGCACGATACCGATGATAAGCGTCTTGAGGCGTCGCATGAGTTTCTCCTGATCCTATTCTTGCAGCAAACGGGAAACGATGCCATCATTTTGGCAGATGTCGCGCTCAAAGGCAAACAACTCCTCTTTTCCACCACTTGAGCCCCCTGCCCGCCCTGCCATCACCTTGATTCACCCTCAATAGCCGCCTGTTAGCCGGTTGATAGGCACGTCTTCCACAAACGAGGTATGCTTATCACGCATCAAGGATTACGAATTTGCGTATCACATTCAAGGAGAATGGACCATGTTTCGCAAAATGATGTTTCTGACCACGCTCACGATCGCCGTGCTGGCGCTGTCCGCCTGCGGCGCCAACATCAGCCTCAACCCGTTCACGGCCGAGGAAACGGTCACGCAATCCTTCACCGCCGGCGCGCAGCCGCGCCTGGTGGTGGAGATGTTCAACGGCAGCATCGACGTGGTGACAGGCAGCGACAACACTGTGAAGGTCGATGTGGTCAAACGCGGCGGCGGCCTGTCGCAGCAGGCTGCGGAAGACGATCTGAAGAATGTCGAAGTGACGATCACGCAGGACGGCGACACGATCCGTGTGGTGGCCAAGCGCACCGATCAACGGGTGGACATCGGCAACAGTGGCGCGTCGGCCAAACTGCGCGTGCCGAATGGAGCGATCCTCGATCTGCATTCGAGCAATGGCCCCATCACGACCTCTGGTCAGGTGAGCGACATCAAGGCCAGGACTTCCAACGGCCCGATCGATGTGCGCAGCGCCCTCGGCCAACTCGATCTGGTGACCAGCAACGGTCCCGTGACCATCAACGGCGGCAGCGGCGCAATCGATGTAGAGACGAGTAACGGGCCGATCGACGTAACCGCCGACAACGTGACCCTCACTGCGCGCACCAGCAACGGCCCGGTTCGCTTCAGTGGTTCGTTGGCGCAAGGCCACACTCAGCTGAACACCAGCAATGGCAGCCTCGTGCTGACGCTGCCCGCGAGCGCGCAGTTTGCACTCGATGCGGAGACCAGCAATGGCGATATCAACAGCGATTTCGCGGTGAGCGGCGCAGGCCGATCAGATACGCAGCTGCGCGGCACCGTCGGGTCGGATCCGGGTACGACGCTGGAACTTCGCACCAGTAACGGCCCGATCGAGCTTCGCCAGAGTCGCTAAACGCCGACGCGCCGCACAACGGCGCGTCGGAATCTTAACCAAACAGAGAGCATCCTTGTGATAAGGATGCTCTTTTGGGTTGTCTAGACTGCCCGTGACACGCTCAGTAAACGGCGAAGGGGTACACTCCTGTTGTGCAAACTAACCGATACAACTGCGTGCAATCTGTTGCGCGTAAACTGCGAGGCACGAGCAAGACATGGGCTGGATTGCCACTGAATTCATACCTGTTTCACACCAAAATTCAATCAAAAATACGTAGTTTTACGGATAGACAAACAACGCGATCAGGTGCACACTAGTAGTAACTCGAAGTGTCGTCACCCAAAGCCATGAACACATCTCAAGCGGCTAAACCCATCATGATTTTCTGCCTGGCAGTTGTATTGAGCGGCTGCAGCGGCGATGGACTTAAACGCGCCTTGGGCGATCCGCCAAAAGAAATTTTCGACGCCAAAACGATTGCGCTCGTGGCTTCCGGCCGCTTAGTCACGATTCAAAATGAACTGCCCGGTGAGATACACGTTATCGCCTATCGAGATGATCCCAGCACTCCGGGCAATGAAGTCACGCTGGATTACGCGCGAACCGGCTGGGACGATAACAACGAGGAAGAGGCCGCCGCTGAAGCCGAACAGAATATCGACGTGACGATGCTGCCTGAACCCAGCGGCATCGAAATTCACGTCAAAAAATCTCCGAACACCAATGCCAGCGACACGGTGGTATTGCATGTGCGTGTGCCGCCGCTGACCCCTTTGAAGATTACCAACACCAACGGCCCCACGACGATTACGGGAGAATTTAACTACATTGAGGCAGAGACCAAACTGACAGGCAGTATTGAAGTGCGTGGAGCCGTCGGTAAGTTGATTTTGAAGACGGCCAATGGCAACATCGAGGTCGATGAACTGAGTCAACAACCCGGCCAGGCCGGCGATCTCAATCTGGAAACCGGACAGGGCAATATTACCCTGTACGCCGTCGGGGCTACCGTCAAAGCGATTGCGAACAAGGGGAATATCCGGTTCATCGGTTCGCTGGCACCCGGTCGCCCGAGTCTCTTTGAAACCAAAGGCAGCGGCAACATTGTGCTGGCGCTGCCGGATGACGTTTCATATACGTTTGATGCCTTCGGTGGAAGCAAAGTAGTTAATGATTTTGCGCCGACTATGATTGTGTGCGGCCAAACAGCACCTACCGCCAAGTTTGACTTTCACTCTGAAGGAATCCCGGCTCAGGTCGGGCACATTGATGTCTCCTATCAAACGACGACCACTCATCATCTTAATGGGACACTGATGGCGTCCTCCCATAATCCGCCCTACTATCTTTTTTTTATGAGCAGTGGCAAAGTGGCTAAGTACATTCCTGAAACAGCCTCCTCGCCGCAAGCGGGCGGCGCGTTGTGGACGCCTGAGTGCGACAAAATCGATCAGCGCGCGCAGGGGCAGGTTAGCTTTCAAGCCCGCGCCGCACCCACCGGAAATATCGCGATCCGACTTATCACTAAACAACACTGACGACAACAGCGCGCCACTTGTGGAAGATTTTCCACAGGCGGCGCGCTGTTCACTTGGCTAAAATTGGGTGTGAGGCAATCTCGCCCCTACGGTATGCCAATTCGTTAGCGGCCCGCTACCCCAACGCATCTCCCAGCAGCACACCTATCAGCCCCACGATGACGCCCGCGTGCAAAAACAAATTCGTCGTCTCGACGAACCCCAGCTGCACGCCCGGAATGATCAGCAGCAGATAATTCAGTACGACCAACGCCGCGCCCAGCAAGATGGGCATGCCACGATGTCCCGAGATGTAGTCGGAGATCCGATCGATCCAGCGCGAGAAAAAGAGGTCTAGCTTATTCATGCGGGTTTGGCTCCTAAGTCCCAATACTGATCTGAAAATGCTCACAGCCCTCGGCCCGAGGGCGTTCCCCGGGGACGGAGCGCAGAGCGCGGAGCGTTTTCAAGCTTTGTGGTGAACGCAGTTCATAGGGTCTGTTTAGATAAGTCAGCCGAGGTGGCTCCCGCGCCGCCGTGCACCCACTGCGTGCCGTGCGGTGTGGGAGCCCGGCTCGCTAACTAAACAGTATTGCTCCTAATTCGGCTTGATCACGTAGGGCCGGAAGGCGGCTAAATAGCGCGCGGGCAACCGCCCCTGAATGATGAGGGCCTTTTCACCGTAATGCTCTGTCTCCACCTGCCCTTGATCGTGAAACAGCGCCGCCAGGTCTGAGCGGCGATAGGGCAGGCGCACCTGCACCAGCGTTTGACTCTCGTACAGTTCGTGTTCCAGCCGCCCCAACAGCTGATCGAGGTTGAGGCCCCTCAGCGCAGAAATCGCCACGCTGTGCGGGAACTGCTGCGCCAGCAGCGCCGCCTGTTGTTCCGAATCCAGCCGATCGATCTTGTTGAGGGCCACGACAATCGGCACATCGGTAATGTCCAACTCGGTCAGCGTGCGCTCGACCGATTTCGCCTGCTCCATCGCATTGGGATGGGTGAGGTCTACCACGTGCAGCAGCAAATCGGCCTCTTCAATTTCTTCCAGCGTCGCGCGAAACGCCGCGACTAACTGCGTGGGAAGTTTTTGAATGAACCCCACGGTGTCTGTAAACAAGGCGACTTTGCCGCCGGGCAAACGCACGCGCCGTGTCGTCGGATCGAGCGTGGCGAAGAGCTTGTCCTCGGTCAGCACGGGCACTGTTTGCTTGGCGCCGCCTTCGTCAACCAGCGCATTCAACAAAGAAGACTTGCCCGCATTCGTATATCCCACGATCGAGACCACTGGCACTTGCGCCCGCCGGCGTTGGACGCGATGCTGCTGCCGCTGTTGGCGCACCTCCTCCAGTTGTTCCTTGAGGAAGGTGATGCGCGATCGGATTTGGCGGCGATCGACTTCCAGCTGCGTTTCACCGGGACCGCGCAAGCCCACGCCCGCCGTTCCCGATCGCCCCGCGCCCCCACCGGCTTGCCGCACCAGGTGGGTCCAGCCCCGTGTTAAGCGCGGCAGGCGATACTCGTATTGCGCCAACTCGACTTGCAGCGCACCCTCGCGCGTACGTGCATGCTGCGCGAAAATATCCAGAATCAGCGCCGTCCGATCGAGCACCCGGACTTTCTCGCCCAGTTCTTGTTCCAGATTACGTTGATGGCGCGGAGATAGCTCGTCGTCGAAGAGCACCACTTCAAAATCAAGTTCGACCTGCCACGTCTTGAGCTCTTCGACTTTGCCCTTGCCGATGAACATGGCCGACTCGATGTGATCGAGCTTTTGGGTCATTTCGCCGACGACGGTCAAGCCCGCCGTATCGGCCAAGGCCCGCAGCTCTTCCAGTGAATCTTCGACCGTCAGCAAATTGCCCGAATCGCGCAGCTCGATGCCGACCATAAACGCGCGCAGCCGGGGTGCTTCAGTGGGAATTGCTTCGCGATGCTTAGTGATGGTAACCTCGCAATCTTACCTTACGGGTAACGACTCATCTTGGCTGCCCGCTAATTACTTTCGGGCATGACGGTCTACGGCAGGCCCAGCACTTGCAGGGCCGTAGGCTGCTCGATTGAAAATTCAAAATGGGCGACGGCTTTCGCCTCAGGGTCCAGCGCCAGCCGCCACTTGAGTTCGTTCAAGTCCGTTTGCTCGATCGGTTTGGGATCGCACGCTTCCAGTTTTACTTTGATTTGTTCGTGACGACTGACCGGAAATTGATCGCGCACTTCCAGATCGATCTTCTGCGCCCGCAGATTCTTGATCTCGATCTCATAGGCCACGCGCAGCCGCCGGCGATCGCCGATCAATTTCTTATCGACATCGCGCGCCTTCAATTCGCGTTTCACCGTCACCCGATCGTCCACGCCCAGCGTCAGTTCAAATTCTTCGTTCGGCGCAGTTCGCTTCAAAGGCATAGTACCCACGAAGCCGCCCTCGATGAACAGACCGGCCGGGCCTTCCAGCAACAAGTAGTCGCTGCGATTGACGATCTTGGCGCGGCGATACACCGCTTCGGCCAGCTTGGGCACACTGAGATAATCGATCTTGGGTGATAGATCGAACGTCGTTACCGTCACCTTGTGCGGCGAGCCATCGCTGGGCACGGACACCTTCTGCACCAGCTGGAATGTTACCGATGCACCTTCGGCACTGACTTGCGCGCTCAACGCTTCCATCGCCACTGGCGCGGGCGCTGCTCCAAACGACACCGCGTCCAATTCGGGCGGCGCTTCTGCGAGTTCCATCTTGCGCATCACTGCGGCTCGGACTTGTGGCGCGGGCGCGGGCGGTGGCGGTGCATACACGTTCAGATACCACGGCTTCAAATCCGGCTGCAGCGTTGTTAGGGCCGGGCGGGCCGTCGAGAGCGTCAGCGCCACATCGACCCAATCCTCGCCGCTGCGCTGTGTCACCTGACCCAGGTACATCAGTTGTAACTTCGGCTCAGCTGTTTCGGTCAAGCGCAAATCATACAACGCCGTCCAGCCGGCGCCGCTTACCAGGTAAGTCAACTCCAGGGTCAATTCACCGGCACGCTTGATCTCCACCTCGACGACGGCCGCCAAGCGCTCGCGTGGCCGCGCGGTCCGGCGTTGATTGAGATCGTTGTTGACCTTCTCAATCTGTCTGGCGAGGTCGCGCCGCTTTTGCTGCACCGCGCGCAGCACAGATTGCGCCTGATCGATCTGCTGCTGCACAAAATCGATCAACGTGCCGCTTTGCGCGATATCGGCGCGACCAAAGGCCAGGCCGCGTGCCAATTGCTCGGTAGCTTTCTCGGCCAGCCCTTTGGCAAAATTGAGGCGAACCTCGGCCGCCGCTTGTTGATCGGCCAGTGTGCTGTCCTGCAGCTGCAGCTCTTCCAGCCGCTGTTCCAACTCGCGCACCTCGACGGCCGGAGTATCGCTATAGAACACCCGGCGTGCTTCGACGCCCAGCAGAACCGCGGCCGCACTGCCCTGCCCGGTGGCACGCAGCGAATCGGTATCCACCGTGCGTGGCAGATCGACGAACTCGATCTGGTGCAGCCCGGCTTCCAACACGATGGTTCCCCGGCGGGTCACGCGGGACCGATCGGGAAACACGACAACTTCAGTGATTTTTGATTCGAGTGGTGTCATGAAATAATCCCCGTCTTCTGGTGCGCGTAGCGTGAGATAATCCCCGTCTTTCGCCTAGCGCGCCGCCTGTGCTTCGCACAGGATACGGCGTGGTGGGATCGCGGCTACTCGCTCTGGTAGCGCAGGTCCATATCCTCGCGCCCCTTCAGCGCCTCGCGCAGCACTGTGATCAAAGTGGGATCAATCCCTTGCTCTTCCATCAACTCGCAATCTTCCGCGGTGAGATAGTATTCGCGATCTTCGGTGCTTTCCTCCTCCATCCAGCCCATCAAGGCTTGCAACTGCTGCTCGGTAATGCGGCCAACTTTAGCGCCCAATGCGACATCAAACAAAGCGATCATGAAAATTCCTCCTCTGGGGATAATAACGACGAACGTCCGTTAAGTCGAACTACTTGACAAGCCTAGCCGATCGCGGCCGACCGATGAAGGCGGCGCATACCGCACAGGCAAGAAAATCCGCACGGTGGTACCCGGACACCTCTCCTCATCGTAGCCGGGACTTTCGACGACGATCTTGCCGCCATGCGCTTCGACGATCCCTTTCACCACCGATAGCCCCAGGCCCGAGCCGCCCCCTTTGAATTTGGTGCGGCCGCTGGAATGGCGCGAGATATCGGTCTTGCTGTAGAACTTGTCAAACAAGTGCGGAATATCCTCCGGCGCAATGCCAATGCCGGTATCGCTGATGCTCACTTCCACAAAATGCTCCACGTCCGCCGGCCCATCGAGCATGTCCAGCGCGATCGTGATGGCGCCGCCATCGGGGGTGTATTTAATCGCGTTGCCGATGACGTAATCAAAGACTTGATACACCCGCTGGGGATCGGCGTAGAACGATCCTAATTCGGGTGGAATCGGCTTCATCGTGAAGGTGAGCGTGCGTTCTTCCAGGCTGCCACGCAAATCTTGCAGCACAATCTGCAGGATGTGCGGCAGCGAGCTCAACTGAAACGTCAGCTGCAGCGATTGCGCATCGATCTGCGACACGGCGATCATGTCGTTCACCGTTGTCAACAAGCGATGTGCGCCCGACGATAAACCGTTCAGCGCCATGTGGACTGCTTCACTTGCAGTGGAACCCAGCTCGCGCTCGAGAATGTCGGAATAGCCTTGAATCAGGGTCAAGGGGGTCTTGAGTTCGTGGGCGGCAATGCTGATGAAGCGGCTCTTCGTCTGATCGAGCTTTTCGAGCTGGCCGCGGGTGCGTTCAAGTTCACTGGTCAGATCGTGCTGAACCAAATCAGCAAAGACGCGCGCTTGATAGGACAATCCTGTTTGAAATACCGCGTCCAGTGAACGCAAATAATTTAAGGCCTCCAGCGGTGGAAAGGCCACGGACACCGCCTGCCAAATCTCCGTTTTTAGCGCGGAAAGAATCAGCATCAAATCATTCAACGGATAACCGCTCACATATCCGGCCCGCGTGACGGCTGAAATATGATCATCCAAAGCCGCGTAGCGACCACTCTCTAAAGCGGCGGTCAACCCCTCGTAGAGTTGGTACAAAGCCTCTTCCGTGATCGACGGCGTGATCTGTTCTGGGCGATAAACGCGCCGGGCCAGAACCACATTGATCCAGGGCCGCGTAATCGCTTCGGTCTGAATCCGCAGCCAGCGGCCTAAAGTGGCACGATGCGCCAGATCGGGGCGCAGGGGTGTCGTCGTCATGGTGGGGTCTGCTCCAGCCAGGTCTTGATCGTTCGGCCGATGCGCTCCAGACTGAGCGGGCTGACTTTATCGGCGGTATCGTGCGTTGTGCGCCAGGCCGGATAGTCGAAGTCAATCAAATCGACTGCCGCACTGCGCGAACGGAAGATGGTCATCGATTATAGTCCATTTATACTGCGGGATGAAGACTTGTGCAAATCCTAAACGTCTCGGCTGTTTTCCAGAGTTTTTCATTCAACACCGCCATCCCACTAGCCCCGTCATTCGCGCCGAGCACGGGTTGCGTACGCTTAGTGAGATCGGGGTCGTTATCGGCTTGACGACGCGTGTCGTAGTGTGCGCCGATGATGGTCACCGGCCCCTGCCCCAGCTTGCCAATGATGTTGCGCACCTTAGCACCTTGATACTCGAACTCTTGCGTTTCTACTTGCCAGCCCGATCGCTTTAGCTGCTCGATAATGTAATCCCCCGTTTTCCAACCTGCTTCCGACCCGGTGGGGCGTGGCCCCCAATTGGTCTGCGCCGTTACATATTGGTAGGCGGAGTCGCCACTGAAAGCAGGGCGCGGGGTGGGAACCACTGAAGTTGGGGAAATGAAGGAAGTTGGCCCTGCTCCACTGCAAGCTGCAAGTCCAAACACAATACCCAACCAGAGCAGAGGAATTAGATACAAGGCGTATATTTCGCATAGCGTTTTCTTTTTCAAAGATAAAACTGAAATCGACTGATTCCATGTCGCACGATCTGCCTACGCGAAGGCGGACTTACGCGAGAAGTGCAAACTCGCTCAGCGCGTTAAGCGCACGCCGGCTAAACAAGCGAAACCGATCGCGCTTGCCCCGTGGGGCATTTTCCAATGCCGGCAGAATACCAAAGTTAGCCTTCATCGGCTGGAAATCCTTAGGATCAGCGTGAGTCACATAGTAGCACAACGCCCCTAGCATTGTCACGGGGGAAAATTCCAGCAGCGTCTCATGGTGCAATAAACGCGCGGCATTGAGTCCCGCGACCAGCCCACTGGCGACATTGCCCATGTAACCCTCAACGCCCGTAATCTGTCCGGCGAAAAACAAATCGACCCGCGTGCGAAACTGCATCGTCGGATTGAGCAAGAGCGGTGAGTTGATGAATGTATTCCGATGCAGCATACCGTAGCGCAGAATTTCTGCATTTGCCAAACCGGGAATCAAGCGCAAGACTCGCTTTTGCTCGGGCCACTTCAAGTTGGTCTGAAAGCCGACGATATTGTACAGCGTTCCGGCCAGATTATCCTGCCGCAATTGAACGACGGCATGCGGACGTTTTCCCGTGCGCGGATCACGCAGCCCGATCGGCTTCATCGGCCCATAAGCCAGCGCAGCGTGCCCGCGCTTGGCCATGATTTCAATCGGCAGACAGCCTTCGAAGAACTTGGCATCCTCGCGTTCGAAGTCGCGCAGTTCGATCCGCTCCGCTGAAAGCAGCGCCTCGATAAAGGTATCATATTCTTCTTTCGTGAAGGGGCAGTTGAGGTAATCACCTGCCGGTTCGGACTCACCTGTTTTTTCGTAACGCGATTGGCGGAAAGCGATCGTCAGATCGATCGAGTCCGCTTCGACAATCGGCGCGATGGCGTCGTAGAAATACAGCTGCCCCTGCCCCGTCAAACGCGCGATGTCGCGCGCCAGATCATCGGCTGTCAGCGGCCCGCTGGCGATGATACACGGCCCGTCTGGAATAGCCTTTACCTCTTCACGCCGCAGCTCGATGCGTGGATGCTGCGTAATACGCTCGGTGATGATCTGCGCGAAACGTTCACGATCCACCGCCAGCGCCCCACCCGCAGGCACCGCCGTCGCATCGGCCACGTGCATGATGAAGGAGTTGAGCAAACGCAGCTCAGCCTTGAGGAGGCCCGAGGCCCGATCGGGTAAGTTGCTGCCCAGAGAATTGGAGCAGACCAACTCGGCCAGTTGATCGGTCGTGTGCGCGGGGGTATTACGGATCGGACGCATTTCATACAGCACCACGTCGATGCCACGTTCGGCCGCTTGCCATGCGCCTTCACATCCGGCGAGTCCGCCGCCTACCACGGTAAGTCGAGAAGTCATGTATCGTATCTACTCAGCCTGCCGATCGTCCACAGATAACGCAGATTGAACTGAGGAAGGTTCGGCGACATTGCCTGAGGAGTAATCATGTGTCGGATAATCAGTTAGTCGGTTGATGCGCGATCATGAGCAATATTCTACCACAGCAACCTTCCAAATCTGGCCGCGACGCGGTTGGTCAGATTGCATAGTTATGAATGACATGCCGCATCAGTGACAAATACATGGTTGACTTCGGCATGCGGTTGCGATATAGTCTTTCGAAGTCAAATGCAGCTGCTGTAGCGGGAGATAGCGATCTGTCTACGCGCAAAACCGGCAGATGACACCGACTCAAACTCATTCACAGGAGCGATCTATGAGTATCAGCATCTTGGCCCGATCGATCGCCGAATCGCCGACGCTGAAGATGAACGAAGAAGCGCGGCTACTTCGCGAGCGCGGCGAAGCCGTTATCCACTTGGGCATTGGCGAGCCCAAGAACAAGACGCCGTTTCCAGCCTTAGTGAGCGCCGCGGCAAAGCTCAACTCGGGCGACATCAAGTATTCGCCCACCGATGGCATGCCCTCGCTGAAGAAAGCCATCATCCGGTACACCGAAGATAACTACGACAAAGTCGTCGCGCCGGAAAACGTGATCGTCTCGTCGGGCGCGAAGCAATCGCTCTTTAACGTGTTCTACTCGCTGCTCGATCCGAATGATGAAGTGATCGTGCTCGCGCCCTATTGGGTGAGCTATCCCGAAATGATCAAGATGGTGCGCGGCATTCCGGTCATCGTCACGCCGGAGGACGGCCGCTTCGAGCCGCGCCTGGCCGACATCGAGCGCGCGGTCAGTTCCTCCACCAGGGCGCTCATCGTCAACAGCCCCAACAATCCGTCGGGCGCGATGTTCTCCGCAGAATTTCTGGCGCAAGTCGTGGACTTCTGCGAGAAGAAGAACATCTATTTGATCATGGATGACATCTATCACAAGCTGGTCTTCAGCGGACACAAATGGCTGCCCGCCTACAAGTACAGCGACAAAGATGTCGAAGCCACCAAGATCATCGTCATCAACGGCATCGCCAAAGCCTATGGCATGACGGGCTTCCGCATCGGCTGGTGCATCGCGAATCGCAAATTGGTGGAAGTGATGACCAACGTGCAGAGCCAGATCACATCGTGCACCGCACTGGTGTCACAGGCCGCGGCCGAAGGCGCCTTGAACGGTCTGCAAAGCGTGGTCGATGCGCTCCGCTTGACGATCGAGAATCAGTGCAACGTGATGATGACGGAGCTCCGCGCCTTCACCGGCGTGAGGTGCATCAAACCCCACGGCACCTTCTACTGCTTGCCCGATTTCCGCGCGTACAGCACCAACTCGGTGGAGCTGGCGAATATGCTATTGAAGAAAGCCAAGGTCGTGACCGTGCCCGGCAAAGAGTTCGGCCTGGAAGGCCACCTGCGCTTGAGTTATGCGGGCACCATCAAGGATGTGACCGAAGGCGTGGCGCGCATCCGCTGGGCGCTCGATCCGACGTCGCCGAATGAGATTTACATCGGCGATAAGAAGCTGATCCGGGATTGGATGTAGTCGCGTCATTGCGAGCGTAGTGTGCGCGGCAATCTCCGCGACATGAGATGAGAGATTGCTTCGTCGCCAAAAACGCTCCTCGCAATGACGGGGGCCCGACAGGAGATCACCTATGACCAACCTACTCAACATCAAGACACCGGCAGCGGCGCAGGCGGCCGCGCTGAAACCCGATTACGGCCTGATCAATTTCGGGCTGGAGAACCTCGGCACGGTCTACTGGAATCTGCCGACCGAGGCGCTGGTGGAAGAAGCGATTTTTCGGGGCGAGGCGAGCCTCTCGCACGAAGGGCCGCTGATCGCCAACACCGGCAAGCACACCGGCCGATCGGCCAACGACAAATTTGTGGTGCGGGAAGCCACCACCGAAAACCACATCTGGTGGGGAGAGTACAATCGCCCCTTTAGCCCGGACAAGTTCAACGAACTCTATGGCCGCATGCAAGGCTATCTGCAAGGCCGCGATCTCTTCGTGCAAGACTGTTACGTCGGCGCGGATGTGGAGCATCGCATGCCCGTGCGCCTCGTCAACGAACTGGCCTGGCACGGCATGTTCGCGCGCAACATGTTCATCGTGCCCAAGAGCAACGACGAATATCGCCGCCACGTCCCGGACTTCACGGTAATCGTCGCGCCCGGCTTCAAGGGCATCCCGACGATCGACAGTACCGCCACCAACACCTTCATCGCGCTCAACTTCGAGCAGCGGCTGTGCCTCATCGGCAACACAGCCTATGCCGGCGAGATCAAGAAATCGATCTTCACGGTGATGAATTACCTGCTGCCCCTGAAGGGCGTGCTGCCCATGCACTGCTCGGCTAACATCGGCGCAGCGGGCGACACGGCGTTGTTCTTCGGCCTATCGGGCACGGGCAAGACCACACTGTCCGCCGATCCGACGCGCGGCCTTATCGGCGACGACGAACACGGCTGGGGCGACGACGGCGTGTTCAACTTCGAAGGCGGCTGCTACGCCAAGGTGATCGAACTATCGGCCAGCGCCGAGCCTGAAATTCACGCCACCACCCATCGGTTTGGCACCATCCTCGAAAACGTGGTGTTCGATCCCGTCACCCGCATGATCGATCTGGACGACGCCACGATCACGGAAAACACCCGTGGTTCCTATCCGCTGGAATTCATCGGCAATGCCGTGGCCGAGAAACGCGGCGGACATCCCAAAAACATCATCCTGCTGACGTGCGATGCGTCGGGCGTCATGCCCCCCATCGCCAGGCTCACGCCCGATCAAGCGCTGTACCAATTCATTAGCGGCTACACGGCGAAGATTGCGGGCACCGAAGCGGGCCTGCGCGATGAGCCAGAGATCACGTTCAGCGCGTGTTTCGGCGGGCCGTTCATGGTGCATCATCCGGCGGTGTATGCGGACTTGCTGAAGCACAAGATTCAACACTATGGCGTAAACTGCTGGCTGGTGAATACCGGCTGGGTGGGCGGGCCGTACGGTATCGGCAAGCGCATCAGCATCAAGTACACGCGCGCCCTGCTCAATGCGGCGCTGACCGGCACGTTGTTGAACGAAGAGTACACCACCGATCCGGTGTTCGGCTTCGAAGTGCCTAAGCATTGCCCCGAAGTGCCGGACAGTGTGCTCGATCCGGCCAGCGCCTGGCCCAGCCGAGACGAGCACGGTCACAAGTACAAGGAATTGGCGTCGAGGTTCGTGGAGAATATGAAGAAATTCAGCGACCAGACGCCGGAGGAAGTGATTGCGGCGGGGCCGAAAGTCTAAGCGCGCGTCTTACAATGCTCCACATCCGCGTCCGCGCAGATGATCTCGACCGCACGGACGCGGTCGAAGAGCGCGCAAGCCTTGACATCTATCACACAGCCAGAACGCCCGATCCTTAGGGCTTGCCAAGAAATAAGCCCGCACTTTCGACGCTCCCGCCGGATTGCAAATCCGGCGATGAGGGCTGGATGTGACCATCCAGCCTGGAGCAATCTGCGGAGTTATTCTTTGACGGCTTCTTAACTGAGATCGGGCGTTTTATTTGTGGGTGACATTTGCGGGTGTTGGACATGACAAACGTCATAAGACCACGCCGGTTTATTGCCTTACACTAGGGTCAATACTGTTTAGTTAGTGTTCGTCAACCGCGTCCTCGCGGTTGGTCCGCCCGCGAGGACGCGGGCTTGGAGCCTTATCTTAACAGTATTGACACTAGGGTAGGAAAACAAAAAGGCCCACAAGGTCATTGAGACTCAGCACCGCTGCCGGGCAAAACAACCTCAGCCACAGCTGCGCAAAATAATGACTTCTCCCTAGCCGTCCCGCTTCCGAGTAGAGGGCGTGAGCCTGTCCGGGCAGCGGCTTGGTTGGAGCGAGAGTCTACATCACGATCAACGATCGGCGTAGCTTCTACGACACAGAGGCGTGCGACTTGCCGCCCGATAATAGGCAAGACAGCTCACCCGTCCCTCACGGCACCCATGGCACTTAGGAGGATTTCAAATGGCAGACATTACGACCAAACAAGCACAAGCAGTTCTTGAGGCCGCCCTCAAGAAGGCCGAAAAAATCAAAACAAAAATGGACATCGCGGTCGTTGACGCCGGCGCGAACCTCAAAGCGTTCATTCGAATGGATGACGCCTTCCTGGGGAGCATTGATATTGCGATTAAGAAAGCCAAAACAGCGCGGATGTTTAATATGCCTTCCGGGGACTTGGGCAAGTTAGCGCAGCCCGGCGGCCCGCTGTTTAACATCGAACATTCCAACGACGGCTTGATCACGTTCCCCGGTGGTGTCCTGTTGAAAAACAAAGAAGGAGCCATCATCGGCGCAGTGGGTGTGTCAGGTAGCTCTGTAGAAGATGACCACACCGTGGCAACAGCCGGAGCGGAAGCTATCGCGTAGCCGCTCAGTTGATAAAGGTTTAAGCAAGCAATGTCGCCCTGCCCCCACGGGTGAAGGCCGACGGTCGATCACGAACTAACACAGCCAGAACGCCCGATCCCAGTTGCGGATCGGGCGTTCTGGCTTGTTGTCCAGCGCTGGCAGACCTGGCAGGTTTCCACCCCATGATCTGGTCAGTCTGTCCGGCGGCAATGGCTCGCAGTGAGCAAGGGCTGATCATCACTGGGAAACCTGCCAGGTCTTGACCATTAGATAACGCAGCGCTGGCAGACCTGGCAGGTTTCCACCTCATGATCTGGTCAGTCTGTCCGGCGGCAATGGCTCGCGGTGAGCAAGGGCTGATCATCACCGGGAAACCTGCCAGGTCTTGACCGACAGGGATCAGGGGTTCAACGGCGAGAGCCGGGGGACACTAAACAACGAAACCCGTAGCCGATACGATGGACGGGGAAACCGCCGCTGCGGGAGGCACAGCGAGCGTAGTCTAGATTGAAGTTCCAAGACCCGCCACGCAACACCCGCGCCGGGTCACTGCGATCGATTTCGTTGCGGCCATCGTTGGCTTCATAAGGATAGTTGGTGAATTTAGATAGCGTCCACTCCCACACATTACCGGCGGCATCAAACAACCCAGCGGGGCTAACGCCATCGGGATACAGGCCAACCGGCGTGGTTGCGCCGATCCCCGATTCGTCAGTGTTGCATTTCACGCTGTCCCACTCATCGCCCCACGGATACACGCGCGATTGTTTCTTCGCCTGATCCCACCGCGCGGCCTTTTCCCATTCAGCCTCGGTGGGCAGGCGCACGGCTTGCCCGGAGACTTGTGAGAGCCACTGGCAATAGGCGATGGCGTCACGCCACGAAACATAGACCACGGGATGGTTCTGCAAGCCGGGCGGCACCTCGCTGCTGCGCCAGTGTTCGGGCGCTTCGGCGCGAGTGGCTCTCACAAAACAGAAATATTCTGCATTAGTCACCGGATAAGGGCTGATCAAAAACTCGGCAACCTCGACAATGTGGCGCTTGTTCCTGGTGGCCTTTGAGTATTTGTCAGCGTAAGGTATTTCGTCTTTGTTGCTGCCCATCTCAAACGGGCCGGCCTTAATACGCAAAGGCGTGGGCAGAATGTAAGCAGTACCATCGGCAGCGTGCTGCACTTCAAAGCGCGGATCACCCAGGCGGCCCAGGGTATTGCCCGCTTCAATCCGTTCGGGCAAGGATAAAGTGCGCGGCGCTTCAATTAACTTCACCAACCAGTGTGCCACGCGCTCGCGCACCACGCAATAGTCTTCACGGCTATCGATCGCCACCGATCCGATCTCCAACAGTTGCAGGCCCGCCAGGATCGCCGTCTGCCAGTCGCGCGCCGTGGGTTGCGAGTGTTGGCGCAGATACTCGTCAACACTTTGATGGTGAACCAGCGCATCGACGGCCAGCACGCCGCGTTCGGTGCCCGCGCAGCGCGCCGCCAGCACCAGCACTTCACGCCAGTGCGCGGGATCGGCCTGCGCCAGATCGACTACCTGCGCGCCGAAGTTAGGCCGATTCACCAGATGACCCGCGGCCAGGTACTCTTGAAAGGTGCGATGCGGAAACGTGAACTGCCGCTCGCCGCGCCGTGCGCCCTGCCCGATCAACAGCCCGGCGCGCTGCTCGATGTAATCGACGACGATGGCGGCCTTGTCCCAACTTTTCAACAACGGATCAAAGGCCCGCAGCAGCGTCACTTCAGAAATATCCGTGGTGTCCGGCTGTCCCACGCTGGCCGCGTGCGCGTCAAAGGCTAATCGCTCGATCGTTTCGCGCAGACTGCTCAGGCGCAAGCTTGGAATATCCAGGGCAGTGAGCAAGCCCTGATCTGCGCCGCTGGTTTCGTTCCAACGCTGCAAGAGCAGATCGACGACTTCGTTGTACAGATCGGCGCGATCGTCCGGCAGGCGCGTCAGGTTGCTGTGCAGCGTCGCCATCAACGTCAACAGCAGTGGATTGCGCGCCAGCGTTTGCAGATCAGACCGCTGCACGGCGGTCTGTAAATTAAGCGTCTTATTGGCGGGCGTGTCGTTCAACGACCAGCCAATCGCGGCCACAGCCCGATACCAGTGCTCGATGAACGTGTTGATTTGATCAAGATCCAGATCGTCCAGCCGATAGACTCGGCCCAATTCAACGGCCCGTGGCAGGGACGCGGATTCGTCCCACGCATACGGGCGCGCGGTCAACAGATAGCGACACTGCTGGCCCGCGCTGCGCATAAATTCACTGACGGCCTCAATGACGCGCGTGCGGCGCGCCTCATCACCGGCTTCGTCCAGGCCATCGAAGATAAACAGCGCGCCGGATTTCGCCGCCACTTCTTGCAGGATCGTCCCAGTCTTCGCCAGCAGGCCGCAGTTGGTCAATTCGGCGGCGATGAATTGCCAGAGCTGCACGGCGCGGCCCTGTTTGAGACCGGGCGACAGCGTCGCCGCGAACTTCCGCAAGATCACCCGCACCGGCAATATGGAGGTGTGCGTCCAATTCGATCCCAATCGTCGCAGCGCCACTTCGTCGCCCAACCCCGCTTCGGCCAGATTCAAGGCGAGATACGAACTCAAGGTTGTCTTGCCTGAGCCGGGCTTGCCCAACAACACCAGCTGCGGATGATAGGCCAATGCTTCTAACGCCGGCACGGGTCTTTGATCACTTCGAGTAAGAGGTTCGTCGCGTTCGCGCGGTCGATGCGTTTCCAACTGGCTGTAGTATTGGGCGAGCGATAAGTTGGCTGGCACGCGAAAATCCAAATTCAAATCGACGTAGACATTCTTCAAGCCCAGCGGTTGTTGATCGGATCGCGCCGCGCTTTTGGTGATGTCGGTCAGCCGTAGCGGCGCGCAGGTGTCGCGCACCCATTCCAGATAGCGGCGCAAAGCCAGCGGTGCTTGCGGATCCTCGCCGGTGTAGGTGATCGTGATTTTGTCGCGGCCCACCACATCGCCGCCGATGTCGATGCGATCGGCTTTGGCGTTAATGCCGCCGCTTTGGCCGGACATGACCGCAGGCACGATCTGCACTAATTGAGCGAGACGCTCGCGTTGCAATTGAAGCGGCAAGGATAGGTCAATGCCGAGCGCGCGTTGTTGTTCTTCCAGCACGGCAATCGATTGTTCCAGTTGAGCGATTTCAGCGGCGCGTGGGTCAGTCATGCTTCACGTCCTGCAACGAGGTTGGTATCAGTATACTGCGAGAGGGGCAAGGGAGCAATCGGCCGCTTTCATTTTTCAAATAGTAGATGATCTCGCGGCGACGGATGCCCAGTGAACGCAAGATCGCCTTGCTGCTCGTGCAGCGTGGCACTGACGGTGTTTAGAAGCACCTCGCGTTGAGGTATACTAAGCGGAATCGACTCTTCCGAGTTGAACGGGATCACCTGGGCCAAGAAACCGGGTTTCTTCATTTCAGAAGGAATGGAACGATTAGCTGGAGAAACCAGGTTTCTAATCGGCACTTTCCCGCTGAAGCTAGAAAAGTCGCCAAATCTTACCTACAGGCAGGTATCACCTATGACACCCCTCGTCGCCGGGCTATTCGTCTTCTTCATGCGCGTGATTGACATGTCGCTCGATACGCTGCGCCTGCTGTTCGTCATGCGCGGCTGGAAGTTCATCGCTGGAGCATTGGGGGCCGTTCAGGCGACTGTTTTCATTCTCGCCGTCAGCACCGTGTTGCAAGGGCCGCTTAACCTGTGGACCGTGATCGGTTACGCCGCCGGGTTCGGCACGGGCGTCATCATCGGCATGGTCGCAGAAGAGCGCCTGGCTCTGGGCTACATCATGTTCCGCATCTATTCACCAGAGCACGGCCCGGCTATTGCGCAATTATTACGCGAGGCCGGTTTCGCCGTCACCGAATTCGCCGCGCAGGGCCGCGCGGGCACCATCACCGTCGTCAACTCCGCCGTCGCGCGGCGGCACCGGCAGACCGTGCGCGCCCTCGTCGAACAGATCGATCCGGTGGCCTTCATCACCGTCGACGACGTGCACCCTTTACAGCGCGGCTATTTCAGACATTAATCCGATGGGCTTTGCCGCCCATTCGTCGCACAATAACTTTGGCAGCGCTAACCCGCGCCCGGCTCTATGTTGATAAAATGTATCCACTCAGCCTGCCGATCGTCCACAGATAACGCAGATTAAACCGATGAAGAAATCTGTGAAATCTATGGACAACCAGGAAGGTTCGGCAACATTGCCTGAATAGGAATTGGCGCGCGTGAAAGAATGGATCAAGGGGAAATGGTACGCCGAATCGGTTGACAAACAACACACCGCCCTCAAGACTACCGGGTCGTGAGGGCGGCGGCGAAGCGTTCAGGTTATCGCGCTACATGGCATAGGCTCGCTGCCGCAGGTCCGCTACAACGCGGGTGTAATTGCCGCCAAATTCAACGGACTGCGTAGCGAGGACTTCACCAATACGCTCTACAGCATAGCCGTCGCCAAACACCGGTGGCCGCTCCAACGGCGGCACAAAGTCCCGCACAGCCGCGATGATTCGATCGGGATATGTACCTACCAACTCATTCCACCCGGCCATCCGCGTTTCAGGCATCTCGGTCTCATCACTCAGCGTGATGCACGGCACACCCAGCAAGTAGGCTTCGCGCTGCACTTCGCTAGAATCCGTAATAATGGCACGTGCACTGCCGGCCAGAGTCAACCAATCGACGTACTCCACTAGACTGACGGGCAGCACATGCGCAGTCGTCGTCAAATCGCGCACCCCAGATGCCGGTGGCGTATCCTCAAAACTGGCTAACACGATGGGTTCACGAATGGCATTCAGCGCGCCGACGACGCCATGCAATTGCCCGGTGCCGTCCACCAGTTGCAGATGCTCGATCAACGCTACCACATACACGTTGGGTGGCAGCCCGATGCGCGAAAGAATGCTGGACTGCCGCAGCGCCAGCGGGTAATAACGGCGCACTGCGTCGGCTTGCACCGCCCCACTCAAGTGCACACCTGCGACAATCCCCTCTTGGGCTAGGCGTGCCAATGCCGCCTCCGTCCCGCAAAACAACTGATCGGCCAATCGATCGCTCACCAGGTGATTGATCTCGCCAGGCGCAAGTTTGTCAAAGGAACGTCGTCCAGCTTCGAACCGTACAACAGGAATATGTAGACGTGCGGCAGCCAACGTGGCGGCCAAGGCTACCGTGGTCCCATCGCCGACCAACACCATATCGGGGCGCCGCTCTGCCAACGTTCTTTCCAGGCGAGTCAGCAGCTGGGCCAGCGCGAACTGATACGCGCTTGGTGTGAGGTCCAGCTTGATGTCCGGTTCCGGCAAGGCCAGCTGCGCGACAAAGCCCCGCGTGGCATGAAAATCTTGCGAGCGTCCCGGATAGATCAAGGAAACCTCGTGGCGTCGGCGCAGTTCCTGGCAAACAAGCGCCATCTGCAGAAAGTTGAGATGGTCAGCGGTGAAAGCGGCAATTCGCATGATGTGACCGCAAAGTGAATTGGAAACAACAGGATCAGTTTGATTGTAACGACGCAGAGTTTGTCCGATGTTTGAGAATTCAGCCCAAATGAGAGAGAGACTGGTAAATGTTTCGTCAAAACCCCTGCGCGAGCCAGCGCTAATCGCACCCGCCATCTAGCCGGAATGCCGCGCGCCGCAATGATTTGGACGTTATCCCCTCCGATTTCAAGACCGAAGTTTGCAGCTCTAACCATCCCTAACGCATTCACAACAAAAGGAGGAAAAGTGACTGGATTCATGTTTGCTTTTGACGAAAAATATACCGGGCTTTTGGATGACGCCTTTTCTACTCCAACACTTGGCAAACCCGTGGGTGTATAATCAAAAGCAGTTTGAAACCAAGCACCCTACTCGAATGAGGTCTTATCGTGTCTACGCCTGAGGAAATCATCCGCCAGCACATCGCCCAAAACATCTTGTTCAACAAAAAGGGGTATCCCTATCCTGACGACGCGTCATTTCTTGACAATGGCATCATCGACTCAATGAACGTGATGGAGTTGATCATGTTCGTCGAAGAAAATTTCCAGCTGGAAACGGCCGATGAAGACATCGTCCCAGATAATTTCGACTCGGTCGCCAAGATCGCGGCCTACATCCGCCGCAAAACCGGTCAACCTGCCTGACCGTTCTGCCAGCATGTGCCGCTTGATGCGGCGATCTGGCCAGGGTGTATTGCGCTCGCGTAGCGCCTCTCAGCGGCAATCTTATAGCCGATCGGCTTGCTGGGTTCACTCCGTCGAAATGCCGACAGCATCCAGCAAACCGATCCGGCAAACTGGAGATGAAGCATGAACACTGCCGATTATCTTCTGGAACACGGACGCGATAGCGATATCGCCATCATTGCCAACAAAGTTCAGCATACCTACGCCGACTTGCGCGCAGCCAGTGCCCGACTGGCTGCAGAAATGCTGGCCCGCGGAGTTGGCCCAACCGATCGTGTCGGTATTCTAGGCAACAATTCGCTGTTTTGGGTAGCCGCCTATCTGGCAACACTCAAGCTCGGCGCGGTGGCGGTTCCGTTTGCCACCACACTGACGACCGACTCGGTCAACGCCATGCAAGCCTTTGTGAATTGCAAGATCATGCTGGCCGAGAAGCGCATTCAGCGCCGATTTGCGGCAGCCTTTCCGGCGGAACTGCCCACAATCTTCGACGACATCTTGCAGGAAAGTGGCGCACTGGTGTGGCCGGCCGCTACCGACATGGATGTCCAACAAGATGCCGCGCTCATGTTTACCAGCGGTACCACGGCCAAGCCGCGCGCCGTGCGCATTACGCATCGCAACATTCAAGCCAATACTGCGTCGATTATCGAGTATCTCGATCTCAGCCAGGCCGATCGGATGATGGCCGTTTTGCAGTTCTATTACTGCTTCGGCACCTCTTTGTTGCACACGCACTTGCGCGCAGGCGGATCGTTAGTGCTGTCGAACAATTTCGTTTATCCAGAAACGGTGCTCGATCTCATGGAGGCCACGGAATGCACGGGCTTTGCCGGTGTGCCCTCCACCTATCAAAGCTTGCTGCGGAACTCCACGTTTCCCAAACGGCAGATCAAATCGCTGCGCAAGGTTCAACAAGCTGGCGGCAAATTGCAGCCCGTCTTGATTCAGGAGCTGATCGCGGCTGTCCCTTACGGCGAGGTGTTTGTCATGTATGGGCAGACGGAGGCCACCGCGCGCCTGTCGTATTTGCCACCGGCTATGCTAGGGACCAAGCTGGCCTCGATCGGCCGCGGCATCCCCGGCGTCACACTCCGCGTCATGGACGAGGATGGCGCTGACATCAAGCCGAGCGAAGTGGGTGAGATTTATGCCTGGGGTGACAATATCAGCCCCGGTTATCTGGACGAGCCGGAGGCCTCGGCGCAGAAATTCGTCGAAGGCGTGCTGCACACGGGCGATCTGGCTACCGTGGACGAAGACGGCTTCATCTTCGTCGTCGATCGCAAGGCCGATTTCATCAAGACCTACGGTTATCGCGTCAGCAGCCAGCAAATTGAAAACTGTATCGTGGAGCTGCCCGAGGTCGTGACGGCAGCCGTGATCGGCGAGCCTGATCTGGTGCGCGGCGAGGCAATCAAAGCCTTTGTCGTGCTGCGGGCCGGCGCACCATTAACGGCCAATGATATCCTCGCGCATTGCGCCAGCCGCCTGGAGAACTATATGGTACCTAAAGAGGTGGCCTTCATCGATCAGCTGCCCATCAATGCTCATGGCAAGATCATGAAGACCGAGCTGCGCAAGCTGTCGGCGTCCAGTGAAGCCACTGTGGCATAAAACTGCCGGACAGACAAGAGTGCCGAGGGGATATGTGCGGAATAGTCGGAGTCGTCAATACCCGCGAATTGCCACCAACCTCGCCCGATCAGATCGGGCAGATGTTGGCGATGATCCGCCATCGTGGCCCGGACGAATTTGGCGTCTACCATGATGCCTGGGCCGGCTTAGGCAGCGCGCGCTTGAGCATCATCGATCTCAGCGGCGGCCAACAACCGATCGGGAATGAAGATGGAACGCTGTGGATTGTTTTCAACGGCGAAATCTTCAACTATATCGAGCTGCGCCCCGACCTGGAGCGACGCGGACATCGCTTCACGACAAACTGCGACACCGAGATCATTTTGCATCTCTACGAGGATTACGGCCCCGATTGTCTGAAGTATCTCAACGGGCAATTTGCCATTGCCATCTGGGACGCACGACAGCGCCGCTTGTTCCTCGCCCGCGATCGGATGGGCATCCGCCCGGTGTTTTATACTCTCCAAAATGATCAACTCATCTTCGGCTCGGAGATCAAGGCGCTATTGACCCATCCGGTGGTGCAGGCCGAAATCCAGCCAGAGGCGCTGGCACAGGTCTTCACTTTCTGGAGCACGCTGGCACCGCATACCATTTTCCGTGATGTGCATGAGCTGCCGCCGGGACACTATCTGTCCCTGCAAGACGGCGAGCTCAAGATCGAGCCTTACTGGACGCTGAACTTTGCCGAGGAACAAAACACACAGCGCACCGCCGCTGATTACCTCGACGAGTTCGAGCAGTTGCTGATCGACGCGACGTTGATCCGGCTGCGCGCCGATGTACCCGTGGGCGCTTACTTGAGC